>JAPWHL010000002.1 GCA_027214255.1 Roseovarius aestuarii
TGCTGTCACCGGTTGACTATGAAATGAAACAGCAGAAAATGAACGAGGCAGGCGTCTAGGAAGTTAGGGGCACCTCAGTGACCAGTATCTGCGATCATTGCTTGTCGTTGGTATGACATCACTCGTTCGACAAACACGATCCCACCCCGAGCGAGCCAGCAAATGGCTTACATCCTTGCTTGAACGCAAACCTGCGCGTGTCGCAACCGTCGCCATGGCCAACAAAACCGCCCGGATCGTCTGGGCTGTCCTGACCCGCAACGAACCCTACAGCCCACGCACTGTAGCCTGAGACGAAAGGAACAACGAGTTAGCAAGACCCGCGAGATGATGGTGCATAAGTCTGCCGCCAAAGCCAAGACACTCCGCCGAATGGCGCGGGCATAATAGCCCGTAAAGCTGATAGGAACTTGGTTTGCGGAACCCATCAGGGCCAGCGGTCAAAACCGCGCAAACAGGCCGGACACATGACTGCTTCTGACAAATGCACAAATCAGATCAAAAATGTCTTGCTATGCAGGAGCCATCCACACAGGTCATTCGCCGCGAACTATGTGAAGGGCAGCTATTTGCAGGAGAAAACGTTGGAAAGATCAGGTTTCTTGATGGAGGCAGTTGACTCTGGATAGGGTCCGACTGAAAGCAATCCCAACATAAAAGGGCATTAGGCGCACTCCAAATCTGCCAATCTTTTTTCGGCGGCGGGACCTAAATACCAACGTGCGCAGCTGAAAAACTTCGTCCAATTTTGCGCTTCATCTTCCGGAAATAAGATTTCTGCCAAAGCCTCCATGGCCTTGTCGATATCGTTTCCTTGCTCCAATAGAATTTGCACTTGCTCTAAAAGACCGCTTAGAAAGGCAGATCGCATGCGAACGAGCCTTGGTGTCGCAATCTTGCTTCCCTTTTTTGCTCTCTCAGGCGAAAGAGATAGTTCGGAAATAGTCTTGTGTGCTTGATCCCTTTTGCTTTCCGGGCACGTTTCGGACACCTCCATCCTACCATCCGAATGGTATTTGAAAAGCAAGGTTTTCAAGTCCTCTTCCTGCGCAGGATGCAAGATCACCCCGTCCAACACCTTATTTCCTTTAGGCACGTCGCAAGAATGATCGGGAGAAGTAAAGCGGCCCTCTGCATCACCAGATATATAATCTCTATTTCCGCCGCAGCACGTAAGAAGAAGATTCTCCCAATTGAACGTCCAAGTCGGATGATTATCAGATTTAGGATGGAAGTGTTCGACGCGGAGGTCGCTATATCCAACCCCATCTGCAATGATCAGGTCGACTTCACAATAAGCACAAATACCACGCTGGTCCATAAGAAGCTGATTAACCACTTCTTTATATACACCCGTATCCCTGAACGCCTCCCAAGTGCCTACATCCCCTGTAAGGTATTCGTTTAGCGACTCGGGTTCAGGGCTTTTCTCTATGTACTTCAATGCTTTTCCCAAAAATCCGATTTAATCAACAGTTTACTTTTTTCGGCGAAATTCTCGAACCTTGATGTCCACGTCAATTTTTTCCAATTCTTTCTCGAAACCTCTACCCCAATCGTTCAATGTTTCCCGAAGTTTTAGGGCTTCCTCGGTGTCCCATTGGTCTTTCTCCAGCAACTCTCTGTATCTATTAAGTAATACCACCATATTGTTGTTTTGTGGCCGAGCTTCCACGCCCAAAATATCTTCCAGCACGTAGTCAGAACGAGCCCCAGAAAGGAACTTATAGTTCGAAGTGATTTGTATGCCTTCTTGATTTGATGATATTTTCCTTAAACTTCGAGCAGGAACGGTTGATAGCACTTGCGGGCTATGGGTTGTAACAATGAACTGAGTATGCGGAAAGACTCTAAGAAGTGATGCCAAGATATCTTGTTGCCAAGCGGGGTGCAAATGTAGGTCGACCTCATCAATTAAGGCGATGCTTGGAACATTGAATGGGTCATGATTAGTCTGAATCGGGTTCGCTTCGACAAGGCGACGGGCTAAATCCATGACCATTGCGAGAACAATACGATACCCGTCACTGAGCTGACTTAGCCGAAGCGTGCGTTTGACGCCACCGCTCAATTGCTGGTCAATTACAAAGCGAACAGGCCTAACTTCCACCCTTGGATTAGAATGTTTGTCAGGAAGCAGCTCGCAGATCGCATGTCTAACGGCTTTGAGATTAGGGTCCTCGAACGCGTAATCTTGGCGCCGAACTTTTTCTCTACGTTCTTCTTCCTCCATAGCGTTAAACCACTCAAGGGCCTTTCGAAAATTGCTCTCGGCATCGAGAGCTCCCGTAAGGGCGTCAAATCTTGTAAAAGATTGCTTGAAGCCGCGCCTTCTCTTTACGTCGTCTCTCACTGCTCGCTGTGTACCGTAATAAACAATGACAGGTAGGCTAAAGTCTACGCCCTGATTGAAAGCATGCATTATCTCTACGTGTTTGTTTCGAATGGGTGAGAGGATGCTTGGCTCATCTTCAAGATTGTCGCTCAGAACGTCTTCGATAGCAACGTTCTGCATGGACGCTTGAACATCCTTGGGTACCGCAGAATTCTTCTTCTTTATCCGCCCCCAAAAGAAATACTGGCCATCACTCTCAGCCAAGTAAGTGAGGAGGCACATATCCTCTTGTTTTTCGCTCTCTCGAATTCTGATATCAAGAGGGCTAAGATCGTGGGTCTTAACGCCGGGAAATCCCTTGTATAAATTTCCGAAACCCTTTGCTAATGCGTCAAGAATAGAAGTTTTGCCCACCCCATTGTCGGCGATTAAAACAGTCAGGTCAGGCTCAAATTCTATTTCATTTTTCTTGTAGCACCGGAAGTTTTGCAGATGTAATTTTTGTATTTTCATTTTATCTTCCAGACTGATCCTGTTTGGCCACCTCCAGCATATCGTCAGCTGACCGAACTGTCTTCTATCCCTCCGATGTGTACCGTTAAGGGGCTGCACATCGCAACCGAAGATATCAGTGTGTAACGCGCTGATCTTGGCGCTGAGTCCGCTCAGCCTACCTTCATCCTTTGAGAATGTTGCGCCATGCATGAATGTCCGGTTTGGTAAAACTGCGCTGCAGCACTCAGTCTAAAGATGAACGTCCGGTTAGGGCCGTGTAGCTGACCTAGTCGCAAAGGGCATATTTTGTTGAAAAACTCTGATTCAGCGCGTTGGCTCTAAATTTGGCAGAGCAAAGTTCTGATTTACTAAAATTTTGACATCGCCAGTGGGAGGAATCAGGTTGCGAGGGAACGATTTCCCAATTTTACGAAATTTGTAGATGCACCAAAGAGTTTTTCAACAGAATCTGCAGGAAGCGGACCTTCTCTGCGGCAGCACTGAGATCTACGTTCCCGCAACAAAGCGGACGCTCGAATGTTATTCTCTGGTTTGACCCGACGGTTCACCTCGACGGCCTTTACAGTGCTACGCGCGGGGAACCGAAGTTGCTGTATCGTCCGTTATCAATCGTCTTGGAGCGGATCGGGAAAACTTCTGTTGTTGAGTTCCTCATCTGAAGCCAACTCAACGCGCAACTCAAGTCCATCGACGGTTTCGTGCTCACCTGCCGGACGGAGATAGGGTGTAATGGTCGCAAAATTTCTATGCACTTCACGTCGAGACCATCTTGCTGACAGCATTAGTGTCCCAAAGGCTGCCATATCCGCGCTAGAGAAGCCGCGTCTGACGCAACGATTGGCAAGACCCAAGGCAGTAGTTGGACTGATCTCTTCATCGGCGTGTACATTTATGTGACCCTGCAAGATCTGAAGAGGGGCTCCCATCAAATGTGCGATATCCGGAATAAGCCGAATAACGAACTTTCGGGCACTTGTACTGCGCTTAGTGTCTCGGGCTTTGTCAGACAGGGCCTTTTGGATCGACTTGAGAGGCTTGCCGTTCATCCACAGCTTCAACGCTGCCTGCAATTTTGGAAGAGCAAAGGATGCACGCTGAGCGTCGTCCTTAAGCTTTTTGAAGTCTGTTCCGAACAGATACTCCAAACTGTCAGGCTTGATCACTCGTGCCAAATGTTCAGGCTTTGCAGCCAGCCACTCGAACATCCAATCACACAATACTTCAACCGTCTGAAAACTCTGAAACCCCTCCTCGACAAGGGCATCTGACAGGTCCTTCAGGACATCTTCGGGAAGACCCAACATAGAGGCGATGTTGCGCAGAGCCAGGGATTCAACGGGAAGCTCCTCGTTATCATCCTTCAAGAGAGAAAGGGCGGCTGCTGTCCTGCTTTCAACCCAATCTTCTTCTGCATCCTGCCGTTTGCGATACGCGGCGAAGCTTCTCGATAGACCAAGCCGCACTTCGAGGACACCGTCTTCACTTTGATCGGTCTCTGCAAGCCGCGCGACGACATACCGTTCCAGATCGCCGATATCTGATGCTTTGTCATGAATGCGATCCATCAGTGCAGTAAACGGATCGTCCAAAACTAGGCATTGGTCAGACTGGCCAAAGATCGCGCGGAGACGCGTCCATCTTCCACCAATCCTATTTTCGGCATCATCCAGCGGAACAACCTTCCCGGGGATAACCAAGACGATGCCTGTCGCGCTTTCGCCAGCCCGCCCCGCGCGCCCGGCAGCATTGAGGAGATCTTCCGGTTCCAAGAGGTCTTTGCGTCCGGATGCCACGTCGTATTGGCTATCTTCTGCGATGATCACCAGATCTGCGGGCAGGTTCATACCCTGGCCGAGTGTTGGGGTTGCAGCGAGGACAGACAGAGCGTCATCGCGCTTATAGAGTGCTTCGGCCAGCTGCCTTTCCTCTGGAAGCAGTTGGCCGTGATGCGTGGCCGCCTGCGACACAAGCTTTCCATTTTGGAGTGTCAGATAGAGCTGGTCAGCTCCCCCCATTTCATCGACAGCAACTTCATAATACCGCTGCTCAGTTTCGGATAGTTTGACGTCACAATCCCCAAGCGCCTTGCGAGCCTTTTCCGAGATCGAGAACGCGTTTGGAATGGACTGCGAAAAGACAAGCGTGCGCAAACCGGCCTGCGCAGCTGCAACAGCAATGGACGCTGCGACAACCCCAGAGTTGGGTGTCAGCTTCCAGAACTTGTTGGTTGAGAATTCAAGAGCGGTATCAAGCAGTGGAACCAGCGTATAATCTCGCCGAACTTGAGACGCCCAGGTCTGCTTGACACTGAAGAACCCTTTTGGCGTGGCAGTGAGCTGACGCTTTACGGCGACCGGAACGCCTCCCTTTGGCTTCTTTATTCGTTCGGCTCTTAGCAGTTTTTCCAGCTTAGCGTGTCGTTTGGCGTCATAAACAACACATCCTCTGAGTTGGCGGGTGGGTTTCCATGCATTGTCGAGAGGCAAAGATTTTCTACCCGTAAGCTCCTCAAGCCAACCGCTGAGTTCATCCGTATTTTTCATCATTGCTGACAAGAGTACTATATCAGCATCAGGTGCGACACGCGTGAATCCCAAGATACAGAGCATTGCGTCGATCGCTCGTCGGTCCCCATCTGAACTGTCATGCATAAGATGGCACTCGTCGAAAATCAGTAGGCCGACATCATCAAATCGTTCTGGCTCCATGTGGCTTGAAAGCAGGCAGGCCTCGGGCGTCATAACCATGAGGTCGGGTAGGTCTTCTCCCTGGCTCGAAAACCCAAATTCGTCGGTGCGCTCGCCGCGCACAGTTGCCCGTGGGAAGGCATCGCGGAGGTCCCGCGTTGTCTGGTCCACGAGGGCATGGGTGGGGGCCAGGAAGACTGCTTTGCGGCCTGATAACAGCGTTGCATGGATCTTGAGTTGGGCTGTTGTCGACTTGCCGGCTCCGGTTGGAAAACCGATCGCCGAGGACGTTCCAATTTCCAGATAGCCTTGCTCAACAGCGTCTCTGTGATTGCGCCAAAGATATGGTCGCGTCTCGGCGACCGTTTTCATTGCAGTAGCCCACCGGTCTCCATCCACTCCCTTCGGAGGAGGCAAGTTAACAACCGCGCTGCCAATTAGCGCCGAACCTGCTGCGATCAGAAGACTTGCCAAGTGAAATGGCCCAGGGAATACCGCGACTGCGCTTTCAGGGTATCCCTCTGCGATCTCTTCTGCGCCGGGCGCAGCTAATTGTTTGACTTCAGTGAAGACAGCGATCGGATCCACAAATCCTCTGATGCGCTGTCCCTGAAGAACATAGGCAAGTGCCCGAATGCCGCGCAAGATTCGATAGTAAAGCGCCGCATTTGCGCGTTCGCCCCCCGAACCAGTGACAAGATCAACTTGTCGAGGTCGTTTGCGCTGTCGAATCCGACCAACCTGGCCGTTTGCCAACATGATTAAATGAAGGATCAATTCGGATTGAAGCCTGTCACCGCTCGGTACGCGCATGGCAGAAGCAACCTCCGCCGCGTCGGCCGATGCTTCAGCAACCAGAAAAAGCAGCATTGCTGAGATTTCCGGACTGATTCCTTCAGGTGTCACAAACGCAGCAGGTCGTTCAGGTTCCGAGAGCGCCTGGGCTTGATACAACAACTGGTAAGCGCTCGCCGCAACAAAGCCTGCAGCAGCTCGGTTTTCCCGATCAGGATTGATTGCCACCAAAGCTTCGTTGGTTTGGGCCAGCCGACGTGCAAACCGTGTGGTGTCATTGAGCGATGCAAGATCGATGTCGCCTTCGCGCAGCATCACGCGGGCAGATACAATTTCGGCAAATGCGCGTGCGAGCCGATCTGGTAAAGCCTCAATATCCAGATCATCAAGTTCTGGCGTGGATCGAATGAGAGCTGCTGTTTCTGGATCATACACGGCTGTCGATCTCCGCTTCATTTATTGCCGCAAGCGCTTGCTTAGCAATTCCGTCCAGCCACCCACGCACATCATCTAACACTAAGGTTTCCGCGCGGCGTCGTTCTGTGTCGCCCGACACCTTGCCTTCGTACCCTTTGAACAGGCGCTTGCGCCCTTTTAGCGATGCGTGCTTTTCACCGACTGTCACGGCCACCCGATAGGCACGTTTCTCCTTCCAAAGGATATCGGCGACAGTTTGATCGGGATCCGGATCATCCGATTTCTCAAGTAGCGACGTAACCGATGCAATCAGCTCATTGTCGCGCGCACCTGTCTCGAAATGTTCAAACTCTGGCCAGACCTGAGATTTGACCTTTTGTCTGGGATGTTCGGTCGCTTTCTCTTCACAGATGACTACTTGCGCAATGCCGTCATCATCGAACTCGATTATGAGCCCGTCCAAGCCCTTGTCAGCTTTGATCATCTGGGGTGAGCGGATCAACGCGTCTTCATCGAATCGATGTGCAGCGATCCAAGAGATGACCTGAAACACCCAGCCATCCCGGTGATAAGTTTTGTCACCGGTTCCAACAGTCAGTAGCTTCCTTGCGCCTTCGAAGCCCCCTTTTGGATAGCCTGCGGGTAAGTCACCGGTGGCCCGTAGGATCCGCTCCACGGTTCGGGACTGTCCGATGGCCACACGTGCAATCATTTCTGCAAGTTCATCCTCGTTGTCGATCGTCCATGTGGACCCGGACCAACAACCCTTCTCTTCGACTGGTGAAATTGAAATCGGCATAGCCTACTTATTTAGCATACAACTCATAAGTGAAACCCTCTCCAACATATTGGTCTACCTTTTCGAAAACAGACAGTGCAAAGTGAATCAAGAAGATGTCTAGGAAACTGGGGGCACCTCAGTTCAAATCTAGCACGGATACGCGCTCAGAGGAGAATATCGACTGTTGCGCCTTGTACTTGGCGATCAGGGTTGCTTCTCGCAGTTGTGCACGATGCTCCAGACCACTAACTTTCAGCCCGTTTACAGCCTCATGAATCGTATTGATGCGTTCATTTGCATCAGCTCCTTTGATTGCCTCGGCTTCGAGCCGATACATGCGTACAGCCGTTTCGAGCTCATCTTTGGTCCACGCTGGATCTATGCGCTTTGGCGGAAGGTTATCGCGTATACCATCTTCGATCAGGCTTTTCAGTGCGATTGCTCTGACGCGCGCGCAAAATTCATCGCGTTCTCGAAACCGGCCCGACATGCGTGCCATTCGATTTTGGCGATCAGTTGTCTGAAGCATATCGCTCAGAACGACGTTGAAATACTGAGAGACCTGCGTGTCACTCAGAGGTTCAGTCAATAAAATAAAACCGCTCATCAGCTTGTCCATCTCAACTCTTAGTCTTGCGGACAATATAGATGCCTTTACCTCGTCTGACGTCCCTAATGACGTCTGAATATAGGTATTTCCTGTGGATAACCTCGGGATTCGGCGGCGAAAATGATAAATTCGACCGCGTTTAAGAAGATGAGAGGGCGAATGCATAATATTGGCTCCTGATCGGAACCGTCATCTGCAATGATCGAAACGGCTAAAAGCCTTCAGGGGAGGTTGTGTGACAACCTGTGTGACACTTTGTGTGACAAATATCCTGAAAGGCCAGAATCTCACCGGAGTGAAATTCAATTTTGTAGCAAAATCAATACCCTAAGGGTGATTTGGCTCCGGCGGTAGGGATCGAACCTACGACCAATTGATTAACAGTCAACTGCTCTACCGCTGAGCTACGCCGGAACACGAGGTGCCGTATAGCAACGGCATTGCGGGGCGTCCAGAGGGTTTGTTAGAAAAGTTTGGACTAATTTTGCTCAGCTTGCTTTGAGAGTTGAAACCGTGCCTCTGCGTGCAGTGCTCCATCGGTGGTGATGATGGATTTTCCACTCATATCAATTAGATGCGCAAGGACGTTCCGGGTCGCTGCGGGCATCAGCCGGGCAGGGGTGTCGGTATAGATCGCGCGTGCCAACTCGTGCGGGGTGGCCGGACCGGCCTTTAGGGCGTGCAGAATTGAGGATTCACGGGTTTCGCGATGATTGATCAGCCAGCGGATGCGCTCGACGGGATCGTAAATCGGCGCACCATGACCGGGATGCAAGGTGGTTGCGCCCTGTGCCAACAAGCGACGGCACGATGTCATGAAATCACTAAGATCGCCGTCGGGGGGAGATACGAGAGAACTGGCCCAACCCATCACCAGATCTCCACACAACACTTGGCCCTGCCAGTCAAAACACATGTGATTGCCCATATGCCCGGGCGTCCACAGGGCCTGAATTTGCCAACCATCGCCTTGAACAATCTGCCCATCTGTCAGGCAATGATCGGGGCGGAAGGCGGTATCAATGCCTTCGCCGCCCTGCAACATGCCCGACTCGGCAAGCGCCTGCATGGCGTCGCTGCGCCCGGCCAATGCATCGCCATAAGCATAAACCGGAGCACCGGTTGCCTCTGACAGGATAGGCGCAAGAGGGGAGTGATCCAAATGTGCGTGTGTCACCAGAATGTGGCTGATACTCTGGCCGGGGTCTAGCGCATCCAAAATTGCATCCAGATGGGCCGGATCGTCCGGCCCCGGATCAATTACCGCCAAGGCCCGCGTCCCCAGCAGATAGGTATTGGTGCCGCGCCATGTCATGGGGCTTGGGTTGGGGGCCAGAATGCGGCGCAATCCCGGACGCAATGGAATGGCGGCGGCAAAGGGGGGATCAAACGCGGTCGTGTCGGTCACTGGCGGTAGCTCCTGCTGAACGGGAGGACAGGATACATTGGAAAATCGCGGGTCTGTACCCCGCAAATACATGCCTTCATCATGTAAAAGACGGTTTCGCCCCGTCGCATTGCGCCCTACCGTAGTAGTATGACGTTCGGGTGGCTGAAAAACTATATGCCGCGCAGCCTGTATGGCCGCGCCACGTTGATCCTGCTGTTGCCAGTGATCACGTTGCTATTGGTCGTATCGGTCGTGTCTGTGCAGCGTGTGTTTGAGGGTGTGACCAAGCAAATGACGACCAGTGCCTCGCGCGAAGTGCGCTTGTTGCTGGATAGCCCATCACCCGCCCATCTGGCGGATGTGCTGCAAGTCGAGATAGAGGATCTAGCGCCGGAAGCTGTGCCGCAACAGGATCAGCGGCGTTGGTATGATTTTACCGGGCGCGTGGTGATCCGCGAGCTATATACATTGCTGCCCGAGTTGCGCGCCGTGGCATTGCCCGACAACAAGCATGTCGGTCTTTATTTTGATACGCCGCGCGGGCCGGTCGTGATGCGGTTTGATCGGCGGCGCATGTCGGCGTCAAATCCGCATCAGCTGATTGTAAACATGCTGTTCTTCGGGGGCGTCATGACGCTGATTGCCTCGCTCTATCTGCGCGGGCAGTTGCGCCCGATCACCCGGCTGTCCCGCGCGGCTGAGGCGTTTGGGCGTGGTCAAAGTGTCGAGTACCGCCCAGCAGGTGCCAATGAGGTGCGTGCAGCGGGCCACGCGTTTATCAATATGCGCGCCCGGATCGAACGCCAGATTGAGCAGCGCACATTGATGCTATCAGGGGTCAGCCATGATTTGCGCACACCTTTGACGCGCTTGCGGTTGAGCCTTGCAATGCTGGATACATCAGAGGATGAGATCGAGCCGATGTTGCGTGATTTGCGCGACATGGAGCGTTTGCTGGACGAGTTTCTGGATTTCGCCCGTGGTGCGGCCTCGGATGGGGCACCACAGCCCGTGGACCCGGTTGCCCTGATCCATCAGATCGTTGCCGATTGCACAAGGGCCAACATACCCGCGACCCTGCACGAGGTCGATGGCTCTGGTATGGTGGCGCTTAGGGCCGGAGGCATCCGGCGCGCTGTGCAAAACTTGGTCAACAACGCGGTTAGCTATGGAACGCGGGCCGAAATATCGGTTCGCGTGACGGATAAGATGCTGCGTATCCGGGTGGAGGATGACGGGCCCGGAATTGCCGAACATCAACGCGCCGATGCGGTCAAACCCTTTGCCCGGCTGGATCCGGGACGCAATCAGGATAGGGGAACACGTGTTGGGCTGGGCTTGGCCATCACCACCGATATCGTGCGCGCACATGGGGGGCACTTGCGGCTTGGCCACTCCGAGCGGTTGGGCGGATTATGTGCCGATCTGGTGATTACACGCTAGGATTTATCGGGCCCGTCACTCATGTATGCATCGGTTGTGGGCATTTTCGGTCGGCGCCGCGCATCCATGCCTGTGGCGAGAAGGCCAGATTTGGCGGTGACGTGCTGCCTTGGCACCACTCGGGCATTGCCCCAGAGGGAATGATCGCCTTTTATGGGCACCAACTGCCACGCGGAGCTTTGCTGCCTTTATGATCCGGCCCCATACGACACCTGATGGTGGATCGCCCTACATCCATTTGCGGATGGGGGGGGATGCCGCTGTGATGCGCGGACAAGCGCAATGGGACTCTGCGCCTGAACTGGAACATCGCGTTGGACGTCTTGAGGCGCGCTGGCACTGGGACGGCGTGCAACTGGTCGGGGATGTTGACCGGTTCGGATTCTTCAATCTCTATGTGTATGAAAAAGACGGTGAGGTGGCCGTGTCGCCGTCCTTGCTTGAGCTGGTCGCACAGGGGGCGGATACCACGCCGGACACGCGGGCCTTAGCTGTTTTCCACCGTTTGGGGATTTTCATCAACGATGACACGCCATTAAAGTACGTTCGCACCTTGCCGCCTTCGGGGCGGGTGGTGTGGCACAATGGCCGGACCCATATCACAGGTGGCGTCGATGTGCCGCGTGCCCAGACAATTTCCCGCGAGGGGGCTGTCACCGGCATGACCGAACTGTTTCGTCAGGCGATGCAGCGCATTCTGTCGGCTTGGGATGGTCCGATGACATTGCCGCTGAGTGGTGGGTATGACTCGCGCCATACCTTGCTGGAAATGCTGCACCAAGGGCGGCAACCGGACAGATGCGTCACGTTTCACCATAACGGGGCGGCCCTGAATACCGAGGCACTGGCTGCGCGTGCCGTCGCCAGCCGCGCCGGTCTGCGCCATGATATTCTGGGCTATGCGCGCCCACGGTTGGCGGATGCGTTGCGCAGCACCGTGATGACCAGCCTATGCGCAGATGAGCACGCCCAGATGATGCCCTTGCATGACTATATGCTGAATCGCCCCGGCGCGGCCTTTGACGGGATCGCGGGCGATATTCTGACCAACCCGGACAATGACGCCGAGACGTTCTATCGGCTGGCCGAAAAGGGCGATTTTATCTCGATTGCCCGGGGGCTGATAACGGGGCATAGCCGGGTCATTTCGCAGGACCATTGGCAGCGCGGTGCGGGGGCGTTGTATTCACCGGGGCATGATGACGAGGTGCTGGACTATGTCGGCCGCGCTTTGGAAAAATATGCGGATGCCCCGGACCCGTATCAGGTGTTCTGGATGTATCATCGCACGCGCCGCGAGATTAACTTTGTGCCGCAATCCATTCTTTCACCGTCGCAAACTGTGTTTTGCCCTTATCTGGACGATGATTTTGCCAGCTTTTGCTTGTCGCTGCCATACTCGGTCACAAAGGATCAAAAGCTGCACCATGACTGCATGGCGCAGGCCTATCCGGATTACGCCGATATTCCCTTTGCGCATGAGTTGAGCGCGCCGCGTGCCAAAAAAGGATCATTGATGCACAAGCTACGCAGTGCGGCGGATGTCATGCGGATCACTGACGCCTTGGGGCCTGCGGCGCGGGCGCACCGCCGGGTCTTTCTAAGCAAGCCAAAACAACTGCGCCGGTCCGCGGACACGGCCTATCGCTTGCATGCGCTATGTCTTGAGGGGTTGGATGCGGGGCGGGCGCGGCACCTGTTGAATCTGGCGAAACAGCTAGAAGACTCACGGCCCAAGCGGCTGATTTCAGATGCGATTTAGGGTGGGCTGATCATGTGGGACCGGATCAAACGAAGGATCGACGCGGCGCATTATCAGCGCCGCAGGCAAGGTGCCTTCCAACGCGCCTTTGACATGGGTGCATCGCAGCGTCTGTTGTTATTGTCCGTCGATCATCGCATTCCACAAAGCCAGTTGTTTCCCTTTCACTACTACGCGGACACGTTTCGCGCACGCCATGATCTGGATATCCGTGAGGTGGTGTTAGAGGAGTATGGCCGCGCCGAACATCCGAAAGATGCGACAATTGTTTGTTTCCAAACGCAATTCGACGTGTCTTTGGATGCGCTGAATGCCCATTTGGAAACGATAAAGCGCCTGAACCCCGGCGCGCGTATCGTGTATCTGGATTGGTTCGCACCCACCGATCTGCGCCTTGCCGAAATGGTGGGGCCATTGGTGGATGCCTATCTGACGAAACACCTTCTGCGTGATCGTGCCCTTTACGGGCAACCGACCTTTGGGGACACGACCTTGATGGATTACTATGGCCATGCCTTCGGGCTGGATCATGTCCATCAGCAATTTCCGGTGCCGCATCGGTTTTGGGATCAGCTGTATCTGGGGCCGTCCTTTGTGACGGCGGATTTCATGCTGCCCGTGTTTGACAAGGGACAGCGCCCGCAGGGCAAACGCCCCATTGATTTGCATGCCCGGATCGCGGTGGGCGGCACGCCATGGTATCAAGGGATGCGCGCGGCCTGCGCCGAGGCGGTCGATCGGTTGAAGGATGTGAACTGTGTCAAGGGCACGGGCATTCGGCACGATCTGTTTTTGCGTGAATTGCGCAGCTCGAAACTGTGCTTTAGCCCGTTTGGCTATGGCGAGGTATGTTGGCGCGATTATGAGGCGGTGATGACCGGGGCGGTCCTGATCAAACAGGACATGAGTCATGTTGAAACCGATCCAGATATTTTCGTTGCCGGAGAAACCTACATTCCCGTTAAATGGGATCTCAGTGATTTTGAGGTACAGGTCCGGCGGCATCTGAATGACGAAGTGGCGCGCCACCGGATCGCCCAGAATGCGTTTGCACGGTTGCAAGACTTTGCACAAACGCGCCGGTTCGTCGATCAAATGGCCCCGGCACTAGGACTATGAGTAGGAAGCGTGTGGATGCCGTGGTCATCGGCCGCAACGAAGGCGCGCGCCTTGTCGCGTGCCTTGCGTCACTGCGTGGCAAGGTCGGGCGCATCGTCTATGTCGACAGTGGTAGCACCGATGACAGTGTCGCTGTGGCCACGGCGGCGGGGGCCGAGGTGGTTATGTTGGACATGGACCAGCCCTTTACCGCCGCACGCGCACGCAATGCAGGTCTGGACCGGTTGCAGGATGCCGAATTCGTGCAGCTTTTGGACGGTGATTGCACGATTCAACCGGGCTGGATATCGGATGCATCGGCTTATCTGTCGACGCGCCCCGGTCTGGCTGTTGTCTGTGGCCGCCGCCGCGAGATTGCCCCCGAAGCCAGCGTTTACAACAGGCTGATCGATCGGGAATGGGACACGCCTGTCGGCAGCGCCAAGGCCTGTGGAGGGGATGCGTTGATGCGCATGTCCGCGTTGCGCGAAGTTGGCGGATATGACGCGACCCTGATCGCGGGCGAAGAACCGGACCTGTGTTTGCGTCTGCGCGCGGCGGGTTGGGGTATCTGGAGGCTGGATGGGGAAATGACCCTGCATGACGCAGGCCTGACCCGGTTCCGGCAATGGTGGCGACGGGCGCGGCGCGCTGGCCACGCCTTTGCCGAAGGGGCCGCGCGCCATGGGGGTGGCCCCGAGCGCCACTGGGTGGATGAAACGTTCCGTGCACTATTGTGGGGGGCGGCACTGCCTGTGGTGATTGTGCTGGGCAGCCTTATCTGCCCTTTGGCACTGCTGGGTACGCTGATCTATCCGGCGCAGGTGCTGCGCTTGGCGCGAAAGTCGCGGGACTGGCAGTGGGCGTTTTTCAACGTACTGGGAAAGTTTCCCGAGGCACAAGGCGCATTAGGCTATTACCTTCAGCGGCTGCGAGGGCGCAAGCAGGGGCTGATCGAATACAAGTAACGCTACTGCCTGCGCCATGCCCGCCACAACACGCCGGGCAGGATCGCTAGACATTTGGCATAACGCGGACCCATACGGGCAGGGCTGCTGAGAGCGCGCCAGAGCCACTCCAATGCCAGTGCCCGAACCCAAGCAGGGGCGCGTCGTTGATGCCCACCCAGAAAATCCAATCCCGCGCCGATAGAGGCAAACCCCACCGAAGGGGCCAGACCGGCGCCGCGTGCGGCCAACATTTCCTGTTTTGGCGCCCCTAGTGCCAGAAAACATATCCCTGCACCCGAAGTTTCAACACTGCGCAAAACCTCGGCTGCCGCGCCGCCATTCGGATCAAACCCCATAGGCGGAGCATGGCTGTACGCGACCTTCAGCCCCGGCACAGCGGCCGTCAGATACGCGGCGGCGTCACATAAGGCCGCCTCGGTCGAGCCGATCATGGCGATAGAGCGCCCCTTGTCGGCCGCGAGACGGCACAGTGGCACGACAAGGTCCGATCCGGGCAGTAATTCAATGTCGGATCCCGCCAGCCGCGCAGCCCACGTGATGGGGCGTCCATCTGCCACGACAATGTCCTGCGCGTCATAGGCGATGGCAAAGGCCGGATTTTCCTCGATCTTGACCAGATGATCCAGATTGACTGTTGCCATCCGAAATCCGGTGGTCTGGGTCAGGTGCGTGCCAATTGTCGCCATCAAATCGGCATGGGAGGCATGTGTGATTTGAATGCGGTGCGCGCGTGTACTCAGGTGCATTGGGTGGCTTTCGGCTGTGACAAGTCTTGGGGCAGGGCGCGGGGTGTCCGGGTTTTACATATCTTTACCGTGGCACACCAACAACAAAACGACCACCCGGCGCGCGACAAGCCGCGCGAGCCATGATAAGTCGGCTACAATTTGTTACCTCTAGGCCCCATTCCCACCCTCCGAGATCCGAGCACCAATGCCCAACGCCCTTGCTTATCTGATGCTGCTGATCTGGCCGCTTGTCTGTGTTGCGCTGTTCAAGAAACTGTCGCTGGAGCGCGCAATCATCTGGAGCATTCTAGGAGGGTACCTGATCCTGCCCCAATCGGCCGAGTTCGATTTACCTCTGGTGCCGGACATGACCAAAACGTCGATCCCCAATATCAGCGCCTTCCTATGCTGCATCTTTATGGCGAAGAGACCGGTTTCATTCTGGCCGGACAGCTGGGGAATGCGGATTGTTTTTCTGGGGTTCGTCGTTGGCGTGGTGCCGACGGTACTGACCAATGGCGACGCGATCGTGTTCAGCATATTGGGCAACACGGCGCCGATCGTATTCTCGGGTGCGTCTTTGCCGGGGCTGGGCTTGCGCGATCTGTTGTCGGTGGTGATCAATCAGGTCATCATCGTTTTGCCGTTTTTCATGGCACGCCGTTACTTGTGCACCGAGGTCGGTTTGCGCGAATTGCTATATGCGTTGGTCATCGGCGCGTTGGCCTATTCACTGCCCGCGCTTTTTGAAATTCGGTTTAGCCCACAGATCAACATATGGGTCTATGGCTTTTTCCAGCATGATTTTGAACAGATGATCCGTCAGGGCGGCTTTCGACCCATTGTGTTTCTGCCTCATGCTTTGTGGCTGGCGTTTTTTGTGATGTCGGCAGCCATGGCCGCAATTGCCCTCTCCCGAGTGGTCGAGAGCCACGAACGGGCCAAGTTGCTGGCCGTTGCCGTTTATCTTCTGGTGCTGCTGGTCTTGTGCAAAAGCTTGGGATCGCTGATCTATGCTATGTTGCTGGCGCCGGTCATGTTGATGGGCAATGTACGGATGCAAGTGCGGCTGGCATTGGTTTTTGCGCTGGTTGCGACGCTCTATCCGATGATGCGCAACAATGGCTGGATTCCTCTGGATGACGTATTGGCTTATGCCGAGGCCTATAGCCCGGAACGCGCACAATCATTGGGCTATCGCTTTAACAACGAACAGGAACTTCTTGCGCGCGCAGACGTCAAGCCGCTGTTCGGTTGGGGAGGCTGGGGGCGCAATCTGGTGCGGCATGCGGAAACCGGTGAAATCCTGACGATCCCAGACGGGAATTGGATCATCGTTTTTGGCACATTCGGCTGGGTTGGGTATATCGCGCAAATGGGGTTGATCGGGGGACCACTGGTTCTGTTGTGGTCGCAGATGAAGCGTTGGCCCAGCGGGGTGATCTTGCGCTACCTTGGGCCGGTTGCCTTGCTGCTGGCGATCACAATGATCGATATGCTGATCAATGCGATCCTGACGCCATATACATGGATGATGGCCGGTGCTATTCTGGGGGTCGCAGAAACCTGTCGGCGAGGGCTGTGCGCGCCTGATCTCAATGATGCGAACCACGAGACAGTGAAAGCGCCGCGTACTGTTATGGGCGCATCCACTTCGGGAAAACGAGCCCGTCAAAAACGGCTGTAGGGTCGTAATATGGTTTAACAAGGGCGCAAGTGCCTTGCGATTCGCGCAAATTCCTTTGAAAAAAGGCAATATTGTGCCATTGTTCCCCAAACGCGCCCAATTTGTTTCCTAACCAAATTTTGTCGCTGCCTTGGCGTTAAACACAATTACGCCATATTGTTTAAGTAGTTATATATTGCAACTATTTACGTGGCATACTTCATCCAAATTTCGCAAGGGTGCTTCGGAACGATTGGGCGCTGTTGTAGAGAGATGAGGCCGTGAGAAACCTGTTTTGCGGCTGCTGGAGCTTGACACCCTATGACTGACACAATCGCCTTTGACACATCTGGTTCTGCCCCCAATCGTGCGCGCGAATCTGCACCGCGGTTCTCGGGTGATATTGCCATTGTCGGCATGGCGGCAACTGTACCGGGCGCGCAGGATATCGATCAGTTCTGGCGCAATCTGGCCGGTGGTGTCGAAAGCATCCAACCTCTGAGTGAGGTCGAATTGCTGGAGGCGGGCGAAGACCCTGCGCGGTTACGCCAAAAGAACTATGTGCGGGCAGCTGCCAAACTGGACGGGTTTGCCGAGTTTGACGCCGAGTTTTTTGGCTTTGGTCCTAAAGAGGCCGCCATTCTGGATCCCCAGCACCGCAAATTCCTTGAGGTGACATGGGCCGCGATGGAACAGGCCGGCCACGCGCCACGCACTTTCCCCGGGAAAGTCGGCGTTTATGCGGGCTGCGGCATGGGTAGCTATTTTTACTTCAACATCTGCTCAAATCCCGATCTGGTGGACGATGTGGGCATGTTCCTGCTGCGCCATACAGGCAACGACAAGGATTTCCTGTCGACCCGTGTCAGCCACGTCTTTGATCTTAAAGGGCCCAGTGTGAATATGCAGACCGCATGTTCTACCTCGCTGGTTGCGGTTCATTATGCGCGTCAGGCGTTGATGAATGGCGAATGCGACATGGCGTTGGCCGGTGGCGTGACGATCGAGTTGCCGCAGGGCCGCGGCTATCTGTTCAAGGAAAACGAAATCCTGTCGCCGGACGGACATTGTCATGCGTTTGATCATCGTGCCGAGGGCACGGTTTTTGGCAGTGGTGCCGGGGCGGTGGCCCTACGCCGCCTAGAGGATGCCGTCGCTGATGGCGATCACATCTGGGCCGTCATCAAGGGCAGCGCCATCAACAATGACGGCGCGGCCAAGGCCGGATATCTGGCACCGTCAGTAGATGGGCAGGCCGAGGCGATTGAGGCGGCCTTGCGTGACGCTGACGTGCGCGCAGACAGCATTGGCTATATCGAATGCCACGGCACGGGTACTTATCTGGGCGACCCGATCGAAGTCGCGGCGTTGACCGAGGCACATCGTACCCAGACCGATAAAACCGGATACTGCCAGATCGGTTCGGTCAAAACCAATATCGGCCATCTCGATACGGCAGCGGGGGTGGTTGGCCTGATCAAATCGGCCTTGGCACTGCATCACCGTCAGATTCCGCCCAGCCTGAGTTACGAAGCCCCTAATCCGACGATTGATTTTGACGATAGTCCGTTTCGGGTGGCAGATCGGCTGGTGGAATGGGCCTCGAATGGAGAGCCGCGCCGCGCGGCTGTCAACTCACTTGGGGTGGGCGGCACCAACGCGCATGTCATTCTGCAAGAGGCACCATCCCGCGCAGCATCAGAAGAATCCGATTTTCCGTTTCACATTCTTTGCCTGTCCGGCCGTAGCAAATCGGCGTTGGAGGCCAATACCGCCGCACTGGCCGCGCATCTTGGTGATCACGCGGAGCTTCCGCTTGCCGATGTTGCTCATACGTTAAAGAACGGTCGCTACGCCTTTGATAAACGGCGCATTGTTGTGGCCGAAACCGCGAGCGAAGCAGCCAGATTGCTGGATGCGGGGGATCCTTTGCGCGTGTTCACCCATGATCATTTAGGCGAGTCCCCTGATATTGTGTTCATGTTCCCCGGGGGCGGCGCACAATATCCAGGCATGGCCCGCGACCTCTACGAGACCGAGCCGGTGTTCGCCGAATGGATGGATCGTGGCCTTGCCCATCTGGAGCCGCAGTTGGACTATGACATACGCGCCCTTTGGCTGCCCGATGCGGGGGGCGAAGACGCTGCAGCACAAACGCTGAAACAACCGTCGGTCCAATTGCCGTTGATCATGATTGTTGAATACGCGCTGGCGCAACTCTGGCACAGCTGGGGTGTGCGCCCGGCCGCTTTGGTTGGCCATTCCATGGGGGAGAACACCGCCGCCTGTCTGGCGGGCGTCATCGGGTTTGAAGATTGCATCGATCTGGTCCTGTTGCGCGGGCGCTTGTTTGATACGGTCGCCCCTGGTGGCATGCTAAGCGTGTCTTTGCCGCTGGAGGAACTGGAACCATTGATCGGTGACGATCTGGACATCGCCAGCGTTAACGCGCCGCGCCTGTGCGCCGTCTCTGGCCCTCAGGCCTCGCTGGATGCGCTTGGCGTAACGTTAACAGCGCAAGATATTGATTTTCAACGTGTCGCCATCGATATTGCCGCCCATTCGCGGATGCTGGATGGCATCTTGCCTGACTTCCGAGCGTTCCTCGAAACACTCAACTTGCAAGCACCGAAAATTCCGTTCCTCAGCAACCGCACCGGGGCATACATCACGGATCAGCAGGCGACAGACCCCGAATATTGGGTTCAGCAATTGCGCAACACGGTCCATTTTGCGGATTGCATTAAAACCCTGTCGGACACGCCGCGCGTCTTTCTTGAGGTGGGGCCGGGCAAGGCGCTGAGTTCGCTTACTCAGATGGGCGATAATATCAAACCCGGTCAAGTTCTGAGCGCGCTGCGCCATCCGGATCAGGACATGGCGGATGATGCCTATTTCCTGCAACAGATCGGGCGGCTATGGGCCTGCGGGATCGAGGCTGACTGGGATCAGATCTGGGGCGAGGCACGACGCAACCGTGTCTTGTTGCCCGGTTATCAATTCCAGCGCAGCCGGTATTTCATCGAACCCGGCCGCGCCAGTGCGAGCATGGAAACGGCGATTGCGCGCTACGAGGATATGACCGACTGGGGCATGGTCCAACGCTGGAAACCGGCCTTTGCAGACTGCGATCTGGATGTTTCAACAGATCTGGGCAAGCCACTGACATGGCTTGTATTTTGTGATGAAGCGGGTGTCAGTGGTCCGGTCATAGAGCGGCTGCGTGATGCCGGTCACACGGTTAGCATCGTTCGCTCCGGAGACAGCTTTCAACAGCGCAGCGTTGGCGAATACATCTTGTCGCCAGAACAAGGCGTTGAGGGCTATGAGGCGTTACTGTCTGCCTTGTCCAGCGACGCACGCCTGCCGGACCGGATCGCGCATTTCTGGTTGGTGACAGGGGCGGAATCCTTCCGCCCTGGCAGCAGCTTCTTTGATCGCAATATCGAACATGGCTTTACCTCGTTGTTGCACCTTGCGCAGGCTATGGGCGCAGTTTCCATGCCGGGGGACGTTCATATCAGTGTGGTGACGTCCGGCGCGGCGCGGGTCGGGTCGGAAGGGCTGGCCTATCCAGAGAAAGCCTGTGTTTTGGGTCCTGTCGGCGTCATGCCGCGCGAATTTCCCGGGGTAACAATATCTTTGCTGGATATCGAAACGCCAGAAGCTGCGACGAAACGGCGGAAAGCAAAATGTGATACGCTTACGCCGCGCCTGTTGGAGGATATGCTGGCCGAGCCGGGAAATGCCGTCGTGGCTTATCGCGGCGACAAACGGATGATCCAAGGATTGCGCGCCGCGCCGCTGGAGCCGGGCGAAAGCGCTTCTTGGAAAGATGGTGGAGCCTATCTGATCACCGGCGGATTTGGTGGGATCGGCCTTAGCGTCGCGCGCGACATGGCTAAGGCCGGCGCGGCGCATATCGTGTTGCTCGCGCGTAGCCCGTTGCCGCCGCGCGGCATGTGGGATCAATATAGCGGTGCGGGTAAAACTGCGACGCGGATCAAAGCGATCCAACAGATCGAAGCCAAGGGCGCAAAGGTTCACCTGATCAAGGCCGATGTAACGGACCTTGCTCAGATGCAGGCGGCGGCAGGTGAGATTGCCGGTATCTGCGGCCGGTTGACGGGCATTATCCACGCGGCCGGAACCATCGATGACGCACCTATGTTGACCAAGGACGCCGCCAGCGTTCAGACGGTGTTTGCCCCCAAAATTGGTGGCCTGCGCGTTTTGGATGCGGTCTTCGCGGATGGCGCTGTGGACGTGTTGGTTCTGTTTTCTTCCACCAGCACGATCACCTGTCCGGCTGGGCAGGTCGATTACGTCGCGGCCAATGCCTATTTGAACGCCGTGGCGCACAGCCGTCAGGGGGGACAGACCCGCGTGGTTGCCGTCAACTGGGGTGTTTGGGCTGATACCGGTATGGCGGCAGATGCTATGGCGCGCCGGATGGGCGAGGGCGACGAAACACCCCGCACACTTTCGGCACCTTTGCTGAACAGCGCCGAGGAATTGACCGAGGGCACGCGCTTTGATTTGAACCTGAGCGCGCGCGACGATTGGGTTCTGGCCGAGCACCGCACCCGTACGGGTCAAACTCTTTTGCCCGGCACCGGCGTGATCGAACTTGCCGCCGAGGCGGTGGCCTGTGACGGCGCGTTCCGTCCGTTTGAGCTGTGCGATCTTTATTTCCTGCGCGCGTTTTCAGTCGAAGGGATATCTCAGTCCGGCCATATGCTGATGGTGCCGGATGGCGCCACTCAGCGTTTGGAATTGCGCAGTGACATCGAAAAACAAGGCCGTCATGGGACTGTGCTTCATGCCGAGGCACAGCTGCGCGCCTTGCCCGACGAAGCCCCACAGATCGACATAGATGCGATTACCGCGCGCTGTGATCGCGTTTCTGAACTGCCCTTTGTGTCACCACAAGAGGCACATCTGGATTTTGGCCCGCGGTGGCGCACCGTCCAGTCCGCCGCGTTTGGCAAGACCGAGGGGCTGGCGCGTCTGGCGCTTCCGGATGCGGCCCAAGGCGACTTGGCCGCTGGCTTCCTTGCGCATCCTGCGCTGTTGGATTTGGCCACTGGCTGGGCAGTGTCGCTGCATGACGGGTATGATCCATCCCACCTGTGGGTGCCAGCAGGTTACGGCGCGCTGCGGCTGTATCGTCCGCTGCCTGCCGAAGTGGTCAGCTGGGTTCAATTGGGGCAGGGCGGTGATGCGGATACAGCCGTGTTTGACATCGTTCTGGCGACGCCGGATGGCAGGGTCGTTTTCAGTGCGAAAGGCTTTCGGATGCGCTGTTTGGCAAGCGCGCGCTTGCCTGCGCGTGCGGATCTGAGCGAGCGTGACATAGATTGGAACACAGACGAATCCACTCAACCGCTGTCGCGCAGCGAGACGCGATTGATGCACAACATTTCACTGGGCATTACTGCGGAGGAAGGCCCCGAGGCCCTGCGCCGCGCCTTGGCCCGTCCTGATGCGCAGATTGCGATTTCGTCGCTGAACCTGCCTGCGCTGGTGGCCGAGGCTGGCCATGTGCAGGCCGAGGAAACAGGCGGAGCCCAGAGTTTTGAGCGCCCTGATTTGGACAGTGATTACATTGCGCCCGAAACCGGGACCGAACGGCAGTTGGCCGACATCTGGTCTGCCTTGTTGGGGATCGAACAGGTTGGCATAGCTGACAGCTTTTTCGATCTTGGAGGGCATTCCTTGCTGGCGGTGCGGCTGTTTGCACAGGTCAAGCGCAGTTTCGGTGTGGATTTCCCGCTGTCCGTATTGTTTGAGGCACCGACAATCGCGGATTTGGCCAAACGCCTGCCCGCCAGTGATGGACCGGCCAGTGATGATGGCATGCCTGATGCACCTGCGTTGGAGCAGCCTAAACACCGTCATCTGGTGGCGTTGCATCCTGACATGAGCGGCTCGCGCACGCCGATGTTTATCGTGGCCGGTATGTTCGGTAACGTGCTGAATTTGCGTCACTTGGCGTTGTTGATGGGGCGTGATCGCCCGGTCTGGGGTCTTCAGGCGCGCGGCTTGATTGGGGACGAGGCCCCGCACCAGACGATTGAGCAAGCGGCCAAAGACTACATCACCGAAATGCGCAGCGTTCAGCCCGTCGGTCCATATTACATCGGCGGATTTTCCGGCGGCGGCATCACCGCCTATGAAATTGCGCAACAACTGCGCGCTGATGGGCAAAAAGTGGGCGTTCTGGCGATGTTGGACACGCCGCTACCGCGGCGCCCAACGTTAAGTCGTGCGGATAAGGCTCTGATTAAGATGCAAGAATTGCGCCGAAAGGGGCCATCCTACCTGATGGATTGGGCACGTGCCCGTATCGCGTGGGAAATGTCCAAACGTCGCAACCATACCGCCGAACCTTCCACAGCGGGAAGTTTCAACAACGCCGGGATCGAGGCAGCGTTCCGCGCGGCAGTCAGTGTTTACGAGCCACGCCCATGGCATGGCCCGTTGACATTGTTCCGTCCCCGTCTGGACCGGCATTGGAAAGTGTCGGGCGGCAATTGGGTCAGTTCAGAACGCGAATATGTTTTTGAAGACAACCAATGGACGCAATACGCGCCTGAAACAGAGGTGATCGAAGTTCCAGGCAATCATGACAGTATGGTATTGGTACCTAATGTCAGTGTGTTGGCAGGTCATCTTAATGCTCTGACGCAGGCGGCTGATCTGGCTGTGCAAACAGGCGACAAGGCCGCCGGATCGGATGATCAATGGGCTTCAACTCAATACTGGGCCAACCAGACGGCTGCGGAGTGATGTGATGGAAAAGACATCCCCCCATACCCCCACCGTTCTGGTTGTCGTGTTGAATTATCGCACCCCAGAGCTGAGCATCAAGGCAACCCGTGCTGCCCTGCGCGAAATGGATGGCATCGCAGGCGAGATCGTGGTCGTCGACAATGGCTCGGGCGATGATAGCTGCGCGTTGATTGGCGCGGCGATTGCGACAGAAGGCTGGGACCGCGTCAGCCTGAAAACGGCTGGACGCAATGGCGGCTTTGGGGCTGGCAATAACGTGGCCATGAGGGCCGGGTTATCAGACGGATCGGCCCCTGACTTTGTTTACATCCTGAATTCGGACGCTTGGCCCGAGGCACACGCAATCCGTGCATTGCTGGCGGCCATGAAAGCCGACAGCCAAATCGGTATCGCGGGGAGTGCGATCCGTGGTGTGGATGGCGACCCGCACGCCACGGCCTTTCGATTTCCCTCTATCGCAGGTGAATTCGAGGGGGCGGTGCGTACCGGGATCATAACACGTCTACTCAAGAATCACGTCGTGCCAATGGCAATACCGCAGGTACAGACACGGGTCGATTGGGTGGCTGGGGCCTCGGTCCTTATGCGCCAGTCAATGCTGGATCAGATCGGCCTGTTTGATGAAACGTTTTTCCTTTATTTCGAGGAAACTGACCTGTGCTTGCGCGCGGCGCGGGCGGGCTGGCACGTGGTCTATGTGCCTCAATCCGAGGTTGTTCATATCGGCTCGGTCTCGACAGGAATGAAGCAGTGGCAGCGCACACCGGGCTATTGGTTTGACTCGCGGCAGTATTACTTTTCAAAAAACCACGGCCCGCTTTATGCGTTTGGTGCAACGCTGGCACGCGTGATCGGTGCCGCGCTGTGGCGCGTGCGCGTGGCGCTGTCCAGAAAGACACTGGGTGATCCGCCGCATTTCCTGCGCGATTTGATCACCCATGCCGTGGCCAACGTGCTGCGTAAGCGACGCAAGCCCGGCCAACTGGCGCAAAAGAACATGGCAGGAGACGCCAAATGAGCAATTTTTCATGTGTTCTGATCGGGGATGAAACCCTGACGATGTCTTGTGGCGAGATGTTGATCGACCGTGGTGTAACCCTGTGCGCTGTTGCCACGCGCGACCCCGAGGTGCAGGCGTGGGCACTGGCAAAAGGCGTGCCCGTGGTTCGCCGAATTTCTGATCTGGCCGACGTGGCGGCGCAAGGGTTTGATTGGCTGCTGAGTATCGCAAACCTGCGCATTGTGCCGGACGCGGCGCTGGCGCTGGCGACGCGGGGGGCGATCAACTTTCACGATGGCCCTTTGCCTGAATATGCCGGGTTGAACACGCCCGCCTGGGCTTTGATCAACGGCGAACCACGCCACGGCATCACATGGCACCATATTACCGGTGGCGTTGATGAGGGCGACATCATTCTGCAACGCCGCTTTGACATTGCCCCCGATGAAACCGCGCACTCTTTGAATGCGCGGTGTTACGGCGAGGCAATGGACAGTTTTGGGGAGGTCATGACCGAACTGGCCAGCGACGCCCCGGCACGGATGAAACAGGACTTGCGCCATCGCACATATTTCGCGCGCTCTGATCTGCCCGCGAATGGTGGATTTCTGGACCTGACCCAACCCGCGCAGGGGATTGTGAACGCGGTTCGCGGTCTGGATTTTGCAGGGTACGTTAACCCGCTGACAACCGCCAAGCTGTCGATAGGCGGGCAGGTTGTTCAGGTCGGGCGCGCGGCGCTGGCTCAAGGGCAGGGCGCGCCCGGTTCTGTTCTAAGCATCGGTGATGCCTTGCGCGTTATGGCGCGCGACACAGCTCTGGATTTCAGTGGTCTGCGCGATTTGGCGGGCCGTTTGGTGGATGTTGCGGCCTTGGTCGAGGTTGGCGACGTTATCGCGCTGCCCGAGCAGACCGGAGACATCCTTGCCTCGCTGGCTCCGTCCGAGGATCATTGGCGTGGTGTTCTGACATCAGGAACCCCTTTGGGCATACCTTTGGCGCATATCGGCGCGGGTCCGGCGGGTATGGTCCAACGCCAATTGGACGTGCCTGCCGGCCTTGCGCAATCTGACATGCTGGCGCGCATTGCGGCCAGCGCGTTGATCGGAGCGGGGCAAACGGCGGGCTATGTCGCGCTTCAGACCCATGAAGTTGCAAGGGTACATGAACAGGCGCCGGATTTGGTCATGCCGTGGGTGCCGCTGCATGCCGGGTCGGGCGCGAACATGGCCCAAGCGCTGGAAACTGCCATGAAACATCGCGGGTTTGCGCGCGACCTTATGCAGCGTGATCCGGCCTTGCTGGAACGGATTGCACCAGATTTCGCGATCTCTTTAAGTGGACAGACCGTGCCGGATGCGGCGGTTACTGTATTGCTGGATCAAGGCGCTGTCATGATGGATGGCGCTTGTTTGACCTCGGCTGCAATGGACCTGATCGTCGCCCGCTTGAATGAGGCGCTGCAAGGCGCGCCCAAAGCCGTGCCTCAATCTGACCGGACTGCGCTGGCGAAATGGAACGCGACGCAAACACCGTTTGATCAGGCGCTGACCATCCCGCGCGCATTCGAGGCACAGGTTGCCAAGACGCCGGACGCAGCTGCGATCACGTTCGAGGCCGAAACCCTGAGCTATGCTCAGTTGAACGCACGTGCCAATGCTGTGGCGTTTGCTTTGCAACAAGCAGGCGTGGGACCGGGGCACAACGTGGGCCTGTGTCTGCGGCGTTCGCTGGACTTGGTGATCGGGGCCTTGGCGATCCTGAAAGCGGGCGGTGCCTATGTCCCGCTGGACCCGGATTATCCAGCGGACCGTGTCCAGCACTGTCTGAGTGACAGCGCGGCACCGGTTGTTTTGACCAGCCGCGCCTTGGTCGATAGCCTGCCGGATACACGTGCAGAGACAATCCTGATTGATGATATTTCCGATACACGGGCTGACAATATCGATGGTGGGGCCGGGCCGGGTGATCTGGCTTATCTGATCTATACATCCGGATCCACAGGAACGCCTAAAGGGGTGATGGTTACGCATTCGAACGTGTCCAACTTTTTCACCGGGATGGACGCGTATATTGATTCGTCCAAGGGGCAGGTCTGGATGGCAGTGACCAGCCTTGCGTTCGATATTTCTGTGTTAGAACTGTTTTACACGCTTGCGCGTGGGTTTCAGGTGGTCATTTCAGGTGATGAAAACCGCGCGGCTGTGTCGGGAACATCTATGGCGGTGTCGGATCGCGGCATGGACTTTGGCCTGTATTATTGGGGCAATGACGGCGGAGCAGGCGCGAAAAAATACGAACTCCTGTTGGAAGGCGCGCGGTTTGCCGACGCCAATGGATTCACTGCGCTTTGGACGCCTGAACGACATTTTCACGCCTTTGGCGGTCCTTATCCGAACCCCTCTGTGACGGGGGCTGCCGTTGCCGCCGTTGCACCGGGGCTTAGCGTGCGCGCGGGCAGTTGTGTGGCGCCGTTGCACCATCCGGCACGCATCGCCGAAGAATGGGCGGTGATCGACAATCTGACCAACGGTAAGGCGGGCATTGCATTTGCCTCGGGATGGCAGCCGGATGATTTCATTTTGCGTCCCGAAAACACCCCACCAAAAAACAAGCCTGCGATGTACGAGGCGCTGAACACCGTACGTGCCCTGTGGCGCGGCGAAGAGGTGGCTTTTGCCACCGCTGCGGGTGGCGAATATGCAGTGCAAACTCAACCGCGCCCGGTATCGCGAGAGCTGACCGTCTGGGTGACGACCGCAGGAAACCCTGAAACATGGCGCGAAGCGGGTGAGCTGGGCGCGAATGTGCTGACCCATCTATTGGGCCAAACCATCGACGAGGTTGCGGGCAAGATTGAAATCTACCATGCGGCCCTGCGTCAAGCGGGCCATGATCCGGTGGATTTCAAGGTCACGATGATGTTGCACACCTATCTGGCACCGACGCGCGACGCGGCACGCGATATCGCGCGAGAGCCGATGAAGGATTACCTGCGCAGCGCAGCGGGCCTGATCAAGCAATATGCGTGGGCTTTTCCGGCTTTCAAAAAGCCCAAGGGCGTGACAAACGCGTTTGACGTGGACCTTGGCGGATTGGCCGAGGATGAAATGGATGCAATCCTTGATTTCGCCTTTGAACGGTATTTCGAGGATGCAGGCCTGTTTGGAACCATTGAAGACGCGCTGATGCGGACCGAGCAGCTCAAAGGCATCGGCGTGGATGAAATCGCCTGCCTGATCGATTATGGCATCGACGCTGACACCGTGCTGGAGGGGCTGAAACCTCTGGCTCAGGTGTTGCAACGCGCCAATGCTCCGACGCAACTGGATGATGACGATTTCTCGCTCGCGGCGCAAATCGTGCGCCACGATGTGACCCACCTGCAATGCACCCCCAGCATGGCCCGTCTGATTGCCATGAACGACGAGGCCCGCACGGCGCTGGGGCGTGTAAAGCAGATGTTCGTGGGCGGCGAGGCCCTGCCGGGGGATCTGGTGGCTGATCTGTCGCGCGCCACGCGGGCAGAAATTTTGAACATGTACGGTCCGACGGAAACAACCATCTGGTCGTCGGTTCAGCGGGTGTCATCCACGGCAAATGCGGAGAAAAACACTGTGTCCATCGGGGCACCTATCGCCAACACCTCTATGCATATTCTGGATGATGAAGGCGACGAACAGCCCATCGGTGTTCCCGGTACGTTGTGGATTGGTGGTGCGGGCGTGACGCCCGGCTATTGGCAACGCGAGACCCTGACTGCCGAGCGGTTCCGCGACATTCCGGGCCTTGATGGCCGCCTGTATGACACGGGCGATCTGGCCGCTTGGAGGGCTGATGGTTCTCTGAGCTATATCGGGCGGGCCGACAACCAGATCAAAATTCGAGGCCAGCGCATTGAGTTGGGAGAGATTGAATCCTGCATGACAGACCACCCCGATGTTGCCGAGGCCGTTGTCACGGCGCGCACTGGCGCAAACGGCGATATCCGGCTGGCGGCCTATTACACCGGGGCCAAGGTGGCCGAGGCGGGCTTGCGTGCCCATCTGGCCCAACACATGCCCGCTGCTATGGTGCCAACCTATCTGGTGTGGCTGGAGCGTTTTCCGCTGACCCCCAACAAGAAGATTGATCGCAATGCGCTGCCTGCGCCAGAAACGGCGCAGACGACTCCTGACGCAACCAATACCTCAACGACGACTCCGGCGGCCCTCAAGGAGGGAAGTACAGCCGGGCGCGTGGCCGATATCTGGCGCGCAATTCTGGGGGTGCAACAGATCGGCGCACGGGCCAATTTCTTTGATCTTGGCGGGCATTCCTTGCTTGCGGTACAGGCGCATCGAGATATTCGCGCCGCCTTGCCCGAAGTGCGGTTAACCATAACGGATATCTTCCGCTTTCCGGTGCTGGCTGATTTGGCTGCACATATTGACGCCCGGATGGGGGGCGCTGCTGTCTCTGCTGCCCCAACGCCGGACACAACCCTGCCTGACCGTGCGGCCACCATGTCTAAACGCCGTGCCATGCGCGCCGGACGAGAGGCCAAGGTATGATCGCTGCCACCCCAAGCAAACAACAGATGGCACCCGCTGGGCGTGACCCTATGGCCCTGCAATTGAATGCTTTCAGCGCAATGTTTCCGGCGGATGTCACCGTGCGGCTCAGCGATCCGCGTGAGACGCATCCCGCCCCTTGGCCGACCGAGGCAGGGGCGATTCCACGCGCCGGACCTAAACGGCAGGCAGAATTTGCCGCTGGGCGGGCTGCGATACGGCGGGCAATGCAGGCAATGGGCCATGCGCCCAAGGCGGTGGATGTCGGGCCGGACCGTGCGCCAATATGGCCGAATGGCATGATCGGTAGCCTGTCGCATTGTGATCGCCTGTGTATCGCGGCTCTGGGCCACTCGGATCGCCTGCGCTCCATTGGTGTGGATGTCGAAGAGGACATCGCCCTGTCGCATGACCTGATTCCAGAAATATGTTCGCTGGCGGAACGTGCGTGGTTATCGTCCCAGCCCGAGGGGCAACGCGGCCAATTGGCCAAATTGATTTTTTGCGCCAAGGAATGCGCCTATAAATGTCAGTATCCCGTCTCTCAAACCTTGTTTGATTTTGATACGTTAGAGATCACACCTGATCTGGATACCGGACAATTCGAAGCGACGTTCACCCGCGATATCCAGTGTTTTACCGCTGGCACGTGTTTGCCCGGTCGATTTGCCACGCACGAGGGCCTGATCGCCTGTGGTATGGTTCTGGCACGTAGCCCGCGTTGGGGGCTGAACGGATAGCCAAGCCGCACGGGATCAGGTCCGAAAGGCGCCGAATTGTCTGAGAATATAGGTTAGGTTTAGTGCCCAAGCGTATGACGTTAATTGCTATTATAGTTTTCATCGCTGTTGTCCTGACAGCCCTGGCAGTGGCCCTGCGATCCAAGGGCCTGTCAGACGATACCGTTGCTGCACTTTATGAGGTGCCGCTGCCCGCACCTGAGAGCGCGATAAGTGTTTTTCATTTGGGGCATTCATTGGTCGGGCGTGACATGCCGGCGATGTTGGCACAACTGGCCCCGACGGGGCATCGCTATGACAGCCAACTGGGCTGGGGGACGTCTCTGCGCGAGCATTGGGAACCGGATGTGGCGATCAATGGCTTTGAATCAGAAAATAACCACCCGCGTTACCGTGATGCGCGCTCGGCTATTTCTTCGGGCGATTATGATGCGGTGGTCCTGACCGAGATGGTCGAGATCAAGGACGCGATCCGGTATCACGATAGCGCCAAGTACCTTGGCAAATGGGCAAAACTGGCGCGCACGGCCAATCCGGCGCCGCGCGTCTATCTATATGAGACATGGCATCGTCTGGATGATGCGCAGGGTTGGATGACCCGCCTGCAAGAGGATCTGCCCAGCCAGTGGGAGGCCCGCATTCTGCTGCCCAATCTCAGCGCGGACGCCCCGCCGATTTATGTTATTCCGGCCGGACAAGTGATGGCGCAGCTCGTACGCGAGGTAGAGGCCACAGGTGGTATCGGCCCGATGAAAACCCGCGAAGACCTGTTTCAGCGCGGCGCGGATGGTACGCTGGATACGATTCATATCAATGATCTGGGGGCCTATCTGGTCGCTCTGACGCATTACGCGGTGCTTTATGGCCGCTCGCCCGAAGGCTTGCCATATGAGTTAGCGCGCGCGGATGGCCGGGCGGCCAACAGTCCGGGCGCAGATTTGGCTGCGCTGATGCAGCGCGTTGTGTGGCAAGTGGTAACGATCTATCCGAAAACAGGAGTGGCCCTATGATCCGGCGCGTACTCAAAATATGCGCCGCCGCACTGGCGCTGGCTTGCGTGTTTGGTGCTTCGGCCAGCGCCAAAGACAAACCGCCGCTGGCGATTGGTTTGGCCCCGGTCAAGGACTGGAGCGTGCAACAGCCGTTTTTGGATGTGATGAAAACCGCGCGGCGCTGGATCGGGCATCGTCCGGGCCAATGGGGCGGACGCGACTTTGACCGGCTGGAAGAGGCGGGCCTTCTGGACGCGCAGGGCTGGCCGACAAGCGTGCCCGGTGATCTGAATGCGATTGGCACCGTCATTTTGACCGATCTGCCGGCCCAAGCGACCGCCTTGGCCGGGCGGTATCGACTGACGTTTGACGGAGATGGCATCGTCGAGGTTGCCGGGCGTGCGACGAACAAGCGGTATCAGGACAACATGGTGATGTTTGATTTCACGCCCGGCCAAGGCCCGGTCGAGATCCGAATTCAACGCAGTGATCCGCGCAATACCGGGGATTACGTGCGCAACATTCGCGTCGTGCACACGGAGCACGCCGCCGCGCTGGATGCAGGCGCGGTGTTTCGCCCGGATTTCTTATCCATGTTGGATGGGTTCGAATTACTACGTTTCATGGATTGGATGAACACCAACAATTCTGATGCGCAGCAATGGGAGCGACGCGCGCGGGTGTCAGATTTTTCTTATACCCGCCACGGTGTGCCATTGGAGGTGATGCTGGAACTGGCCGCGCGAGTTGGGGCGGATGCGTGGTTTAACATGCCACATCTGGCCGGAGACGACTATGTCCGCGCCTTTGCCCAAGCCACGCGCGCCGGGCTGAAGCCGGATCAACGTGTCTATGTGGAATATTCGAACGAGGTGTGGAATTGGCAGTTTGAACAGGCCAGATGGGCGGATGCACAGGGTCAAGAGTTGTGGGGAATCGAACATCGCGGTGCTCAGTTCTATGGGCTGCGGGCCGCGGAGGTCGCCAATATCTGGGCAGAAGAGTTCGCGGATGCACGCGCGCAATTGACCACCGTGATTGCCACGCAAACCGGCTGGCTGGGGTTAGAGAAAGATATGTTGACCGCACCGTTGGCCGTGGCAGACGGGTTTGCGCCACCCAAGGACAGTTTTGATGCCTATGCCATCACCGGATATTTTGGCCATGCCTTGGGTACGGACAAACGCCGCGCGCTGATTGGTGGTTGGCTGCAAGACAGCGAAACGGCGGCAGAGCTGGGCGCGCGCGCCGCAGGCCTTAATGGGGAGGCGCTTGACGTCTATGTCGGCGCGCATCGGTTCGATCTTGCTGTCAATCTGGCCGCCGAAGAGCTGCGAAATGGTGCGCAGTCCGGCGATTCCAACGATACGGTCCATGATTTATTGACCCGCATTTTCCCCTATCATGTGGAGGTTGCGGCGCAACACGGGCTGGATTTGATCATGTATGAGGGCGGCACCCATGTCGTCGGGATTGGCGCGCAATTGGATGATGACGCTTTGGCGGAGTTTTTCACCCACCTGAATTACACTCCGCAAATGGCCGCGCTTTATGCCGAGTTGATGGACGGCTGGGCCGCGCTTGGAGTCGGGCCGTTCAACGTCTTTACAGATATCCAAACTCCCAGCAAATGGGGCAGCTGGGGGGCGCAGCGCTGGCCCGGCGATGACAACCCGCGCTGGCGGGCAATCGAGAGCCGCAAGTGAGTCGCGCAGCCTCGATCATCCTTCCGGCCCATAACGAGGCCGGATATCTGGGCGATTGCCTGAACGCACTGTTTGTCGGCGGTATAGGGCAGGCCGAAGTGATCGTGGTTGCGAACGGGTGCAATGACAACACGGCCGACATCGCCCGCAGCTTTATGGCGCGCCATCCCACATTGCGGGTGATTGATACACCAACAGGGGGCAAGCCCAATGCCCTACGGATGGGGGACGCGGCTGCGCAGCATGATACGCGTATCTATCTGGATGCAGATGTGATCGTTGCGCCCGGTTTGATCCCGGCACTTATCGCGGTTCTGTCGGTTGACGCACCACGCTATGCCAGTGGAACGCCGCAGGTCATGCACGCGCGTAGTGCAATCACGCGCGCCTATGCACGGCTGTGGTGCACCTTGCCGTTTATGGACAGTGGCGCACCGGGATTTGGCCTGTTTGCGATGAACGGCTCGGGGCGGGCACGGTGGGGCGCGTGGCCCGATATCATCTCGGACGACACGTTTGCGAGGCTCCATTTCACACCGAGCGAACGTGTTCAATTATCCCAGACCTATGGCTGGCCGATGGTTGAGGGCTGGCGCAATCTGGTGAAGGTGCGCCGTCGTCAGGACAAGGGTGTGGCGGAAATCGCGGGACTCTATCCGGGCCTGCTGCGCAATGAAGCCAAGCAGCCCTTGGGCGCGGGCGGCGTGGTGCGCCGTGCGCTGCGCGATCCAGTTGGATTTTGCGTTTATGCGGCGGTGTCTCTGGCCGTAAAACTGCCGGGGCAGGGCGGTTGGACGCGGGGGCGTTGACCCGTCAACGGTCTGCTATCGCGGCACGGATATGACCGGCCAGTTTGCTGGCTTCAACATCCACATCGTGGCGTTGCAACACGCGTTTGCGCGCTGCTGCGCCCATCGCAACACGGGCATCGTGCGGCAGGCAGGCCAACCGCGAGACGGCCGTTGCCAGCGCTGCATCATCGCCCGCAGGCACCAGCCAGCCGGTCACACCGTCCTGAACCAGTTCAGGCGTGCCTGCGATATAGGTTGCGATCACCGGGCGGGCTGCGGCCATGGCTTCCATCACGACCATTGGAAGGCCTTCGGCAAAGCTGGGCATGATCAACGCATGGGACGCGGCCAGTTGCGTGCGTACGCCCGCCTCGTCCAGCCAGCCGGTGAAGGTGACGTTTTCGGCAAGACCTGCCTGCGTAATACCGTCCTCCAATACGCCGCGCAAAGGGCCGTCACCTATCAGGGTCAGGTGCACGTCAGGATAATCCGCGACCAACCGCTTTAGGGCCGGTATCAACACCATCTGCCCTTTTTGTTCAACAAAGCGGCCTATCGCGACCAGTCTCAGGCCATCTTTTGGCATCGGGGCAGGATCATCAAACCGTGCGGGTTCAATGCCGCAATGCACCTGCTTGATCCGCCCCCAGACGTCATGCCCGACAAGCCTGCTGAGTTGCGAGCGGCCAAAGCTGCTGATAGCAACGGTAAACGCACTGTTCTGGATTTTTTGCCTCAGGCCAAGCGCACGCGGGGCGTCAAATTCTTCGGGACCGTGCACGGTGAAACTATAGCCCGGTCCCCCCAGCGCATGCGCCAACATGGCAACCGTCGCGGCATTGGTGCCAAAATGCGCGTGGCAATGTTGGATGCCTTGGGCGTCGCATTGGCGCGTGACATGCGCGGCCTCGGCCAGATAGATCAAATGACGCAAACGCCCAGACTCGGACCGCGCGCCACAAGACCACGCCAAACGCAAGGCGGTCAGCGTACGCCCCGGTTGGCAGATCACGCGCCGCGCCAGATCGCCCAGAAGCCCAAGCGCGCCTGCGCGCAGGACATAGGTTGTGCGCGCGGCTTCGGCCTGATCACCGGCGTCGATCAAAGGCACATCAGCTGCGCGCATGGCCAAACGGGTGATGTCAAATCCCTGCCGTTCCAATGCCTGCAACTCGCGGCGGATGAAGCTGTGCGAGGGTTGCGGATAGGTGTTCAGGATATAGGCAATCTTCACGAAGGGCGGCCCCGGTTAGCAATATGTGCCGCGAATTTATGCGCCCCTCACATCGGGGGAAACCCCCGACGGGATATGATGCCTATTTGGTCAGTTTCGGTTGCAAACGCGCATCCTTTTGTGCGGAATTGCACAGGTTGCAGTTGCTTGATTGACCGCTGCGCTGCCGCAAAATAACTAGGCTCAAAAGGTGGTGCGAACCCATATGAAACGAATGGCCCAAGCATTTCAAGGCAACCGCCTGACCGCGCGCATTTTGCGAAGCGCCTCTTGGGTGATGGTCGGGTACGGTGGGGCACAGGCGATCCGGCTCGCGTCGAACCTTATCCTGACGCGGTTGCTGTTTCCCGAGGCCTTCGGCCTGATGACACTGGTAACGGTGATCACCGTTGGCTTGATGATGTTTTCGGATGTCGGCATCGGGCCTTCCATCAGTCAAAGCAAGCGAGGGGACGATCCTGATTTCCTGAACACCGCATGGACGATTCAGGTGATGCGGGGTCTAACCCTTTGGGGGATCACATTGATTTTGGCGCTGCCAATGGCCAAACTCTATGATCAGCCGGATTTGGCAACCTATCTGCCAATTGCGGGGTTTGCCTTGGTGATTGCGGGCTTCTTGCCGACGCGCATTGAAACAGCACATCGTCACCTGATGTTCGGCCGCCTGACCATGTTGGATTTGCTCAGCCAGTTTATTGGCGTCGTGGTTATGATCATACTGGCATATCTGACGCGTTCGGTTATGGCGTTGGTGGTGGGCAGTTTACTGGGCGTTTTTTTTAAGCTGATCCTGACCTCGATCTATCTGCCGGGCGCGCGCAATCGGTTCCGGTTGGAACGGGAGGCACTGCACGAACAGGTGCATTTCGGCAAATGGATTTTCCTGAGCACGGCGTTTGCCTTTGTGAGCATTCAGGGTGACAAGGCCATTTTGGGAAAACTTCTGCCGTTGTCGACGCTGGGCATCTACAATATCGGGTTCTTTCTGGCCAGTTTCCCTGTGATGCTTGGCACGTCAGTAACGCAGAACCTGATGATCCCGATCTATCGCGACCGCCCGCCCGGGGAAAGCCACAGCAATCGTAAACGGTTGCGGAAAATGCGCTTCTTGCTGACGGGTGGTATCTTTACGTTGCTGGCAATCATGGCTTTGGCCGGGCCTTGGATCGTCACGGCACTTTATGATGCACGCTATGAGCCTGCGGGGGCGATTCTGGTGATCCTGTCTTGCGCCTTTCTGCCCCAAGCCATCGGGTTAAGCTATGATCGGGCGGCCCTTGCCGCGGGGGATTCACGCGGCGCTTTTGTGTATTCAGGGCTGAGATCTGTTGCGCAGATGGGTCTGCTGACGCTTGGATTTAGCATGTTTGGATTGGTCGGAGGATTGGTGGCGATGGGGATCGCATTGGTACTGGTCTATCCGGTTCTGGTGCGGCTGGCATGCCGCCATTCGGCGTGGGATCCGTTGCATGACGTCGTTTACGGCGCATTGGCCTTTGCGCTTTGTGCGCTGGCACTTTGGCTGCACAGTGATGCACTGGGCGCTTTGACGGCCATCAGTTAAACACACGTAGAGGTCGCGCATAATAAGGGCGCAAACCGTGTTGAACGCGGTGGGCTGGGCCTTATCGTTTGGGTTTGTATTTCGTCGAACCTAATAGGCGGGACAACAGCCCGCGACGGGGGGCCTGTTTCGGGCGTGCCTCTGGAATAGAAACGACCGGACGCAGGCCCAGTTCGCGTTCCATTTGACGCGCCGAGCGGATAACCGGCGTGCGCAAATCCAGCAAGAAGGCCGTTGCAAAAGCCGCAAAAAGGCTGGCCATCGCCCCCATGATGACCAACATCTTGCGCGAACGGGTATAAGGATACTCCGGAACCGTCGCCGGCTCTAATACGGTTAGCCGCTCGGATTGACGCTGGGTTTCCAATTGATAGCTGATTTCAGCTTCTTTGCGTTGTGCAGTCACGCGTTGCAATTGTTCGCGTAAATCATCCATTTGACGGGCAAACTGCGCCAGTTGCTGTTCCAATTCCGGCGTCGCCTGCAAGGTTGCTCTGAGGCGCTCGACGTTTTGGGACAGCAAAGCACGCTCGGCCACCAGACCGCTGAGGGCGGTTTGGTTTTCCTCGCGCTTGCGGCGTTCCACGCGCGAATTCGCGGGCGCGTCTATCAGACGTTGAAGGGCGATCATCTGACGGTCGATATTGATGATTGCATCGTTGAGAGATTCAATCTCGCGGCGGGTGCCATCCTGCCCAACGGGCAGGCCAGTATTGTTTTCCTCGCGGAAACGGGTGATGCGTGCGGTCAGCGTGCTGATCTCGTCGTGCAATCCTTCTTCTTGGTAGGTGAAGAATTCCAGCGTTTCTAATGCCTGTTCCAGCCGTGTGCTGACGCTAAGGGAAATGGTGCGTTGGGAGAACGCATGTGCAATCTGGCGCGCGCCTTCGGCCGAGGGCCAATTGGCTGTGATGCGCAGCAAGGATACTGTGCCATCGTCGCTATAGCCTTCGCGCGCCGCAGCAACGCCATTGACCGAGACCGACTTGCGCATCAACAGCACTTTTTCCGAGTCGGTCAATCCCGGTTGATCGGCAAACAAACCCAGTTGGTCGATCATCTCCAGCACCGCCTCGCGGGCCATAACCTGTTGTTCAATCAGTTGCAGACGTCTGGCCGAACTGCCCGCGATGGTTGAGGGGGCCAAATCATCGGAGATCCGCGCGCCTTGCACCTGCAAAACTTCGGATGATTGGTACATATGCTGTTGGGACGCCGCGTAAATGGTGGCAAGACCCGTGCCGATCACACACACAAGCACAATCGCCACAATGCGTCGCCGCACCATGTCGATAAAATCCGCAACCGAATAAATCGATCCCATAAGGTTATTGTCCTGCCTCAAACCATGCTGATGCACGGTCTTGCTCCGGGCGTGCTCCGGATGCGTTCAATTACACGTTTTCAACGGGATCGCATAGCAAATAGGCAAGAATGTGACGGGCTTGCGTCAATCTGAGCGCGTTCGGGGCAGGTCGGTCAGGCGGCCATGGAGTGAGGTCGCGTGTTGCGGGTCCGGTTCAGGATCACGCCTAGAAGTTTGGTTTTTCCTTCAAGGCGGCGTTCGCATTCCTCGATCTGGCTGCGCACCGTGCGGGTGGCATCCACGACCAGCAGGACACCGTCGACCTGCGGCAGAAATGCCGTGCAATCGTCGTATTCCAGCATGGGGGGGAGATCATAGAGAACCACATCGGGACAGAGTGTTCCGATCATATCATCCAGAATGTCGCCCGTCCGCTTGGCTTGCAACACTTCGGCAGGGTTCATAGGACGCGCCCGGTTCAATCCCAGCGCCAGAGTGTCCGAACATCGCAACAGATGGTCTTCGGCTGTTACCTGACCGCTCAGGAACCTGTGCATATCGCCGGGTCCACGTACGTCCAGAATACGTGATATCGATGGGTTACGCTGGTTCATATCCATCAAAATGGTGCGGGACTCGGGGATGCGGCTGATGCTGAGCGCCAGATTAACGGCCGTGAATGTGGTGCCACATCCCGACGTTGGCGCGGTAATCGCGATGCGGTTCCAGACTTCGGATTGAAGGGTTTGCAAAAGCTGCGTGCGCAAATCGTCGATGACCCGCAGGACGGTATCGTCGCCGCGTGCCAGTCGGGTTTGCGCATTCAACGCCGACCCGGCACCATGTCCCAAGGACACCTGCGCCAAATCCTCCCAGGTGCCCGCATCGTGACCGTAAAGTGCGGCCATCTGCGCGGCGGGCATCAAAGTGCCATCCTCGGCCTGATGCAGGTCATAATGGGCGTCGACAACGGGCACCAATTCGGCGGCAGGATCGCGTGTGCCCCACTTGGCGGGCATGTATTGCCCGTTGACGCGGCGCGTCAGCTCCAGATCGAAGGGCAACTCGTCCGACGCAGGGTCGCGACGGGGCGTTTCACCCAATCGGCGCGTCAGGCGTTTGTTCGCATCTTTATAGCGTTCCAGCATCCGTCAAACCTCAGTATCCGCCAGTTCCTCTACAAAACCTGCGGCAAACGCCCCCAACAATTACTTGACCCAGTTCACTCGTCCCCCGCGCCCCCGCGCGGTTCGTCTTCTATGCGTGTTCTCACGCGATGCCGACCAGCGGCGTTTTAATACCCCGTCCGTTTCAGGACTGCGCCAACAGTGCGTAGCAATACCTTTAGGTCTTCGCGCAGGGATAACGTTTGGTTGTAAGTGCGATCCAGCTTGGCGCGCATTCTAAAACCGCTTTCGTTACGCTGGGACACCTGCCACAAGCCCGTGATCCCGGGGCGCAGAGCATTGTAGTGGCGCGCATCGCCATACATTTCCAGCTGCTCGGGCAGCATGGGGCGCGGTCCGACCAGGCTCATATCGCCGGTCAGAACGTTCCACAACTGCGGCAATTCATCCAGCGAGGTTTTGCGCAACATGCCACCAACCCGCGTGATACGTGGATCGTTTTTCAGTTTCTGATGCTCGTCCCACTCGCGTCGAAGATCAGGTTCGGCGGCCAGATAGGATTCTAGCGTTTCATCGGCGTTACGCACCATGGTGCGCAGCTTTAGAATGGAAAACCGTTTGCCGTCTTTGCCCAAACGGTCCTGACGATAAAACGGCGATCCGCTTTCCGCCCACAACAACAGCGCACTTGCACCGACAAGAGCAATTGCAACAGGGGCGGTGGCCAAGACCAAGCAGATGTCCATCGCCCGCTTGGCAATGGTGCGATACAGGCCGGATTGTGGTATGTTTTGCGGTGCAAGGTCAGTGCGGGGTTTGTCCGCAGCGCCCACGCCGACGCTCAGCATGGCATTGGGCGACGCGTGGTAACGCGCCGAGGACAGGCCGACGACGATCGGGCGCTTTGGTGCGCGCAGTGCGATAGGAACCGCACCCATCATGGGGCGTCCTGTTTGCACGTCGATATTGGTCTCGGACATCAGTCTTCCTCACACTCATTACACACAGGCGGTGCGCCCGTACGTTTCGCAACTGTTCGCCTCATGATGTGCCGGGTCCGAAGTCTGCGCTTCGTTATGGCTTAGCCCCTAATAGCCCACGCTGCTCGGCATGGTTCAGGGCCGGGTTGATATGTCTTTGGGCAATGAATTGCCGCTTTTTGGACACAAACAAACCTACCAGTTTTCGCTGTCTTTATCTCAATTTCTGTCGAAACACTTTGTTTCTCTATTTGCGACGCACCAACGCCCAATTTCCGACCCATTTACACGCTAAGCGTGTGGAATCCGTAGTGATTTTGGAACGACGCTGCGGAAATCCCCCAATTGTTTCCACTTTGGCGACAGATGACTGACCGCTCGTGCAGAACATATTGAATTAAGGCAAAAATGCAACGAAAGAGTGGAGGGGAAAATACCCCTTATATTCACCGATTTCTGGGGGAGCTCCAAGTTGACGCAGCGTTTTTTTGCAAGAATCCAGAGACGAGAGAATCAGGAATAGGGCAAGGATGTGGCGAAAATTCCAAGCCACGCGCCGGCAACAATAGCAAAGTAACCTTGCTTGGGGCACAGGCGGCAAGGCGCCATCGCATGCCCCAAGGGCAGGCAACAATCAGTGCGCGATAGAGTTATTCAATGCGGCGCGCCGTGCGGATCAGCCGACCATCATTTCCTTGGTCGCGGTCAGGCGCACATTGGGATAGTCCCGCTCGACCCGATCAATGTCCCATTGCAGGCGTGTCAGATAGACCACGTCACCGTCATTGTCGCGTGCGATGTGGGTTTTGTTGGCCTCGATAAATTGATCCAGCGCGGCCTTTTCGCCCTGCGCCCAGCGGGCCGAGGTAAACTGTGTCTGGTCAAACCGTACCGGAAGGCCGTATTCCAGCTCGATCCGGCTGGCCAGCACTTCGAATTGCAATTGGCCGACGACACCAACGATGAAACCACTGCCGAACGTGGGTTTGAATACTTTGGCGGCGCCTTCTTCGGCGAATTGCATCAACGCCTTCTCAAGGTGCTTGGATTTCATCGGATCACCCGCGCGAACGGTTTGCAGCAGTTCGGGTGCGAACGAAGGGATACCGGACACGCGCAGCATTTCGCCCTCGGTCAAAGTATCACCAATCCGCAATTGGCCGTGGTTGGGGATGCCGATAATGTCGCCTGCCCATGCTTCGTCGGCCAATTCACGGTCCGAGGCCAGAAACAGCACCGGATTGGTGACAGTCATAGGCTTTTTGCTGCGCACATGGGTCAGCTTCATACCGCGTTTGAAATGCCCAGATGCCATGCGCACAAAGGCGACGCGGTCGCGGTGCTTTGGGTCCATATTGGCCTGCACCTTGAAAACGAAGCCCGCAACTTTGGTTTCTTCGGGCGCAATTTCGCGAGGTTGCGCACGTTGGGGTTGGGGCAAAGGCCCGTAGGTGCCGATGCCGTCCATCAGCTCCTTTACCCCGAACGAGTTGATCGCCGACCCAAACCAGATCGGGGTCATATGTCCTTCCAGCACAGCTTGCGGATCAAGCGCGGGCAGCAGCTCGCGCGCCATTTCGACCTCTTCACGTAATTTGGCAACCAGATCACCGGGGACGTGTTCGTCCAACTTGGGATCGTCCAAACCGTCAATCTGAATGCTGGCGGCCACTTTGTTGCGGTCGGCGCGGTCCATCAGTTCCAGCCGGTCGTTCAGCATGTCATAACAGCCGATGAAATCACGTCCGACACCGATGGGCCAACTGGCCGGGGTCACGTCGATGGCCAGATTTTCCTGGATTTCGTCGATGATCTCGAAAGTTTCGCGGCTTTCGCGGTCCATCTTGTTACAAAAGGTCAGGATGGGCAGATCGCGCAGGCGGCAGACTTCGAACAGTTTCTGCGTCTGGCTCTCGATGCCTTTCGCGCCGTCGATCACCATCACAGCCGCATCCACCGCAGTCAGCGTACGATAGGTGTCTTCCGAAAAATCCGAGTGGCCGGGTGTATCAACAAGGTTGAAACGAAACGTCTTGAAATCAAACGACATCGCCGAGGCGGATACCGAAATGCCCCGATCCTTTTCCATTTGCATAAAGTCCGACCGCGTGCGCCGTGCCTCACCTTTGGCGCGGACCTGCCCGGCCATCTGGATGGCGCCACCGAACAACAGGAATTTTTCCGTCAACGTGGTCTTGCCCGCATCCGGGTGGCTGATAATCGCAAAGGTCCGGCGGCGCGCGATTTCGGGCGGCAGGTCTGGGCGGTTCGGGGCGGGGGTCTGGGCGGTGTCCAACATGGCCTTGCGTATAGAGCGGGGGAGGCAGGCGCGCAATATGGTGCATCGCTTGGCTCTATGATCCCGTACTGGCGGGAACCTGTGATGTGGTGGTGGCGTTTGTCAAATAATGCCTTAACACCAATGCACCGCAGGAGATATGTCATGCGCCCCGAAAATACGGACCGAGTTAAGCCCATCCCGCCCAGCAACCACACGCCCGTCGGCACCGCGTCAGGTCTTGGGGCTCCGGGCAAAGATTTGGCCCCGGACCCGGACCCGCATCCCGCAAAGGATCCGATTCCGGATACGCCACCCGGCACTCCCAAAGATCCGGGTGGACCGGTCAAGGCCAAAGACACTGCCAAAAGAGCGCGCAGTTCGGACGAGAAATAACGATATTGACCGATAATACGTACCCGCCGCACATTCGTCAGTGCACGGACCCGAAAAACGGAGAGTCGCAGGGCAAGTGACGCACTGCCTGTAACCGCTCTGTGTACATTCAGCGTGTCGAGGCGCGGCGCAAAACAGCGGCCGCATCGGGGTGTTCTAGTAATGCCTCACCGACCTCAAAGTCGAAATGCGCGCGTCGGGCATGTTCGGGTAGCGTCTGTGACAGTTGTGTTGCAAGATCACGGGGCAGGGCAGGACGTGTACGTGGGTCGACCAGCAATGTCTCACAGGCGATGCCTTCGGCATAGATGATCTGGTGATCGTCAAACAGCAGTTGGTAATAGTCGACAAATCCACCATCTCGTTGAACGATTGTGTCGCCGTTCACCAAGTGGCGGGCACGGATCAGCACCTCGTGCCGGCCGGCCCCCAATGCGTCCGAGCGTTGGTATATGAACAGGCGGTTGTCAGGGCTGACCGTTAGGTCAGCCGAATTGTGCAACGCATCAGCGCGAATACAGATAGGGGCGAAATCTCCAACCGCCCGCACGGTCGAGGACCCGACCCATAGTAGCTTTTGCGCCCCGTCGTCGCGCGTCAGGATCATGTCGCCCGCTTGCAGGTCTTCGACCTTCTTTTGCGCGCCGGACGCGGTGGTGATATGCGTGCCACGCGAAAACGACACACAGGCCACTTCCGCAAATTTCGCGCGTTGACCCTGCGTGTCTATTCCGACCAACGTGTACTCTGTACGCGGCGTCAGCTGTGCCAGCGGCATCACATAGACTGCATCTACGTCCCCCAGGCCGTCCACCTCGACCAGAATCAACATTTCGCTCGTGGCACCGTTGGCCGACATCATCGTCAGACAGCTGTCCAAATGCACCGCATTCCCGGCGCGTCCCAATTGCGATTCGTCTGCGACAGACAAAACACCACCACGCGCGGTTGTCACCGATAACCGTTCCAGCGCGCTGATCGCATGCAGTTCATAGGTGTCGTCCAGGTCCAGTTCGGTGGCAAAGGACATCGCATCACCCAGATTGGCCCCGTTCACCACGCTGATCGCGTTGGCGCGATAGACGGGCAGGGCCTGCACGAAATTGGCGGTGGTAGAGTTTTCAGTCATCGCGACATCTGTATCCTTGTGCTGGTCCGGGGCAAAATGTTGGGTCTTTCGGTTTCTCGCAACCTTGCCTACTGTCCGCTCTAACCGGCAAATGTGGCAAGAGCGCGCCAGCAAGCCGCGATTTTCTGGAAATTGTCGTGTAAATCGCGGCAAAGGTCACTGTAAAAGACAGTTATAACGAAAGGATTAAGCCATGGATATGGGGCTGACAGGTAAGCGGGCGCTGGTATGCGCGTCCTCAAAGGGGTTGGGCTTGGGATGTGCGCGCGCCTTGGCGGCAGAAGGCGTGGATCTTGTGATGAACGCGCGCGGCGCGGACGCGCTCGAATCCGCTGCTCAGGCCATTCGCGATGAGTTCGGTGTGAGCGTGACAACGGTTGCCATCGACGTGACAACGCCCGAAGGGCAGGCGGCTGTGCTGGAGGCTGCGGGTGATATCGACATTCTGGTGACCAACGCAGGCGGACCGCCCCCCGGCGTTTGGTCCGATTGGGACCGGAGCAATTTCATCGCAGCCCTTGATGCCAATATGCTGACGCCGATCGCGTTGATGAAGGCGGTCTTGCCGGGGATGATGGCGCGTGGCTGGGGCCGGGTGGTCAACATCACATCGCAATCCGTCAAGGCTCCGATCCCGGCTCTTGGCCTCAGTAACGCGGCGCGCACCGGCCTGACAGGCTATGTCGCGGGCACAGCGCGTCAGGTGGCCGGGCAGGGCGTAACGATCAACAACCTCTTGCCGGGCATCCATGACACAGACCGTGCCGTTTCGTTGGATACAGGCGTGACCAAGGCCCAAGGCATCACCATGGATGAGGCGCGGGCACAGCGTTATGCCACGATTCCCGCCGGACGTTACGGCTCGGCAGACGAATTCGGGGCCGCCTGCGCGTTTTTATGCTCGCAGCATGCGGGGTTTATCGTGGGACAGAACCTGTTGCTGGATGGTGGTGCAACCAACGCAACAATCTGACGGGCAGGGCGATGCCTTGCAACGTGGGTACGCTATGATTCGCGCAGGGCTGCACACATGTCCGTGACATGCTGACGGCCTTGCGCCCCTGCGCCATGATTGTTATCTGCGCGAGATCGATATCCAACCCAAATGATAGGATATCCTGCGGCACATCTATTCGCCCTGATATCGGAGTGAGCGCGTGAAAAACGCACAGCCACGTTTGGAAATCCGCAACCTGACCCGCCGCTATGACGGTCGGGTGGTGGTGGACGACCTATCCCTGTCGGTAATGCCGGGGCAAGTGACCTGCCTGTTGGGGCCGTCGGGCTGCGGAAAATCCACCACGTTGCGGATGATTGCAGGGGTCGAACACCCGGACAGCGGCGAAATTTGGGTCGATGGCCAATTGATCTGCGGACAAAACGCGCATCTACCGCCAGAACAACGCCAGATCGGGCTGATGTTTCAGGACTTTGCCTTGTTTCCACATCTCAGCGTAGCAGACAACGTGGCCTTCGGACTGACCGGACGGCGCGCCGATCACGCCCCGCGCGTGGCCGAATTGCTGGGTCGGGTTGGCATGGGGCAATTTGTTGATTCCTTCCCGCATGAGCTGTCCGGTGGCGAACAACAACGCGTGGCATTGGCGCGCGCTTTGGCACCGCGGCCACGGATTATGCTTATGGATGAGCCGTTCTCAGGGCTGGACAATCGCCTGCGCGACGGAATTCGCGACGAAACGCTGGATATTTTGCGAGACGAAGACACAGCCGTGCTGCTGGTCACGCACGAGCCGGACGAGGCGATGCGCATGGCTGACGACATTGCGCTGATGCGCGGTGGCCGGATTGTGCAACAGGGCGCGCCTTATAATGTCTATAACGCGCCGCGTGACCGTGATTCCGTCGCATTCTTTAGTGATATCAACGTGATTCGAGGCAAAGTTCAGGGCGCATTGACACAAACGCCCTTTGGGCAGTTTCTCGCCCCCGGCGTGCCGGACGGGGCCGAGGTGGACATTGTCATTCGCCCTCAGCACATCCGGATTGATTTTGATCGAAACGGGCATGGCCCGCTGCCGACCCCCGAAACAGGCACGCCGGCGCGCGGGGTGGTGCAACGCGCCCGCTTTATGGGTTCCGAAAGTCTGGTCGAATTCTGCATGGATCATGACGGATCCATCCTAAAGGCCACGGTACCCAATGTTTTTCTGCCCAGCCCGGGCAAACCGCTATGGTTGATGATCCGGCGCGATCGTTGCTTTGTTTTTCCGGCGCGTGATTAACGCGCCTGTACTGACCATCTTCATCTTTCCTTAAATACCTGTTCCGGCCGCCCAACTCTGCGCCATGATCAGCTTTTTTCGCTTTTCGCCGCCGCCTGCGCGCATTGCTTCTTTTATCCCGCCGCATCAGCGTTTAGATATGGCAGGTGAAATTCCCGGGGTTGCCATTTCACTGACCCCGAGACAGGGAGAAAGTTACTATGCTGAACAATATCGGACTTCCCGGCATTCTGCTGATCGCAGTCGTCGTTCTGGTGCTTTTCGGGCGGGGCAAGATCTCGTCGTTGATGGGCGAAGTGGGCAAGGGCATCACATCGTTCAAAAAGGGCATTAACGACGGCACCAAAGAGCTGGAAGAAGAGTCCAAGGACGCAGAAGCGTCCATGCAGGACGTGACACCTGCCGACAAAGACAAGGTCTGACATTTAAATGTTCGATTTGGGGTGGACCGAGCTATTGCTGATCGGCACCGTGGCGCTCATCGTAGTGGGCCCCAAGGATTTGCCGGGCATGTTTCGTACCGTGGGTAAATTCGTGGGCAAGGCCAAAGGCATGGCGCGCGAATTTTCCAAGGCAATGAATGATGCTGCCGATGAATCCGGTGTTCGCGATGTAACCGACACGTTGCGCAAGGCCACCAATCCGGTGGGCAGCGCGATGGACGAGGTGCGCAAGTCAGCCACCAGTTTCACTCAGGCGACACAGGACGCAGGGAAGCCCAAGGATAAACCGGACGCACCCAAAGCCGCCGAGTCAGGCTTGTCAACCGAACGTCAGGCCGAGATTGACGCGATCCGCAAGAAAACGAGTGAGACCGCTCTGGCCCGTCAGAGCGCGGAAAAAGCGGCCGCCGAGGCCGCATCCGACACCACCACACAGGATGGTGCCAAAAAACCTGCCCCGCGCAAGGCCGCTGCTCCGAAAACTGCCAAGAAACCGGCGCCAGCGCCACGTAAAACCGCTGCTGCCAAGACCACTACCTCAAAGGCGGCGACAGCTAAGAAACCAGCGGCAAGCAAACCGGCGACCAAACGCGCCAGCAAGCCGCGCACCACCGCCAAAGGCCCCTCTGCCAAGCAGAGCCAGACACCTGAAAGCAAGGCATGACTCAGAGTGATGAACTGGAAGACAGCAGCGCGCCATTGATTGAACATCTGGCCGAATTACGTACGCGGCTGATCCATTCAGTGGTTTACTTCCTGATCGGCATGGTCATCTGTTTTACCGTTGCCACGCCGATTTTCAATTTTCTTACGGCGCCGCTATGTTCGGTTCTGGCCGAGCGTGGACAGGATTGCGACCTGATCTTTATCTCGCCCCAAGAGGGTTTTTTCGTTGCGATCAAGGTCTCCGTTCTGGGCGGGTTCATCTTGGCATTTCCCTTTATTGCCAATCAGATGTGGCGATTTGTAGCGCCGGGGTTGTATAAATCCGAACAGGGAGCGTTCCTGCCGTTTCTGATCGCATCACCCTTCATGTTCATCCTCGGGGCCAGCTTTGCCTTCTTTGTGGTCACGCCGTTGGCCTATGATTTCTTCCTTGGCTTCCAACAATTCGGTGGTCCGGGAGAAGCTGTGGAGGGTGTCGAATCTGCAGCCCCGCTCAGCGTGGTGTTCCAAGGCTCGGCCCAGGAATATCTGAACCTGACTATCAAATTTATCGTGGCATTTGGGCTGTGCTTTCAATTGCCGGTCTTGTTGACCTTGATGGGCAAGGCCGGACTGGTCAGTGCGGAGGGCCTGCGCAGTGTGCGCAAATATGCCGTGGTCGGCATTCTGGTGCTGGCCGCGCTGGTCACGCCACCTGACGTCGTCACACAGGTGATTTTGTTCGTCGTGGTTTACGGTCTTTACGAAATATCCATTCAGCTGGTGCAGCGGGTTGAACGCAAGCGCGAGGCCAAGTTGCGTGCAGAAGGCCTTTGGTTTGACGACGAAGATGAAATGAGCCCCGACACGGGTGAAGATGAGACGCCTGAAGCACATCCCGAGGACGAAGAGGGTGACGTAGATCAAGGACCGCGCACGTGACGATTGAACTTGAAACGGACCCGTTGAACCGTATCGCCGCCGCGTTGGAACGTATCAGCCCCCCGCCGCAACCGGCGCCGGATGTGGATGCTGCGGATGCGTTTGTCTGGCATGTCTCACCCGACCGTCTGGTGCCCGTGCGACATGTTGCGCGGGTGGATATGGATTTGTTGGTCGGGGTTGATCGTTCCCGCGATACGCTGCTGAGCAATACGATGCAATTCGCGCGCGGTCTTCCGGCCAACAACGCTTTGCTCTGGGGCGCGCGCGGCATGGGGAAATCCAGCCTGGTCAAGGCCGTGCATGCGGCGGTTGTCGATCAGGGCCTGCCGCTGAAGATTGTCGAGCTGCAACGCGAGGACCTGACCAGCGTGACCCGTTTGTTGGCGCTTCTTCGCGCTTCGGAGGCGCGGTTTGTGTTGTTTTGTGATGACCTTAGCTTTGGCCATGATGATCAGCATTACAAATCACTTAAGGCCGTTCTGGATGGTGGTATCGAGGGGCGGCCCGAGAATGTGATTTTCTACGCAACGTCCAATCGCCGTCATTTGATGCCGCGCGATATGATCGAAAACGAACGCAGCAGCGCTATCAACCCCTCTGAGGCGGTCGAAGAGAAAGTCTCTCTGTCGGACCGATTTGGTCTGTGGCTGGGCTTTCATGCCTGTGATCAGGATGGTTATCTGGCAATGATTGACGGGTATTGCACCGCCTTTGGAATAGAGATTGCCCCTGATATTTTGCGCGCCGAAGCTATTGAATGGCAGGCGACGCGCGGTGGGCGCTCAGGACGCGTGGCGTGGCAATTCGTGACGGATTTGGCCGGGCGGCACGGGATTGCGATTCCCGGCTGACGCTGCGTGCGGAGCAGGGCACAGTCATAGGTATTTTTAGAATGGTGAAAACAGGGCAAAGCGCCCCTGTTGAGGGGCGCCCCTGACTTACTGGGTCAGATAGGGGACAGGGTCCAAGCTATCGAAACCGTCGCGCACTTCGAAATGGACTGCAGCCGCGCCGGTTGACGGGATCTTGGCCAAGGATTGGCCGCGCCGCACGCTGTCACCGGTTTTGACGGCAACATCAGTGACATTTGAATAGACAGTCAGCAGGTTGTTGGCGTGTTTGATGACGATAATGGGCGTCCCTTTGGTGTCTTTGGTGATCGCGGCGACAACCCCCGAATCTGCGGCTTTGACGGGGGTGCCTGCGGGGGCACCGATATCTATGCCGTCGTTGCGGCCCTTGGAATAGGCGCGCACGATATCGCCGCGTACGGGATAGCTCATCCGGGTCTTGGGTGTGGTTTTCGAAGTTTGTTGATTGCCCAAGTTGGGCGTATCCACGGCTTTGGGCTTGGTTGCGGCGGCGGTGTCGTCCTTGGGAAGTGGTTGTGCGGCACTGGGAGGTTCGGGCGTGGGCGAGCCGACACCGGGTGGTTCGGTGGCGGGCACATCCGAGGCATCAAAGCGCTCCTGAGTTTCACCGGGCAAGGCGACGGGGATCAGCAGGTATTGATCTTCGCGTACGGCAAAGTCCGATCCCAGTCCGTTCCATTCTGCAAGGCTGCGAATAGAGACGTTGTAGAGGCGCGCAATCGTATAGGCACTTTCACCGCGCGCAACCTTGTGGCGGACCGGTTGGACGCCCGTCTGATTACTGTTCTTGATGGCGGGTTGAGATGTGTTGGTCGGCGCAGGGGCCAGCGTACTGGTCTGGACCTGCTGAGAGTCTGCGCGGTTGATTGCCCCCTCGGCGATGGAGGAAATATCAACGCCTGTCGGGCGAATGGGGCCTCCTGCGGGCTCGGCCACACGGGCGGGCAGGGCGATGACCTCGCCCCGTCGCAGCGGATCGTCGGGCTGGATCGCATTATAGCGGGCCAGTTCATTTGCATCCACACCGATCCGAGCGGCCAGCGAACTGAGCGTGTCGCCACGCCGTGCCACGGCCACCTGATAGCCGGGATACGAGATGATGCCGCGCGAATCCGGTGTGGGCCGCGAAGCTGTTGCCTGACGTGCCGCATCGGCGGTGTCCAGCCCATTGCCGATACCACCCCGCAGATCAAAGTCCATCGTATCACTACAAGCCGCCAGAGACATCAAAAGAGCGCCTGCGATCAGCGGAAGGGGGCGATTGGGCAAAGTCATCTCGAGTTTATCCTCTTGCACATGTGCCCCTTTGTGTCCGGGGCTTATCGGTAAATCGTCAACAATCGTTACACAGTGTCCCGGCCCAGCCCCTCGACCAGAGGGACAAAACGCACCGGGCGCAGTTCGTCATAGTCAAAGCCGCGATGCGTGCGCGTCACGCGGATCAGGCTTTGTACCGCATCGGACTGACCGACGGGTACCACCATGATACCCCCGATCTTTAGCTGCGCCAAGAGCGGGCCGGGCGGGTCTTCGGCGGCGGCGGTCACCAAGATGCGGTCGAACGGGGCCTGATCGGGCAAACCAAAGCTGCCATCGGCGGTAAAGGCGGTGATGTTGTTCAGATCAAGCGTGCGAAAGATCTTGTTTGCCTCGCTGACCAGGCGCTTGTGGCGATCCACTGTATAGATCCGGCGCGCCAGCAAGCTGAGGATCGCGGCCTGATAGCCTGACCCGGTGCCGACCTCCAGAACCTTGTCGCGCGCACTGACCTTTAGGGCCTGTGTCATCAAGCCCACCACCGATGGCTGGCTGATGGTTTGGCCACAGGCGATGGGCAGGGGCATGTCCTCATAGGCGCGATCGGCGAAATAGCCCCGAATGAAAGGACCACGGTCGATCGCTTCCATGGCAGAGAGCACACGACTGTCGGTGACGCCTTTGCTGCGCAGGGCATAGAGGAACTGCATCTTGCGTTCCGCGATGGGGCCTGCGTCACTCATTCAATGGCTTTCAACGGCTCCAGCACGTCATGGGCCGTCAAATCCGCGCGCATTGGCGTGACCGAAATATACCCCTCAAGGTTGACTGATGCATCTGATCCGGGGCTGGTGGGTTGTTGTTGCGGCGCACCAGTAACCCACAGGAATTGCCGTCCCGACGGGGATTGAACAGGTCTGACGCCAAACCCCATATCGCGCCGGAATCCCTGGCGTGCGACGCGCAACCCTTTGACCTTGGCACCGGGCACCGGGGGAAAATTGACGTTGTAGAAGATGCCGTAGTCGTCGCTGGCCCATACACCTTTATCCAGCAGGCGCTGGATGGTGGACAGGCCATGGTGTCGTGCGGCCTCGAACGTGTCGTCTAGGTCTTTGTTTTCGGGGCCATAATACTGGCTCAGCGCGATGGCTGGCACGCCTTGTAACGCGGCCTCCATCGCGGCGCCGACCGTGCCAGAGTAGACGGCGTTTTCGGCCGAATTGTTACCCCGGTTGACGCCGGACAGCACGAGATCGGGACGCGCGTCGATCATGATGCTGTGTAATGCGGCCAGAACACAGTCAGCCGGGCTGCCTTGCACGGCATAGCGCCGCTCGCGCATCTGATTGACCATCATCGGCTGGGTATAGGAAATGCAGTGGCCGACGCCGGATTGTTCAAACGCGGGGGCCACGGTCCAGACCTCGCCGTCCGGTCCGGCCAACTCTTCGGCGATACCTTGCAGCACCTCCAACCCCGGTGCGTTGATCCCGTCGTCATTGGTGATGAGAATGCGCATGATCGCCCTTTGACTTTGTGAGTGCCCCCTCTCTATCGGGCGCGACGGGGGCGGGCAAGAGTCTGAACGGATGTGGAGGCATACATGGCTTGTTCTGGGGCAAAAACACCCCTAAAGCCACGTTGGCTGGTTCCTCATTCTAGGGGATTTTCCCAAACATCCAACTTGGATGGCAACAAACGTTTGGCCGGTTGGCACAGTTAAAAGGACATCTCACCATGAGCACGCGGCGATTGACCACGGCATTCGAAGTTTCAGGATCGGTGCTGGCGATGGCCTATGCGCTTTTGATCGCATCTAACACGGGCAACGAAGTGCTGGGGTTTTCGCTATTGCTGTTATCGTCGGGGTTATTTGCGGGATGGGCCCTGATCGACAAGCGTTGGACGTTTCTGTTACTTCAGGGGTTTTATGCCACATCTGCCGTCATCGGTCTGATCCGCTGGGCGTAAACGCGCCTTAACCGATTAAACCCAACAGGCGGCGCGCCTCGCTGCGCGTGTCGGTTAGATCGCTGCGATCCTCGCCGGGATAGAACCGCGCACGGGTTGCTGTCGGCATCGGCGCTGGCGTGTGGATATGCACATGGGGGCCGTGGCGCGCGGTTTCGGCCTGCCACGAACGCGCCAGCGCAATCTGTGCGGCTTTGGTTGCGCCATAAGCGCCCAGAAATTTTTCGCCCGCGCGGTCGTCCTGAAAGAACATCGCATGACCAGATGTCCCCAAAAGCGGTGCGATAAACGGAATCAGGCAGCCCATGGTCGTCACATTCACGGCAACCGATTTATCCCAGTCCTTCAAATCCATATGCGAGGCTGGCGTCAGGGGGGCCGCATGCACGGCAGTATGTGCCCAAAGAGAAATCCCGCCCCACCGGTCATGGATAGAGCGGCACAGCTGGGCCATTGCATCGCGGTTGGTGATGTCCATCGGGGCCAAGGTGGCACTGTGCCCGGCGGCCTGAATGCGGTCATCCAGTTCTTCCAGCGCACCTGTCGTGCGGGCCACGGCGACAATATGGTGGGATGCGGCCAGTTCTTCGGCCAAGGCGGCACCGAGGCCGCGAGACGCGCCCGTGATCAAGGCGACTTGAGTTTGTGCATCAGTGTTCATAGGGCCTCGCATCCCACCCTTGGAAGGGCAATTCAAGTGCTAAAGCGGATTCAGAAATACCTGCGGCACAGATTTTTTGAACCACTTGCGCTATATTGGCGCTACGCATGCTTTGACTGGTGTTGGTGCGCCGTCGAGCACTTTAAACGCTTTGGCACGGGGGGCACTGCGGCAAAATGCGCGGCTCAGCCGGGCATTTGCAGCACGGTTTGGGCCGATCCATGCCCCAAATAGACCGCCGCGTCGTCTATGGCCGTCACCGTTTGGGCGCCAATGGTATCTCCGACGCTGACGCGCATAACATCACCATTCTGGCGCAACAGGGCCAGCGCCCCATCCGGCGTTGTCACTGTTCCCAGCAACATCAGGTCCGAGACATCAGAGCGTGATTGCTTCGTCGTGGGGTGGGCGATCAATTGACGTTCAGCCATGGGGCGTTTCCATCCTTACTGCGGTGCAGCGTAGATAGGAGCGCCCAAGCGTCGCGCCAAGGTGGGGATTTCCGCTCAGCGCCTTGTTGCTGAGCGGAAAAGCGCGTCTGAATACTATTCAGCCGCTTTCAATTGAAACCCTTTTTCCACCTGATCGCTTGGCGTCACCGGATATTCGCCAGAGAAGCAGGCATCGCAATACTGAGGGCAACTATTGTTGCGGCCTTCGGCTTCGCCGACAGCACGGTACAGACCGTCCAGCGAGATGAACTTGAGACTGTCGACGCCCAGATGGTCGCGCATTTCCTCTTCGCTCATCGTGGCGGCCAGAAGTTTGTCGCGCTGGGGGGTGTCGACACCGTAAAAACAGGGCCAGGCTGTGGGCGGGCTGGCGATACGGAAGTGGACCTCGGCCGCGCCCGCATCCAGGATCATTTCCTTGATCTTGCGGCTGGTGGTGCCGCGCACAACACTGTCATCCACCAAAATCACCCGCTTGCCCTTGATCAGAGCACGGTTGACGTTCAGCTTCAGGCGCACACCCATGTTGCGGATCTGTTCGGTCGGCTCGATGAACGTGCGGCCCATGTATTGGTTGCGGATGATTCCCAAAGCATAGGGAATGCCCGATTCCTGACTGTATCCGATTGCGGCAGGCACGCCGGAATCGGGTACAGGACAAACCAGATCGGCTTCGATCGGGTTCTCGCGCGCCAGTTCCACACCGATTTGACTGCGCGTTTCATAAACGCTGCGCGCGCCAATGATGCTGTCAGGGCGGCTGAAATAGACATGCTCGAAAATACAAAAGCGCGATTTCTGACGACGGAAGGGAAAGTGGCTTTCGACATTGCCGCCACTGATCACGACCATTTCGCCCGGCTCGACCTCGCGGATGTATTTCGCACCGATGATATCCAGCGCGCAGGTCTCAGAGCTCAGCACCCAGCCATCGGCGACCTGACCCAGAACCAGCGGGCGCACCCCCAAGGGGTCGCGCACACCGATCATCTTGGTGCGGGTCATGGCCACGATGGAAAACGCGCCTTCGACCCGGCGCAGCGCATCTTCCATCCGGCTGGGAATATTGCGTTGCAGGCTGCGGGCCATCAAGTGAATGATACATTCACTGTCCGAGCTGGACTGAAAAATGCTGCCGCGTTCGATCAGCTCTTTGCGCAGCGCATCAGCGTTGGTGATATTGCCATTATGCGCAATCGCAGCGCCGCCCATCGCAAATTCGCCAAAAAACGGCTGTACGTCGCGCAGGGCCGGGGCCTTTCCGCCCGAGGTCGAATAGCGCACATGACCAATAGCCAGTTCACCAGGCAAGGTTTCCATCAGGCTTTGCTTGGTAAAGTTGTCCCGCACATAGCCAAACCGGCGCGCGCTGTTGAACCCTTCGTCGGGCGCATAGCTGACAATGCCGCCAGCCTCCTGACCACGGTGTTGCAGGGCGTGCAGGCCAAGGGCGACAAAATTGGCGGCATCTGTCACGCCAATCACGCCAAAGACGCCGCATTCCTCCTTTAGCTTATCCTCGTCACCCGCATCGCGCAGGTAAGAGGTGTCAAAAGGATGGGCAGGGGGCATGATTTTGGACAAGAGAGAGACGCTCCGAATCCGATTTATGTGATCGCCTACACATAGGCGGGATGTCTGCACATGTCACGGCATGATCTGGTCATTTGTAACAGCAAACGTGAGAGTAACCTATCAGGTGACACCTGTGGGGCCCAAATAAACTATAACCGCGACAGAACAACCCCTGCGGCGACCAAACCCACCGCCATCAGGCGCGTCGGGCTGATCGATATTTGCGTCAGGCCAAATGCTCCGAAGTAATCCAAGGCCAGCGCCGCGATCAACTGGCCCAGAATGACAAGTGTCGTCATGGTCAGCACACCAAGAATAGGCACGGCCCAAAGTGAGGCAAAAACGAACGCAGCCCCCATCGTGCCCCCTATCAACAACCAGATAGGAACGGCCCCAACGCGCAATAGGCGCGGGCCGTCACCGATAAGCAGCGTGATTGCCAGTAACAGGATAAAGCCAACACCAAATGAAATCGTCGCCGCACCGACCGGGCTGCCGATTGCGCGTCCCAGTGCCGCGTTGATGGGGGCCTGTATGGCCACCAGAACGCCCGTTCCCACCAGAGCAAGCGCCGCAACAATGAATTGATTGTTCATCGGTTACTCGAGCTTGTCGCAGGCACCGACCAACGCTTCGTATTGGGTTGTGATCCAGCCAAGAGCCTGTTCAGGATTCCCGTCCTCGATCTTGCCGGTCATCTTGGCAAAGATCCGCGCCGAGCGGCTGTCGTCAACCATCTGGATGCTTTGCGAGGTAACGACCGTATCATAGACAAAATAGGCAATGGCGACCAACAGGATGCCGCGCGCGACGCCAAAGATGAATCCGATCCCTTGATCAATCCCGCCAAGGGCGGAGCGTTGTACCAGGGACGAAAACAGCGGTGTGATCAAAGAGGCCACGATCAGCGCCACCGCAAAGACAATGGCAAAGGCGCCGATCATGCTAAGTTCGCAACTGTCGGCGATGAATTCTCCGACGACCGGAATTTCCTTGACCAGTGGTTCGACCTGCGGGGCGAACATGAAGGCCAGAATGCCGGCAACGACCCAGCCCGCGATCGCCAGCGATTCGCGTACGAACCCGCGTGAGTAAGCCAGCAATGCTGACAGAACGATAACCAGCGCCACAACGCCGTCTATGATGGTAAAGCCGTCCATTGCCGCGTCCTCAATCCCTCTGCGCTAACCAGCGCCAAATGTGTCACCCACAAAACTAGTCAGATCCGTTGCCCGTGTCAGGCGCAACCCCGTGTCACCCCCAGGCTTGCCGCCTTCCGGAATGATTGCGGCTGTAAAACCAAGTTTTGCGGCTTCCTTCAACCTGTTTTCGGTCTGACCGACCGGACGCAAGGCCCCAGATAGGCTAATTTCGCCAAAAACAACTGTCTCAGCGGGCAGGGCGGCGTCTTCGCGGGCACTTAACAATGCGGCAGCCACGGCCAGATCGGCGGCGGGTTCGCTAATCTTCATGCCTCCGGCGACGTTCAGATAGACATCAAGCCCGGCAAACGGGATTCCGCAGCGCGATTCGAGAACGGCAAGGATCATCGCCAGACGCTGCCCGTCCCATCCAACGACGGCGCGGCGCGGCTGCGAATGGGGCGACGGGGCAACCAGCGCTTGCAACTCAACCAGAACGGGGCGAGTGCCTTCTATGCCGGAAAACACCACCGATCCGGGGCTGGGTTTGCCGCGCTCGGACAAAAACAGAGCGGACGGGTTCGTGACCTCGGACAAGCCGCCACCAGTCATTTCGAAAACGCCGATCTCGTCTGCAGGGCCAAAGCGGTTCTTTACGGCGCGCAGGATGCGAAACTGATGCCCGCGTTCGCCCTCGAAATAAAGGACGGTGTCGACCATATGTTCGACCACGCGCGGACCGGCAATCTGCCCATCCTTGGTGACATGCCCCACCAAGACGACGCTGACGCCCTTGCGTTTGGCAAAGCTTGTCAATTCATGGGCGGCCGCGCGCACCTGACTGACACTGCCGGGGGCACTGCCGATCGTGTCCAGCCACATGGTTTGGATGGAATCGATGATCACCAGCTGCGGACGCTCGGCCTCAATCGTGGTCAGGATATCGCGCAAATTGGTTTCAGCAGCTAATTGGACAGGCGCGTCGCGCAGCCCCAGACGTTCGGCCCGCATGCGCACCTGTGCGCTGGCCTCTTCGCCCGAAACGTAGATTGTTTTGAGCCCCGAGCGCGCAAAGCTGGCTGCGGCCTGTAGCAACAATGTAGATTTTCCGATGCCCGGATCGCCGCCAACCAGAATTGCCGAGGCCGGAACCAGCCCGCCGCCCAGAACACGGTCCAATTCGGCCAGACCGGAATTGGTGCGTGCGGGCGGGACTTCGCGTGCGCTGAGGTCACTGAGCACCATGCGCGAGCCGCGCGACTTTCCCAAACCGGCCGTGGCCGGTCCTGCGCTGATGCCGGTGTCTTCGCTGAGGGTGTTCCATTCGCCACACCCATCGCAGCGCCCGGACCATTTGGAATGGACCGCGCCGCAGGCGTTGCAGGAATAGGATATCTGGGATTTAGCCATGGGCAGTCAGTAGCGCGGGCGCGCGGCCGAGGTCAAAGGGTATTCACATCTACTCGGCAACGAGCGAACGCAGGCGGATCACATCCGGCGGGTCGGCGGGGGCGGATTCGGTGTCTTGGATCGCGAATTCGGGGAATATTTCGACGATCTCGGCTTTCAACCGTTCAAGCTGTGACTGGGCCACGGCCTCGTCGAGTTCCAGCTGGCGCAGCCAGTGCCGCATTTCGCCATGGATCAGTTTGGCGGCGTCGAGCCGTTGTTCAAACAGGGCTATCTCTTCTTGCCTCTGGGTCAGGAAGGCGCGGGCGCGCGCAACCCGTTCATCGGAATAGGTGCGGGCCAGATCGTCACTGATGCGACTCATCTGGGCGGCCACCTCCAGCACTTCGGGTTCCAGACCTTGCAGGTCAGGGTGCTCGCGTAGATGGGCCAGACGTTCCCGTACGGCGTCAAATTCCGAATGTGTCTGAAACAGGCCGGCGCGATCCGCATTATGGGCCAAGCTATAGGCACGTGCCACGTCTTCCATGTTGATCATGAATTGGCGATGAGATGTCTCCAACCGCATTACCCGAAAACTGCCGGGCAGGAAAAACAGCAGGCATACCACCAAACCGTTCACCGCAATCTGCGCATACATTCCCGCCTCGGGAATAGGAGCGCCGTTGATGCTGAGCGGAAAATCAAGCCAAGGAATAACCTCGAAAGCGGCCAGAGCGCTGGCCGATGTGATTGCCAACGACGCAATCACGATCACTGCCATCGCCACTTGATGCAGGGCGATCAGGATGATCCGAACGATGGCGCGTATGTCTGACATAGTTGAGGTTCCCCGACGGTAACCGTATCGGCAGTTCTTTGCCTATCAACTGATAAATGGCGAACATGGTCGCATCTGGCCGGGAATTTGTTGGGATCGTGTCCTGTCCGCACCACGACAACAGGGGTATTCAACCCCTGGTTGCTGACTTCTTCTGAGTGAGATGACCGACGATCATTGATCCAAGGACACATCCAGTGAAGAGATAAAGCCCCCAAGCGGTCTCGACCGTTGCCAGCCCCACGCCTTTGACTACGACAATGTAAATCGCAATAAGGAAGACATCGGCCATCGCCAACTTGCCCAGCACATGCAAAATAGGCAGAACCTTGCGGCGCAAAAGCCCAAAATGGATCAAAGCCAGCCCGATGGTTTTAATGTATGGCGCAAAAAGCGCCAGAAAGGTCACGACCAAGGCCAAGGGCACGTCCGTGCGCCACAATGATTGCAGACCAGACATGACGCTGATTTCACTAAGGCCAAACAATGGGAGAAGGCCTGCGCGCAGCATGGGTGCAAACCATGCTACGGGGAACAAGATCAAAAGCGTAAGATTGATGAGACGCAACATGGTAAAGGCCTTGGGCTGTGTGAACTCACAAACACTATGCGCCGCGTGATGGGGCAGATGTAAGGTGCGCTTAAGCGCTCCTTACGCGACGTGGCTAACGTACCGCCTCGATGGGGCCTTCGGCGCGTCCGTGAATGAACTGATCAAGATAGGGGTCTCCTGATGCGTCCATCTGGGATACCGGCCCGGTCCATTGGATCACACCGCCATGCAGCATTGCCACATTATCGGCAATCGCCCGTACCGAGCTCATATCATGGGTGATGGTCATTGCCGTCGCCCCCATTTCGGTCACGATTTCGCGGATCAACTCGTTGATGACACCTGACATGATAGGATCAAGCCCGGTGGTCGGCTCGTCAAAAAAGATGATCTCGGGTTCGGCGGCAATTGCACGGGCCAGCCCCACGCGTTTTTGCATGCCCCCAGACAGTTCCGCCGGGAACAGGTCGGCCACATCAGGTGTCAGCCCAACGCGGCGTAGTTTTTCGATCGCAATCTCGCGCGCCTCGGCCTTGGGACGCTTTAACGAGCCGCGCAGCAGTCGAAACGCCACGTTTTGCCAGACCGGAAGCGAGTCAAACAATGCACCGCCCTGAAACAGCATGCCAAAGCGGGCCAGAAAACTATCGCGTTCGGCGCGCATCACATCCTGACCATCCAGAGTGATCATGCCGCTGTCAGGTGTCACCAATCCCAGCACCGATTTCAGGCAGATCGATTTGCCGGTACCAGATCCACCAATGACAACCATCGACGTGCCTTTGGGAATGCTGAGGTTAACACCCTTTAGCACTTTCTTTGGCCCGAAGGCTTTGTGTACGTCGCGCAGCTCAATCATATCGAGAAAAACACCGTCGTCAGAAGGAAGTTGGCCGCAAGAATCAACACCGCTGCCGCCTCGACCGCGCCCTTGGTCGCCTTGCCAACGCCGGCCGCCCCGCGTGAGGTGTTCATGCCATAATAGCACCCCATCAGTGTCGCGATAAACCCAAACGCCGCGCCCTTGACCAAGCTCGAAATGATATCCAGCCCCTCGATGAAATTCACCGTATTCTGCAGATATGCGGCTGAATTAAAGCCAAGGCTGCGCGTTCCCACGATATAGCCGCCCATGATGCCGATGATATCACCGATGCCCACCAAAACAGGCACCATGATCAATCCGGCCAGGACGCGCGGTACGGTCAGGTGTTTCATCGGATGGGTCGACAAAGTGACCAGCGCGTCGATCTGTTCGGTCACTTTCATGGTCGCGATTTCTGCCGCAATCGAGGACGTCACCCGCGCGGCAATCATCAACCCCACCAGAACTGGGCCCAATTCTCGTACCATGCCAATGGCCACAATCTGGGGAACCACAGCCTCGGCGTTGAAACGCGCACCGCCTGAGTAAATCTGCAACGCCAGTGCGCCGCCGGTAAAGAACGCGGTCAGGCCGACAACCGGCAAGCTGAAATATCCGACACTGAGCAAGGCGTGGCCGATTTCCTTGAGATAGATAGGCGGGCGCACCATATGGCCCAGCGTCTGGCCCGCAAAAATGGAAATCCGCCCCATGGCGGCCAATACGCCCAGCACGGTGTGGCCGATAGCGGCAAGAAAATGGGTGAGAATGTTCATCCCCCCAGATACCGCCGGGTGTAACGCGCGCCAAGAGAGGTCAGTATTTCATATCCAATCGTGTCCGCTGCATCACTGAGCGCATCGACAGATTGCTGCGGACCCAAAAGTTCGATTGTTTTGGGGTCATGGCCCAGATCGGTTACATCAACGCCGATCATGTCCATCGAAACCCGGCCAACGATGGGGCAGGGCACATCCTCGGCCCAGCCATGGGCCTTGCCGCCGATGGCGCGTAAAATGCCATCGGCATAGCCCGCGCTGATCGTTGCTATGCGGCTCGGGCGCTCGGCAATCCAAGCGCGGCTATATCCTACGGCCCCGCCGACGGGGACGTCGCGACACTGGATCACCGGAATATCCAGTGACACAACCGAACGGGCGTTGGTGAACGGCAACCCGCCATAAAGCCCGATACCCGGGCGGGTCAGATCAAAATGATAGGCCTGATCCAGCAAGATTCCGCCAGTATTCGCAATGCTCAGCGGAACATCCGTATCGGCGGTCATATCAATGAACGTATTCAATTGCTGCGGATTCATCGCCGCATTGCGATCATCGGCGCATGCCAGATGGCTGATGATCAGTTGAGGATGCTGCGCCAGCGCGATTTCACGCACAGCGGCCCATTCTGTAGGCTCCATGCCCAAACGATGCATGCCAGTGTCCAATTGCACGCCAAACCCGTGACCGGGCAGGGCTTCGACATGGCGCACCATTTGATCCAGCGAATTCAGGATCGGCAAAAGATCCAGATCCCCGATCATATCCGCATCGCCCGGCATATGACCCGACAGCACATAGATCACCGGACCATGGCCCAAAGCGCGACGCAGGGCTGCGCCTTCTTCGGCAACCGCGACAAAAAACGTCCGCGCCCCGGCTCGCGCCAATGCGCGCCCGACACGTTCCGCACCCAGACCATAGGCGTCGGCCTTGACCACCGCAGCGGTCTCGGCCTCACCCAGCGCATCCAGCGCGCGCCAGTTCAGGGTCAGGGCATTCAGGTCAATGGTTAAGGTCGCTGTACTCATGGCAGGGGTTTTGACAGGCTGACGGCAAGGGTCAAGGGCAAAGAAAGGGTCATCGCGGGCCTACACTGTATATACACACTCGGATCACAGTCTATTTCTCTGAATCCAAATAGAAAACACCGGAAATTTCGAGAGGGCGCAATCGCGCTTATTGCGCGCGCCGATGTTGCGGGGGCGTTCGCTAGAACTCGGTGTCGCCTTCCAGCGCGGCACCGCCTTGCTGATAGGGTTGCACCAGATTGCCAAAGCGGGTGAATTGCCCCTCAAAGCTCAGCTCAATCGTGCCGATCGGTCCGTGACGCTGTTTGCCGATGATGACTTCGGCCTTGCCGTGCAGGGCCGACATCCGGTCTTGCCAAGCGGCGATTTCATCCAGCCGGTCATCGGACGGTTTTTCGCGTTCGACATAATATTCTTCGCGGAACACAAACATCACCACATCCGCGTCCTGTTCGATCGAGCCCGATTCGCGCAGATCGCTGAGCTGAGGGCGCTTGTCCTCGCGTTGCTCGACCGCACGCGACAACTGTGACAGCGCGATGACGGGGATATCCAACTCTTTGGCAATTGCCTTGAGCCCCATCGTGATTTCCGAGATTTCGTTCACCCGGCTTTCGCTGCGACCTGTGCCGCGCACCAGTTGCAGATAGTCGATGATCAACACGTCCAACCCATGCGTCCGCTTTAACCGGCGTGCGCGGGCGGCCAATTGGCTGATCGGCAGGGCCGGGGTGTCGTCAATATAGAGCGGGCAGGATTCCAGCTGCTTGGCCGCATCGACAAAGCGGCGGAATTCACTTTCTTCCATGTCCCCACGGCGGATTTTATGGGATGGAATTTCTGACGCTTCGGACAAAACCCGCGCGGCCAGCTGCTCGGCGCTCATCTCAAGCGAATAAAAACCGACAACGCCGCCCTCGACAGACCCTTCGGTCCCGTCGGGCAGGGTGCCGCGCCGATAGGCTTTGGCAATGTTGAAGGCGAGGTTGGTCGCCAGCGAAGTTTTCCCCATCGACGGACGCCCGGCCAAGATCAACAAGTCAGACTTGTGAAGCCCGCCCAGTTTTTTGTCCATGTCGATCAATCCGGTCGACACACCCGCCAGCCCACCTTCACGTTGATAGGCGGCGTTGGCCACATTGACCGCATCCGTTACGGCCTTGAGAAAGCTTTGAAAACCGGTCTCTGTCTGGCCTTGCTCGCTGAGCTTGTAAAGCTGCTGCTCGGCCTCGACGATCTGATCTTTGGGCTCGCTGTCGACATCCATGCGCTTGGCCTTGCCAGCGATGTCATGCCCCAGTGCGATCAATTGGCGCCGGATGGCCAGATCATAGATCATCTGGGCATAGTCTCGTACCGCATAAGAGCTAATGGCGCCCCCGGCCAGTTTGACCAGATAGGCAGGACCGCCCAGTTCTTTCAGGCCTTCGTCTTCTTCCAGAAAGGCCTTGATCGTGACAGGCGAGGCCAGATTGTTTTTGGCAATTCGCGCCGCGGCCGTTTCAAAAATACGGGCATGAACAGGGTCATAAAAATGCTGCGGGCCGATAATGGACGCAATGCGGTCAAACACATCGTTGTTGGTCAAGATCGCGCCCAGCAACTGCTGTTCGGCCTCGATCGAGTGGGGCATCGTATCCGCCGCTTCGATCTCTGCGCCGGTTGGATTGAAAACTGTGATTTCGTTCATGTCGGGTCCCGTGTGCTGGCGGGGATGGTCATAAATGGTTGCGGGGCGGGTGGGCAATATCGCGCGGCACCGGGCGTGCATGTATCTTTTTGTGGATAACTGCGACAGCCTGCCTTTGCGCCTATGTTGCGCTATTGTTGCCGCTTACGTCAACATGTGGCTTTTGCGTGCGGTCCCTTGCGTGGCTATGCGACAAAGAAGGGACAGTGAGCGTCTATTCGAATATTACCCCTAGCGGGATACGATTCGCAGTATTCGTAGCGGCCTTATCAGATAGCACCGCCAAGACCCACGCAATGCGTGGGGCGGGCAGTTCAACCACCCGTCGTGGTTCCAGACTGCGGGGGCGATCCCGTTGGGGACAGTTTTACCGGTGGGCATCCTGCCAGGCACGGGGAGCTTCCAGGAACGACTCGACCTCGCGCAGGGTGTTGATATCAAACGCTTCTTGGGCGCGAGCCTCAACCAGAACGTCCCACCATGTGCATAGGTGATGCAGATTCACACCATGAGCATCCAGCGTTTTGATCGTATCGGGGAAGATTCCATAATAGAAAATTACGGCAGTGTGATTGCATATCGCTCCGGTTTCGCGGATCGCATCCACAAAACTGATCTTTGAGCCGCCGTCCGTCGTCAGATCCTCGACCAGAAGAACACGTTGACCTTCGGACATCTCACCTTCGATCCGGGCGTTGCGGCCATATCCTTTGGGTTTTTTGCGCACATAGGTCATGGGCAGCCCCATGCGTTCCGCCATCAAGGCTGCAAAGGGAATGCCCGCCGTTTCACCACCCGCAACGTTGTCAAAGGCTTCCATTCCGACATTGCGCATCACTGTAAGAGCCAGAAAATCCATCAGCGTGGCGCGGATGCGCGGAAAGCTGATCAATTTCCGACAGTCGATATATGTCGGGCCGGGAAGACCCGAGGCATAAATATAGGGTTCATCCGCATTGAAATGAACAGCACCGATTTCAAGCAGCATCCGCGCGGTCAAGCGCGAGATTTCGTCGGCGGCAGGGTAAGATGTGGGAATCATATGCGGGGTCCTTATGCGGCAGGCCGGGGGCCAGAAGAATGGATATTTTTGGCCAGAAGATGCTTAGGTGACGCTCCAATTCGGGGTGAACCCCGGATCAAAAACGGTGACAGGGCCATCGGGGGTGTCGACGCACCCCGGCACTGGCGCCGGGGTGCGGGTCAGTGTCAGTGTCGTTTCATTGACTGGCAAGCCGTAAAATGCCGGACCATTGAGGGAGGTGAAGGCCTCAAGCCGGTCCAGCGCACCGTCTTCTTCGAAAACATGAGCGAGGATCGGCAATGTATTTGGCGCTGTAAAACAGCCCGCGCATCCGCAGGGCTGTAGTTTGGCCGGGTCGGTATGGGGCGCGCTGTCGGTGCCCAGAAAGAACCGTGCATCACCAGATGTGGCTGCGGCACGCAGGGCCAGCCGGTGTTCTTCGCGTTTGGCGACGGGCAGACAATAGTAATGCGGGCGGATTCCACCGGCCAGAATGTGATTGCGGTTGATCACCAGATGATGCGTGGTGATTGTTGCCGCCAGATTTGTGTCGTTTGCGCGCACATAATCTACGGCGCCTGCGGTGGTGATATGTTCCATCACCACCTTCAAACCGGGCACACGGTTGCGCAATGGATCAAGAACGCGGTCGATAAACACGGTTTCACGGTCAAAGATGTCGATGGCGGGGTCTGTGACCTCACCGTGCACGCAAAGCGGCAAACCGATTTCGGCCATGCGGCTCAACACGCCTTCTACGCGTGCAAAATCGGACACGCCGCTGGCCGAGTTGGTGGTTGCGCCCGCCGGATAGAGCTTGACCGCGGTAATAAGCCCACTGGCATGCGCGGCTGCGACATCTTCGGCGTCCGTTTCTTCGGTCAGATACAACGTCATCAAAGGCGCAAAGTCGCTGCCCTCCGGAAGGGCGGCCAGGATGCGATCACGATATGCGGCCGCGTCAGCGGAGGTGACCACCGGGGGGATCAGGTTGGGCATGATGATCGCGCGGGCAAAATGCGCCGTGGTCGCGGGCAGGACCGCACGCAGCATCGCGCCATCGCGCAGATGCAGGTGCCAGTCGTCGGGGGTGGGTATGGTCAGGGCATGGGTCATGCCCCGCGCTTTACACAAACGCGCCGCGTCACGCCAGAGGCCTGTGACCTTTGGCGCAATTTCGGAGTTGGGTTGCGCCGGGGCGCGTCTCATCCGCCGCAGGATTAATCGTTGTCGACCATGTCCGGGTCAGTTTCTGGAACATGTGGGCGTTCGACAGGCAGGGGCGTGCCCGCATCCTCGGCCTTTTTCATGGCATCCTTCAGCGCAACGCGGAACGGGCGCGCATTGCGTTGTTCCAGCACCTGACGTGCCAAAACTACGGTAAGATAATGGCGTTCTGCTGACTTCAGGCGTTTAAGCAGGTTGAATTGATATGCTCCGTCGCGACGTCGAGCTCGATAAAGACGGGCGAGCGCCGCACAGGTCAGTTTGCCCGCGCTTGCCTGAGCGAGAATACGAAACAGGATCTGCATCCGCATCAGGCTATTTTCCAGCTCGCCGCCCATGAACCGCATCCGGAATTTGGTGACATTGGAACGGGTAAACAGCGCGGCGTGCATCGCATCCAGCTGGATTTCGGGGTCGTAAATGATATAGGCCTGTTCGGCCGCATCCAGCATATCTGGCGCATAGCCATACCGGTCCGTGAACGATACGCGACGCATTTTACGAAAGCGGTTGTCCCATTCCGTCACGCGCGGGTCCAGCGTGGCCTGCGGTTGCAACGCGACCACTTTGGCACCGGGGGCCGCCACCGAAAACGCGGCTGCTGCATAGCCACAAGGCCCCGCGCCATAAAAAATCACCTGATCGAATTCTTCAAAGAAACCGTCATCGACCAGACGGTCGAAGTAGCCGTAAACCGCCGGTTCGCGAAACCAAGTGTCACCGTCGCTGACCAGACATAAATGCGACCAGCCCAGCGCCTTGACCATGTCCCAGCCCAATGGTTGGGCATCGCTGGACAGTGCGGCAATGCTGTCATGTGTTTCGAACGTCACCAATAAAGTGGGCTTGTCTTCGACAAAGATCGCTGCATGATGATCTCCCAGACGCTCGACATACCCGTCTTCTTCGGTCAACTCGGCGACCTTGTTCAGCCAGGCGTCGCGCCCGTCCAGACCGTTCAACGGCATGTCAAATGTATTGGTTGCGTCCTGCATATCACTGGTCCTCACATGGTCGGTCCCCGAAAACAGGGAGAGCCGATCCCAAGGTCTAGGTCTGAAATCTGTCAAAACTTTGAAAAATCCATGTGGTTTACTGGACAGTCAGAAGCAAGAGCGCAAATGTGATAGTATAGGAAAAGGGCAGGCTTATGGACATTCCAAACGACATCGACACCACACGCGCGTTGCTGGGCGAACAGGGCTATGTTTGTGGGCGCGATGTGTCCACCGCGCTGTTTCTGGCCTTGCGACTGGGACGCCCCCTGTTTTTGGAAGGTGAGGCGGGAACCGGCAAGACCGAACTTGCCAAGGCCATTTCGGCCAGTCTGGGACGCGATTTGATTCGCTTGCAATGTTACGAGGGGCTGGATGCGTCCAGCGCGGTCTATGAATGGAACTTTGCAGCGCAAATGATTGCCCTGCGCGCTGCCGAGGCAACGGGGGGCGGGGATGGCGAGGCTCTGAGCGATCACTTGTTTACCCAGAAATTTCTGATTGAGCGCCCCTTGTTGCAGGCTATGCGCCCGCATCCGGGCGGTGCGCCGGTTCTGTTGATAGACGAGATTGATCGCACCGATGCCCCGTTTGAGGCATTCTTGCTGGAGGCACTTAGCGATTTTCAGGTGACAATCCCCGAACTGGGACCGATCAAAGCCCCCGAACCCCCGATTGTTATTCTGACATCAAACCGTACACGCGAAGTGCACGACGCCCTAAAGCGCCGCTGCCTTTATGCGTGGGTCGATTATCCTGATTTTGACCGCGAACTAGCGATCCTGAACGCCCGAGCGCCCGAGGCATCTGAGCAACTCAGTCGGGAGGTCGTTGCGTTTGTTCAGTGTTTGCGCACGGAGGACCTGTTCAAGAAACCCGGCGTGGCGGAAACGATCGACTGGGCCAAGTGCTTGTTGGCACTCGATGTGATTTCGCTGAGTCCACAGGTAATTTCAGACACGTTGGGGGCGGTTTTGAAGTATCAAGATGACATCTCCAAACTGCAAGGCTCCGAAGCCCAGCGCATCCTTGACGCTGCCCGTGCGGCGCTGGAACCCGTATGAGGTTGATTTTCGCGCTGCTTATCGTCGAAGGCTTGGTGCGTTTGCACCGGTCGAGGTCTGAATGACGGCACGACCGCCCCTTGAGGTGCCAGATGATCCAAAACTGGCGCAGAATATCGCGCATTTTGCGCGCGCGCTGCGCCGTGCGGGATTGCCGATCGGCCCCGGTACGGTGATTGACGCGGTCCGCGCGATTGCTGCCACCGGGTTCAGTGACAAACGGGATTTCTATTGGGCCTTGCATGCGCTGTGCGTGCGCCGCCCCGAACACAGGACGGTGTTCGCGCAGATTTTTCGCCTGTATTGGCGCGATCCGCGGTTTCTTGAACATATGATGTCGATGCTGTTGCCCGCTATTCGTGGTGTTCAGGATGAGCGTAGCGCGCAGGCGGGCGAAAAACGTGCGGCGCAGGCGCTTTTGGATGGTTTGGAACCGGACAGGCCCGAGGATGAATCCGGTCCGGATGATGAAACACTCATCGAAATCGACGCAAGCGCCACCATGTCTGCCACGGAACGCCTGCGCCGTCTGGATTTTGAGCAGATGAGCCTTGATGAAATCGCTCAGGCCAAGCGTATGTTGGCCAAATTGCAGCTGCCTGTGCGCCAGTTGCCGTCGCGCCGCACGCGGGCTGGTGGGCCGGGTATTACGTTGGATGCGCGCGCCACTTTGCGGCTGGCATTGCGGCGGGGCGGTGAGATAACCCAGCTTGCCCGCAAATCACCGCGCCCGCGCTGGCCCAATCTGGTGGTGATCTGCGATATTTCCGGCTCGATGAGCCATTACAGTCGGATGGTGCTGCATTTTTTGCATGCTGTTGCAAACCACAAGGGGGCGGGCAGGGCGCAGGTGCATGCGTTTACCTTTGGCACGCAACTGACAAATATTACCCGCCATTTGGCCACGCGGGATGTGGATGCCGCATTGACGGCGGCAGGGCAAGAAGCGCAGGATTGGGAAGGTGGCACCCGGATCGGTGAGTGCCTGCACGCGTTTAACCGCGATTGGTCGCGGCGGGTGCTGGGGCAGGGCGCGGTTGTGTTGCTGATCACCGACGGTCTGGACCGCGGCACGCCAGAGGATCTGGGCCGTGAAATGCAGCGGCTGCATCTCAGCGCGCGACGCCTGATCTGGCTAAATCCCCTGCTTCGCTGGGAAGGCTTTGCCCCCAAGGCACGCGGCATTACGGCCATGTTACCCCATGTCGATAGCTTTCGCGCGGGCCACTCTATCGCAACATTGCAAGAGTTGGCGGAGGTGATCTCGGCGCCGGATGATATCGGCGAAAAGGCGCGCTTGATGGAGATGCTGGGCGGATAGGCGCCGAGGCGTGCAGGACTCCGTGCGGAACGAAAGAGCCTGACCTTGCGTTGTAAGGTTAACGACCTTTCATGGGCATCACTCTGGTTTGTTTGCGCATGCCCGCGCTTGAGGAGCTTACAATGACACGTAATTGGTTAACATCGACAACAGCAATCGCCCTGATGCTACACACGGCAGCGCCGCTGCCCGCCTTTGCCGAAGGCGAAGGGGCCGCCAATTCAGCGTCCGAGATTTTGGGGACTGCGGGTGCCAGCCAATCCGGCGAGAATTCCACAAACGCTGTCGAGGCCGCCCGCGCGGCGCAAAAGCAGATAGAAGAAGCCGCAAAAGCGCAGGCCGAGGCAGACGCCGCAGCCGCAGCGCAGGCTGCCGCCCAAGCGCAAGCCGAAGATGCCGCAGCACAGGCTGCCGCGGTCGCCGCCGAACAGGCCGAAGCAGAGGCCCGAGCGAAAGCTCAGGCAGAATCGGAAGCGCAAGCTGCGACACAAGCCGAGGCAGAAGCCGCCGCCAAGGCGCAGGCTGACGCGGATGCTGCCGCTGCCAAGGCGGCAGAGGCGGAGGCGGAGGCACAGCAAGCCGCCCAAAATGCGGCCAATGAAGAGGCCGCCGCCGAAGCCAAGGCACAGCAACAGGCAGAGGCAGAGGCAGAGGCAGAGGCAGATAAGAATGCCGCCCAGAAGGCCAAGGATGTAACCGAACAATTGCTTGGAACGATGGGTAACGCCTCGGGCCAATCGCGTGAGAACCTGCCGCAGGCGAATGCGCAGCAGCAAGCCGAGGCCGCACAGCGCGCCGCCGAGCAAGCCGCCCAATCTGCCGCAGCCTCCAGTAACGCCGAGGCGGTATCGACCTCGCAAGGAACCGTGACCGAAGCAGAAGCGCGCACCTCCAGCGAAGAATTTTCGACCACCGCCAGTGGACAGGCGCAACCGCAGGCCGCCCCGGCCAAGAAAGACAATAACAATGCGCTCAAGGTCATTGGCGTTGCTGCCGCTGTGGGGTTGGGAGCCTATGCGGTGGGTCGATTGCTGGACGATGGGGGGCGCGTCGTGTCCAACACAGGCGACCGCGCCGTGATTGAAGAACCAGACGGCCAATACCGCATCATCAAGGATGACGATACGTTGTTGCGCCGCCCCGGAAGTAATGTGCGCACCGAGACATTTTCCGACGGCTCGACCCGGACCTTTGTCACGGGCGTAGATGGCACGCGCACGGTCACGGTGCGTGCGGCCAATGGTCAGGTGTTGCAGCGATCACGCATCCTGACGGACGGGCGCGAAGTGATGCTGTTTGACGACACGCGCAGCTATGAGGCGGTTGATGTCACCACCCTGAGACCTGCACAACAGGATGAGGATTTCGATTACAGCACGGCGCGCGTCGATGACCTGCGCGTAGCCTTGGCGGCGTCCTCTGGTTCGGCACTACCCAACCGGGCCTTTTCGCTTAGCCAGATCCGGCGCATTGATGCGGTGCGACACTTGGTGCCGGTGATCGCGCTGGATGAGATCAATTTTGAAACAGGGTCCGCCGTTATTCTTCCGGCCGAGGCGCAAGCGCTGTCGGATCTGGGGGTGGCGATGCGGGATGCAATTGATGTCAATCCTGCGCAGGTATTCTTGATCGAGGGACACACCGACACGGTTGGGGATGCGCGCTATAATCTGGCCCTGTCGGATCGACGCGCGGAATCTGTGGCGCTGGCCCTGACGGAATATTTTGATGTGCCCCCGGCCAATATGGTCGTCCAAGGTTATGGCGAGGCTGATTTGCGTGTGCGTCGCGAAGGCAATATTCGTGCCAATCGTCGCGGCGCTGTGCGCAACATCACGCCTCTGTTGACCGGCACTGACGGGTAATTCCGGACTATCGGGAAAGGTGCTGTGCCCCCAATGCCCGGCCCCTCATTTCTATGCCCCGTTGGGCATTGATCAGAGCCGGATTTGATTGCATCCGGGCGTTTTAGGGTTTGTGCCCTTTGCGCCCGCGTGTCACTTTCCCGTCCATCGACTGGCCCCGGCCAATCACGACGAACCGGAGGGATGCAGGTGAGCAAACAGATAGACATGATTCCCGAACAGGCGCTGACGTGGTATCGCACGGGGCGGGGTGCCGCCTTGGCTACTGTGGTTCAGACATGGGGCAGCGCGCCGCGCCGTGTTGGGGCGCAATTGGCTGTGTCGGGTGCAGGCGACATGGCGGGATCGGTGTCGGGGGGCTGCGTTGAAGGGGCGGTTGTGCTGGCCGCGCAGGACGCGATTCAGACTGGGCGTCCCGAGATGCTGGAATTCGGTATCAGTGATGGCGATGCCTTTGCCGTGGGGCTGGCCTGTGGTGGTACAATCCGCGTACTGGTCGAACCTGTGGGCACACATCTGCCCGAGGCCGTGTTGGCCGATCTGGTCGCCGCGCGTGCCACCCGTCAGCCGGTGGCCTATGTGACAGGGGTGGATAAAGCACCCCGTTTAGAGACCGATGGTCACGCAGATCGGCTGAGGATGGATCGCTCGGGGTTTGAGGACGACGGTCAGACGTTTGTTGCAATTCATAACCCGCCTTTGCGACTGGTTGTTGTTGGAGCGGTTCACATAGCGCAGGCGCTGGTGCCCATGGCGCGTGTGGCCGGGTATGACGTGGTGGTGATTGACCCGCGCGCGGCTTTTGCCTCGCCTGAACGGTTTCCTGACTCCACATTGTTGGATGATTGGCCTGATGAGGCGGCGCGCGATTTTGGTCTGGATGCGCGGACGGCGCTGGTGTTGTTGACGCATGACCCCAAGCTGGACGACCCGGCCCTGATCGTGGCCCTGCACAGCGACGTCTTCTATATCGGCGCGCTGGGGTCCAAGCGCACCCATGCCGCCCGCCTCGAACGCATGGCGGCGCAGGGTTTCGATCAGGCCGCTCTGGCGCGCATCCACGGTCCGGTCGGTTTGAACATCGGCGCCGCGGGCCCGGCGGAAATCGCGGTAAGCATACTGGCCCAGATGACACGGGTCCTGAGGCTGGGGGCGTGAAATTCGGGGCGGTGCCACTGGATCAGGCTGTTGGCGGTATTCTTGCGCATTCCGTCTCAACGCCGGACGGGCGACTGCGCAAGGGCGTTACCCTGACCGAGGATCATATCGCGCAGCTACGCGCCGCGGGCCTGACTGATGTTGTCACGGCCCGCCCCGATCCGACCGATCTGCACGAAGACGCCGCCGCCAAAATACTGGCACAGGCGCTGGCGGGGCAGGGTGTGCGCCTTAGCACGCCATTTACCGGACGCGTCAATCTGATCGCGGATGCGCCGGGGGTGGCCGTGTTGGATGTCCAAGCGCTGCATGCCGTCAATGCGATCCATCCCATGATTACAGTCGCCACGGTGCCCAATCTGCATCAGATGCGCCCCAAAGGCATGATCGCTACGATCAAGATCATCTCATATGCCGTGCCCCAATCAGACCTGAGCGCGGCGGTCGAGGCTGCACAGGGCGCGATCCGCTTGGCCACGCCGCGATTGCGCACGGCCAGTTTGATTGTCTCCGACACAGCAGGGGGCGCGGGCCTGAAGGGGCAAGACGCCATTGCCGCACGGCTGGAGGCGCTGGATATGGTGCTGGAGGACGTGCAGCGCGTTGCCCATGATACAGCCGAAATTGCAGCAGCGTTGGCGCGGGCCACAGGTGATTTATTGCTGATCCTGACCGCCACGGCCACCTCGGATGAAAATGACACCGCCCCGGCGGCGCTGCGTGCTGCGGGGGGGATTGTCACACGGTTCGGGATGCCCGTTGATCCCGGAAACCTGTTGTTTCTGGGGGGCTTGGGCGCTCGCCCGGTCATAGGCCTGCCAGGATGCGCGCGCGCGCCAGCGTTGAACGGGGCTGACTGGGTCTTGTCGCGGATCGCCTGCGGGCTGGATATTACCAGTGCGGATATCGCCGGCATGGGGGTAGGCGGATTGCTAAAAGAAATTCCGACCCGGCCCATGCCCCGGCGTGCGAAACCGGCTTAACGCTTGGCGCTTGGATTGGGCGCCAGTCGCCCTGCCCAACAGGCGGCGTGACAGGCCTCGTGCGGCGCGTCATGGGCCGGGTGAACACTCCGGAAGCGGTTACAAATCATTGGCTATACAAAAAAATCAGACTTCTCATACGCCCGATCCCATGTTTAACTTGGTTAAGAGCAACAATAACTCTGGGAGAAGCTGATGCCACAGGTCACCATGACCGTGAATGGCAAGCCTGCATCCGGCACCGTTGAGGGCCGGACATTGCTTGTGGAATTCTTACGTGAAACTCTAACTCTGACCGGCACCCATGTCGGATGTGATACCAGCCAATGTGGTGCCTGTGTGGTGCATGTGGATGGCAAAGCGGTCAAATCCTGCACCATGTTTGCCGTCGAGGCCGCTGGCGCAGAGGTGGCCACAATCGAAAGCATGGCCGACCCCGATGGCACCTTGCATCCCATCCAGCAGGCGTTTCAGGACCATCACGGGTTGCAATGCGGCTTTTGCACCCCCGGTATGGTGATGAGTGCGGCGGCCCTTCTAAAGGACAACCCCAAGCCGAGCGAAGCCGAAGTGCGCGACTATCTTGAGGGTAATATTTGCCGGTGCACGGGCTATCACGGAATCGTCAAGGCGATCTTGGCGGCCAGCGGGCAAGACGCGGATCAAGTCGCGGCGCAATAAGACCATTAGCACGGCAGGGGCAAAGCACCCCCACAGCCCAGCAAGGAGGATTTCGACATGGCCAAGGATGGCAGCCCCGATCATACCGGGATAGGCGCACCGACCAAGCGGCGCGAAGATGTGAGGTTCCTGTCAGGAACCGGCAATTACACAGATGATATCAACCTGCGTGGACAGGCATATGTCCATTTCCTGCGTTCGGATGTGGCGCATGGCACATTGAATGCGGTGGATACGGCTGCGGCCTCGGCCTTGCCCGGCGTGCTGCGTATTTTTACCGGCGCCGATTTTGAGGGTGTCGGCGGGCTGCCCTGTGGCTGGCAAGTGACCGACCGCTTTGGTGAAGTGATGCAAGAGCCGGGCCACCCTGTTTTGGCCCAAGGCAAGGTGCGCCATGTCGGCGATCCTATTGCTGCTGTTGTCGCTGAGACATATGCTCAGGCGCGCGATGCCGCCGAGGCGATCGAGGTGGACATTACCGAACTGCCCGCCGTGGTCGATATGAAAGCCGCGCTGAAAGACGGGGCGCCTAAAGTCCACGATGATCTGACATCGAACCTGTGTTATGATTGGGGCTTCGTTGAGGAAAACCGCGAAGCCGTGGACGCCGCCATAAAGGGGGCCGCGCATGTCACCACATTAGAACTCGTCAACCAGCGCCTTGTGGCCAATCCGATGGAGCCGCGTGTGGCAGTCGGAGATTATGCCCGCGGCACCGATGACAGCACATTATATACGACCAGCCAGAACCCCCATGTGATCCGCCTGTTGATGGGCGCGTTCGTCCTGGGTATCCCAGAACATAAACTGCGCGTGGTTGCACCTGACGTGGGCGGCGGGTTTGGCTCGAAAATCTTTCACTACGCCGAGGAGGCGTTTTGCACATTCGCAGCCAAAGCGCTCAATCGGCCGGTGAAATGGACCTCCAGTCGGTCCGAGGCGTTTATGTCTGACGCACATGGCCGGGATCACGTCACCAAGATTGAATTGGCGCTGGACAAAGACAATAATTTTGTCGCGTTGCGCACCGATACCCATGCCAATATGGGCGCATATCTAAGTACATTTGCACCGTCCGTGCCGACATGGCTGCATGGCACGCTGATGGCGGGCAACTATAAGACCCCCCTGATCTACATCAACGTAAAGGCCGTGTTCACCAATACCGTCCCAGTTGACGCTTATCGCGGCGCCGGCCGTCCCGAGGCGACTTATCAACTGGAACGTGTGATTGACAAAGCCGCGCGTGAATTGGGCGTCGACCCCATTGCCCTGCGCCGTCAGAATTTTATCACCGAATTCCCCTATGCCACGCCGGTTGCGGTGGAATATGACACCGGCGATTACGTCGCAACGATGGATAAGCTGGAAGAAATAGCCGATCTGTCGGGGTTTGAGGCCCGGCTGGCCGAAAGCAAGACGCGCGGCAAGCTGCGCGGGCTGGGCGTCAATTGCTATATCGAGGCTTGTGGCATCGCGCCGTCCAACCTTGTGGGGCAATTGGGCGCACGTGCAGGCCTTTATGAAAGTGCAACCGTGCGGGTCAACGCGACCGGCGGAATCACCGTGATGACCGGCAGTCACAGCCACGGACAGGGCCATGAAACGGCCTTTCCTCAGGTGGTGGCCGATATGATCGGTATCGACGCCAGCATGGTGGAAATCAGCCATGGCGACACGGCCAATACGCCAATGGGTATGGGCACATATGGGTCACGCAGCTTGGCCGTTGGCGGAAGCGCGATGGTGCGCGCGACCGAAAAGATCATCAACAAGGCCAAAAAGATCGCGGCCCACCTGATGGAGGCCTCGGATGCGGATATCGAACTCAAGGATGGTGCGTTTACCGTGGCGGGCACCGACAAATCCGTGGCTTGGGGCGATGTGACCCTTGCGGCCTACGTGCCGCATAACTACCCGCTGGAAGATATCGAGCCAGGTCTGGAAGAGACGGCGTTTTATGACCCGTCAAACTTTACCTATCCTTCGGGTGCTTATGCCTGCGAGGTAGAAGTGGACCCCGAAACCGGCAAGGTCACGATTGAAACCTTCGCGGCGGCGGATGATTTTGGCAATATCGTCAATCCGATGATCGTCGACGGGCAGGTTCAGGGGGGCATCGGCCAAGGAATTGGGCAAGCCCTGTTAGAGGGCTGCATCTATGACGAGGATGGCCAGTTGCTGACCGGATCCTACATGGATTACGCCATGCCGCGCGCCGATGATGTGCCATTCTTCACGGTCGATCATTCCTGCCAGACCCCCTGCACGCACAACCCGCTGGGAGTGAAGGGCTGTGGCGAAGCGGGGGCTATCGGATCACCGCCCGCTGTGGTGAATGCGGTGGTGGATGCGCTGCAGCGCGCGGGCCATGACGTGACGCATATCGACATGCCATTGTCGCCGTCGCGCGTCTGGGCGGCGATGCAATAGGATGAGAGGGTCGGACCGGGGGCTTGCCCCCGGACCCCCAGGATATTTTCAGCCAGAAGATCAAGGGCGTCAGAAACGCCGTTGAGACTTTGAGGAGATGAACAATGTATGCATTTGAAATAGAACGCCCCGCGACCGTTGCCGAGGCGGTAGCCGCGTTGAAATCGGACGAGTCCCAGCCTTTGGGGGGAGGGCAGACGTTAATTCCGACGCTGAAACAGCGTCTGGCAATGCCGTCGGTTCTGATTTCACTGGGTGCGATCGGCGAGATGAAAGGCATTCGCGTGGATTCCGGTAAAGTATGTATCGGCGGGGCGACGACCCATGCCGAGGTTGCGACGGGTGCAACGGGCTATCCGGCTTTGCAGGCCTTGGCCGGCCATATCGGCGATCCCGCAGTGCGCAATCGCGGCACGATCGGCGGCAGTTTGGCCAATAATGACCCAAGCGCATGTTACCCGTCTGCGGCATTGGCATCGGACGCGGTGATCGTCACGGATAGGCGCGAGATTGCCGCCGATGACTTTTTCCTAGGGATGTTTGAAACCGCGTTGGAGGAAGGCGAGATCATTACCGAGGTCCGCATGCCGGTGCCCGAGGCGGCGGCCTATATGAAGTTCGAACAGCCTGCGTCGCGCTTTGCGCTTGTTGGTGTGTTTGTTGCACGTTTCAAGGATGGTGTGCGGGTTGCCGTAACTGGCGCGTCAGAAGGGGGCGTGTTTCGCTGGAAAGAGGCTGAGGGCGCGCTTTCGTCTGATTTCTCGGCCAAAGCGATCGAAGGGCTGAGCCTGTCGGGCGAGGGGATGATAAGTGACCTGCATGGCACCGGCGCTTACCGCGCGCATCTGGTGGGTGTGATGGCCCGTCGTGCAGTTTCTGCCGCAGCATAGAGTGGGGTGAATGCCCCGGGTGTGATCCGGGGCCCTGCGTCGGATGGACCATCTTGTAACGCAGCAACGGAAAACGGCGCCTCAAGGGCGCCGTTTCATTTTGGGTTATGCCTGTAAGCTTACTTGGGTAGGGGGCCGATGATCATGATCATCTGGCGGCCTTCCATCTTGGGCATGTTTTCGACTTTGCCGCGGCCCTCGATGTCGACGGCAATGCGTTCCAGCAGTTTGCGGCCCAGATCCTGGTGTGCCATTTCACGGCCGCGAAACCGCAGCGTAACCTTGACCTTGTCGCCACCGTCCAGAAACTTAAAGACGTTACGCATCTTGACGTCGTAGTCATGCGTATCGGTGTTGGGTCGGAACTTGACCTCTTTCACCTCGATGATCTTTTGTTTCTTGCGAGCTTCGGCCTCACGCTTTTGAGTTTCATACTTGAACTTGCCGAAATCCATGATCTTGCACACGGGCGGTTTGGCATTGGGCGAAATTTCGACCAGATCCAGTCCAGCCTCTTCGGCCATTTCCAGGGCGCGGTTCGAGGACACAACCCCGACATTTTCACCGTCGGCGCCGATCAGGCGCAATTCGTCTTCACGAATGCGTTCATTGACACGGGGGCCGGTATCACGGGTTGGTGGCGCGTTATGCGGTCTGCGGGCTATGGCTTTGATCCTTCAATTGTTTGGCCAAATATCAGTTTCGCAACGTATCCGCGCTGAGGGCGCACTTCAAGCCGCAAAATAGGCTGTTCTGCGCCGAAGCTGCCGATATTCCCCTTGAACCTTGAGGTTTTGAGCGGCATGTGATTGCTCGTTAACGAACGGCCCGCAATTGTGCTTTGGGCCTGAACGTCAAGGGGATACCTGAATGAAAAACCTGCTCTGGATTATCCTGGCGGCTGGCGTGCTGATCGGCGGCTATGTGCTGGTGACCGGCAATTCACCGACTGAGATGATGGAAACCACCGAACCTGCCACGCAGATCGAAGAACCTGCGGCCGTTGAGTCAGCCGACACTGCCGCCGAAGAGGCCGCAAAAGCCGCTGAAGAAGCAGCGGCAAAAGCGGCCGAGGCCGCTGCAGAAGAAGCGGCTGCGGCTGAAGAAGCTGCAAAAGCCGCCGCTGAAGAGGCCGCTCAGAAACTGGCGGACGAAGCAGCTGCAGCCGAAGCCGCCGCTGAAGAAGCTGCCGCTGCAGCGGCAGAAGAAGCCGCCGCCGCCGAGGAAGCCGCTACGCAAGCTGCACAAGAAGCAGCAGAAGCGGCCGAATCCGCCGTAACCGAGGCCGAGACCGCTGTGGATGAGGCTGTTGAGAGTGCGGCAGAGCAAGCCACTGACGCCATGAACTCTTTGACCGAGCAAACCGATGCGGCAACCGATGCTGCGGAAGGTGCGGCCGAGACGGCGACAGATATGGCCACGGACGCAGCGACAGATGCAGCAACAGACGCCGCTGATACGGCGACTGAAGCCGCTACAGACGCCGCGACCGAAGCCACGGAAGATGCACTGACGGTGGACAATTTCGATATGAGCACCGTCACGGACATGATCGAGAATTCGGACGTTGACTCGATCCAGCAAACGGTTCTCAAACAGGCGTTGAAGGCTGCTCAGGACAATCCTGAGATGCTGAAAGAAGTTCTGACACAGATTCGCGCCGCTTTGGGTATGTAATTCTGCTTTGACAGGGCCCGACCAAGCGGTCTGAGAAAACAAAACCCGCGCTGAGAGTTCAGCGCGGGTTTTTTCGTGCCAGAATCTGTCTGGCGTTGGATCAGTCCAGAAAGGCCTTCTCGACCACATATTCGCGGGGTGCCGAATTGGCGCCTTCTCGCAGGCCGTAACCTTCAAACAACTCTTTCAATTCCAAATTGAACGCAAGATTTCCGCAGATCATGGCGCGATCCGTTTCCGGGGTTAACTCGGGCACGCCCAGATCTTCGAACATCTGCCCCGAACGCATGAGATCGGTGATGCGACCCATCTTGGGGCTGTCTTCACGGGTAGTCGTTGGATAATAGCGCAGCTTGTCTGCAAACCCTTCGCCGATCAGCTCGGCCAACATTTCATCGGTGCGGATCGCGTTGATCAACTGAGCACCATAGGTCAATTCCCCAACTTCGCGGCAGGTATGGGTGATGATGACCTCTTCGTAATCCTCATAGGTTTGCGGATCGCGCAGCAGCGATGCAAAGGGCGCAAACCCTGTTCCGGTAGAAAACAACCACAAGCGTTTGCCCGGCAATAGAGCATCATGCACCAGCGTGCCGACCGGTTTGGGCTTTAGAATGATCTCGTCGCCGACCTGAATATGTTGCAACTTGGAGGTCAGCGGGCCGTCTTGCACCTTGATCGAATAGAATTCCAATTCATCATCCCAACTGGGAGAGGCAATAGAATAGGCGCGCAGCAAGGGGCGTTGCTTGCCGGTTTTGGGGTCTGGATCGCCCATCAGCCCGATCATCACGAATTCACCCGAACGAAACCGCAACGAGGCGGGCCGGGTCACGCGAAATGAAAACAGCCGATCTGTCCAATGGGTGACAGCCGTCACTTTCTGGGCGTCGGGCAGGGCGGGTTTTGCGCGGGGCGCTGTCGCGGAGGTGTCGGTCACTTTGGTCATCTCGTTCATTATCATTCAACGCGGTTGTTAAACCGACTTCTCCAGTTAGTCTGTGTTTCGTGTCAGGGAAAGGCGGTATTGCGTCGCGCCCTTGAACATATCCAAGGGCGCGACGCCTGTCAGGCCGTGGAAGGACAGGTCAGCCACGCATCCGCGCCTGATAGTCATGTTCCTGCCAGTTCGCGCGAAACAGCCATTGTTCCTCGGGTTGACGGGCGGCGAGTGCGCTGTCGATCTGGACCTCATCGAACCCGGCGCGCCGGGCCATGGCGTATTGATCTGCGATCACATGGCCGCGTGCACGCAGACGTCCCTTGTACCCCATCAAACGCAATTGGCGTGCAATGGTAAATCCGCGCCCGTCGGCTGAGCTGGGGAAATCAATGCGGATCATGTTGATCTGTGGCAACCGCCCGGCCAGTTCCAATGGGTCATAGCTGCTGGGAAGGTCGATGCCGACACCGTCGCGCGCATCTTCCAGCGCGACAATCGGTGCAGTCCAAGTGTCCGGCCCAAAGCCGGTGTCGGTGACGATAACGCTCATGCGCTTTCTCCTTGTCTGGTGAGTTGTCCGTTGGTGAAATGAATGCCGCATTCGGTTTTTTCCTGCCCACGCCAGCGTCCCGCACGCGGGTCTTCGCCTGCGGCGACTGGGGCGGTGCAGGGCGCGCAGCCAATGGAAGGAAACCCCTTGGCCACCAGAGGATGCCGTGGCAGTCGGTTTTCCTCAATATAGGTGCGCGCGTCACCGGGGGCCCAATGGGCCAGCGGATTGACCTTCAGCCGTCCCGTTGCGCGGTCGGCCTCAAAAAACTCCAGCCCTGCGCGGCTGCCGCCCTGATAGCGCTTGCGCCCCGTGATCCAGCCATCAAACCCCTCCAAGGCGTTGGCCAGCGGCACGGTTTTTCGCAAGGCACAGCATGCGTCAGTGTCGCGTTGATGCAACGTGTCATCAGGGTCGGCATTGCGCAGAGCCGATGCATCGGTGCGGATGATGCGCAAATCACTCAGGCGCAGGCGTTCGGCCAGCTCCTGTTGATAGACCAGCGTTTCAGTAAACAGCATTCCGGTATCAAGAAAGATCACCGGCGTGTCGCGCCGCGCCAAAGCCACCATATGCAACAATACCACCGATTCCGCGCCAAAGCTGCTGACCAGCGCCAGCTGTCCCAGATCCGGATCGTGGAGCGCACGCGCCAACACAGCGATCGCCGAATGATGGCGATAATCCGCATTCAATGCATCCGCGCGCGCCTCAAGCGTGTCATTCCGCTGCATAAGCAGAGGCCTGATCATAAAGAGCGTCCTTGAACGGAGCCAACCCAAGACGTTTGTACGCATCTAGGAAAGCCTCATCCGGGCTGGTGCGGTGGGCCAGATAGGCGCGCACAATCCGCTCTATCGCGGGAATGATTTCATCGGCGGAAAAGCCGGGGCCGGTCCGCTCGCCCAATTGCGCATCCGCAGCGCCATCACCACCCAACGTGATCTGATAGCTTTCCACGCCCGCGCGATCCAACCCCAGAATGCCGATATGGCCGACATGGTGATGTCCGCAGGCATTGATGCAGCCTGAAATCTTGATTTTCATCGGTCCGATCTCGTGCTCCAGTTTCAACGCGTCAAAACGGGTCGCAATTTCCTGAGCAATCGGGATCGAACGGGCGGTTGCCAAGGCGCAGTAATCCATGCCGGGGCAGGCGATGATGTCGCTGATCAGACCGATATTGGCCGTGCCCAAACCTGCCTCGCGCAGGGCTGTGTGCACCACGGGCAGGTCTGATTTGTGCACATGCGGCAGGATCACGTTCTGTTCGTGGCTGACGCGCAATTCGTCATGCCCAAACCTTTCGGCCAGATCAGCCATGACGCGCATCTGATCGGCGCTGGCATCGCCCGGCGTTGCGCCATGGGCCTTCAGGCTGATGGTGACGATGGCATAGTCGGGGTGACGGTGCGCGGACAGGTTGGTATCCGCCCATGCTCGAAACAGCGCATTGCCGTTATAGGCCGCATCAAAATGATGTGTCGGGGCCTTGCGGAATTGAGGCGCCTCGAAATCCGCGCGGATAGCGCCCAGTAGCTGCTGATCAACACCGCTGAACGTCGGTTTTATCACGGCGAACCGTTGGCTTACGCGGGCTTTGATATCTTCGATTCCGTGCTCGTGCACAGTGATCTTGATACGGCTTTTGAATTTGTTGTCACGCCGTCCCAGCAGGTTCCAAACACTGACAACCGCCTCCAGATAAGGCAGCAAGTCAGCCTCTGGTAGGAATTCATGCAGGATTTTGCCGATCATGGGCGTGCGTCCCAAACCGCCACCGACAATGACCTGATACCCGATTTCTGCATCGCGCTGTACAATGCGCAGCCCGATGTCATGGGCCTTTGTGACTGCGCGATCCATCGGGCTGCCCGTCACGGCGACCTTGAACTTGCGCGGCAGAAATTGAAATTCCGGGTGGTCGGTGGACCATTGGCGGATCAATTCGGCAATTGGGCGCGGATCGGCCACCTCGTCGGCGGCGGCTCCGGCAAAATGATCTGCGGTGACATTGCGGATGGTGTTGCCGCTGGTTTGAATGGCATGCATCTGCACCTCGGCCAACGCATCCAGCATGTCGGGCACATCGCGTAGATCGGGCCAGTTGTATTGGATGTTTTGGCGGGTGGTGAAATGGCCATAGCCCTTGTCCCACCGCTGAGCGATCATTGCCAGTTGTCTCATCTGCGTTGAATTCAACGTGCCGTAAGGGATTGCAACACGCAGCATATAGGCGTGCAGTTGCAAATACAGGCCATTCATCAGGCGCAACGGCTTGAACTCGTCCTCGGTCAGAGAACCGTCGATGCGGCGGGCCACCTGTGCACGAAACTGTGCGTTGCGCGTTGCCACAAAGGCCGAGTCAAATTCTGAGTAACGATACATGTTGGCGTCCTTTCGGGTGGCTCAGCGTGCGGCCTGTTTGCCGTGAAAATAGTTGGAAGGTCCGGTGCGGCGGAATTCTTCGCGAAAATGCGTGGGGCGTGGTCCGTCAGCATCCGGCGAGACATTGGCCAGATATGCGCCAACCACCTCGGATGCGCGGCCCTGCGCGCTGAGCAGACGCAGGTCTGCGTCCGCCTCATCAGTCAGAACATCTGCATCTGACAAATCGCGGGTCCATGAATCATCGGCCGTCAGGTAAACGACATCGCCTTCCAGCAAGGCGTTGGCGGTGATGACTTTGGGGGTGAATTCGCGTGACATTAAGCGGTCTCCATCAACAATGGGTACGAGGGTAGGGGCGCGATACCGGGGATGACGAAGATGTCGACCCCGGCGCGCCGCAATGTGGATTGCTGCGCGGGCGTGGGCGGTTGCGTCACCAATGACAGGACATGCCCACCATCACGGGCCGCGTCGATTATGTTCCGGGGGGGCAGGGACGTTGCAAACGTGGCTTCGCGACGGGCCAGGTCCAGAATGGCGGGTGCGGTCGAGGGCGTATGCACCACCAGATCGGCCTCATGCAGCGCATTGCGTGTCTTGAGGGGGAGCAGTTCAGGATCATCGGCGGATATCACGGCAAACGTCACACGCCCCTTGCCAGCCTTGGCGTTCAGATGGTCATGCAAATGCGTGCGCAAAACCGGGTCCAGATTGGCATCAGGATCTTGCTCCAACGCAGCAGGGCCTTTGGCAAAGAAAAACTCGCTCCAAAAGGTACGTCTGGCCCGGCCCAGTGGCAGGGCCTCGGCGACCTTGCGAAACCGCTGTGCGGCTCGGGCAAGCGTGCCCAGACGGGCAGGCAACATAGCCTCGATATCGGCCTTGATCGCACGGGCCAGAACGGGCGCGGTGCCTTCGGTCCCGATTGCCACGGTGACGGGGTCCCGATCGACGATCGCGGGGGTGATGAACTGACTGGCTTGCAGATTGTCGACGGTGTTGGTCAGTGCCCCGTCGGCGCGGGCCAGCGCAACAGTGCGCGCATCCTCGATTGCGTCTTCATCGGCTGCATAAAACAGGGTCGCGCCCCGCACATCACCGGGTTCTAATGCACGACGTTTCAGGGTTAACCGCCCCGCACGGGCCCATTCAACGATTTCAGCTGCGGGCTTGGGCGCATACACGATCAAACGGGCCTGCGTTTTCATCAGCAACCGCAACTTGGCCAGCGCGGCATCTGCACCACCCGACAAGACAACTCGTTGTCCTGATAGGGCTACAAAGATCGGAAAATGCTTCATCGAACAGGCCTCAATCGGTTTGACTTGGCCCTATATATAGGAAATATTCCCACATTAGCGCCATACCCGCCGCCGAATAAGGACATTTGTTCCATTTCGACGTGCAATGGTCAGTAACATTCTATCTTTTAAGGAAAACCGGAATGGCTGTTCGTATCGACGATTTGGATCGAAAAATTCTCGTGGAGTTGCAAGCAGATGGGGGGCAGTCGTTGGACGACATTGCGAAATCTGTTGGCAGCTCCAAGACCCCGGTCTGGAACCGGATTCGTAAGATGCGCGATGCGGGCGTGATCAAGCATCAGACCTATTTGCTGGATGCCGAAGCGCTTGGATTTGAGGCGTGCTTTTTCGTGCTGATCCGAACGTCTGAACATGACGCAAGCTGGCAACAGGCGTTTCTCAAGGCGCTGCAAGACCGCCCCGAGGTGCAAGAGGCGCATCGACTGGCCGGTGATATCGATTATATCTTAAAGGTCCGGGTAAAGAATGCGCGCGCCTATGACACGTTTTATCAGGCGCTGATTTCCGAGGTCAAAGTGCATAACGTGACAGCACTTTTATCGATGGAAGAGATAAAATCCACGACGTCCCTTCCGCTCTAGATATGTATAGAGCCTTCTAACGCATTGATAATCGGCGTAAAGTCAGCCTGTTTCAGGCTGGCCCCGCCAACCAGAGCGCCATCCACGTTTGAGACGCCAAATATTAGCGCGGCGTTATCCGGCTTTACCGATCCGCCATAGAGAAGACGCACGGACCGCCCTACACCCGCGCCAAACCGGCGTTCCAGACGGGCGCGGATGAAATCGTGCACTTCGCCAATTTGGTCCGGGCTGGCCGTCAGCCCGGTGCCGATGGCCCAGCAGGGCTCATAAGCGATCACAGTGTTTTCCCCGGTGGCCGTGTCAGGCACGGATGACGACAATTGACCGCCGATAATATCCAGCGTGTTGGCGGCTTCGCGCTGGGTCAGGCTTTCGCCAACGCAGATCACAGCCATCAATCCGGCGGCATGGGCCGCGCGGGCCTTGGCGCGAACATCATCGCTGGATTCGTCATGATCCGCGCGGCGTTCGGAATGGCCAAGGATCACCGCCGTGGCGCCCGCATCGCGCAGCATACTGGCCGAGATGTCACCAGTGTGCGCACCCGCGCCCAAGGCGTGACAATCCTGACCGCCAATTTGCAGGGCATGGCCCTGAGCAACCTTGACGGCGCCGCTGACCAAGGTGACCGGGGGGCAAATCAACAGATCGACGGCAGGGTCGGTATGCGCCACGCATATGGAGCGGACCTGCTCCAAGTCCTCCATCAGGCCGTTCATCTTCCAGTTCCCAGCCGCCAGTTTGCGCCGCATGTCGTCCCCTTTATGGTTGTAAATCAATTGCCTGTTGCGCCCAATGACACGCGATTTCCGGATCGTCTAGCGCCGCATCAGGCAGCGTCCAATAGCCCATCGTCGCCACTGATCCGCTTTTGCGTGCCATCGAAAACTTGCGTGCGCCCTCATCTGCAAGCCGAGAGGCAAAATCGCCGTCGACCTTCAGGAACAACGTACCGTCGCTACTAAGAATCGCGAAAATTGTCGTGTCCGCATAGAACGTCGCACCGCCCATCATCTTGCGATATGTGATTGTGCCCAAGGGCGCAAACAGGTCCCGCGTGTGGGCGATGTCGGCGTCCGAAACGCTCATTCCGAGGGGCTGAGCGCAGTGTCAAACTTGATCGACTCACCGCACCCGCAGGCCTCGCTGACGTTAGGGTTGTTAAAGCGAAAGCCGGATTCCAGCAGGCTGACCTCATAGTCAATCTCGGTGCCAAACAGGAACATTTGCGCCATCGGGGCGATCATCACCCGCGCGCCGGACATTTCAACCACCTCATCGTTGGGGTCCACCTCGGTCACGTAATCCATGGTGTATTCCATGCCAGCGCAGCCGCCCTTTTTGACGCCAATACGCAGGCCCTGATGGCCGTCTTTGGCCATCAGTTTCGAGATCTGCGCGGCGGCCTTGTCGGTGATGGTGACGGCCTGTTTTCCGGGTATTCCAAACATCAGCAATGCGCCTCAATCGGTTGGTTCAATTACATGAAACCCAGTTCCAGCCGGGCTTCGTCGCTCATCATATCCATGCCCCAGGGCGGCTCCCAAACCAGATCGACATCGACCTGTTTGATACCATCCAGCGGCTCGATCGCATCTGCGACCCAACCGGGCATTTCACCTGCAACAGGGCATCCCGGGGCAGTCAGGCTCATCTTGATTGTCACCGCATTCTCGCTGTCGATGTCAATCGTATAGATCAGGCCCAGATCATAGATATTCACAGGAATTTCGGGGTCGAACACAGTGCGGCACGCCTCAACCACAGCCTCGTATTGAGGGTGGTCGGTGGATGACGGGGCGATCAGCGGAATGCCTTCAAAGGGTTGTGGAGTTTCGGTCATAAGCTGTCCTGCGTGTTTACCTGATCAAAGATATAGGGATTACCATGCGCTGCGTCCAGTGGGGCAGGCAGGATGATGCGCGATGTGTCGTCACGTTTTGCCCCGCGGGCGGGGCCTTGCGCGCTACTTGGACTTGCGACGGCGCACCGGGGCAGGGCGCACGCGTGTTTCGATCATATCGTAAAGCAATCCAACGATATTTTTCCCGGTCGACCCTTCGATCCCTTCAAATCCCGGCGACGAATTGACCTCAAGAACCTTTGGCCCGCTTTCCGAGCGCAAAAGATCGACCCCGGCCATGTTCAAATCAAACGCCTTGGCCGCGCGCAGGGCGGTGTCGCGTTCATCCTTGGTGATCTTGACGGATTTTGCGCTGCCACCGCGATGCAGGTTCGAGCGAAAGTCCCCCTCGGCCCCGGTGCGTTTCATCGAGGCCACAACCTTGCCCCCGATCACCAAACAGCGGATATCCTCGCCCGCGGCTTCCTTGACGAAGTCCTGCACCAGAAAATTGGCCTTTAGGCCACGAAACGCGTCAATCACAGATTCGGCGGCCTTTTTGGTTTCTGCCAGAACAACGCCTTTGCCTTGGGTGGATTCCAGCAGTTTTACGATCAAAGGCGCGGTACCGACCAAGGCGATGATATTGCCTGTGTCACGCGGACTGGCTGCAAAGGCCGTGTTTGGCATGCCAATTTTGGAACGCGCCATGATCTGATGCGCGTGCAACTTGTCACGGCTGGCAACTATGCCGCGGCTGCCATTGACGCAAAACGTGCCGATGGTTTCAAACTGACGCAGAATCGCGGCACCATAAGGGGTGATCGACGCACCGATACGCGGGATCACGGCATCAAACCTAGGCAGGCGCTTGCCGTCGTAATGGACTTCGGGGGCCATAGCGTTGATTGCCATATAGCAGCGCGTGGTGTTGATCACTTCGACCGTGTGACCACGGCTTTCGCCTTCTTCAACCAGACGCCGGGTGCTGAAATTATCCTCGCGGCTTAGCACGGCGATGCGCAAGGCGCGTTCGGGTGCCGAGGCGCGCATTTGCGCCGAATGATAGACATCATAGCTGAGCTCGGGTTGCAAAAAACGGTCTGTTGCTACGATCGAGATGTGGTCCTTTAACGCCTGACGACCCAGTAACATGCGGCTGTTCATGGTGGCGCGATTGGTAAGCGTGATCTCGATCGGCCAACTGTCACCGCCCACGTCCAACTGGGATTCGATCACGAAACGCGATTCTTTTTCGCCGTTGGACGACGTGACGTCACGCCGATCCACGATCACCGCAGAACAGGGGATAACCAGATCATCACGCCCCGGAATCGGGTGAACGGTAAAACGAACCTTGGGTTTCCCGATTGGCCCAAAGGTTTCGATATCAAAGGCGTGAAGCGCCGATGTGCGCGCGCCAGTGTCGACCTTGGCGCGCAGGGCTGGCACGCCCAGTTTTGGCAGGCTCACCCACTCCTCCCAGCCAAATTGTAGCGTCGGAGTGTCTGGAGTGTCTGTCATTTGCGCGCTCCTGCAAATACGTGATTCGCCCGCAAACTAGTGTGTTTGCGGGCGCAGTGTAACCGTTGGTGGTTAAAGGTTTGGTGATGCTATTTGTTTATGTCTTCACGGATAAAGCGCACCTGTCCGTTGGGCAGACGGAAGGCTCGGCGCAAGCCGATCCACGCCAGAAGAGACAGAACAGCAAAGATCACCAGCAGGGCGGTTAACCCCGGCGCGAGCCCGATCAGTAACAGGACAGACACCGCAGCCGCACCAATGGCAAAACCCAAAAGAACAAAGCCCGGCAGCAACAGTTCAGTCACCGCCAGCACCAGCGCCGCAGCGGCCCATACCCACCAGAGCGTCCATATCGCATCCATTTATCCACGGCCTTTCAGCATATTGAAGGCGTTGCCGAATGCCTCCATTGCGTTGGCAGGCAAGACAATCGTGCTGGATCCTTCGCTGGCCCCCAACGCGGTCAGTGCTTCGACCTGTTTCAAAGCCACCTGATATTGCGCTGCTTCAAGCCCGTGTTCGGAAATCGCTTGTGCAACAACGGATGTGGCATAGGCCTCGGCGTCGGCCTGAATGCGGCGTGCCTTGGCAATCTGTTCGGCCGAATACAGCTGAGCATCGGCGTTAAGCTCGACCGCGCGCTTTTGGCCTTCGGCTTCGGTCACACTGGCCCGGCGGGCGCGCTCGGCGTTCAACTGTTGCAACATGGCGTCTCGGGTCGCTTGATCCAGATTGACATCCAGAATCTCGGCGCGGGTCACTTCGATGCCCCAATCATCAACCGCATCTTCAACGGTTGCCTTGATTGTATCGATCAATTGCGCTCGGTTTGACTGGACGTCGTCCAGATCCATTTTGCCCATTTCAGCACGCACAATACCGGCAACGGTTGTGGCAATGGCGCCATCGACATCGCGGATACGGTATACGGTCTTTTCAGGCTGCACGATCCGGTAAAACACCGAGCTGTCAACCTGCACCAAAACGTTGTCCTTGGTGATCGCGTCCTGGCTGGCTGTGGGCAGTTGGCGTTCCAGAATGGAAATCTTGTGTGCGATTTTGTCCAGAAACGGCACGATAATGTTGATTCCGGGGCCAAGCACCGAATGCAGGCGGCCGAAGCGTTCGACAACGTGCTGCTCGGACTGGGGGACAATCTTGACCCCCTTCAGAATGACCAGAACGACCATCACAAAAAGCAAAATGTATAATAAATTGGCGGACAACAGGTCCAGAATTAGGTCTTCGCTCATGGTTTTCTCCAAGAATGCAATGCGTGCGGATTGTCGTTGTGTGCGGCGGGTTTTGCAAGTCGCATAAAACCCATCTAAGCAGGCGCGGCAAACGAGGGGCGATGACATGGCGCAGACATTCGAATTCGACATCACAGCACATGAGGGCACGGCGCGCACCGGCGTGATCAGTACGCCGCGCGGCGATATCCAAACCCCGGCCTTTATGCCCGTGGGGACGGCTGCCACGGTCAAGGCCATGCTACCCGAAAGCGTTGCGGCTACGGGGGCTGATATCCTGCTGGGCAATACCTATCATTTGATGCTGCGCCCCGGTGCGGAACGCGTGGCGCGTTTGGGCGGATTGCACAAATTCATGAATTGGCAGGGGCCCATCCTGACCGACAGTGGCGGTTTTCAGGTGATGAGCCTTGCGGACCTGCGCAAGCTGACCGAGGACGGCGTAACCTTCAAAAGCCACATTGATGGATCGCGCCATACATTGACCCCCGAAACCTCGATGGAAATTCAGCGTCTGTTGGGCAGTGATATCGTGATGTGCTTTGATGAATGCCCGGCGCTGCCTGCGGAACGTTCGCGAATTGCCTCTAGCATGGAACTATCCATGCGGTGGGCCGCGCGCTCGAAAGCGGCGTTTGGGGATCGTCCGGGACATGCATTGTTTGGGATTCAACAGGGCGGATTGGAGCAGGATTTGCGTGCCGCCAGTGCCGAGGCCCTGCAAGAAATCGGTTTTGACGGGTATGCCATTGGCGGGCTGGCAGTGGGCGAGGGCCAAGAGGCCATGTTCGACTGCCTTGATTATGCGCCCGGGCAGCTGCCGTGGGACAAGCCGCGCTATTTGATGGGGGTCGGCAAGCCCGACGATATTGTGGGCGCGGTGGCGCGTGGAATTGACATGATGGATTGCGTGCTGCCGTCGCGCTCGGGGCGTACCGGGCAGGCGTGGACGCCGCGCGGTCAGGTCAACATTAAGAACGCACGCCACGCCGATGACCCGCGCCCCTTGGATGAAAACTGTAGCTGCCCGGCCTGCCGCAGTTATAGCCGAGCTTATTTACATCACGTGTTCCGCAGTCAGGAGATGATCAGCGGCATGTTGTTGACCTGGCATAACCTGCATTACTATCAGCAGTTAATGGCGGGCATGCGCAGCGCCATCGCCGCCGGACAGTTTGCCGCGTGGCAGGCTGAATTCCACGCAACCCGCGCCGAAGGCGATATTGAACCGCTTTGATGCTCTGTCACACAATTGTCGGACAAAACACTGTAACCCTCAAATCCCATTCAATCAAAACTCTCAATAGGACACTGAACTATGAAAACATCCCTCACGATTGCGGTCGCTGCCGCGTTAATGACGCTGACAACCGCAGCGCAGGCCGAAACCAAATTCTTGGCCTACTCCCTTTCCCAGAAACGCGCCGAGATCAAAGGCGCCTTTTATGTCGGCGGGTATACAACAGGTGATGTACAGCGCTTTGTTGCACAGGATTGCAATGGCAAGATCGGCCAGATGAAACTGCTGGGCAAGCCGCGCAAAAAACGTGGGCAGGAAATTCAGAAATTCGCGATTGCCTGCCCGGGCGGTCCCAACCCGCGTTATCCTGGCGCGATGAGCATCGAGATCGAGCAGATGGCAGATGGCAAACATCTGGCTGAAATGACGGGAAGCGACGGCATGGGCAACATGGTCTACAACAAAGAATTCCGCAAACCTTAAGCGCATCCAGGATACCTCGGTTTTCAAGCCCGGAGTTTGACCAATTTCCGGGCGTGAAGTGCAAAAGGTCTGGATATCCTTACTACCGCCTGCGCCAATCCTTGGCGTAGGTTGATCCCAGATCATCTGGGAAGGAATAGATCATGTATTTCGCAATTTTCATGCAAGGCTGGTTTTTCATGGCACTGTTGGCGGCACTTGCCTTGGCGTGATCGACCTACGTGTTCACAGGTGGATTACCTTGAACTTCTCATAAATCCGGCTTGCTCCTGCCCCACTCAAACGTCATTGTGCGTAACAAGTGGTTGAAACGGGGCCTCAGGCGCCCCAGTTTACATCTTCGAAACGGAGAGGACCGGAGGCTGCCGATTATCGGGGCCAGTGTCCTCTTGCCAATAAAACGGTGCAGCAGTGATCTGCGCCGAATATAAGGAAAGAGCATGCAAGAGCCCCTCAATTCCTCGTACCCCGTGTTGCCTTTGCGCGATATCGTGGTGTTCCCGCATATGATTGTTCCACTGTTCGTAGGGCGCGAAAAATCAGTGCGCGCGTTGGAAGAAGTGATGGCCGATGACAAGCAGATTCTGCTGTCCAGCCAGATTGATCCCAGCGTTGATGACCCGGACACAACCGGCATCTACAAGGCTGGCGTGCTGGCCAATGTGCTGCAATTGCTGAAACTGCCCGATGGCACAGTCAAGGTGTTGGTCGAAGGCGTCGCGCGTGTCCGCATTACTGAATATCTGGACAACGCCGACTTTTTTGAAGCACGTGCCGAATATCTGACTGAAATGCCGGGCGACGCAGTGACCATCGAGGCGCTTTTGCGTAGCGTTGGCAATGAGTTCGAGCGTTATGCGAAAGTCAAAAAGAACATCCCGGAAGAGGCTCTGACGGCTGTCTCCGACACCGAAGAACCCGCCCGTCTGGCCGATCTGGTCGCGGGACATCTGGGGATCGAAGTCGAGCAGAAACAGGAGCTTCTGGAAACACTTTCCGTGTCCGAGCGACTGGAAAAGGTTTATGGCCTGATGCAGGGCGAAATGTCCGTTCTTCAGGTCGAGAAAAAGATCAAGACTCGCGTCAAAACCCAGATGGAGCGCACGCAGCGCGAATATTACCTGAATGAGCAAATGAAGGCTATTCAGAAGGAATTGGGTGACGGCGAAGAGGGCGAGGGCGAAATCGCTGAACTGGAGGCCCGTATCAGTGCCACCAAGCTAAGCAAGGAAGCCCGTGAAAAGGCCGATGCCGAGCTGAAAAAGCTGAAAAACATGAGCCCGATGAGCGCCGAAGCAACCGTGGTGCGCAACTATCTGGACTGGATGTTGTCTATCCCTTGGGGCGTGAAATCACGTGTCAAAAAAGACCTGTCACGTGCCGAAGAGATTCTAGATAATGACCACTATGGCCTTGAAAAGGTTAAAGAACGCATTGTCGAATATCTGGCGGTCCAGCAGCGCAGCAAAAAGCTGAAGGGGCCTATTATGTGCCTTGTCGGCCCTCCGGGTGTCGGGAAAACCAGTTTGGGTAAATCCGTGGCCAAGGCCACAGGGCGCGAATTTATTCGCATCAGTCTGGGTGGTGTGCGTGACGAATCTGAAATTCGCGGGCACCGGCGGACCTATATTGGCTCGATGCCGGGCAAGATCATTCAGGCGTTGAAAAAAGCCAAAACCACCAATCCGCTGATTTTGCTCGATGAAATCGACAAGATGGGGCAAGATTTCCGTGGCGATCCGGCGTCGGCCATGCTTGAGGTGCTGGATCCGGAACAGAACTCGACCTTTATGGATCACTATCTGGAGGTCGAATACGACCTGAGCAACGTGATGTTCCTGACCACGTCGAATTCTTACAACATGCCAGGCCCGTTGATGGACAGGATGGAGATCATTCCGCTGGCCGGTTACACCGAGGATGAAAAACGCGAGATTGCCAAGCAGCATTTGCTGGACAAGCAGGTCAAGAACCACGGTTTGAAGAAGGGCGAATTCGAACTGTCGGACGACGCGCTGGTTGATATGATCCGATATTATACCCGCGAGGCAGGCGTGCGGAATCTTGAACGTGAGATCGCCAAGGTCGCCCGTAAGGCCGTGACCAAGATCATCAAGAAAGAGGCCGAAGAGATCCGCGTAACATCCGATAATCTCGGTGACTTTCTGGGTGTCAAAAAGCACAAGTACGGCTTGGCCGAGGAAAAGGATCAGGTCGGTGTTGTCACCGGGTTGGCCTATACATCGGTCGGTGGAGAGCTTTTGAACATCGAGGCGCTGCGCCTGCCGGGCAAAGGCCGGATGAAGACCACGGGCAAGCTGGGCGACGTGATGAAGGAATCCATTGACGCGGCCAACAGCTATGTGCGCTCGGTCGCGCCAAAGATTGGCATCAAGCCACCGCGTCTGGAAAAGTGGGACATCCACGTGCACGTTCCAGAAGGGGCAACCCCCAAAGATGGACCGTCTGCCGGTCTGGCAATGGTCACGTCGATTGTGTCGGTTCTGACCGGAATTCCGGTACGCAAGGACATCGCCATGACTGGCGAAGTTACGCTGCGGGGTAACGCGCTTCCGATTGGTGGTTTGAAAGAAAAATTGCTGGCGGCCCTGCGCGGCGGGATCAAGACAGTCCTCATTCCCCAAGAGAATGAAAAGGATCTGGTCGAAATTCCGGACAACGTTAAGGAAGGGTTGAAAATCATCCCGGTGACACATGTCAGCGAAGTGTTGAAACTAGCCCTGACCGAAACACCCGAGCCAGTCGAATGGGATGAGGCCGCAGAAGAAGCTGCTGCTGCCGAGGCCGCGTTGAAATCGGATGCGTCCGGCGCAGGTGCCGTCGCCCACTAAGCGACGTGTTACAGAATTTAAAAAGGGGCGCTGGACATTCAGTGCCCCTTTTTTTATTAAAAAACAGTTGGTTGATTGGAGGTATTAAAGTCCCCTCAAGGTTTCAAATCTTAATGGCTGCCAAGTCTGGCAACAAATCCCGGTACATTTTTTCCGCACGCTTGATCCGCGACGCAGACAGGCCCGTGTTCTCGACCCGGATCAACGCCTCAAAGGCCAGAAAAAACGGTAGAACCACATCACGTTCGTGCTTTTGCAACTCAAACGCAGCAGCAAAGGCATCCAGTCCAATTTGGCTAACGCCGTAGGACAACGATCCGGGAAACTCGACCCTCCGGCGTCCCATATGCATCAAAAAACGGGCCATATCCTTGCACAGGGGCATGGTGCGTGATCCGCCCGTATCAATGCCGGTCAAGCGCGTGCCGTTCACGATCAGGTTGTTGGGGTGAAAATCCCCGTGGGTGATCCCAACGCGCCAGTTTTCAGGCTCGATTGCATGTGACAGGCGGTTCATTTGATCAAGTATATCAACTTCATATGCGCGCAAGTGGGGAAATGGTTGCTGAGACGATGCCTTGGCTGCGCGCTTGATCCAGCCGGCAGGATTGGACAGGCGCCAACCTTCTGTCATGGCGGTGGCTTTGCGCAGCCACGCTGCGGCTGTGCCAAGGTAGGGCGCACGCGCTGCTGTATCTATCGACCAAAAATGTTGAAGCATTGGTGTGCCCGCCACATATTCCTGAACGATCAGCCCTAGATCGGGATTGGCATAAATTGGTTCGGCGGTGCGAAAGTCGCCCTCGGCCATATAGGGCCACAGGCGCAACATTTCCTCCCACTCGCGATTAGAAGTGCCGTCTTGATCGTTGAAATCAAGCCGAAAAATAACATTTCGACCGTTCATCACACCAGTCATGATCGCCCGCTTGCCGGGTACGTGTCGGATCAAATCCCCCAGTTCAGCAGAGGCCATCGCGTGGTCTGCCTCTTTTAACTTGTAAAAACTGGACGTTACGTACTGCATTGCATCCAGATCAGAAAGGGGCGGTGTGTCTTGCATGGCGGCACTGAACCGCAGGTGCCGCGCCGCGTCAACCGAATTGAACCCGGTGCAGGCTACGTCTATGCTGCGGGCAAACATGGGCAACCAAGGATCCCCGGACATGACCGACACACCCGTTAGCAAAATGACGTTTGAGCAAGCGATGGCCGAATTGGAACAGGTTGTCGGCCGTCTGGAACGCGGAGACGTGGCGTTGGATGAATCCATCACGTTGTACGAGCGGGGCGCAGCATTGAAAAAACGCTGTGAAGCCAAGCTGAAAGACGCAGAAGAAAAGGTTGCTGCGATCACGTTGGACGGAGACGGTCAACCAAAGGGCACAACCCCTGTTGAGGGGCTTTGAACCCGCGTGCAGGATAGATTGAATCAGGCGCAATCGCTTGTCGCCAACCATCTGGACCGGTTTTTAGAGCCATTTGGAACCGGTGATGTGGCGCTGGCTATGCGTTATGCCACTGCCGGTGGTAAAAGGTTGCGTGCGTTTTTGGTGTTGGAATCGGCGCAGTTACACGGGATTTCTGATGCCCGCGCGCTGTTTCCCGCTGCGGCAATCGAAGCAATGCACGCATATAGCTTGGTGCATGATGATCTGCCCTGCATGGACGACGACGACGCGCGCCGTGGCCAGCCAACTGTACATATCAAATGGGATGAGATGACGGCAGTTCTTACCGGAGATGCCTTGCAGGCCTTGGCGTTTGAACTGGTCAGTCATCCGGATGTGGGGCCGGCGGATGTACGCGCGGATCTGTCGCTTAGCCTTGCGCGCGCTGCGGGTGGGCAGGGCATGGTGATGGGTCAGTCCCTTGATATGATAGCAGAAAAATCGGACACACCGCTTACCTTGGATCAAATCACGGCATTGCAAGCCGCCAAGACCGGCGCGCTTTTTGAATGGTCCGCGACGGCTGGTGCGCGAATGGCTGGCGATGACGCTACGCCGCTGGCATGTTACGCGGCTGCACTGGGGATTGCCTTTCAAATTCGTGATGACCTGATTGACGCCACCGGAGACGCCGACAAGGCGGGCAAGGCGGTGGGCAAAGACGCCGCAGCGGGCAAAGCGACCTTTGTATCCCTTCTGGGAATTGACGGTGCGACCCGGCGCGCCGCAGCCTTGGTTGACGAGGCTGTCGAGGCGCTATCTATATACGGCGAACAGGGGGAAACCCTACGCGACATTGCGCGTTTTACAATAACGCGTCAGACCTGAACAACCGCCCCGGGGAGGGGCAATGCCATGACCACCGCCGCCGATACGCCGCTTTTGGATAGCGTCGCCAGCCCTGCCGACATGAAGCGGTTCAGCGATGCCCAATTGACTGAACTGGCGCATGAATTGCGCAGTGAAACCTTACGCGCCGTATCTCAGACAGGCGGGCATCTGGGCGCGGGTCTGGGTGTCGTGGAACTGACCGTGGCCCTGCATGCGGTATTCGACGCGCCACGTGATAAAATCATCTGGGACGTCAGTCATCAGTGCTATCCCCACAAAATTCTGACCGGACGGCGCAATCGCATGCCCACGCTGCGTCAAAAGGACGGGCTCAGCGGCTTCACCAAACGCAGTGAATCCCCCTATGACCCTTTCGGCGCGGCCCATTCCAGCACGTCGATCAGTGCCGCACTTGGCTTTGCCGTGGCGCGGGATCTGGGGGGTATTTGCGACACCGGAATCGGCGACGCGGTAGCCGTGATCGGCGACGGGGCGATGAGCGCGGGCATGGCCTTTGAAGCTATGAACAACGCGGGTCATCTTAAAAAACGGATGATCGTGATCTTGAACGACAATGAAATGTCGATTGATCCGCCCGTTGGCGCGCTGTCGTCCTACCTGTCACGCCTGTACGGCGAGGCTCCGTTTCAGGATCTCAAGGCCGCCGCCAAGGGGGCGGTGTCTTTGTTGCCCGGCCCGTTTCAGGAAGGCGCACGTCGCGCCAAGGATATGCTGAAAGGCATGGCCGTGGGTGGCACTCTGTTTGAGGAGCTGGGATTTTCCTATGTCGGCCCTATAGACGGGCATGACATGGACCAGTTGCTGCCGGTCTTGCGCACCGTGCGCCAACGGGCGACGGGGCCGATGTTGATCCATGTTCTGACCAAGAAGGGCAAGGGATACGCCCCGGCCGAAGCGGCCAGTGATGGTGGCCACGCCACGGCCAAGTTTGATCTGGTCACCGGCAAACAGGCCAAGGCGCCCAGCAACGCGCCCAGCTATACGTCGGTCTTTGGGCGCGCTTTGGTAGAACATGCCGCGCAGGACAGCCGGATTTGCGCGGTCACCGCGGCCATGCCGGGTGGCACGGGGCTTAGCCTGTTCAATGATCGCTATCCCAGCCGCTGTTTCGATGTGGGCATTGCCGAACAGCATGCGGTGACATTCTCGGCCGGGTTGGCTGCTGGCGGGATGCGGCCGTTTTGCGCGCTTTATTCTACCTTTTTGCAACGCGGGTATGATCAGGTGGTGCATGACGTCGCGATCCAACGGCTTCCGGTGCGGTTCGCGATTGATCGTGCCGGACTGGTTGGCGCCGATGGTGCCACCCATGCGGGCAGTTATGATATAGCTTTCCTGTCCAACCTGCCCGGATTTACCGTGATGGCCGCCGCGGACGAGGCCGAACTGGTGCATATGATCGCGACTGCCGTTGCGCATGACAGCGGACCGATTGCCTTTCGCTATCCGCGCGGCGAGGGTGAAGGCGTGACCATGCCCGAGCAGGGTGAGATATTGGAGATCGGCAAGGGACGAATAATTCAGAGCGGCGCACGCGTGGCACTGCTCAGCTTTGGAACTCGGCTGGGAGAAGTGCGCCGCGCCGCCGAAGCACTGACTGCACGTGGCATTACACCTACGATTGCAGACGCCCGATTTGCAAAGCCGCTGGATCGGGATTTAATCTTGCAACTGGCTGCTGATCACGAGGCATTGATCACTATCGAAGAAGGCGCTGTCGGTGGTTTCGGAAGCCATGTTTCACAGCTATTGGCGGAAGAGGGCGTGTTTGATGACGGGTTGAAATTCCGATCAATGGTGCTGCCGGACATCTTTATTGATCAGGCCAGCCCCGAAGACATGTACCAAGCCGCCGGTCTGGACGCAGCCCGGATCGAGGCAAAAGTTCTGGACGTTTTGGGTGTTGCCCAAATTACGGGTAAACGCGCCTGATTATTGAGTTTTGTAAAGTTATCCACAGATTAACCCACAGTCTGGCGGTCGAATATCGCATTTCTGCATGGCAATGGCCGTGCGGATGAAACGTGCTATATTCAACTCATGACATTTTTCGCTCGAAGCCTAGTGGCGCTGGCACTGGCGTTTGCACCGATGAAACTGGTCGCACTTGACGGTGCGGGTGGGGCCCGTGTGACTAAAATGGCCTCGGGGCTCAAACAGCCTTGGGGGTTTGGCTTCTTGCCCGATGGGGGCGTTCTGATCACCCAGAAAGGCGGGCAGTTGTGGCACCTGAAGGATGGCCGAAAACGACCCGTCCATGGTGTCGGCCCGGTACATGTGGCCGGACAGGGAGGGTTGCTGGATATTCTGGTTCCTCGCGATTTTGAACAGACGCGCCAGTTGTTCTTTACCCAAGCGATAGCGCAATCGGACGGGTCCGGCACAGCCTTGGCCACAGCTTATCTGGGGGCGGATGGAACGCAGCTGTCAGGCTGGAAGGTATTGTTTCAGATCACGCCTGGCTCGAAAGGCGGGCGGCATTTTGGGTCGCGTCTGGTTGAGGCTCGGGATGGCACGCTCTTTATGACCGTGGGCGAACGGGGGGATCGCCCATCGGCTCAGGATCTGTCGCGTGAAAATGGCAGCGTCTTGCGGTTGACCCGCGGTGGCGCGCCAGCACTGGGAAACCCGTTCCTGAAAACACCCGGCGTTCGACCTGCTATCTGGTCTTATGGACACCGCAACCCTCAGGGGGCCGCGCTGGATCTCGAAGGGCGGTTGTGGGTCTCGGAACACGGTGCCAAAGGCGGAGACGAAGTAAACCAGGTAAAACGCGGCGCGAACTATGGTTGGCCGGTGATCTCCTACGGTCGGCACTATTCGGGCAAGAAAATCGGTCAAGGCACCTCGGCACCGGGGATGGAACAGCCCGCGTTCTATTGGGACCCGTCGATCGCGCCTTCGGGGTTGATGATCTATTCCGGACGGCTGTGGCCCGAATGGCGTGGCCATATCTTTGTGGGGTCTTTGAAATACGACCATATCGCGCATCTGGCTGGACCCACGTTGACACAACTGCCCCAGATTAGCGGGCGTGAGACCGACCGCGTGCGTGATATCCGCGAAGGGCCGGACGGCGCGATCTGGTTCCTCAGTGAAGGTGCAGGGGCTCTTTATCGAATGACGCCCTAAACAAAATTTTAGCCCGACATTGCGCAAAAATCTGGGCAATCCCGTTGAGGCGTGTCACGCTGCACCAGTGTCACAGTCAATTTAAAGAGGTCACATGCGTATATTTCAAACAGCCGCCCTGATTTTCGGGTGCCTTCTGGCGGCCCCGTCATTCGCGCAGGACGAAGATTCTATATTTCGTGATTACAAACACTTAAGAAGCGTTCTTGATAAGAATATGATGCAACGCAATATGGTTGATGTCATGCGCGCCTTCGGGGCATCGGACGAAATGACGCCCGAGCAACTGACCGCATTAGAGAAACGCGTACGCGGTATTTTCAGCAGGGATTTCACAAATGTCGATGTTTTGCGCAGCGATGACATGGGCAATGGCTGGAAGCAGGAGCTATATGCCTATTGGAACGGCGCCAGCTATATCTATGCCTATGTGTTGATGCATGATCAGGGCGATCGTGTGAATGCCATTCATTTCAAGTTCAACACGGCCTTCGCCGCGCTGAACGAAAATTTCTGAACGGTAACCCATAAGGTACTGAAATATATTATCTTATAGATGTCACACCGACAGGCGTGACGCATGGGCCCCGCGCTCGCGATAGGGGGTCGTGTTATAATGAGAGCGATAGCATTTTGAAAAATGCGACGGCGATGAAAACCCGCAGGCCAACGCGACGTTGATCACCGTCATATCTGTTTGCATCAACAGGTTACGCGCCTTTTGCAATCTCAACTCCATATAGTACCGCTTGGGTGAGCGGTTCAGATACCGCCGAAACAGACGTTCGAGTTGGCGGGTAGACATGCCTGCATCTTTGGCCAGAATTGATGGTGAAATCGGCTCTTCTATATTGGCCTCCATCATTTGGATAACTTGGCTAAGTTTGGGGTGGCGCACCCCGATGCGGGTGGGCACCGACAAGCGCTGCGTGTCCTGATCGGTTCGGATCGACGAATAGATCAGCTGGTCAGCCACGGCATTGGCCAGTTTTTCATCGTGATCTTCGGCAATCAGTTTCAACATCAGATCAATCGACGATGTCCCACCCGCCGTTGTCATCCGGTTGCCATCCACGGTGAACACCGATTTCGTCAGGTTCACCTCGGGAAATTCTTCGGAAAAACTGTCATGGTTTTCCCAGTGGATCGTCGCGCGTTTGTTGTCCATCAAACCGGCTTTAGCCAGAACATAGGACGCGGTGCACAGCCCGCCAATCTTCAGCCCGCGGCGCGCCTCGCGACGCAGCCAGTTCAGCAGTCGTTTGCTGGTCGCTTGCTGGATGTCCATGCCGCCGCAGATCATCACCGTATCATCACGCCCAAGCTCTCCCAGCGGCATATCCAGATGGAACCGGGATCCGGCCGAGCATTCGATGAAATCATCCGAGTCGCCCGAAACAGTCCACTCGTACAGCGTGCTTTCAGCCATACGGTTGGCAATCCGCAAACATTCTACCGCAGCGGCAAAACTGAGCAGGGTAAAGTTGTTTACCAAGACAAAGACGAAACGTCGTGGGGCAGGGGCGCCTGCGGGCGATCCGATACGCTGGCCGCGTTGCATGAAATACGACTCCTGCTGTCGTTTGCGATCATCCGATCTGTCACGAAAAATCCCGCCATGACAAGCCTAACAGAGCAGGATCACATGAATTCTGGCACATTCATGTGGTCAGCACCGACGAGCTTTGGTAAAGCACCGATTGTGAATTTCAATTGCGAGGCGTGTTACCATGGCAGAATGGCAGAAATCGGGATGGCGTAGCAAACCGCGGGTGCAAATGCCGGACTATACCGATCCGGCCGCACTGGCGGATGTCGAGGCACGCCTGTCGCAGTTTCCGCCTTTGGTGTTTGCCGGCGAAGCACGGCGCCTAAAGGATCAATTGGGTGCCGCAGCGCGCGGCGAAGCCTTTTTGTTGCAAGGTGGCGATTGTGCCGAGGCGTTCGAGCAATTCAGCGCCGATGCGATCCGCGACACATTCAAGGTGATGCTGCAAATGGCTATGGTCCTGACCTATGGGGCCAAAGTGCCCGTGGTCAAAGTGGGCCGGATGGCCGGACAGTTCGCAAAGCCGCGCAGCGCGCCAACCGAAACTGTCAATGGTGTCGAATTGCCCAGCTATCGTGGTGATATCATCAACGATCTGGCCTTTTCCGAAAGCTCGCGAATCCCGGACCCGTCCAAGATGTTGCAGGCCTATACGCAATCAGCGGGCACGCTGAACCTGTTGCGCGCGTTTTCAAAGGGCGGCTATGCGGATATGGCCAAGGTGCACAGCTGGACACTGGGCTTTACCGAGGGCGAAAAGGCCGCGCGGTATCGCGAAATGGCAGAGCGTATCAGCGACGCCTTGGACTTTATGAAGGCAGCAGGAATCAGCAGCGACCGGATCGAGACCCTTCAAACCGTCGACTTCTACACCAGCCACGAGTCACTGTTGCTGGAATACGAAGAGGCGTTGACGCGTCTGGATAGCACCTCGGGAAAATGGCTGGCAGGATCGGGTCATATGATCTGGATCGGTGATCGCACCCGCCAACCCGACGGCGCGCATGTCGAATTTGCCAGCGGGGTCTTGAACCCGGTTGGAATGAAATGCGGCCCCTCCATGACGGCTGACGATCTTAAGGTTCTGATGAAACGCCTGAACCCCAGCAATGAGGCAGGCAAGCTGACGTTGATCACGCGTTTCGGAGCTGGCAAGGTCAGCGAGCATTTGCCGCGTTTGATACGCGCCGTCAAAGAAGCGAACGCCAACGTATTGTGGGTGTGTGATCCGATGCACGGAAACACCATTAAATCCGAGTCGGGCTACAAAACCCGCCCATTCGATGCGGTGCTGCGTGAGGTCCGGGAGTTCTTTGCAGTCCACAAGGCCGAGGGCACGATCCCCGGTGGTGTGCATTTCGAGATGACCGGTCAAGATGTGACCGAATGCATCGGCGGCGTACAGGCCGTCACGGATGAGGATCTAAGCGATCGTTATCACACTGCCTGCGACCCACGTTTGAACGCGTCGCAATCTTTGGAATTGGCATTCTTGGTGGCCGAAGAACTATCCGCCCTACGCGGCTGTCGCCAAGCTCAGGCCGTTTAACACCTTGTTGCAGGGGCCGGGATTAGATTCCGACCTCTGCGACTGCCCTTCATGCGTTTTAGGTGTTTTTCACCAACCGCAGATAGGGGCGTTCGGCCTTGCTCAGCGGTGCAGCCCGATCTTCGGCAAAACCGGTTGGGGCAGGGGCCGTGGATTTGGGCATATCCAACGTGATCCCTTGACCAAGGTCTATTTTAGTGATGCGCACCTCATCGATATCAAATCTGCGAGGGCCGCGACCCGGAGTCCCCTTGGTGACCAGACATCCCAAAGCCCGCGACACGTCCCCCAGATCACTGCGCAAGGGCAGTACAATCAACTGACCGCTCATTGCAGGCGCCCCCGCGCGCCCCTTGGACGATAGATCCATGTGAAGCGTGGCTGGCGCATCAAACACCTCCACCAATGCGTCGGATAAGGCCCCACGATGATCGCTGTTGAAAAACGCGCTCAGTGGCATTCCGCGCACCTCCATTCCCATCAGGTCAGACAGGTGTGATCCGGCAATGCGAAAGCGGGCCAGGCCCGGCGCAATACGTTCGACAATGAAGGCATTAGACAACAGGGCCTCGATCCCGCGCGGATCAATATCCGAACGGCGCGGCACATCACCGTTGCACCGCATGCGCGTCCAATAGGACAGGAAATCGTCAATGTCGCTGCTGTTACAGGGCATGTTATCCAACGTCGAATGCGCGATCTGGATCATGGGCCTGTCAGGGGCGTCAGATTCGTTGGTCATACCGGCGATCTCCGTCTTTTGGTCCCAGAATGGTCCGTCGCAGTAGGGGCTTTGATCCAGAATGCCACAAATGAGCAGTCATTTGTTTAAAATCCTCTCTATTTGGTTAACCTACCGCATCCACCGCGCCCGCTGTGAAAACGCACCCGATGCAAAGCGGTGCTTTCGGATCGTGGGGAAAGGCATTAGGACGGGGTCGAAATCGGAACAATTGCCAGTACGGAGATGTGTATGCTCAATTCCATGACAGGGTTTGCCTCGTCGCGCGGAGAGTTCGAGGGGTATTCTTGGGTCTGGGACCTGCGCAGCGTAAACGGCAAGGGGCTGGATCTGCGCCTGCGGGTCCCCGATTGGATCGAAGGGTTAGAGACCACGTTGCGCACCGAACTGGGCAAGGTTCTGGGGCGCGGCAACATAACCTTGGCCTTGCGCGTGACCAGTGAAGAGCGTGCAGGCAAGCTACAGGTCAATCAGGATCAGTTGGACAATGTTCTTGAAGCCATTGCACAGGTTGAAAGCCGGGCGATGGCACGCGGTTTGGCATTGGCCCCGGCGCGCCCCGGTGATGTTCTGTCCGTGCGTGGCGTCTTGGAGACCGGATCCACCGATCCGGACACCGCCCTCTTAAAGGCAGCATTACTGGAAGATTTCAAAGCGGTGCAAGCTGACTTCCTCAAAATGCGTGCCAGCGAGGGCGCGGCCTTGTCCGCACTGTTGGAAGCGCATCTGGCCGATGTCGCCCGCCTGACTGACGCAGCGGCCAGAGCCGCCGAAGCGCGCAAGGCCGACGTCGCCGCAAACCTGCGCGAAAACATCGCGCGCATTCTGGACAATGCCGATGGCGTGGATGAGGGCCGTTTAGCGCAGGAACTGGCCTTGATCGCCGTCAAAGCCGACGTAACCGAAGAAATCGGCCGCCTTCATGCCCATGTCGCCGCTGCGCGTGACCTGCTGGCCAGTGACGGACCGGTGGGGCGCAAGCTGGATTTCCTGACGCAAGAATTCAATCGCGAAGCCAACACCCTGTGCTCCAAGGCCCAATCCAGCACGCTGAGTGCATTAGGGCTGGAGTTGAAGGCCGTGATTGATCAGATGCGCGAACAAGTGCAAAATGTTGAATAGGAGCCGGACATGACGCAACGACGCGGCCTTTTGATCATCCTCAGTTCGCCTTCAGGGGCGGGTAAATCGACCTTGTCCCGGCGCCTTTTGGAGTGGGATGAAAGCCTCAGCTTCTCAGTATCGGCCACCACCCGCGCCCCGCGCGAGGGCGAGATTGACGGCAAGGATTACCATTTCCTGACCGAAAGCCAGTTCAAGCGCGACGTGACCGAAGGGGAGATGTTGGAACATGCCTATGTGTTCGGCAATTTCTATGGCTCCCCCAAGGGTCCGGTCGAATCCGCAATCAGTGCCGGGCGCGATGTGTTGTTCGACATTGACTGGCAGGGCGCGCAGCAAATTCAGAACTCGGATCTGGGCAAGCACACCTTGTCGATCTTCATCCTGCCCCCGTCCATTCCCGAGCTGCGCCGCAGATTGGAAGGGCGCGGTCAGGACAGCGCCGAGGTGATCGCCAAACGGATGCAGAAAAGCTGGGATGAGATCAGCCACTGGGCAGAATACGATTATGTTCTGGTCAATGATGATTTGGACGCCACCAAGACCCGGTTGAAAGATATCATTTCCGCCGCCAGACTGAAACGCATCCAACAACCCGAACTGACGGACCATGTCCGCCGCCTGCAAATGGAATTCGAGGAACTCAAATGACGCTTTATGCCTTGGATGGTTTTACGCCAGAAACCCCTGAAAATGGCGATTTCTGGGTCGCGCCCGGAGCACATCTGATCGGTCAGGTCACACTGTGCGCGGGCAGTTCCGTTTGGTTCGGCAGCACTTTGCGCGGCGATAATGAGCGTATTACCGTGGGCGAAGGTAGCAACGTTCAGGAAAATTGCGTTTTGCACACCGATATCGGCTATTTGCTGACCATTGGGGCGGGCTGCACTATCGGCCACAAGGCGATGCTGCATGGCTGCACCATTGGCGACAACACACTGATCGGCATGGGCGCAACGGTTCTAAACGGCGCCAAGATCGGCAGAAACTGTCTGATTGGAGCTGGTGCATTGATCACAGAAGGCAAGGAAATCCCCGATGGCAGCCTTGTGATGGGTGTGCCGGGTAAAGTGGTGCGCGCTTTGGATGACGCCGCGATCGCCGGATTGCGCAAAAGCGCCGAAGGATATCGTGCAAACATGCGCCGTTTTCGCGACGGAATGACCGCTGTCGAGTGACGACGCTGTCACACGGTCGATAGCCTGTTATCGGGGCAGTAGATCATCCGCGCCAATCTGGCCTTGAATCCAGTCACGGAATTTGCGCAATGCGCCGTCCTCGGCCTTGGAAACGGGCCAAACCAGCCAATAGGCACCGGGACTGGGTGTTGGGCCACCCCAAACCGGTGTCAGCCGTCCAGCAGCCAAATCATGCGCGGCCAGATAATCGGGCAACAGGGCCACACCCAAACCATGCAGCGCCGCTTGGGTGATGGTGGAAAACTGATCATGTACCGTCCCCGGCACGCGGGGCGCATCAATACCTTGGGTGGCAAACCACGCCGGCCATGCCTCGGGGCGGGTTTCGATGTGCAGTAATGGCAGTGTCAACAAATCCTGCGCCGAGGTGATGGAATGCGCATCCAGCAGGGCAGGGGCGCAAACCGCGACGACCTGCTCGGGATGCAGCTTGATGGCTTGCGTTCCCGGCCAGTCAGCGCGCCCGAAATGAATTGCCGCATCAAACCCTTCGGCGTCAAAATCAAAGGCCCGCAGCCGCGTTGACAGATTTATCGTGACCTCGGGGTGGATGCGCGCAAAATCAGGCAGGCGCGGCACCAGCCACCGCATCCCAAACGTTGGTAGAATTGCCAAACTCAAACTGCCACCAGCCGGATTCAGCGCCGCTTTCATTGACGCGCGCGCAATCTGGTTCAACGCGCCGCGCACCGCTTGGGCATATTCGCCCCCTTGCGGGGTCAGGCGCATCCCGCGCCCTTCGCGCCGGATCAGGCTTGCGCCCAATTGCTCCTCCAGAGATTGCAATTGTCGGCTGACCGCGCTCTGACTTTGAGACAGTGCCTCGGCCGCCGCAGTGGCGCTTCCCAGTCGGTCCAGCGCCTCCAGTGCCCGCAGGCTGGCAATCGAAGGAAGAAACCGGCGGGGCAGGGACATATGCAGTTTACTCATGTATTATTGCCAAAACCTCGCTGTTCTTTTGGCTGTTGTTTGCGTATCTTGCAATCAATTCCTGTTGATATTGTGCGCCAGCCGCATGAAAGGACCCTGACATGACACTTGATACTCCAGCCAATAAACCCTCTCTAAAGGCCAAAGATGCACCCGATCTGGCCAGCTTTGACTGGACGGACACATTCCGCCTGAACGATCAGCTGGAAGAAGACGAGCGTATGATCGCCGAAAGCGCGCGCAACTTTGCTCAGGAAAAACTGCAACCACGCGTCATCAAGGCCTATGCGGAAGAAACCGTCGCACCCGAACTATTCGCCGAAATGGGTGAAATGGGCCTGTTGGGCACCACCATTCCCGAAGAATACGGCGGCTTGGGCAGCAATTATGTCAGCTATGGCTTGGTTGCCCGCGAGATTGAGCGCGTGGACAGCGGTTATCGTTCGATGATGTCGGTTCAGTCCAGCTTGGTCATGTATCCGATCTATGCATATGGCAGCGAAGAACAGCGCACGAAATATCTTCCCAAACTGGCCAGCGGTGAATTCATCGGCTGCTTTGGCCTGACGGAACCTGACGCCGGCAGCGACCCCGCAGGCATGAAGACCCGCGCTCAAAAAACAGCTGACGGGTATCGCATCACCGGTTCGAAGATGTGGATTTCCAACAGCCCGATCGCCGATGTGTTTGTGGTCTGGGCCAAATCCGACGCGCATGACGGGAAAATTCGCGGTTTTGTCCTGGAAAAGGGCATGAAGGGCCTTAGCGCACCTAAAATCGTCGGCAAGCAATCTTTGCGCGCCTCGGTTACGGGTGAGATCGTGATGAAAGACGTAGAGGTCGGCGAAGACGCCTTGCTGCCCCATGTCGAAGGGCTGAAAGGGCCGTTTGGCTGTCTGAATCGTGCGCGCTATGGCATCGCATGGGGGGTGATGGGCGCCGCTGAATTCTGCTGGCACGCAGCGCGGCAATATGGTCTGGATCGCCACCAGTTCCGCAAGCCTCTGGCCCAAACCCAGTTGTTCCAGTTGAAGCTGGCCAATATGCAGACCGAGATCACCCTTGGGCTACAGGCCGCCCTGCGGGTCGGGCGCCTGATGGATGATGCCAATGCCGCGCCTGAAATGATCAGCCTGATCAAGCGCAACAACTGCGGCAAGGCATTGGAAATCGCACGCCACTCACGTGACATGCACGGCGGCAATGGTATTTCCGAAGAATTCCAAGTGATCCGTCACATGATGAATCTGGAAACGGTGAACACGTATGAAGGCACGCATGACGTTCATGCATTGATCCTTGGGCGGGCGCAAACCGGTCTTCAGGCGTTCTTTTGATCACGTTAAGTGATGAATGTAACCCTCGGAAAAATAACAAAATGACAAGGGGTGCGGCTTATGTCGCGCCCCTATTCGTTCAGCAGCCAAGTCTCTGAACGTTTCACCAACGCGCGTAACTAAATGGTGTTGCGGCACAAGTCGTTGACAATTCTCATCCGCCGTCCGAGACCTTGTGCAGGTATCTTGAGGGAGGACGGCAGATGGCACAGCACAGTAACCACGCAGATATTATCGTGATCGGCGGTGGAATTGCAGGTATTTCTGCGGCTGCGGAACTGGCCCGCGACGCGCATGTTCTGGTGTTAGAGCGCGAGTCCCGGATTGGGTATCACTCCACCGGGCGCTCGGCAGCAATCTATATCCGAAACTACGGAAATGCGACTTTGCGTGCCATCAACGCCGTGGCAGAACCGGGGCTTGTAACTCCGGAAGGTGTTAGCGATTTCAGTCTGTTATCCCCGCGAGGCGAATTGATGGTCGCGACCGAGGCCGAAATGGATACCTTCCAATCCTATATCGAGGGATCTGTTGGGGTTGACTGTTTAACCAGCGCCGAAGCAGTGGACCTGGTGCCAATCCTGCGCCCCGAACCCATCGCGGCCGCCCTCTATGAACGAGACGCCCAAGGCATCGACGTGGACCGTATGCTGCAAGGCTACGCACGCCTGTTGAAAACACGTGGAGGCCGCATTCAACCCGATGCGCCAGTAACGCAACTGCGCCATGACGGGGTGTGGCACATTACCGCCGGCGGGCAAGACTATAGCGCGCCAATCGTGGTGAATGCAACCGGAGCCTGGGCCGATCACGTCGCCGACTTGGCCTGCGTGGCGCGTATTGGATTGCAACCGATGCGTCGTTCGGCAGCGATAATCCCGTCGCCCGAAGGCCACGATATACGCAACTGGCCTCTGTTCGGGTCCATCTCGGAAACCTGGTACGCCAAGCCTGATGCACAGCAACTGATGGTCTCGCCAGCGGATCAAGACCCGGTCGAACCGATGGACGCATGGCCCGACGACATGGTGTTGGCCGAAGGCTTGCACCGCTTCTCCGAGGCAGTGACCGTGCCGGTTACACGCGTGACCCACAGTTGGGCAGGTCTGCGTACCTTTGCACCGGACCGAACACCCGTCGTTGGCTTTACCCCGCAATCAAACGGATTTTTCTGGCTGGCCGGGCAGGGAGGATATGGCGTTCAGACCGCTCCGGCGCTTGCGCGTCTGTGCGCTGCATTGATCACGGCACAGGACGCACCATTGTCATCGGATGTTATTCACGCGCTTTCTCCCATTCGGTTCGCCTGAGATGGCGCTTACGGTAATAGAAGTGATGTGATATATTTTGGTTATTATACAGGGGCTTGTAAGTTGGAGGTCACGCGAAAGGTGAACGGGTGCCCCAACACTGCGACGCCGTCAGAACACAGGGACTGCGGCCACATGCCGGGCGGTTTGCCAAAGCTGGCGTTCTAGGCAAGAAGGGCGAAAACTCTTGGCTGTCGCGCCTGCATCTTTAAGGCGCATAATCAGTATTATGTTAATATAAGCAATTGCAACGTCGTTACATATGAATGACTTAGTCAAACTACGCACCACCCAATGCGTGTCTAACACCTTCTTTGATCCTCGATATTCAGAGGTTCTTGTCGAATTCGCTTTAGGTTAGTCTCGACAATAGCCCGGCGCGCGTCCAACAGCTGAAAAGCCCCCAACGCGCGCCTGGGCGAAACTATTATGATCCTAGTGGGAAAGCTGGAGCCAATCACAGTATTCTGGCCCATCACCCACAGACAGCTTCGTTCGGTCAGACTTTCAGGCCACAGCCTTCAAATGCGGCGCGTGTCGCCTCTTTCTCGGCGTCGGTTAGTTGCAGCAACGGTTCCCGAACCGGACCACCAACCTGACCCAAAAGCTCTTGCCAGTACTTGCCATGCGCCTGTGGTTTGCCGCCCGGTTTTGTTGATTTGATCGCATCGCGGACAGGATTCAGGCTGTCACGAACGCGACGGGCCTCGGCAAACTTGCCTTCAAAGGCAAGTCGCGTGTATTCGTTCATGCGCTGGTCAACCTTGCTTTGCAGCTGGTACGGCGGCGACGAGCAAAGGTAGAGCTTCCAGTTCAGCTCTTCGATATTGTCCAGCCAGGCTTCTTCGGATGCGGTCGAGACGTGAATTTTATCACCAACCATATTCGTCAGGCGCACATACATATCGCGCGGAACCGAATATTTGATCGCGACAATATTGGGCAGCTCAGCCACACGCGCGCAAAGTTCTGGCGACATCAGATAGCCGCTGTCAGGGTGGCTCCACATCGCAATACCAATATCAACTTTGTCACATAAGGTCTTGTAATAATTGTAAACTGTATCGTCTTGATCGGTGACAAAGTGCAATATGGGCGCATGCACGACAATGTAATCCGCCCCGCAATCCTGTGCATGGCGGGCCAGATCGACAACCGTGTCGAAATTCTGGTCCGAGGCCGACATGATCGTACCCGCGCGCCCGTCGCATTCCTCGACGGCGATCTCAAAATTGCGTTTGCGTTCCTCGATGGACATCGAGAAAAACTCGCCCTGCTTACCGGCGATAAACAAACCCTGAATGTCCAGATCGTCCACCCAATGGCGGATGTTGCTGCGCAGCCCCGCCTCGTTAAAGCTGCCATCGGTGTTGAACGGGTTCAGCGCAGCGGCCCAGATGCCGCGCATATGTTCGCGCGCATAGTCTTTGGCGTCCAGTTTCGAGTATTTCATAGCTCTGCCTTTCGAGACTCACAGTCATGTATCGCCTGCCACAGCCGATGCGGGCTGAGCGGCATATCGAGATCGGTTATGCCCAGTGGGGCCAGCGCGTCAATTGCCGCGTTCAGGATGGCGGGCGGCGCGCCGATTGTGCCCGCCTCCCCCACGCCCTTGGCCCCAAGTGGATTCATGGGCGAAGGTGTCTGCATTTTGGCGATGGAAAGCGACGGCACATCAGAGGCGCGTGGGGCTGCGTAATCCATCAATGACGCGGTCAGGATTTGGCCGTCTGTGTCATAGCGAACCGCCTCCATCATCGCCTCACCGAAACCTTGGGCAAACCCGCCCAGAATTTGATCGGTTACAGCCTGCTGATCAATCACTGTTCCGGTGTCATCGACGCAAAATGCGGCCTCGATGGTGGGTGTGCCTGTGTCAGCGTCCACCGCCATCTGCACCAGATAACAGCCATAGCCCCACGCCTGCCCTTTGGTTTTGAATGTCATGTCGTGGGACAATGGCAGATCCGCGCCCGCGTCCCGTTTGGATTTCAGGATCTGGCAAGCTTCAAATACGGCGCTGCCGCCAATGGCTGTACTACGCGAAGCCAGCGCTCCGATACCTTCGGGGCAGGTTTTCGTATCGCCATACCGTACGCTGATGTTTTGCGCAGGCAGACCCAGTGCCTGCGCGGCGATTGTGGCATAGCTGCGCATGCGTGCCTGACCCTGCGCCGAGCTGCCGCTGTCAATCTGAACCGTGCCATCAACGTTCCATGTCACACGTGCGGTTTCCCATCCTTCGCCAGACGGCTCCAGATAAAATGCCAGCCCCAGACCGGCCAACTCACCCTGTTCACGTCTCGCATTCACCTCGGCGCGGCGGGCGTCATAGCCACTGACCCGGCGCAGTGCATCAAGCGCGCCCGCATAATCCCCGCTGTCCAGAATCTGCCCAGTCGGGGTTTCAAACGGCATGGCCGAGGCGGGTACCAGATTGCGCAGGCGGATCTCGAACGGATCCAGACCGGTGGCGCGCCCGGCCTTGTCCACCAGCCGTTCCATCAGGGCCGCCGCTTCGGGCCGCCCTGCCCCGCGGTAAATCCCCGTTGCAGCGCGGTTTTCGCTATAGGCCGTGGTCGAGATATCGACAGCGGGCACGAGATAGGGCCCCGGCCATACCCGCGTTGCGTTCCACGCAGGGATCAGGCCGCTGTTGGGCATCCAATGTCCCACCGGTGCGCGGGCTTCGGCGCTGAGTGATATGAACCGCCCATTGGCATCCAGGCCCAAGCGGCCCGAGGTGGTCAGGCCCCTGCCATGCGTGCCTGACAGGAATTCCTCGCTTCGGGTGGCGCTCCACCGCATGGGCCGGCCATGATGCAACGCGGCCCAGACAGTAAACACCTCTTCTGGGTAAAGAGATGCTTTCAACCCGAACGCACCTCCGACATCCGGCGCGATCACGCGGATCAGACCGGCATCCAGCCCCAGAATATGCGCCAGCTGCGTTCGGCTGCGATGGGGTGTCTGGGTTGAATGCCAAACGGTTACGCCGCCATCCGGTTCGGGACGCGCGGCAATCGCGCGCGGTTCCATCGACAAGGGCACCAAACGCGGGTGATTGACTGTTGCGCTGACGGTAATCGGCGCAGACGCTTCTTTGGGCGCATCGCCGGCTTGCCAAGACTGTGTCGCAACGCGCGCTGGCGCTGGCGGGTCGCTGGAATCTATGTCCAGCCAGATCGTTTCGGCACCGTCCAGCCCGGCAGAGCGGCTGGTTGCCAGAACCGCCGCCACAGGTTGCCCAACGGCTTGCACGCGTCCTTGCGCCAGACATTCAAAGGCCAGAGGGCTGTCATACGGGATCACGCCGTTCACCTCTAGACACCCCAGATGCGCCACATCCGCCCCGGTATGAACAGCCACAACGCCGGGCATATCCACCGCCTCTGAGATGTCTAACGTATCGATGTCACCCGCCGCAGAATCACTGCGCAAGAAAGTGACGCTCAGACAGCCGGGCAGCGCGATATCATCGCAAAAACGCCCTTCGCCACGCAGTAAAGCGGCAGTGTCATGATGGGATGTCTGTGTCATGCCGCTCCTGCTGATTCAGTGGTTTTGGACAAAATGCGCCATGACGCAAGCGCGTGCAAACACGGCCTGACGATCCAGCTATCGCAGAATCGGATAGCCAGAGCCCTTGTTACCCGCTATCAGGCAGCCAAACGCCCATGAAGGAGAACAGATCATGCAAAATGTCGGGTTAATCGGTTACGGTGCCATCGCGTGTTATGTCGCCACCCATCTACGGGCCCAAGGCGCCAGCCTAACCGTTCTGGCCCGCCCCGGACGCGAAGATGCGGCACGCGCGGCGGTCAGCGATGCATTGATCGTAACGGATGTTGCGCAGATGCTGGCGCGCACAAATCTGGTGGTCGATTGCGCCGGTCATGCCGGACTGGGCGCGCATGGCGCGGATATACTGCGCCAAGGTACGCATCTGATCACGCTGTCTTTGGGCGCACTGGCTGACACCGCTCTTTATGCCGAACTGGAAAGCGCCGCTCAATCTGGCAACGGCAGGCTTCATCTGGCATCAGGTGCGATTGGCGCGCTGGATGCATTGGGCGCGGCCGCTGTCGGCGGGTTAGAGATGGTGCGCTACACAGGGCGCAAACCCCCTTTGGGTTGGGCCGGATCACCTGCGGAAAAGGCGCTGGACCTTGCGACCTTGACGCAAGCCACCCCGCATTTCACCGGCTGTGCGCGTGATGCGGCCCTGCTCTATCCCAAAAACGCAAACGTGGCGGCGGCAGTTGCGCTGGCTGGCATAGGTTTCGACAAAACCGAAGTGCAGTTGATCGCCGACCCGACAGCGACGGGCAACACACACCGTGTCGAGGCGCGCGGCGCTTTCGGCTCGCTTGATTTCACCATCACGGGCGCAGCCCTTCCCGACAATCCCAAATCCTCCGCCCTTGCCGCGATGAGTGCCGTGCGCGCGGTCCAGAACGCGCAAAACTGGCTGAGGATGTAACGTGCAACGCCACACGCAGATTACGGCGCGGGTCATCGATCGGCTAAAGCTGAAGCAGCTTCGCCTGTTGATCGCCGTTGATCGTCACCGCAGCATCCTGCATGCCGCGCGGGAATTGAACCTGTCCCAACCGGCCGCCACAAAAATGATCAAGGATCTGGAGCTGGATTTCGAGGTTGACCTGTTTGAGCGCAGCAATCGCGGTGTCACTCCGACAGCCAGCGGTGCCGCGTTGATCCAAGGCGCGCGTTTGATCTTTTCTCAAGTGGCCGGCACCGCCCAAGAGATCGAAGACCTGTCAGGCGGGCGCGCAGGGCGCATCGTTGTCGGGACTTTGCTTGCGGCTTCATCGCAACTTTTGCCCTTGGCCATTGAACGCGCGCTCAGCACGCGGCCCCGTCTGGCAATCAAAGTGGTGGAAGGCACGAACGAGATGTTAATGCCGCGCCTGCGCGCGGGCGAACTGGATCTGGTCGTGGGGCGTCTTCCTGTGCGCCGCTATCGTTCTGATCTGGCGCAGCGGCGGCTGTTCGATGACCGGATTGATTTGGTCGTGCGTCGCGGGCACGCACTACTGTCGTTAGAAGCCCCAACATTTGACGACCTGCGCGGATACGGCTGGATTTTGCCCCCGCCCGAAACAACCTTGCGCCGTCAAATCGATCAATACTTTATCTCGGAGGGACAATATGTGCCCCCGCAAGTGGTGGAGTCGGTCAGTTTCCTCACCAACCGCGCCTTGCTGACAGCCACCGACATGATCTGCGCGTTGCCCTCGCGGGTGGTGGCAGTGGATGGTGCAGACGGGTTAGACGCCCTGCCCCTGGCCCTGCCATTTGGCAACGGCCCCGTCGGGGCCTCGTACCGCCAAAGCACATCCCTGCCCCCGGCTGCCGAAGCATTTTTGAAGGCACTGGAAGACGTGGCAAGCGAATTGACGTCCTAGGCCTGTTGCTGGTTCGGACAATGCGCGCCCCGGCTTTGACCCGGGCCGCGCTCGACGCTAGTTGATCAGAACCAGAGACAAGGATGGGAAGTAGCTGACCACCAGCAAGATCAGGACCACGGCCATCAAGAACGGCCAAAGCGCGCGAAAAATCGCGGTCGGCTTCACGTCACTCATGGACGCGGCAATATAGAGACCAACCCCGACCGGCGGGGTCAATAATCCCAGCGCCAGATTGATCGAAATGACGACGCCAAACTGAAACGGGCTGATCCCATAGCTGTTCATCGCAATGGGCAACAAGATTGGCGTGACCAGAATCAGCGCCGCAATACCGTCAATCAGCATTCCGACCAGCAACAGCACCCCCATCACGATCAAGAGGAAAAAGAAGGGATCGGATGTGACGGATGTTATCAATGCCGCCAGTTTCTGGGGGATTGCCTCGTATATAACGACCCAACCAAACACGTTGGCCGCGGCCACCATGAAAATCACCATCGCCGAGTTCTGTGCAGTGCGCAAAAACAGCGCGGCCAAATGGCCGGGTTTAAGTTCGCGATAAACGCCCCACCCGACCAGAAACGCGATCAGCGATGCGACAGCCGCGCTTTCGGTCGGCGTGGCAAAGCCAAAGACGATCCCGCCAATGATCGCCAGCGGGATCAACGCGGCAGGAAGGCATTGCGCCAACGCGCCAATCGCATCCCGCGCGCTCATCCACTCGCCTTTGGGGAAATTGGTGGTCAGGCCGATCAAGGACACCACAATGAAAAACGATCCGGCCATCATCAGGCCCGGAATGATCCCGGCCAGAAACATGTCCCCGATGGGGATTTGCGCCAAAACGCCGTAAATGACGAACAACATCGACGGCGGTATTACGGGCGCAAGCAGCCCCCCCGCCGCAGTAGTGGCCGCCGCAAAACCGCGATCATAGCCTTCGCGCTCCATCGCGGGGACCATTGCGCGGCTCATCACGGCGATCTGGCTGACAGCCGATCCGATGATGGCCGCCATAAACATATTGGCCAACAGATTGATCCAAGCCAATCCGCCGCGAAACCCACCGACAAACACCCTCGCTGCGTTGACCAGCCGCTTTGTCATGCCGCCTTCGTTCATCAACTCGCCGGTCAGCATAAACAACGGTATGGCCAGCAATCCGTAGTTTTCCGTGCCCGAAAACATCTGCTGTGCAAAGCTTTCGAACAGGATAGTGTTGTCGCTTTGCCAGATGTATCCAATCGCCGTCAGCGCCAGAACGATGGAAATCGGGACAGCGGCGAACAGCAAAATGAGGAATAGAACCGCCGTCATGCGCCCTGCTCCTTGACCGGAACCGGGCGCGTCAGGTTGGCCACGGCGTGCAAGGTCATCCCCCCCGAAAACAGCCACATCACCAGCCAGACCCAGACCTTGGGAATGCCCAGCGTCAGCGTGGGTTCGGCATAGATGAAATTGAATGTTTCACCTTGGAACGCCATCGTGTCAAAACCTGCGCGCAACAGGTCCAACGGCAAAAACCACCGCCAGCAGAACCACAGCATGAACAGTGCGAAAGCCAGAACAACCAGATCGACAAACAGCTTTGCAGCCCGCGCGGCGCGCCCTGTCAGTTCGTCGGTGAACAGGGTAACGGCAACGGAATGCCCAAAATGCACGGCCGCCGAGGCCGCCAGAAAGGTCATCCACGCCATGGCATAGATCGCCGCCTCATCAACCCAGAAGATGGCATTGTTAAAGGCGCGCGTGATCACGTTCAGCAAGACCAACCCGGTGATTGAGGCCGCCAGACAGGCCGCAATGGCCATTTCCAATCGGGCCCACTGATGTGAAATTCTGTGCAGCACTGCCGCCCCCACATGCAAATACCGGCCGCCGCAAGGCGACCGGTAAAGGTTTTAGATTATCAACGTTACTTGGCAGCGGCAGCAGCGGCGCGCATTTCGCCAAGAACCGACGATTTTTCGGACCAGATCGCGTCCCACTGTGCAGGAACGTCGCCAAAGAACTCGGCCCCGACCTCGGTGTAAGGCGTGCCGGTGTCTTCAACCTGTTGCAGCCACTCAGGGTCCATTTTAACGAATGTCGTGACAACCTCGTCAAGGCGCGCTTTCATCAGTTCCGAGATCGTCGCGCGGTCCTCTTCGCTCAGATCTTTCCAGACGCGGGCGGATACCAGACCGACCATCGGGAACATCATGTGGTTGGAGACGATAACTGTCTCGGCCTGCTCAAAATACTTCAGCTTCCAGATCAGTTCGGCGTCCATGTCGATCGCGTCGACCTGCCCGTTCGCCAGCGCGTCATAGACCGCAGGCAATGGCATCGGTGTTGGGGCGGCGCCCAGAGCATTGTAGAAATCAAGGATCGGGGCAAACGGCGTGATGCGCAGTTTCTTGCCTTTGAGATCAGCCGCCGAGGCAACTTCGCCCTTGGCCACGATCTGACGCAGACCGGCCATACCATAAGCGACGCCCACAACGCCGGCTTTGGCAGGCAGGTCAGACAGCATCGACGCCGCCAGATCCGATTGCAGGATGCGACCAGCGTGACCAATGTCATCCGCCAAGAATGGCGCATAGAACGCGCCAAAATCAGGCACCCGGTTGCTGACTTCGGCAACGGTCAAGAACGCCATATCCAATGCGCCGGTCTGAAGCTGCTGCATCATCTCGGCCTCGTTGCCCAATTGCTGCGACGGGAACACTTGCAGAGTATGGGCACCGTCTGTGGCCTTGGCGAGGTCTGCACCGAAATCTTCGGCCGCTTTGGACCAGATATGCGAGGGCGGTGTGATCAGCCCAAGGCGAAAGTCCTTGGCCGATGCCGCTCCGCTAACCAGCAGGGCGGCAACCGCTACCGCGCCCGAAACTGATTTGATGAAATTGATACCCATGTGTCGTCTCCCAGTTGTCATGTTGCGCCGTTCTATGGGGCGTTTTCGGAATGTCGTGTGGCGTCAGAGTGTCACCCAGCCTTCGGGTGGTTCCTTGCCCGGATGCACGGTGCCACACTCAGGGCACGTGCGCGCCTCGACTGACGCATAAAAAGATTCATAAACGGGGGGCAGATCATCCACAATGGATTTCAACTGCATTTCAGCACGGTGCACCAACGCCTGACAGTCAAAACAATACCATTCAATGGCGTCCAGTTCCCCGATCTGGCGTTTGGGTTCGATCACCAGCCCGATGGACCCCTCTTCGGGACGTTGGGGCGAATGGCGCACATGCGGGGGAAGCAAGAATACATCGCCCTCGCTGATTTTTACGTCATAAAACTCGGTCCCGTCATACAGCTTGAGAACCATGTTGCCCTTTAGCTGATAAAAGAACTCTTCGACCGGATCGTCGTGATAGTCCGTGCGCTTGTTGGGACCGCCGACGACAGTCACCATAATGTCGGCATTCTCGAACACCTTTTTGTTGCCCACAGGCGGCTTTAGCAGGTGTTTATGTTCGTCGATCCATTTCTGGAAATTGAAGGCGCTTAGCCGTGCCATGTCGGTTCTCCCTTGGTGGCGTTGTCACAACTGTCTGCCTATGCCTGCTATCATCGCAATCCGGCATGTGGAATATGGCTATCATTATTTTGGATAGCGGTGCCGTCAGACTGCTCCAAGTGTTCCCCAAACTGCCGCGCGCTGCAACACAAAGCAGTGCAGCCCGGACATGATCCGAGCCGCACGCGCTCTGTGAAACTGTGGCAGGTACTTTGCGGCCCCGGCTCAGACCCGAGCCAGGCGCGCCTATTTTTTGGTCAGAATATCCGCAAATTGATCGCGCAGCACATTTTTCTGAACCTTGCCCATCGTGTTGCGGGGCAGTTCATCCACGACAATCAGTCGTGCGGGATGTTTGAAACGCGCCAGTTGCTTGCGTACCGCCTCCATGATGGCATCGGTGTCGGGCGCTTGTCCCGGTGCGGACACCAATATGCCCACGGGGGCCTCGCCAAAGTCGGCATGGGACACCGCGATAACCGCGCTTTCCAATACGCCGGGTTGTTCATCCAGTACCAGTTCGATTTCCTTGGGGTAGATATTGAACCCACCCGAGATGATCAGATCCTTGCCGCGCCCGACAATTTGCACATAGCCCTGATCATCGATCAAACCCAGATCGCCCGTAATAAAGAATCCGTCGGCACGCAGTTCTTCGGCCGTTTTCTCGGGCATCTGCCAATAACCTTGGAACACGTTGGCGCCACGCACCTCGATCTGTCCGACCTCGCCCTGCGGCAGGGTTTCTCCTGTGTCAGGATCTGTTATCTTTAGCTCGGTCCCCGGCAAAGGAAAGCCCACAGTGCCCGCACGACGAGCACCGTCATAGGGGTTTGACGTGTTCATATTCGTTTCCGTCATCCCATAGCGTTCAAGGATCGCATGACCAGTGACCTCGGAAAAGCGGGCGTGGGTTTCGGCCAGCAACGGCGCGCTTCCCGATACGAACAGACGCATATGCGCCGCCGAGTCATGGGTAAACTGCGGGCTATCCAGCAGGCGGGTGTAAAACGTTGGAACCCCCATCATCACCGTCGATCGCGGTAGATGCGTCAGCACCGCGTCCAGATCAAACTTGGGCAGGAAAATCATCGCGCCGCCTGCAATCAACGACACATTGGTCGCAACAAACAGGCCATGCGTGTGAAAGATCGGCAAGGCATGCAGCAACGTGTCCGCCGCAGTGAAACGCCATTCCTCCGCCAGAACCTTGGCGTTGCTCAGGAGGTTGTCCTGACTAAGCATCGCGCCCTTTGAGCGTCCGGTCGTGCCTGACGTATACAATAGCGCGGCCAGATCATCGCCTTTGCGTGTCGCGGTCTCGAACTGTTTTGACTCGCCACTTGCCGCATCACTTAGCGATCCAGATCCATCGGCATTCAATACGGTCAACCGTGCACCCAGCCGATCGGCCAACGGGGCCAATGCGGCCTCGGACTTGCCGTCACACACGACCATCCGCGCGCCTGAATCCTCGATAAAATAGGTGACTTCGGTGGCGGTGTAGGCCGTGTTCAACGGCAAAAACACCACGCCTGATTGTACGCAAGCCGCATAAAGCGCCAGCGCCTGTGGGCTTTTGTGAACTTGTGCGGCCAGACGATCACCGGGTTTCAAACCCGCCTTTACCAGAACATGCGCCAGTCGAGCCGCCTGCCCCAGAAAATCGGAATGTGTCAGAATGGCCCCGTCCGGCAGGATCAAAAACGGAGTGTCGTGCCCCGCGTGCGGTGCGAATAGACCGTCATACAGCGGATTTGTCATGCTTGTTGCCCTCTTTTGGCAGGCGTGCCGCCGCAGCGGACGCCAGTGTTTTAATCTCGGATGTGGTCGCAATTGTGCCTGCGCTGGCGTAGCTTTCATGGTGTTGCGCGTGTTTGCGCAGGTCATAGAGGTAATTCACCATGACACCACCCGATTGCGCGAGGCCCTTTTCGGACAGATCGGCCTTGGCGTGCAAGGCATGGATGATCGCCCCATTGCCCAGATGAAAGCGCGCCACCGGGTCCACAGGGGTTCCCGCCTCGGTCTTGGCTTGTGTCAGATAGTGGGCCGCCAAGGATTGCAACTCTGACTCGGCCGGTTCTAGTCCCTGACGCTTTGCCCAGCCCATCAGGCCCGGAATCGGCGACAGCGTGACAAAGCGTTTCAATCCCGGCAGTTCCGCGCCCAGATCCGCCGCCACCTGTTTGATCAATGAATTGCCAAAGGAAATACTGGCCAGCCCCGCCTGACAGTTCGAGATGGAGTAAAACACGGCAGTATCGGCCTCGTCGGCAGGCAGGGCATCGCGTGCCTCGGCCAACAGCGGCGCGATAGCACCGGGGATGCCACGCGTCAGTGCCACTTCGACAAAAATCAGTGGCTCGTCCGGCATGGTCGGATGGAAGAACGCGAAACAGCGGCGGTCCTCTGGTTCGACCCGCAAACGCAGATCATGCCAACTGTCGATGGCGTGCACGGCCTCATACTTGATAATTTTCTCAAGAATATGGGCAGGCGTGCGCCAATCGATGCGCCTTAAAACCAAAAATCCACGGTTGAACCACGAGTTGAACAAGTGGCGAAAATCAAGGTCCAACGCCTCCAACTCTGGCACGCCGCGCCCAAGCCTGCGCAGATCGGCACGCATGCCGACCAGCGCCTCGGTGGCGCCGGGTGCCTGATTCATACGGCGGATCAGCTCTTGTCGCGGGGGCTCTGCCGCGCGCAAAAAAGCGCGGTAGGTCGATTTCGACGGAGCGCTCTCATAGGCGTCCAACGCGGCACGGGCGGCTGCCGGATCAATGTTCATCGCCCCGGCAAGGTGGTGAAAGAACGCCAGTTTGTCGGCGTCCTCCATTGCTGCAAACCGGTCCAGCAACTTTTGCGCCAGAATAAGCCCCGAGGTTTCTCCTCCGGTATCAATCAGCGCATCGGCCAATTCGCCCACCGGGCGCGTACCCCAATCGCTGCGTCCCAGCGCCCCTGCCCCGCGTTCGACGACCGAGGCCAGCAGATCAGACAATAAGGTCATGCGCCCATCACCGCGTTGGGCAGCCATGTCGCGATCCCCGGAAAGATACACAGCAGGATGATCGCCACAATCATACAGGCCACAAACGGCAGCGACCCCATCAGAATGGTCTTAAGCGAGATGTCAGGCGCGATGCCGTTGATCACATAAAGGTTCAGACCGACAGGCGGGCTGATCAGGCCGATTTCCATGTTGATGGTCAGGACAACGGCAAACCAGATCGGATCGAACCCGGCAACGGTGATAATCGGCAGCAAGATAGGCGCGGCCATCAGGATCACCGCTACGGGCGGCAAAAAGAACCCGGCAACCAGCAAGAACAGGTTGATCGCCGCCATCAGAACCCAGCGGTTCACATCCAGCGTTCCAATCCATTCTGCGATGCTTTGGGTGATGAACAGACTGCTCAACATATAGCTGAATACGCCAGCCGCCGCGATGATGAACAAGATCATCACCGATTCCTTGGTGCTGTCACGCAGCACTACCCAAAGGTCGGCAGGATTCCAAAGCCGATAGATGACCATGGCGATCAACAGGCACAACAGCGCCCCGACAGCGGCGGTTTCAGACGGTGTCGCAACACCGCCGTACATCGCATAGAGCACGCCGATAATGATAGCGATGAATGGTAGGACGCGCGGCAGGATTTCGAATTTTTCGCGCCAGCTGTAGGCACGGGTGTTCATCAAAGCCAGATTCCCGGATTTCCACGTCGAATACATCGACCACGCCATAAACAGCCCGACCAGAAGTAAACCGGGAAACACGCCCGCAAGGAACAAGCGCCCAATCGAGGTTTCCGTTGCAATACCATAGACGATCATGGTCACCGACGGCGGGATCAAAATGCCCAGCGTGCCGCCCGCCGCGATGCTGCCAGCCGCGACCCCATCAGGATAGCCGCGCTTGCGCATCTCTGGGATACCCATCTTGCCGATGGCCGCGCAGGTCGCCGGGCTAGAGCCGGACATGGCGGCAAACAGCGCACAGGCCCCAAGATTAGAGATAACCAGACCGCCGGGAACCCGAGTCAGCCAGCGTTCCAACGCTTCGTACAGGTCGGCCCCCGCCCTCGTCGAGGCAATGGATGACCCCATTATGATGAACATCGGGATACTGAGCAGGGCGAAATTATCCAGTTTTCCAAACAGGATTTCCGGCATCAGCTCAAGACTGCGCATACCGTCAAAAATCATCAAGAACCCTGCCGAAACGATCAACAGGCCAAGGGCGACAGACACGCCTGAAAACAACACGGCAATAGTGGCCAGCGCCACCAGCCCTCCTAGAACGAGCGGATCCATTAGACGTCCTCCAGACCAAAGGGCGCTTCGATCTTCAGGATCAGCGCGACAAAATCAGCAATCAACTGCAACAGCAACAGGGCAAAGCCGATAGGCAGCGCCAGATAGGGAATCCACAGGCGAACACCCCAGATTGTGTCGGACCGCCAACCGCGATCATAGGCGAAATGCCAGTATTCATAGCCATACCACAGCATCAGCGCGACAATCGCGATGCTCAATGACAGCGTGACACACGCCAGCACAAAACGTGGGCGCGGTGCCAAGGCCAAGGGGATCAGGTCAACATTCACATGGCCACGCAAACGCTGCACATAGGGCAAACCAACCAGCGTGGCAGCAATGACCAGATAGATAACCGCCTCGGTTTGCCAAACGGTCGAGCCGTTCAAAACGAACCGAACATAGATCATCTGGCACGTGATCGCGACCGCTGTCACGATCATTCCCGCCGATATCCAGCCCGCTAATGTCGACAGGGCCGAGACCGCGCGTAAAAATCTGTTGTCGCCGGTCTTGGCCACGCGCGACTGTAATTGGCCTGACATGCGGGCCTCCTTTTTGGATTTAGGTTGTGAGAGACAAAAAGTCGGGCGGCCCGGACATCAGGCCGCCCGATTCATGGGTTAGATCACTCGACTGCCAGCGCCATGTCCAGCAAGGCCTGCCCGTCCGGCACACTCGCCACGAACTCGGCATAGGACGTTTCCTTGGCAATGGCGCGCCATGCTTCGAAATCGGCATCGCTCATTTCGGCAATCTCGACACCTGCGTCACGGAACACGTCGACCGATGCGGCGTCTTCTTTTTTGGCTTCTTCCAGATAGAATGCCTGTGCTTCGGCGGCGGATGCCAGCAGTGCGGATTGTTGTGCGTCTGTCAGGCTTTCAAACTTGCTTTTGTTCATCAAAAGCGGCTGGTACATGAACCACAGCGCCACATCGGCAGCTGGGGTATAGCAGGCGACCTGCTCGTAAATACGATAGCTAACAAACGACGACGAAGATGTGTTCGCAGCGTTCAAGACACCGGTTTGCATCGCGTTGTAGATTTCCGAGCTCGCCATTGACGCAATGGACGCCCCTGCCCCTGCCAGCATTTGCTCAAACGCCTTGCCAGCGGCGCGGGTTTGCATACCTTCAACGTCTGATGGTTTGGTGATGCATTTGTCTTTGCCGGCAAACCCGCCTGCCAGATAACCGTGAACCAGAACCATCACGTCATCTTCGGCCATTTTGGCCTCAAGCGCCTCCATGAAGGGGCTGTCGTTCATGCGCGCCGCGTGATCGTGGTTTTTCACCAGACCCGGCATCAGCGTCAGGTTAAAGGCGGGTTGCTGACCGCCCGCATAGCTGAGCGGAAAGACAGTCATATCCAGCTGCCCCCGGCTCAGGGGCTTGTACTGCTCGCGCGGCTTGAACAAAGATTTCGAGCCAAAAATCTTTATCTCAAGGTCTACATCGGCGGCCGCAACCCCATCGGCAACAATTTGAGCCACCTTGTGGCGCACATCGTTGTTGGACCACTGGTGCGACAGACGCAGTTCTGTGGCGTTGGCAGTGCCCCCGATTGCAAATAGCGCAGCACCTGCAACAGCGGCCTTAAGCGAATATTTCATGATGTCCTCCCAGACGTTTTTCGTGGACCCCCATGCCCACGTGATTGCCAAACCGTAACGCATGAGAATGCCATGTCAATATTTTAGTATACAATTTCTTCAGGCTTGCATGCGACGGGTTGAATGATATGCTTTGTGCATGGATACACGCCGCGCAGACAAGATTGCCTCCGAGATCGAAGAATTGATCGTGAATGGCACCTATGCCGATGGCGAACGCCTGAACGAACACGTTCTGGCGGAGCGTTTCGACGTCTCGCGCACGCCAATCCGCGAGGCTTTTGCAACCCTGGCGCATTCCGGCCTTGTTCAGCACATCCCGCGCCGGGGCGTGTTCGTACGCCATCCCGGACCGGTGGAAATGATGGAAATGTTTGAGGTCATGGCCGAGCTAGAAGCCGCCGCGGGCCGTCTTGCCGCCATGAGGATAACCGACGACGCGCTAAAAAAGCTGCGCGCAGCAAACGCCGGATGTCAGGCCGCCGTTAGCGCGAATGACACCGAAGGCTATTATGCCCAGAACGAAACCTTTCATCATTTAATCTATGCCCAATCGGGAAATTCGTTCCTAGAGGCCGAGGCCCTGCGGCTGCACCGGCGGCTCAAACCATTCCGTCGACTGCAATTGCGTGTGCGCGGCCGTATGACGCAATCCATGGCCGAACATGAAGCGATCCTTGCCGGCATCGAGGCAGGTCAACCCGACGCAACGGCCAACGCCCTTCGGGGGCACATTGCCGTGCAGGGGGAAAAATTCCATCATTTGATGGCCAGCCTGAAACACGCCGCAGAGTAGCATTTCCATAAGGCCCCGCTACATACGACGCCACTTCGCCGCCATTTGGATGTATTTTGCATACGGCAACGTCTCGACAGGGGTGCATTGCACGCGTTACAAGCCATTTCAAAGGAGTTGCGCGATGCCTTCATCCATTTTGATCCTGAACGGACCCAATCTGAACCTGTTGGGGACTCGCCAACCCGAGGTGTACGGGCGCACGACCTTGGCCGATATCGAAGTCATGTGTAAAACGCATGCCAAACAGCGCGGCGTGCGGGTCGAATTCACGCAAAGCAACCACGAAGGTGGCTTGATCGATGCCATCCACGCAGCGCGCGCAACCCATTCGGGGATCATCCTAAATGCGGGGGCTTATACCCACAGCTCCATCGCATTGATGGACGCGATTTCCTCCGTGGAATTGCCCACAATCGAGCTGCACCTGTCCAACATCCACGCCCGCGAGGATTTCCGCCATCAAAGCTATATTGCCCGCGTGGCTGTCGGCGTCATCTGTGGGTTTGGCGCAGCTGGGTACACATTGGCCATAGACGCTCTGTTGGGACATCTGGAGCGGGGATCATGATTTCAACGGACGAGCTGCAAACGATGCTGAATATCCCCAGTATCGAAGAACTGTGGGATATGCACACGCGTCGCATGGCGGGTTTTGGATTTGATCGGCTGATCTACGGCGCAACGCGGTATCGCACGGCAACGTCATTGGGCGATCCAGAGGATTTTGTCCTGCTGACCAACCATGATTCCAGCTATACAGACGGCTTCATCGGTGAGGGACTGTTCTTTCACGCGCCGATGGTGAAATGGGCGCTTAACAATGACGGCGCCTGTTCATGGCGCGTCATGCGCGACATGCTGGATACGGGCACATTGACCGATGGCGAGCGCAAAGTGATGGAATTCAACCGTGCGCAAGGCGTGACGGTTGGATATTCCATCAGTTTCCGTTCGGTTTCGCCACGCACCAAGGCGGCCATTGCGCTCACCGCGCGCAAAGGGATGGAACAGGGCGAGGTCGACGCGATCTGGGCCGAGCATGGTGACGATATTCAAGTCCTGAACACAATCGCACACCTGCGGTTCTTGTCCCTGCCCTACACGGCTCCGGGGCGCGCGCTGACTTCTCGCCAACGCGAGGTTCTGGGCTGGGTTGGGGATGGAAAAACCATTCAGGATATCGCGCTTTTGCTGGGGCTGACGGCCGCCACTGTTGAAAAGCATCTCCGCCTTGCGCGCGACGCCCTCAGCGTGGAAACCACGGCGCAGGCTGTGCTCAAGGCCTCATTCCAGAATCAAATCTTCACGTTTGACGCCTGACATCTCTGTTCACGCACGTCCTGCCCCTTGCCGGCGCATTCCAGCGAAGAACAGCAGACCATCGGTAATTTCCCGCGCCTTACCGCAATTTCCGGAACACGAATCAACCGCGCCAACCGCCCTGCCCTCGCTCGGAACTCTGCCACCTCAAACCGGGTAGGGTTTTCCCTACTTTCGTTACGCAACGTAAACTTGCATGATCAAGATGTTCCGTGAGTGGTGGCTTTTTCAGCCCGGGAGCATCAAGTTGGTACCCCTTGAGATTACAAGGCACGGCCAGCTTGCCGGTTAATCCGGATGTCGACGGCAGAGCCAATTTTGGGTGCTGTCGTCGGCGCGACAAGACCGTCGTTTCATCCCTGGTCCGAACGGTCAGGCAGGTGGCTCCCCTCCCGGCGGGGTCACCTGCCAACACGTTTTTGATCATGTCCGACACAGCTGACCTACCAAAGCACCCGTTTCCATCCGCATAAAAAAAGGCGCCCCAATCTCAAGGGCGCCTTCTTTGTCATATCTTCTGGCCTCATATATCCCGGGGTGAGAGATGAAATCCGGCAGGATTTCATCACGAGGGGCAGCGCCCCTTAGCCCGAAAACCAGATCAGCTTTTGCCGACTTTAGCCACTTCGGCAGCAAAGTCTTCTTTTTCCACTTCGATGCCTTCGCCGACTTCCAGACGTACAAACCCGACAATCTCGGCGCCCGCTTCCTTAGCGGCAGCCTCAACAGTCAGGTCGGGGTTCATCACAAAAGACTGGCCCAGCAGCGTGACTTCGGACATGAATTTCTTCATGCGACCGACGATCATCTTTTCGATCACGGCATCAGGCTTGCCACTTTCACGCGCGATATCGATCTGAACCTGCTTTTCTTTTTCAACAACAGCCGGGTCCAGCGACGCTTCGTCCAGCGATGCAGGGTTGGTGGCCGCGATGTGCATGGCGATCTGGCGCCCAAACGCCTCATCACCTTTCAGCGCAACCAGCACGCCGATCTTGCCCATACCGTCTGTCGCGGCGTTATGCACATAAGAGACAACCGTGTCACCCTCGACGCTGGCCATACGGCGCACCGACATGTTTTCACCGATGGTGCCGATTTTGGCCGTCACGGTTTCTTCAACGGTTTTCCCGCCCAGATCGGCCGCTTTCAGCGCGTCCAGATCGTCGACTTTCACAGCCGCATCCGCAATCGACGAAACCATCGACTGGAATTCTGTGTTCTTGGCAACAAAATCGGTTTCCGAGTTGATTTCGACCGCAACACCGCGCCCGCCATCAACTTTCACAGCAACCAGACCTTCCGCAGCCGTACGGCCCGATTTCTTGGCGGCTTTCGCCAGGCCCTTGGTGCGCAGCCAGTCAACAGCCGCTTCGATGTCACCATCGTTTTCGGTCAGCGCTTTTTTTGCATCCATCATGCCTGCGCCCGTGCTGTCGCGCAGTTCCTTTACCATTGCAGCGGTAATCGCCATGTCGGCTCTCCTCAAAGTGTCGTTTGATTCCCGGCCCTGACATGGTGTCAGGATCGGGAACTTCAATCGGTTAAATTGCTGAGTGGCGGATCAGCCCTCGGCAGGTGCCTCTTCGACGGCTTCTTCCGTGGGGGCCTCTTCCATCGCACCGATGTCGATACCGGCGGCGCCCATCTGCGCAGTCATGCCGTCCAGAGCCGCGCGGCTGACCAGATCGCAGTATAGAGCAATCGCACGGGCCGCGTCGTCGTTGCCGGGAATGATGTAATCGATCCCGTCAGGCGAGCAGTTGGTGTCGACGATGGCAACAACCGGAATACCCAGCTTGTTCGCTTCGGCAATTGCCAGCGCTTCTTTGCGCACATCGATGACGAACAGTAGATCAGGCACGCCGCCCATTTCACGGATACCGCCCAGCGACGCTTCCAGTTTGCCTTGATCGCGCTCCATGCCCAGACGCTCTTTCTTGGTCAGGCCTTCGGCACCGGTTTCCAGTGCTTCTTCGATCTGCTTCAGACGCTGGATCGATTTCGACACGGTCTGCCAGTTGGTCAGCGTGCCGCCCAACCAGCGGTGGTTCATGTAATACTGTGCGCATTTTTCAGCGGCTTCGGCGATGGGCGTTGCCGCCTGGCGCTTGGTGCCGACAAACAGAACGCGGCCGTTCTTGGCAACGGTTTCACGCACAACATTCAGCGCAGCGTCCAACAAGGGAACGGTTTGCGTCAGGTCCATGATGTGGATGCCGTTACGCGCGCCATAGATGAACTCGCCCATACGGGGGTTCCAGCGTTGCGTTTGGTGACCAAAGTGAACGCCAGCTTCCAGCAACTGACGCATGGTGAACTCGGGAAGAGCCATGTTTGTATTCCTTTTCCGGTTTTCGCCTCGGCACGGAGAGAGAGGCGTTTGCCTCAACCGGTGGACTGTCGGGGATGTCTCCCCCGAGCGGCCCGCCCATGCCTGCGGATTTCAATGACGCGCGTATAGGTCGGATCCCCCCGATGCGCAAGGGGGCCAGCGATATCAAGTCACGCAAGACGTGCTTTAGCGCGTCTTGGTTCAAAAAATTACCCGCACGCGCCACCGATGGCTCAATATGGCTGTACGCATGCAGCACTGCGGGCACTTTGGAAAAACGCTCAGGAAGTCACCGATTTTTCGGATACCAGACCGCCCAAGCGCGCCAAATGCACGCCAGTTGCCCCGCCCCATTGCTGCGTTGGTATAAACTGCTTACATAAGCAATTATCTCCTTCAGATTCCGAGTCCACATGAACACACCTTTCGACGAAGACCCACCACAGCCCCGCCGTCCCGGTCTGTTTGCAGCCCTGCGCGCCAGCTTCTTGACCGGACTGGTCGTGATCGCGCCTGTCGGGCTGACAATCTGGCTGATTTGGACGCTGATGGGCTGGGTCGATGCGGTGGTTTTGCCTTTGGTGCCCTCGCACCTGCGCCCCGACGAATACATCGGAATCAATCTGCGCGGCCTGGGCGTTATCGTCTTTTTGATTTTCACCATCGTTGTCGGATGGATTGCCAAGGGCCTGCTGGGCCGGTCGCTGATCCGGTTTGCCGAATCTCTGGTCGACGGTGTGCCTGTGGTGCGGTCGATCTATTCGGGTGTAAAGCAGATCGCCGAGACCGTGTTCGCACAATCCGAGCGCAGCTTCGAAAAGGCCTGTCTGATCCAGTACCCGCGCAAAGGGCTTTGGGCGATCGCCTTTATCTCAACCTCGGCCAAAGGCGAAATCGCGCGCCGCGCTGAAACCGCCGGCGATCTGATCAGCGTCTTCCTTCCCACGACGCCAAACCCGACCTCCGGTTTTTTGTTGTTCGTCCCGAAGGAAGACGTGATTGAATTGGACATGACCGTTGAGGACGCGGCCAAGCTGGTGATCTCAGCAGGGCTTGTCTATCCCAACAAGGCCGACCCTACTGTCGAGGTCAGCCCTTAGCGTAAATGAGCCCCCAAGGGCGGATTACGCAAACATGTTTTCCAGATCGGTCGTGCCGCGTTGCCCCAGATCATCCCAATGGGCTTGCAAAAACCTGTCTGCCGCCACCCGTCCGGCAGATTTCAAACGGTCCAGAAGAAACGGGTTGGGCGATACTTTGGTCGCCGCCGAAAGATCCGCCATCAGCGTGTCATCCGCAATCATATGCACCAATACATGTTTCATTGCCCCTTCAGGCACGGCCCCCGTGGCCAACAACCGTTGCACAAAGTGGATCGCACGCAATTCGCGCAACAAAGACGAGTTAAAGCTGATCTCGTTAATGCGGTTCTGAATATCCTGCGGGCTGTGCGGGATGTCATCGCGCAACAGGGGATTGATGTTGATGATCACGATATCCGCTGGCAGATCTTGGTCAAACAACGGAAACAGCGCCGGATTACCGGTAAACCCGCCATCCCAATAGGCCTCTCCGTCGATTTCCACCGCCTGAAACAAAGTTGGCAGACAAGCCGAGGCCAGCAATGCATCCGCGCCGATCTGATCCCCGTCAAAGATGCGAATCTTGCCGGTGCGTACATTGGTTGCGCCGACACTTAGGCGTGGGGCATCATTGGCACACACTTTGTCATAAGCGAATTCGTCAACCACCCGGCGCAACGGATTGACGTAGAATGGCCCATACGCATAGGGCGAGACCAGACGGCTAACCCCTTCGGCCATCGCGGCAGGCCATGTGGCATCCATGGCGGCGTTCCATCCCGGTGCCAGGGCCAGATTGCCCGCCATCCATGCGGGCATGCGCAAATCCTGAACCGCGCCCATTTGCTGCCAAAGCCAATCAAGGTTAGCGCGAGCGCCGTCGCGTCCGTCCGCGACCCATCCGGCCTTGAGTGCCGCGCCATTCAGCGCGCCCGCAGACGTGCCCGAAATAGCGGCCACCTCCAGCTCGGATTCCTCCAATAACCGGTCCAGAACGCCCCAAGTAAAGGCTCCGTGCGCCCCGCCACCCTGCAATGCAAGATTGATCCGTTTTACGGCCACAAGCCCCACCCTCCGTCGTTCTTACAATGCCGAACTCCGTGCGCCAGTCCGCGCATCAACATGCGCTGCGACTGACCCACAGCAATCCCATCCGGAGCGCTGCGATCAGAGCGCTGTCCAGCCGCCATCGACGCTGATCGTTGTGCCGGTGATTTGCGCAGCCGCATCCGAACACAAAAACAGCGCCGTGCCGCCCACCTGTTCGACCGTGGCGAATTCCTTGGACGGCTGGCGCTCAAGAATCACCTTCTGCTTCACTTCTTCTTCGGACATTCCGTATTTCTTGGCCGTGTCTGGAATTTGCGCCTCGACCAAGGGTGTCAGAACATAGCCCGGACAGATGGCATTTGCGGTGATGTCTTCGCGGGCAGTTTCCAGCGCGACGACTTTGGTCATGCCGACCACGCCATGTTTGGCGGCGACATAGGCCGATTTGAATGGAGACGCCGTCAGCCCGTGGGCCGACGCGATGTTGATCACCCTGCCCCAGCCCGCCTTGCGCATCATCGGCACGGCAATGGCCGAGGTGTGAAAGGCCGAATTCATGTTAATGGCGATGATCGCGTCCCACTTTTCCATCGGGAATTCTTCAATCGGCGCGACATACTGAATACCCGCATTGTTCACCAAGATATCACATGCCCCTGCCTTTTCGATCAATGCGCGGCATTGTTCGGGTTTGGACATATCGGCCTGAATATAGCGCGCACTCACGCCAAATTCCTCAGCTATCCCAGCGGCCAACGCGTGGTCATCCTCGCTGTCGGTGAACGAATTCAGGACCACATGCGCACCCGCTTTGGCCAGCGTACGTGCGATGCCCAGTCCAAGACCCGACGTTGATCCGGTGATGACGGCGGTTTTTCCTGCGATGCTCATGTCCTGCACTCCTATTTGGATATTGCGTACGCAGCATACATGCTGCATTTGCGAATGTCAGGCCCTGTGCCTGTCACCCTTTCAACACGTCACCCCACGGTATAGTGATCGCCCCAAGACCATTTCCGCGAGACTTTCCCCAACACCATCTGCCATCAGTTCTGGCAGAATCGTTCTTCGTGGCATGATGAGCCGCAAACATGGCCAAAAAAAAACGCCAGCGCGAAGCTGGCGTTAAGTTATTGAGGCAGGTTTCATACAGGCAAGAAACCTATCGAGCAGTGCCCTTGTTATAAGCAATCCATCGCCCGTATCCAAGCTAAAAGTTTGAAAAGACGTGAATCCCGCCTTACGGTTTGCGTCAGGTAAATAACGCAAAATTAGGATTGTTGCCAAAATGGGCCCAGTGAATTTCCGCCGATCTACCCCTGTAAGCCTCGCATTCAGCCTTGTTTTGTTTGCTCAGAGCGCAATTGCCGATCCGCGTCACGGCATCGCAATGTACGGCGAGCCGGCATTGCCAAATGATTTTGTGTCCCTGCCCTACGCCAACCCCGACGCCCCTCAAGGCGGCATTGTGACCACCGGAAACGTCGGCGGATTCGATTCGCTGAACCCGTTTGCGGTGAAGGGGACGCCGCCATGGCAGCTGCGTTTCTTTGCATTCGAATCGCTCATGGGACGCTCATGGGATGAACCGTTCAGCCTATATGGTCTGTTGGCCGAAACCATCGAGGTCGGACCCGAGCGCGAGTGGGTGGAATTTACCCTGCGCCCTCAGGCCAAGTTTTCCGATGGCAGCCCCGTCACGGTCGAGGATGTGATCTGGTCCTATGAAACGATCGGGACGCGCGGACACCTGCGCTATCGCGATTTCTGGACCAAGGTGGCGCAAATTGAGCAAACCGGTCCACACAGTTTACGCCTGACATTCAAACCGGGCGACGATGGAACTGTTGAACAGGATTTAGTCCTTGTCGCCGGAATGCGCCCCATGTTGAAGAAATCCCAGTGGGACGGAAAAGTGTTTGAAGATGGGGCAATTACCGACGTGCCAATCGGCAGCGCGCCTTACGTGATTGACGATTTCGAGGTCGACCGCACGGTGGTTTTGCGCCGCAATCCCGATTATTGGGGCAATGACCTGCCCCTGCGACGCGGCACCGCCAATTTCGACGAAATCCGGATCGAGTTTTATGGTGACGACGCGGTTCTGAAAGAAGCATTCAAAGCTGGCGAGATCAGTTACATCCGCGAATTCAACGCCGAACGCTGGGCCGAACTTGCCAATCTCCCTGCCGTGAAGCGCGGTGAAATCATCCAAAGCGAGATCCCGCATCAAAAGCCGTCGGGAATCACCGGGTTCGTGATGAACACCCGCCGTGCCCCTCTGGATGATTGGCGTGTGCGTGACGCCCTGATCCATGCGTTCAATTTTGAATACATCAATGAGGCGCTGACTGGCGGGCGGCAGCCTCGCATCACCTCGTATTATTCAAACTCGGTTCTGGGGATGGAACCCGGCCCTGCCCCTGCGCCCGTGCGCGCCTTGCTGGAACCATACGCCGACACATTGCTGCCCGGTGCGATCGAGGGCTATGCCCTGCCTGTTTCGGACGGGACCAAACGCAACCGGGCCAATATCCGCAAGGCCGTGGCCCTGCTGAAAGAGGCAGGATGGACCGTACAGGATGGGCAGTTGCGCAACGGCGCCGGACAACCCCTGACCCTGACCGTGCTGCTGAAACAGGACGGGCTGATCCAACAGGCCACCTCCATGATGGATATCTACGCCCGTGCGCTGGAGCGGCTGGGGATCTCCCTAACATTGGAAACCACGGACAAGGCGCAATTTGCGGTGCGTGAGGCCAATTACGATTTCGACATGACCTTTATCCGTCGCGACCTGACCCTGAGTCCCGGCAATGAACAATATTTCTATTGGGGTGCCAAAGGCGCGGATGAACCCGGAAGCCGCAATCTGATGGGCATGAACAGCCCCGCCGCCGAGGCAATGATTGCCGCCATGTTGTCGGCCAAGACCCGCGAGGACTTTATCAACGCCACCCGCGCATTAGATCGGGTGTTGATTTCCGGTCGCTATGTCATTCCAATTCATCAATATTCAGTCGGACGTATTGCCCATGATGCCAGCCTGACCTATCTACACGATCGGTTACCCATCTATGGCGATGGCGTCGGGTTTTTGCCCGAGGTCTGGTGGATGACCGGGGACGAGCGAGATTGATCTGACCAAAGCCGGGGAAATCGGCGTGCGGATCATAAAGACCTAAACAGGTAAGGCAAAATGATGAAACATCTGATTGTTGTTGCGCTTCTGACAGCCGTAGCAGGCTGTGCCACTGTCGACGGAATTGGCCGCGATGTATCTGGCGCTGCGCGCGGCGTGCAAAGCTGGTTTTAAGCCCGAGCCCTCTTGAAGGGCTTTGGCGCAACCGCGTGACCTGACAGACCAAAGGCCGCCCGCGATACGCGGACGGGTTTTATTGTCATGTCTGGTGCTGTGGTGAACGCATACCCAAAACCGGCCCGATTGGAGGGCCGCTTGTGCCATTCATCCAAATGGGCAGCGCGGCGCCCCACCCTTTAGCCGAATTTCGCCATTCTTGCAGCGCGCAAGCGTTCAAAGTCATCGCCTGCGTGATAGGATGAGCGCGTCAGAGGTGTAGCCGACACCATCAAGAATCCCTTACCAAACGCGGCCTTTTCATAGGCGGCAAATTCATCAGGTGTGACAAACCTGTCCAGCGTGTGGTGCTTGGGCGTTGGTTGAAGATATTGGCCGATCGTCAGAAAATCGATGTTTGCCGCGCGCATGTCATCCATCACCTGATGCACGCTTTGACGATCTTCGCCCAGCCCCACCATGATACCGGATTTGGTAAACATCGTCGGATCCATTTCCTTGACCCGCTGCAACAGGCGCAGCGAATGGAAGTACCGCGCGCCGGGCCGTACTGTGGGGTAAAGCCCCGGCACCGTTTCCAGATTGTGGTTAAACACGTCTGGACGCGCCTCGACCACGACTTCCAGAACCGATGGATCGCAATGCAGAAAATCCGGAGTCAGGATTTCGATCGTGGTTTTCGGACTGCGGTGGCGGATTGCCCGGATGGTTTGCGCAAAATGTTCAGCACCGCCATCTGCCACGTCATCGCGGTCTACCGATGTCACAACCACATGGTTCAACCCCAGCTTTGAGACCGCATCAGCCACACGTCCCGGTTCAAACGCATCTAAGGATTCGGGCGGTTTGCCAGTGGCAATGTTGCAAAAGCTGCAGGCGCGGGTACAGACCTCGCCCATGATCATCATGGTGGCGTGGCCTTGGCTCCAACATTCTCCAACGTTGGGGCATCCCGCCTCTTCACAGACGGTGACCAGCTTGTGCTCGCGCATGATTTTCGCTGTATCAGCATAGCCCTTGCCGCCGGGGGCCTTAACCCTGATCCAGCTGGGTTTTTTGGGCTGGGCATTGTCCGGGCGGCGCGCCTTTTCAGGGTGGCGCTGCTCGGGGATTTTGATGTCTCGCACGGTTTATTCCCCGCGAATGGTTTCGTAACTGTTTGTATGTATAGAAGCAGGCGGGGGAAAGTACCAGTTTTGCAAACGTTGCCACGCAGCGCGCGCCGCAAGTAACCAGTGCCCCCGCCACGGTAGTAACGTGTTGTGTAAATGATTATCATGCGCCGCCTTGCCCCCGCGCTTGGGCGGCGCATGTGTTTCTCTAGGCATCCGTCGGTATTGGTGTCTGCCGCATTTCATTCACCACAGTGTTCCCAACCCGGGCCAGAACCTCGGCCAAGGCCGCAAACCAGCCCGCGCCATCAGTGCCCGCGCGCCGGACCAAGACAATTGTGCGCAAAGGTTCGGGCGCTCCAAATCGGCGCAGATGCATGTCTGGGGCTGCGCGCTGTTCTGCGCGCGCGGCCAGTTCCGGCATCAACGTCAACCCGAATCCGGCTGCGACCAACCGCGTCAGGGTCGCAAGCGATGAGGCCGCCATGTCGATCTGCGCATGTCGCCTGCCTCGCCCGCACAAATCCAGCGCCTGATCGGTCAGACAGTGCCCATCCTCAAGTAACAGCAAGGGCGATTGCCCCAAACCATCTGGGCGCAATGTCTCGGGGGCGTCCTTGAACGCCTTTAACCGGGACGCGCTGCCAGCCAGCAAGAATCGATCCTGAAACAACGGTTCGGCGATCAACCCATCCTCTTCCACCGGCAAGGCCATCACAACCGCGTCCAATTGCCCGGTTTGAAGATCCGCAACCAAGCGTTCAGTCTTGGCTTCGTGCACTTGAACATCCAGCGATATGTCATGGCTGCGCAGTGATTCTAATGTGCCGGACAGAATATAGGGCGCAATTGTGGGGATCATTCCCAGGCGTAACCGCCCTGCCCGCGCACCTTGCCAGCGCGCCGCCTCTTCCAAAGCGTGCATTTCGGCGGCGACCCGATCCGCGTGAGACAGAATCAGTCTGCCAAAAGGTGTCAGCACCACGTCGCGTGCGCGCCGTTCAACAAGGGGTTGACCCAGATGTGTTTCCATCTCGCGAATTTGGACAGACAGGGCCGGTTGCGAAATATTTACAGTCGCCGCAGCCCGACCGAAATGGCGTTGTGCAGCCAGTGCGCGAAAGTAAGTCAGTTGTCGAAAGGATAAGGACATGGCAGAAATCTTATCATAACTTTGAGTTATTGAAATGAGAAAAAACTGCAATTGGTTTTTATCGCCAAACTCCTCCACATTCCGTTTAGAACGATTCCAGTGCGCTGTACCAAAGTGGTGCCGCACCAGATAAACCCAAGGAGGATTCCAATGGACGGCGCAGCACAATGCCCTTTCACCGCAAAGAAACAGACCACCAACCGGGACTGGTGGCCGCAGCAGCTGAACATCGGGATGCTGCATCAACGCGGTGCACAGCCCGACCCGTTTGGTCGTGAGTTCAACTATGCCGAAGCATTCAAAGGCCTTGATCTGGAAGCTGTGAAAAAAGACCTTCAGGCATTGATGACAGACAGCCAGGATTGGTGGCCAGCGGATTACGGCCATTATGGTGGGTTGTTCGTGCGCATGGCGTGGCACTCGGCAGGGACGTATCGTGCCGCTGACGGGCGCGGTGGTTCCAACACCGGCAACCAGCGTTTTGCCCCTCTGAACAGCTGGCCCGACAACGGCAACCTCGACAAAGCGCGCCGCTTGCTGTGGCCCATCAAAAAGAAATACGGTCGTGCGCTGAGCTGGGCCGACCTGTTCATTCTGGCCGGGAACGAAGCCATCCGTTCCATGGGTGGACCCGTTTTTGGATTTGGCGGTGGCCGAGCCGACATTTACGAGCCCGAAGATGACATCAACTGGGGTGCCGAAGACGAGTGGCTTGCCACATCCGATGCTCCTAACAGCCGTTATAGCGGCGAACGCGATCTGGATAACCCACTGGCTGCGGTCCAAATGGGTCTGATCTACGTCAATCCCGAAGGCCCAGACGGCAATCCCGATCCCGTCGCCTCGGGCGTGGATATCCGCGACACATTCTCGCGTATGGGTGTCACAGATGAAGAAACCGTTGCACTGATTGCGGGTGGCCACACCTTTGGCAAGGCGCACGGCGCTGGCGATGCGGCCCATGTCGGGGCCGAGCCCGAAGCCGGATCAATCGAATCGATGGGCCTTGGCTGGAAAAACAGCTGGGAATCCGGCGTTGGCGGACACACCATCACAAGCGGCATCGAAGGCGCGTGGAAACCCAGACCCACAACTTGGGACATGGGCTATTTGGACGTGTTGTTCGACAACGAATGGGTTCTGACCAAAAGCCCGGCAGGTGCCCATCAATGGACGCCCAAGGACTGCAAGCCCGAACATATGGTCGTAGATGCGCATGACACCTCCAAGATGCATCCACCGATGATGACCACTGCGGATCTGGCGCTCAAGTTTGACCCCATTCTGGAGCCGATCGCGCGCAAATTCCATTCAGACCCGGAATTGTTTGCAGATGCGTTTGCACGTGCTTGGTTCAAGCTGACACACCGCGACATGGGCCCCAAATCGCGTTATCTAGGCGCGGACGTACCGGCCGAGGATCTGATTTGGCAAGATCCCCTGCCCGCACGCGATTATGACCTGATCGACGCCAGCGACATCGCACAGCTGAAATCAGACATTCTGGCGACCGGCCTGAGTGTTGCGGATCTGGTGACAACCGCATGGGCTTCGGCCTCGACCTTCCGTGGATCGGATTATCGTGGCGGTGCCAATGGGGCGCGCATCCGTCTGGCTCCACAAAAGGACTGGGACGCCAACCAACCCGCCGAACTGGCCCGCGTTCTGGGCAAACTGGAAGGCGTGCAATCGGCCTTTAACAGCGCGCAATCGGGCAACAAGGCCGTGTCTATGGCCGACCTGATCGTTCTGGGTGGCGTCGCAGCCATCGAACAAGCTGCCAAAGCCGGTGGTCACGCGGTTGACGTCCCGTTCACACCGGGCCGAGTGGATGCCACCGACGCCGATACCGACGTTGACAGCTTTAACCTGTTAGAGCCGGTTGCAGACGGGTTCCGCAACTATACCAAGGCGGAATTCTCGGTTCCCGCCGAGCGCTTGTTGGTCGACCGCGCCCAGCTTCTGGGGCTTAGCGCGCCAGAAATGACCGTTCTGGTTGGCGGTCTGCGCGTGTTGGGTGCAAATCATGGCGGCTCGAAGGCGGGTGTTTTGACAGATCGTCCCGGAACGCTCAGCAATGATTTCTTCGTCAACATGTTGGATATGAACGTGGAATGGGCATCGACCAACAAAACCCAGACCCAGTTCGAGGCCAAGGATCGTACCACGGGCGAAACCCGCTGGACAGGCACACGCGCCGATCTGGTGTTTGGCTCAAACGCGCAGCTGCGCGCGCTGGCCGAAGTCTATGGTCAGGACGATGCAGGTGAGCATTTTGTCGCCGATTTCGTCGCTGCATGGACCAAAGTTATGAACGCGGATCGTTTCGATCTGGTCTGAACTGAGTGACCACAAGTCATGAAACCACGCCCCGGGAGCGATCCCGGGGCGTTTTTTTTGTGCGGCCGCGACTAGGCCAAGAAGCCCCGCGCCAATCACAGGGTGCGAGATACGCGCCCTAACCAATCATGCCACCCGCATCCCCCATACTGTCGTAATGGCGTTTAAGGCGTTGCAACGCGATCCGCAGGACAATCTTGCCCGAACGCGCGGACCATCCCATCCGCTTTTCGGCGCGCTCCAAACCCTCAAGATGACAGCAGCAACGCAGCGCGATATCGGCCAGCCCTGGCCCCAGATCCTTTAACGCACTTTCGACACGGGCACGTGCATCCTCGGCCCCACGCGAATGTCCCCCGCGCGGCGCAGCGCGCGATCCCGACGCAGTCAGAAAGCGATCCCAGTCCTGCGTGATCTGCGGCCCCAGTTGAGACAGCTCAAAATCCTCGCGCAGGCGTTCCCCCGCGCGGACCATATCATCCGTGATAAAGCGCGTTCCATCACGGTCTTTGCGCCGCGCCAATGAAATCAACGGTGACTCGCCCATGCTATAACGCACGCGACGTCGGGCCGCATCTGACGGGCTGTCATCGCTGTCGGCCCCGCCCCTATTGAACGCGCTTTGCGCATCTGCGAAACCTGACGCGCGGTTTTCAGCCCCCGCCATGAAGGCTCCCAATGCGTTGCGCCCGGATTTGGTGATATGATAACGCGACACCCGCCCCGGTGACTCGCAAGAAATCCAGCCTTTCAGCGCCATAGCCTCGGCCACGGCGCGGTCCAACGTGGCCGTGCGGGTCGGATCATCATCAACGCCATCGCGAACGACAACCGCCTTGTCCATCTGTGCTGCGACCGCCAAAACCGCGCCGGTTTCACATAGGCGCCGTAAAATTCTAAGAGCTTCGCGACGCAATTGAGATTCGGTCACTTCGGCCACATTGGGTGCGGATGACGTGGCGCTCTTTTGATCTGGAGTATTGTTGGATTGTGGGGTCATGGCTGTCTCCTGAAGGGAAGAACCGGCCCCATGGCGGCGTGACACGCGGCACCCCAAACGCCGCAGCGCGTGGTCTACCAACATGTCGTCACGACGGGATTCAAAGGTGCGGATACGGCGCAGCACTGTAGAGGCATGGCACCCGGTCTGGCGCGCCAAATCACGGATACTGGCACCCCTTTCTGTGTGCAAAAGATACAAACAGGCCCCGTCCGGCACCCAAGACGGCACCCGAGATGACACAATGGCACCCGATTCATAGCGTTGTCCACGTCCCAACATGTACTGCCCTCTTTTGGTTTTTTTCCGCAGGGATTCTAACGGACAACAGTCCACCCCTGATCTTTATCCACAGACTTATCCACGTCCTTGACCGCAACCTATGAGAGAAAAAGTTACCGGTTCGTTAATTGTCAACACGCTCTCAACCATTGTTGCCAAAGGGTAAACAAAGGGAAATTCCGCCGTGCGTTGGTTCCGCCCTGCACGCAACACACTCGTAAGTTGTGATTAGGATGACGTCCCTCACTCAAATGTGGAGACCGCCATGCAAGACTTGCTGACAGTGTTAAATACTCTGCGTCGACCTCAAATTCTGATCCGCGCCGCCCGGATCGGAGCAGCCGAATATCGCCGCGAGGCGCATTTGCGTCGTTATCTGGGATATGGGGCGCTGCCGCGCAGCGCATCGGCCCTGCGGCGTTTGGTAGACATGGAGGCAACGCTGGAAGAGCTGCGGCGAGACAAGGCAACCGGGTATTCGGCCACTCGCCATGTCGAAATACTCATCGCCATGATGGGCGAAGCGCGAATCCTGCGCACGGCCCATGTCGCGTAACAAAACGTACAGTTTGAAACGTCGCAAAGGGCGGGCCCAAGATCAGGCCCGCCCCCTGTTTTCGGTTTACATCAAATGAACGAGTCGGGCATCGCCGCCTTTTTCTGTGCGACATACGCATCCAGCGCCTCAGCAATCGCCGGATCCAGTGGCGGTTGCTGATAGGTGTCCAACATCCGGTTCACCCGCAAATTGGCCAAGGTCATTGTATCGCGCCCGCCTTCTTCCTCCCATGTCTCGAAAGGTTTGTAATCCAGCAATTCACTGCGCCAGAAAGCGTTCTTGAAATTGGCCTGCGTGTGCTCGCAGCCAAGAAAATGCCCGCCGGGGCCGACCTCGCGGATGGCATCCATCGCCTGACCGTTTTCGTCATGTGCCACGCCACGCGCAAGATGGTGCAACACACCCAATTGGTCGGCGTCCATCACGAATTTCTCGAACGAACTGACCAGCCCGCCTTCCAGCCAACCACAGGCGTGCAGCATGAAATTGACGCCCCCCATCAGCACAGCGTTATGCGTATGGGCCGATTCATAAGCCGCCTGCGCATCGGGAAGCTTTGATCCGCACAGCCCTCCGCCCGAACGGAACGGTAGCCCCATACGGCGCGCCAACTGCCCTGCACCATAGAGAATATGGCTGGCTTCGGGAGTGCCGAACGTGGGTGCGCCCGAGTTCATGTCGATCGATGTCACAAACGCACCAAAAATCACCGGCGCACCGGGGCGGATCAGCTGACTATAGGCAATCCCGGCCAATGCCTCGGCCAAGACCTGTGTCAATGTGCCAACCACCGAAACCGGTGCCATCGCGCCGCCGACGATAAAGGGCGAAATGATGCAGGCCTGGTTGTTTTTGGCATATACTTCCAACGCGCCCATCATGATGTCGTCAAACGTCAAGGGCGAGTTGATGTTAATCAACGAGGTCATCACGGTGTTTTCCTGAACGAACTCTTTGCCGAACAGGATCTCACACATCTCTACGCTGTCTTGTGCACGGCTGGGTTCCGTCACCGAGCCCATGAACGGTTTGTCCGACAGGGTCATATGAGCGTGCAACATATCAAGGTGGCGTTTGTTCACGGCCACGTCAGTTGGTTCACATACTGTACCGCCGGAATGATGCAGCCATTTGGACATGTAGCCCAATTTCACGAATTTGCGGAAATCCGCCATCGTGGCATAGCGCCGCCCACCTTCTAGGTCGCGCACAAAAGGCGGGCCGTAAACGGGCGCGCACACCAGTGTATCGCCGCCGATTACGACATTGCGTTCAGGGTTGCGGGCATGTTGGGTATAGCTGCTGGGCGCGGTTTCACACAGCTTGCGTGCCAGACCGCGAGGAATGCGCACGCGTTCACCGTCAATTTCGGCCCCCGCCTCGCGCCAACGTTTTAATGCGGCCGGGTTGTTGACGAAATTTACCCCAACTTCGGCCAAAACGGTTTCTGCGTTCGCCTCGATGATCTCCAGCGCTTCGTCGCTGAGCATATTATACAGCGGGATTTTGCGCTCGATATACTTGGCAGTCTCTATGCTGACGGCGGTCCGTTCGGCCCGACGCGCGGCCCCGCCGCCCCCACGTGCCCGTTTGCGTACGGCTTCTTCAGTCATGTCGCCATCCTTGGATTGAGTTGGCACCCCCAATGGGCGCGGATTTGTCAGGTTTTATCCCAGCCCAAAACGGCACCGCACGAGATTTGCGTCCATTAAGAGGCAAAAACGACATGGCCCAGTCCGAAACAGTCAGTCGTTGGTGAAACAGACGCGCAATCTAAGGCCAGACGCCACTTTCACTCAAACTTATCTTGGGTATCCCCGGAATCATTGCGCTTGGAACGCGGTATGACTAAGAGAAAATCATGACAGATACATCCCATGACCGCCTTCTGATTATCGACTTTGGCAGTCAGGTGACGCAGCTAATTGCCCGTCGCCTGCGCGAGCTGAATGTTTATTGTGAAATTCATCCCTATCAGAAGGTGACTGACGCCTTTCTGACCGAGTTTGCGCCCAAGGCCGTGATCTTTTCCGGCGGGCCGGATTCGGTGATGCGCGAAGGATCGCCGCGTCCGCCACAATCGGTTTATACGCTGGGCGTGCCGATCTTGGGGATTTGCTATGGTCAGCAGGTTATGATGCATGATCTGGGTGGCCGCGTAGAGGCTGGCGAACATGCCACTGCTGAATTCGGACGCGCCTATATCACCCCGACTGAGGATCGTTGCGAGCTATTGAACGGATGGTTCATGGATGGGTCCGGCCGCGAACAGGTCTGGATGAGTCATGGCGACCATGTCGCTGAAATTGCGCCGGGTTTCTCGGTCTATGGCACGTCGCCGGGCGCGCCCTTTGCCATTACCGGCGATGTCAAACGTCAGTTTTATGCGGCTCAGTTCCATCCCGAGGTGCATCACACGCCCAACGGCAAAACCGTGTATGAAAACTTTGTCCGCGCCGCCGGGTTCACCGGCGATTGGACCATGGCAGCCTATCGCGAAGACGCGATCCGCCTGATCCGCGAACAGGTTGGTGACCGAAAGGTGATTTGCGGGTTGTCGGGCGGTGTTGATTCCTCGGTTGCGGCCGTGTTGATCCACGAGGCGATCGGCGATCAATTAACCTGCGTGTTTGTCGATCACGGGCTTTTGCGCATGAACGAGGCGGACGAAGTCGTCACCATGTTCCGCGACAACTATAACATCCCCCTGATCCACGCCGACGAGGCCGAGCTGTTCTTGGGTGAACTTGACGGGGTAAGTGACCCGGAAACCAAGCGAAAAATCATTGGCCGCCTGTTTATTGACGTGTTCCAGAAATACGCTGGCGAAATCGAGGGCGCCGAGTTTCTGGCTCAGGGCACGCTTTATCCCGACGTCATTGAATCAGTCAGTTTTTCGGGCGGGCCATCCGTCACAATCAAGTCCCATCACAATGTTGGCGGTCTACCCGAAAAAATGGGCCTGAAACTGGTCGAGCCTTTGCGCGAACTGTTCAAGGACGAGGTTCGCGCGCTGGGCCGCGAGCTGGGCTTGCCGGACAGTTTCATCGGTCGTCACCCTTTCCCTGGGCCCGGTCTTGCCATTCGATGCCCCGGCGAAATCACCCGCGAAAAGCTGGAGATCCTGCGCAAGGCGGACGCGGTCTATATCGACCAGATCCGCAAGCACGGGCTTTATGATGAAATCTGGCAAGCATTTGTTGCCATTCTGCCCGTGCGCACCGTCGGTGTGATGGGCGATGGGCGCACTTATGATTTTGCCTGCGCGCTGCGTGCGGTAAATTCGGTCGATGGCATGACAGCGGATTACTATCCGTTCACCCATGATTTTCTGGGCGAAACGGCCACACGCATCATTAACGAAGTGCGCGGCATTAATCGTGTGACCTACGACATTACCAGCAAACCCCCCGGCACGATCGAGTGGGAATAACCCCATAGGCACGGGGTACGCCCAACGGTCTGGCACAACTTTGTCTGAACCCGCCGGTGACCTTTGGACAGTGACCTCAATAAACTGAATTGTGATCCGCAGTGAACGACCGCGCGCCTTCTACCATCCTGACTGCCGCCATGTGGATGGTTGGCGCGGTTCTCGCATTCTCGCTGATGGCGGTGGGCGGGCGCAACGTCAGTGGTGAGCTAGATACCTTTGAAATCATGCTCTACCGCAGCTTTGTGGGGGTTGCCATTGTCTTTGCAGTGGCGTTTACCAAGGGTACGTTGCGCGATGTCCGGTTTCATCACCGCAGGCTGCACGTTATGCGAAACCTGCTGCACTTTACTGGACAAAACCTATGGTTTCTTGCCATCGGCTTGATCCCACTGGCACAAGTCTTTGCACTCGAGTTCACCTCGCCTCTGTGGGCGCTCTTGCTGGCCCCTCTGGTTCTGGGGGAGCGGTTGACCAAAGTGCGGGTTCTCGCCGCACTCGTAGGCTTTATCGGCATATTGATTGTGGCCCGCCCGACCCCGGACACTGTCGGCATCGGCATCATGGCCGCTGCCGCTGCCGCCATCGGTTTTGCCGGAACAGCATTGTGTACACGCAGGTTGACGCGCACCGAAAGTCTGACATCAATTCTGGTTTGGATGACCGTCCTTCAAGTGATCTTTGGCGTGATCGGCGCAGGCTATGATGGCGAGATCGCCCTGCCCTCGGCTGCGATGTGGCCATGGATTTTTGCCATAGGCGCGGGCGGGATCACCGCACATTTTTGTTTGACGACCGCGTTGTCAATTGCCCCGGCTGCCGTGGTCATGCCCGTTGATTTCGCCCGCCTGCCCCTTATCGCGGTCATCGCGATGGTCGCATATGGTGAAACCGTCGACATCTGGGTGTTCGTCGGCGCGGCTCTGATCTTTTCGGCAAACTATGTGAACATCCTCACCGAGACGCGCAAAAACAGGCAAATACGCCAGCGCATGTGACATTTTGGCGCCACTTCAACACTCTACAACACTTCGTGAGGTCGTGACGCCGCGTCATTAGTTGCACCACACACGCTTAACGATAGTGTTTTTAGAGCTACGGGAGGAGCTTCACAATGAAATCCACGGTTAAGACACTCGCCTCTGCCGCCACATTGACGACAGCCACTTTATCAATGACCCCCCTTCATGCCGGAGGTCTTGATCGTACAGGAACCCCGATTGACCTGATCTTTGAAACCGGAAATTACGCCGAGCTTTCATTTGGCATGTCCAGCGCGGATGTGACCGGGCGGGATACATTGGGCAACTCGATCTCGAACGTTGCGGGCGATTTTTCCGTCGTTGGTGGCGGTTTAAAAATGCAGTTCACAGAAAAATTCAGCTTTTCCTTGATCTTTGACCAGCCATACGGTGCAGATGTTAAGTATGGTGGAAACCCTGCCACAACCATGCTCGGCGGAACGATGGCCACGGCTGACAGCAAAGCCTTGACCACGATTTTCAAATACAACATTACCGACCGTTACTCGGTTTATGCCGGCCCGCGAGTTGTTGAGGCCCAAGGTGAAATCACACTGTCCGGCCTCGCCTATGGCCCGTTGAACGGCTATAATGTTAAATTCAACTCGGACCGCGGATTAGGTTATGTTGTTGGTACGGCGTATGAAATTCCTGATATCGCCCTGCGTGCGTCGTTGACCTATCATTCGGCCGTCGAACTGGATCTGGGCACGGTGCAGACGGCGCCGGGCGGTGTACCAACGGCAACGCCGCCAACCACTGCAAAGATCCCGCAATCGTTGAAACTGGCCGTACAATCAGGGGTTGCACCCAACACGCTGGTGTTCGGCTCGCTCCGCTGGTCCGAGTGGAGCAAATTCCAATTGGACACATTTGGCCCCACGCCTAACTTGGCCGATGTGGACGACTCTGTGACGTTTGAGATCGGGGTTGGACGCCGCTTTAGCGATAAATTCTCGGCCCGTGTCAGCTATATCTACGAAATGGGCGGCAGCGACGATTTGGTATCCCCCCTGACCCCAGTCAACGGTCAGCACGCCATGTCAGTGGGTGGCAAGTATCAGATCAACGACCAACTCTCACTGTCAGGCGGGGTGCGCTACACTTGGTTGGGTAATGCGCAACCTGAAACTGGCACACCTGATGTGGCGCGCGCCAGTTTCTCGGGCAACCACGCCCTCAGTGCTGGCTTGAAGATTGGCGTTAACTTCTAACCCCACGCAGACGCAGGTATCAAAACAATGGCCTCACAGTGTTTTTCCTGTGGGGCCTTTTTCTATGGCCCGCCGACGCATTGACGCCGCACGCATGGCTAGCTACCTAAAGTGTTTCGAATTATACCTGAAACACGACAACAAATCGACACGCACACAACGCTGACAAGATGCGAGCGGTTCAAGAAAATCGACGTCTCAGGGTTTTCTCGAAACGCTTTCTAATTCTTTAGCGCCCTGTCATGCGCAACATTCGGCGAGAGGCCCCATGATCTATCCCAATGCAAAGGCCTGGCGCGCCGCCCCGCAAAAGCGCGTTCTCTTTTACGGCATGTCCGGGTTGGGCAAAACCCATCTGGCGACGATGCTGCGCAATGCAGGTGGCTGGTTTCACTACTCAATCGATTACCGCATCGGCACTCGCTACATGGGCGAACTGATTGCAGACAATGCCAAAGCCCATGCGATGCAGGTGCCGTTTTTGCGCGAATTGTTGCTTTCGGATTCAATATATATCGGGTCCAACATCACGTTTGCGAATCTCGCGCCTGTCTCCACCTATCTGGGAAAGCCGGGCGATGTGTCCAAAGGCGGTCTTCCTATTGATGAATATTGCCAACGCCAGGATCAGTTTCGCACCGCCGAAATGTCAGCCCTGAACGATACCGGGTATTTCATACAGCGCTCCGAACGCCTTTATGGCTATCCGAATTTCATTTGCGACACGGGCGGGTCGATCTGCGAATGGGTCGACGGCAACAACCCAACTGACCCGTTGTTGACAACTTTGTCACGTGACTGCCTGCTCATCTATCTGCAAGGCAGCGACGCACACACAAACGAATTGATCCGCAGATTTGATCGCGCGCCCAAGCCTATGGCCTACCAGCCCGAATTCCTGATGACATCTTGGTCTCAATATCTAAATGAAAACAATTGCAAAGAAGCCGATGTTGACCCCGATGCGTTCATCCGCTGGACCTATGCCCGTGCATTGGCGCACCGTGCACCGCGTTATGCGGCCATGAGGCCTTGGGGGATCACCCTCACGCCGGACGACGTGGCCTGCATCACAGATTCATCCAGCTTTGAGGATGTGATCGCCGAAGCCCTTGACCGCACCACCTGATACGCCCATGTGAATTTCTTCTGCTGACACTGAAAGCCAACCCAAATGCCTATCAAACTGCCATCTGATCTTCCTGCCTACGCCGTTTTAACCCGCGAGGGTGTAATGGTCGTGGACGAAGAACTGGCCTCACATCAGGACATCCGCCCGCTGCGTATTGGCCTGCTGAACCTGATGCCGAAAAAAATCCAGACAGAGAACCAGTTTGCCCGCCTGATCGGGGCCACGCCGCTGCAGATTGAATTCAGTCTGATCCGCATGTCCGAACATGAAACCAAAAACACAGCCGCCGAACATATGGAAAGCTTCTATCGCTCCTTCGCCGAGATAAAGGTGTCAGGAGAGAAGTTTGACGGGTTGATTATAACGGGTGCACCGATTGAACATTTGCCATTTAGTTCCGTCACATATTGGGATGAATTAAAGCAGGTGTTTGAGTGGACACAGACTCATGTGCATTCCACTTTTGGCGTATGCTGGGGCGGGATGGCGATGATCAACCATTTCCACGGCGTCCAGAAACACATGCTTGATACTAAGGCTTTTGGCTGTTTTCGTCATCGTAACATGGCGCCAGCCTCGCCTTATCTGCGCGGGTTTTCCGATGATTGCGTGATTCCGGTTAGTCGCTGGACCGAAATGCGCCAGTCCGAGATTGCCGCCTCTCCCGGTCTGACCACCCTGTTGTTCAGTGAACAGGTGGGCCCGTGCCTGGTAGAGGATCCCTCGCACCGTGCTCTCTATATTTTCAATCATTTTGAATATGACAGTGATACGCTGAAACAGGAATATGACCGCGATGTCGCCGCGGGCACGCCCATCAATGTGCCCGGCAACTATTATCCCGACGATGACCCATCACGCACGCCTTTGAACCGCTGGCGAAGCCATGCGCATCTCTTGTACGGAAACTGGATTTCCGAGATTTACCAGACAGTTCCATATGATAGCACCCGGATTGGACTGGACCGGACGGATTTGCGCGGTTGATCGTCCGTTCCGCCTGACTGTGGACATGATCCAAGCCACGCAAAGCGTGCCGGATTGCGCTAGGCCACATCAAGGGCCATAGTGTCCGTAAAAAGGAGCAGGCAGATGGACTTACCATTTGACGGCGCGATTAGCGCCTTTTTCCAAGATGGCGCACCTGACGCCATCCGTAGCGCCATCAAGCGAGCAGAAAAAGACGACGTTTTGGATCCGGGGTATCCGTATTCTGAACGCATGCCCGGCAAAGCCTATGAAAAGGAATTGGAGCGCCTGCAAATAGAGCTGGTTAAAATGCAAGCATGGGTAAAGTCCAGTCAGGCGCGCGTCGCAGTGGTGTTTGAAGGCCGTGATGCAGCCGGAAAAGGCGGCACAATTCGCCGCTTACGCGAGAACCTTAATCCCCGCGCCGCACATGTCGTGGCCCTGTCCAAGCCCTCGGACACCGAAGCCACGCAGTGGTATTTTCAACGCTACATTGACCATCTTCCGGCCGGGGGCAACATCACATGTTTCGATCGCAGCTGGTACAATCGCGGCGTCGTCGAAAAGGTCTTTGGTTTTTGTACCGATAAACAGCGAGAGCATTTCTTTGCTCAAGTGCCCAGCCTGGAACAAATGCTGGTTGAGGACGGCACCATCTTGGTGAAAATTTGGCTGAATGTCGGGCGGGCCGAACAGTTGCGCCGCTTTCTCAGCCGGGAGCGAGATCCGCTAAAACAGTGGAAACTCAGCCAGATAGATGTCGAAGGTTTGACAAAATGGGATGAGTATACTGCGGCCATTTCAGAAACGATCGAACGCAGCCACACCAAAGCGGCCCCTTGGACCATCATACGCTCGGATGACAAGCGTCGCGCGCGGTTGGCTGCAATTCGCAGCGTTCTAAACGCAGTCGATTACGCAGGCAAGGACAGTACCGCCATTGGCCAGATTGATCCGAAAATCTGTGGCGGCCCCGAGATTTGGAATGTCTAAACGCGGATATCACCACGGCAACTTGCGTCAAGCACTGATCGACTCCGTGCTGGGCCTGATCGAGGCCAAGGGACCGACCGGGTTCACCCTGTCCGAAGCCGCCAAACAGGCGGGCGTTACCCCTGCTGCGGTCTATCGTCATTTTGACGGGCGTGACCAAATGATCGCCGAGGCCGCGCGCCAAGGATACGAAATCTTTGGCCAGCAGATACAGCGCGCCTATGACAGCGGCCAACCCTCGGCGCTGGCAGCTTTTGAAGCTACAGGAAGGGCTTATCTGGCCTTTGCGCGCCAATACCCTGGCCATTACATCGCGATGTTTGAATCTGGCGTGGCAATCAATTGCAGCCCTGAATTGGCCACCGTCGCCTTGCGTGCCCGCGCCGTTTTGGAACAGGCTGCATCGGACCTGTCTCAGCATATCCCACCCGAAAAGCGTCCGCCGCCGTCAATGTTTTCCGCCCACATCTGGGCATTAAGCCACGGCGTGGTCGAACTGTTTGCGCGAAACTCACCCGGAATGACCAGTCCCTTTCCCCCCGAAGATCTGTTGGAAACCGGCATTGGCGTTTACCTGCGCGGGCTGGGCCTGATCCCCGAGGATGTGTAAGGAATGGCAGGCAACCTACTGATTTCGATACTGTTTTTTGGTGGATATCTGGGTATGCGCACTCGATGGCAGGCCCGTCTGTTTCTGGCTATCGGTGCGGGATATCAGTGGCTGATCTATGCAACGGCGGATCCAACCACGCCCGACTTGTGGACCGAAACCGTGAACATCAGCCTTGCGTCAATCTTTGGATACGTCGCGTGGATCAGCGCAAACCGTTGGCCGGATGATGGTCTTTTGACCCGTCGCCGTATGGCAATTTTTGTTGGGTTTGCAGTGAATTGCGCCCTGTCTGTGTGGCTATTAGACCTGTCCGGGCAAATTTAAATTTGTCTTTAAAAGACAGCAACTTGGACCGCGGTCTTCAGGCGCCCGCTCGCACCGGAAACGAAAAAGGGCCGCCCGATTGGGCAGCCCTTTGCAGAATATCGCAAATCGCGAAATTAACGCTTGGAGAACTGGAAGCTCTTACGCGCCTTGGCACGACCGTATTTCTTACGTTCCACAACGCGGCTGTCGCGCGTCAGGAAGCCCGCAGCTTTCAGACCCGCGCGCAGCGAGGGATCATAAAGTTGCAGCGCCTTGGAAATACCGTGCTTGACCGCGCCCGCCTGACCAGACAGACCGCCGCCCTTGACGGTGGCCATCACGTCGAACTGATCTTCGGTGCCCGAAACGGTGAAGGGCTGACGCAGGATCATTTGCAGCACTGGGCGCGCAAAATATGCGTTCAGTTCTTTGCCGTTGACAATGACCTTGCCCGAACCGGGCTTGATCCAGACGCGGGCAACCGCATCCTTACGCTTGCCAGTGGCATAGGCACGGCCCAGTTCGTCACGAACGGGTTCACGAGGCTCGGCCAGTTCGGCCGTAGCTGTGATACCTTGTGCGACGGCTTCGAGACCTTCGAGGGAGTTGATTTCTTCAGCCATCAGAATGCCACCCGCGTGTTCTTGGAGTTCATGGATTTGACGTCCAGCACTTCGGGGCTTTGCGCCTCGTGGGGGTGCTCGGCGCTGGCGTAGACGCGCAGATTGGTCATCAAGGTGCGGCTCAGACGGTTGCCGGGCAGCATACGCTTGACGGCTTGCGTAACGACACGCTCGGGAAACTTGCCCTCAAGGATCTGGCCGGTTGTGCGTGATTTGATCCCGCCCGGGTGACCTGTATGCCAGTAGTTGGGTTTGTCGCGCTTTTTGCCGGTCAACTGAACCTTGTCCGCATTGATCACGATGACATTGTCACCTGTGTCCATGTGGGGGGTATAGCTGGCCTTGTGCTTGCCGCGCAGGCGCATGGCGATGATCGAGGCAAGACGGCCCAGAACGATGCCTTCGGCATCGATCAGGATCCATTTCTTGTCGATATCTGCCGGTGTAGCAGAGAATGTTTTCATTTCAGGAGAACCCTATTCATATTCAGTGTGGCACCCCACCGGGGCCGCCACGTCGTGATGGGTGGGTTATAGGCCCTCCGCGCGCCACGTCAATGCACAAACACCTGTATTTATACTTCTATTTCAATGGGTTGTAAAATAGGTATCATTTTACCCCACTAAAAATCCACATTAACCGGCGGTTTGGACAGCAGATCCGATATCCGTTGCAGCGCTTGCTCTAATACTGCCACGTCCTGCGTCGCATTCAAAGTCAGGCGCGCGGCGTGAGGAGCCGAGCCATCAGGCAGCGCAAATTCATCAGCCGGCTTGACCCGGATTCCGATCGCCTCGCAGGCAAGTGCAAATGTGGACCCGCGCCAACCCTGCGGCAACCGCAACCAGATAAACGGGATATCGGCATGCCATGAGATATCCCACTGACCCAATATATTCACCGCCATACGCACACGCGAGGCAACTGAACGTTCGACCTGCGCGCGCACATATTCTGCCTGACCTGAATTGATCAACTGGGCACTCAGATCAAGAATGGGTTGTGGAATCCCGTAAAATGAGCTCTGCGCAACCTGCCGCGCCGTTGCGGACTGATCCCGCGCGCAGGCAATATAGCCAAATCGCAACGCCCCCGATACGGTTTTGGTCAGGGATGACACATACCAGCCCCGTTCAGGACAGATGGCACGAAACGCGGGGATGTCGGGGCGATTGATACAATGGCAATCGTCCTCGACGATCTGGAATTGGTATTGGCGAGCGATATCAGCGATGCGTTGTTTGCGTGCGTGCCCCATGCGGGCGGTCGTTGGGCTATGCGATTGCGCCGAGGTCAGCAGCACCTGACCGCCATGCTTGCGCAGGGCATCTTCCAATCGCTCGGGTATGATGCCCTGCTCATCGATCTCGACCCCGATCAACTGTGCGCGCAACAACCGAGCGGCGTGGCGCACGCCCGGATAAGTTAACTCTTCGGTCAGAATAACCGGATTGGCCCCGTGCAAAATCGCCTGCAAGGTCACCATTGCGGCATTTTGCGCGCCAAACCCCAGAACGATATCGTCCGCGTCCAACCGCCCTGCCCGCTCCTGTCCGATCCAATTTACCACAGCGCGGCGCGCGGCCATGTCCGTTTCATCAGTGGGATAATCAATATAGGCGGCCTCTTCGACGCGCGACAAATCCCCCATGATACCACGTATAATCGCGCTCTGGCCCAGTTCGGGCACGCGCGAAGCACGGAAATCCACGATATCCGAGCGCACCTTGGAAATCAGGGGTTCGGGCGGCAGGGCGCGTTTAACCATCCCGCCGGTCACAAATGTCCCCCGCCCCACAACCGAATGCACCAACCCCTCATCTGTTGCCAGCTTATAGGCGCGTGCCACCGTACCAGGCGTGATACCCAATTGGTACGCCAGCTCTCGCACCGGCGGCAGACGCGCCCCCTTTTCTATTTCACCGGAACGGATTGCCGCCCGCACAGATTGTATCAATACAATGTACTTCGGATCACTGGAATTCGAGAAGTCAGGTGAAAACATTGTACCAGTCACAATCAATTCCTCGCCAAGAATGTATCGATTTGCTATCAGGTCCTACGCATACAGCGTTAATTGTATCAATACAATACAGGAGTGATGATCATGCTGACCCGTACAACACCCGACCGGATGGACTTTGCGCACACCACTGCGCGCCCCGCCGTGACAGGCGGTGTCGTAACGTTGAAACGCATGACCCTTCTGATGTCCCAATGGTCTCATCGTATCCGCTCACGTCGCACCCTGTCCCGAATGGACAGTGCTGCGCTGAACGACATCGGCCTGACTGCGCGCGAGGCTGCGCATGAGGCACGCAAGTGGTTCTGGATGCCGTAGCTTCCCTGCGCGGCTCCTCTTCCTCTGGGGCGGGTTTTCCCGCCCCTTTTTTTATGCGCTCTTCTGCTGTGGCGGAATGGAGTAGGTCATCGACGCACGCGCCACAGGGGCCTCGGACCCGTCCGAATACATCAGCACATCCCCCACCGCCAACACGCGGCCCAGCTTTAGCAGGCGACATTTAGCGATCAAATCGGCCCCTGCCCCCGGTTTGCGCATAAAATCCAGACTGACATTGGTTGTTACCGCCAAGCCTTGCGGACCGATCATCGACAAAACGGCCAGGTACACCGCCACATCGGCCAATGCGAACATCGCCGGGCCTGAGACCGTGCCACCCGGACGCAAATGCCGATCCTGCACGACCAATCGCAAGGTGATGTGATGCGGCTCTAACGCGTCGATTACAAAATCGTCTGCTACCTGCGGAAATTCACGGGCCATGAATGCCGCCAATTCAGGGATCGTCATTTTCAAACCCACGCTTTCCTCCTATCCGCACCGTCGTTACAACTGAGCGCAAACAGACAGGAGTGACAAGATGGCTTTGCTTGATAGGACCGATACAGGCGCGGTTGCGCACCTAACGATGAACGCACCCGAACGGTTGAATGCATTAAGCGATGCAATGCTGGCAGCCCTTAAATCCGAACTGGCCACGCTCAGCACGCAAAAACACATCCGCGTCGTGATCCTGTCGGGCATGGGCAAAGCTTTTTGCGCCGGTCACGACCTTAAGGAAATGACTGCCGGTCGTCAGGCCGAAGATGGCGGACGCGCCTATTTTCAGGATCTGTTCGCACGCTGTACCGAGGTGATGCTGGCCATTCGTGCCCTGCCCCAACCCGTAATCGCACAAGTGCATGGTATTGCCACCGCCGCAGGGTGCCAATTGGTGGCGACTTGTGACATGGCCATCGCCGAGACAGACACCCGTTTTGGTGTGAACGGCGTGGATATCGGCCTGTTCTGTTCCACACCTATGGTGGCTCTCAGCCGCAATATCCCGCGCAAACAAGCGTTTGAAATGCTCAGCAGCGGCCAGTTCATCGACACCACCCGCGCGCTGGAGGTGGGTCTGATCAACCGAGCGGTTTCGTCCAGTGAATTGGCCGCAGAAACCCAAGCACTGGCCGAACGCGTGGCTAGCAAACTGGGCGCGGCTGTGCGAATCGGCAAACAGGGTTTTTACGACCAGTTAGAGATGCCACTAGAGGCCGCATACGCCCACACGGGTGATATCATGGTGCAAAACATGCTGTGGCAAGACACAGCCGAGGGAATTGATGCATTTTTGGAAAAACGCCCGCCGGAATGGGACCAATAACATCGTCACCCCGACCAATCGGTCGATTCGCTTTATTTTACTGTGGCACCAGCGAAAAAATGTGGTAAACTGTTGATCGAACCCGGACAGATTTCACGAAATCTTTGGGTTTGTTTCCAGCGCCTTGCCACATTATTTCCATATTTGCCGTTTTTTTGCCTCAATCAATGAAGTATCCCTTTTCATTGTGATCAATTGAGGCTATTTTGAGATGGAACAGTGGGTCACCGCCGCCGGTATCTTGTCCCTCCAAGCCAGCCTCTCTCTGGCCGCCGAGCTTCCCGATGCGGTGACCCAGGCTGATTTCGCCAATCCCGATGCAATATCCGTACTTTTGGGACATGACCTGTTCTTTGATCCGATTTTGTCGGGCAATCGCAACATTTCCTGTGCCACCTGTCATCACCCGGCCTTGGGCAGCGGCGATGGTATGTCCTTGTCACTTGGCGAAGGCGGGATCGGTCTGGGGCCTGATCGGGTGGTTGACCCCGACAACGTGCCCCTTGCGCGCATCGCCCGCAATGCGCCGCCCCTCTATAATCTGGGCGCAACAGAGTTCACCACGCTCTTTTATGACGGACGTGTTGACGTAGATAATGCAGCCCCTTTCGGCATCCGCATGCCTGATCCGTTTTATCTGGACCGCCCGGTGCCCAGCCCGCTGGCCGCACAGGCCATGCTGCCCATCACATCTCACGATGAAATGGCTGGCCAACCCGGAGAGAACCCCGTCAGTGATGCATTAAAGGCAGGTCGCATTCACGGGCCGGACGGCGCTTGGCAATTGTTGGTCAACCGGCTTGAGGCGATTCCCGAATACCGTCGCCGTTTTGATTGGATCATCGGCACGGGCACTCCGATCCACATCACCGATGTTGGGTCCGCGATTGCCGCCTATATCAGCTATGATTTTCGCACCACCGACAGCCCTTTTGACGACTTTTTACGCGGTGAGGATTCAGCGCTGAGCAATCAAGAGATGCGCGGCCTATCCTTGTTTTACGGCAAAGGCGGCTGCGCCACCTGTCACAGCGGTACATTTCAAACCGATCATGAATTTCACGCCATCGGCGTTCCCCAATTTGGGCCGGGTAAAGGGCACGGGCCGGGGTATGCGGATCATGGCCGCGCCGCAGTCACGGGAGACATGGCTGACAGCTATAAGTTTCGCACGCCGTCTTTGCGCAACGTTACCCTGACCGCGCCATATGGCCATAACGGTGCCTACGCCCGCCTTGAGGACATGGTGCGACACCATCTTGATCCACTGACCATGCTGGCAGAATACACGGCGGATTATGCCCTGCTGCATGACGTGGAGTTAACCCGGTCCGATACAGAGGCGCTTGAGGATTTTGACGAAGTCCTCCGCCTTGGGATGGCGGTTGAACTGGAACCGGTGGCAATGTCTGACGATGAAGTCGGCGCGATCCTGGATTTCCTTTCCACGTTGGAAGACCCGATTGCGCGCACCGGACGATTAGGCGCGCCCACATCAGTGCCCTCCGGCCTCCCACTGGATCCATTTCAGACCGGAGACGGCAAACCTCCGGTCACTGGCAGCGGGTACTGACCGTCGCTGCTCACGGCCTGTACAAACCATTGCGTTTCACGCTGATCGCATTGCGACGTACCCTTTGCAAACTCTGCGCGATGGCGTACATCCCGCGCCATGACACACACGTTACATATCATCGGCGGCGGCATGGCCGGTTCCGAGGCCGCATGGCAGGCCGCCCAGATGGGCGTTCCCGTCGTGATTCATGAAATGCGCCCCACAGTCGGCACTTTCGCCCACCGCACCGGTGATTTGGCCGAAATGGTTTGCTCCAATTCCTTCCGTTCGGATGATGACGAACAAAACGCCGTCGGGTTGCTGCATTGGGAAATGCGCGCTGCCAATGGTCTGATCATGCAGACCGCGGACAAGCACCGCCTCCCCGCTGGCGGCGCGCTGGCCGTGGACCGCGACCCGTTCGCGGCATCGGTCACTGCGGCGTTGCGCGCGCACCCGCTTGTCACCATTGATCCGGGCGAGATCACCGAATTACCCCGCGACGGTCATTGGATTATCGCCACCGGGCCGCTGACCTCGACCGCGCTGGGCGCGTCTATTGCCCAAGAGACCGGAGCCGAGGCGCTGGCCTTTTTTGATGCTATTGCGCCGATAGTTCATTACGACAGCATCGACATGTCGCGGGCTTGGATGCAATCGCGTTATGATAAAGGCGAGACCGAGGACGAGCGTACAGCATATCTTAATTGTCCAATGGACAAAGCCACTTATGACGCATTCATTGACGCACTTCTGACCTCGGACAAGGCCGAGTTCCATGACGGTGAGGCCGAGTCCGCACCAAAATCCACCCCTTATTTCGACGGTTGCCTCCCGATTGAGGTAATCGCCGAGCGCGGCCGAGAATCCCTGCGTCATGGCCCGATGAAGCCGGTTGGGCTGACCAATCCGCACCAGCCGGATGTGAAACCTCATGCGGTTGTTCAACTTCGGCGAGATAACGCACTGGGAACATTGTATAATATCGTTGGCTTTCAAACCAAGATGAAATACGGCGCACAGGCCGAAGTCCTGCGCATGATTCCCGGTCTGGAAAACGCCAGCTTTGCACGGCTTGGGGGCATTCACCGCAATACATTCCTGAATTCGCCGACCCTGCTGGATGCCCAGATGCGCCTGCGCTCACGCCCGAATATTCGCTTTGCCGGTCAGATCACCGGGGTCGAGGGTTATGTTGAATCCGCTGCGATGGGCCTTTTGGCCGGTCGAATGGCCGCTGCCGAAATTTTAAGGCTTACCCTGCCTGATGTGCCACAGGATAGCGCAATGGGCGCGCTGGTGCATCACATCACCGGAGGCGCCGAAGCCAAGACCTTTCAGCCGATGAACGTCAATTTCGGCCTGTTTCGGCCGGTTGACGGGCTCAAAGGCGGCCGTCGGGGACGTAAAGACCGCTATCAGGCCTATACGGATCGCGCCAAAGCCGCTTGGACAGATTGGTTGGCGCAAGAAACGCTGGACCTGTCATAAATCCTGCGCCACCTTGGGGCATGGAAAAAAAGTTTCTGGACACCACCTATGCGTTGGATGATGCAAAGGCGCATTATGACGCGTGGACAGCCACTTATGAGGCCGAGATTGGCGAAAATGGTTATGCCACGCCCGGGCGTCTGGCCAAGGCGCTACGTGACGTTGTGCCAAACACCGACCTGCCCACGCTGGATTTCGGATGCGGCACCGGCCTGTCGGGGTTGGCCCTGCGTCTAAACGGGTTTCGCGCCATTGACGGCACGGATACATCGCCTGCCATGTTGGCCGCAGCACATGAAAAAGGCTTTTATCACCGGCTGTGGCTAAGCTCTCCGGAGGATACACCACTGTTTCTTCCCGAAAGTTATCCGGTGATTGCCGCTGTTGGGGTCATCGGCCCCGGCGGCGCGCCAGCGCAAACAATCGACAGATTGATGCGCCTGCTGCCCAAGGCCGGATTGCTGGCCTTTTCTTTGAATGATACGGCCCTTGAGGCCCAAACCTATGAGTGGCAAATCAAAAACTGGGTTGATCCGGGAGCCGCGCGGTTACGTTTCCGCGAAAACGGGCCACACCTGCCAAAGATCGACCTGAACTCCACTATATATATCATTGAAAAAAAGTGACTTTTACCTCCCGGTTCGCACCATCTCCTACAGGGCCACTGCATCTGGGCCATGCCTATTCTGCCATTCTTGCGCATGATATGGCGCGCGCTGCGCAGGGGCGATTTTTCCTGCGCATCGAGGATATTGACCAAAGCCGTGCTCGCCCCGAATGGGAGGCCCAGTTGCTGGATGACCTGACATGGCTGGGCCTGACATGGGATGCGCCGCCGTTACGGCAATCAGATAACATTGAAACCTACAGCCAAGCACTTGATAAACTGTGGGAATGCGGATTGTTGTATCCATGCACATGCACGCGAGCAGATATCAAACATGCGCTATCCGCCCCGCAAGAAGGCGTGGCTATGCACGGACCGGACGGGTTGATTTATCCGGGTACCTGCCGCCCCTCGGCCCCCGTCACAGGGCCACGTCCGCTGGATTGCGCACTTAGACTGGATATTGCGCGACTGTTGCAGCACATCGGAACCGCCCCGCTGAGATACACGGAAACAGGCTTGGGGACGGATGGGCAATCCGGCGATCTGATATTGAATCCCGCCATCCTGCCCGCCCAGTTGGGGGACATCGTGCTGGCGCGGCGCGAAATGGGCACATCTTATCACCTGTCCGTGGTGCTTGATGATGCCGCCCAAAGGGTCAGCCATGTTATTCGCGGGCGCGATCTGTTCGAGGCTACAGCCATTCATGTTCTCTTGCAGCGCGCGCTAGTCCTGCCAACACCGATCTATCACCATCACGACCTGATCCGCGACGAGGCGGGCAAACGCCTGGCCAAGCGAGATGATGCCCGTGCCATCGCCTTGTTCCGGTCTGATGGCGCCAGCCCCGTCGACATCCGGCGCATGGTCGGTTTGTGACGCGCCCCCCTGAGTCGGGACATTTTCATGAAATTTTGTCTTTGAATGGCCAGATCCCGGTCAAATACCACTTCGACACCATTCGCGCGCAACAAATGAAAAGAATCTGCGCCCCTGACGACATTTTATCCGCGAAACATGCTTGACGCCCCTTGCCACCGGACCTAAAACTTTGCCCACGCAGCATGAAGGAACGCCCGTCGTGGTCACCCTAATCGTAATTCTAGGAAAATGGCGCATGGGCCGGTAACGGACACCCAAATGGTCCTCCATGCGCCCCCGAAAACCCTCGGGGGCTTTTTTATGCGCGCAGCTAACTGCCCCAAACAGGGCAATACGACCCAAGATGAATGTCATGAACGGAGCAAAGCAATGACACGTCAGATGACCGGAGCGAAAATGGTAGTTCAAGCCCTGAAGGATCAGGGTGTGGACGTCGTATTCGGATATCCCGGAGGCGCGGTCCTACCGATTTATGACGAGGTGTTTCAACAAAACGACATCCGCCACATTCTGGTACGTCACGAACAAGGCGCGGTGCACGCCGCCGAGGGCTATGCCCGTTCCACCGGCAAGCCCGGTGTTGTTCTGGTGACATCCGGCCCCGGAGCCACCAATGCGGTGACGGGCCTGACCGATGCGTTGTTGGACAGTATTCCGATCGTAGTTCTAACCGGACAGGTGCCGACCTTCATGATCGGCTCGGACGCGTTTCAAGAGGCCGACACCGTCGGCATCACCCGCCCCTGCACAAAACACAACTGGCTGGTCAAAGAGACCGACAAACTGTCGGGCGTCATTCACGAGGCGTTTCACGTAGCCACAGCGGGCCGTCCTGGTCCGGTGCTGATCGACATCCCAAAGGATGTCCAATTTGCCACCGGCACCTATACCGGCCCTCAAAAGGTGCGCGTCGGACATTATCAGCCGCAGGTCAAAGGCGACATGGATGCGATCACCGAACTGGTTGCAGCGATGGAAACCGCCAAACGCCCGGTGTTTTATACCGGTGGCGGCGTGATCAATTCCGGCCCGGCGGCCAGCCAATTGTTGTGCGAATTGGTAGAAGCGACAGGTATTCCCATCACGTCGACCCTGATGGGCTTGGGGGCGTATCCTGCAAGCGGCCAGCACTGGCTGGGAATGCTGGGCATGCACGGCCTTTATGAAGCGAACATGGCGATGCATGACTGCGATCTGATGATCAACATCGGCGCGCGGTTTGATGATCGGATCACTGGCCGTCTGGACGCCTTCAGCCCCGGATCGAGAAAGGCGCATATCGATATCGATCCCAGCTCGATCAATAAGGTGATCAAGACAGACTTCCCGATTGTCGGAGACGTCGGGCATGTGTTGGAGGATCTGCTGAAAGTCTGGAAATCGCGGGGCCGCAAGATCAACACCGAATCCTTGGTCAAATGGCGCGCCAAGATTGACGAGTGGCGCAAGGTGGATTGCCTGAAGTTCAAGCAGACCGGACCGACAATCAAACCCCAGCACGCGCTGGCGCGGCTGGAGGCCCTGACAAAGGATCATGACCGTTACATTTGTACCGAAGTGGGCCAGCACCAGATGTGGGCGGCACAATACCTGAATTTTGAGGGACCAAACCGCTGGATGACATCGGGCGGGCTGGGCACGATGGGATATGGGTTTCCGGCCTCCATCGGGGTGCAGATGGCGCATCCCGAGTCGTTGGTCATCAATGTCGCAGGCGAGGCCAGCTGGCTGATGAATATGCAAGAAATGGGCACAGCTGTTCAATTCCGCCTACCCGTCAAACAGTTCATCCTGAACAACGAACGCCTTGGCATGGTGCGCCAGTGGCAGGAATTGCTGCACGGCGAGCGGTATTCGCACAGCTGGTCCGAGGCCCTGCCCGATTTCGTGAAACTGGCCGAAGCCTTTGGTGCCAAGGGAATCCAATGCAAGGATCCCGCAGATTTGGACGATGCGATCATGGAAATGATCAATCACGACGGGCCGGTGATCTTTGACTGTCTGGTGGAAAAGCACGAAAACTGCTTTCCAATGATCCCCTCGGGCGAGCCGCACAACAAAATGCTGCTGGGCGAAGCCTCGACCAAGGATGCCATCGGGTCAAAAGGCGCGGTGATGGTCTGACGCGGATCGCACAGATATCGACATATAAATGTAAAACGCCGCGCCTGTTATCAGGCGCGGCGTTTTACGTTTAATGTCTGCCGTAACATGTTGTAAATGTTAGACGATATCCAAGTCGTTATACAATTGCGCAATCGTCACATCTTCGACGGTCAACATATCGCCATTGCCAAAATCAAACACAACATCACTCCCGGTTTGCGTTGCAAAATCAAACGCATCTTGACCTGGGGCAAAGATGAAGTTGTCCAGCTCGATCAGGTCCACGTTATTCTCGAAATCCTTGATCGTGTCGTGATCCTCGCCGCGATCAAAGTGGAACACATCCACGTCGTCACCACCATACAGCACGTCATCACCATGCCCGCCGTCAAACCGGTCTGCCCCGTCACCGCCTGACAGAGTGTCGTCTCCTGAACGGCCATAAAGCTTATCGTCGCCACCATAGCCACGCAAAAGATTGCTGCCCGATGTGCCGCGCAGATCATCGTCTCCGCCTTTGGAGCCACTAGCGGATTCAAAGCTGGTGATCGTATCGTTATTCGCCCATGAACCAGATGCCGTATCCGCCTCAAGGTCCAATGTCACGCCACCGGAACTGTCATAATAGCTGATGTAGTCGGTGCCGCTGCCGCCTTCATAAGTGTCCTGACCACCGCCCACGCGCACATAGTCATCCCCACTGCCCAGCTCGATCAGATCCGCGCCACTTCCGTCATAGACCCGATCATCACCGCCATAGGTGCGGATCACATTCGCCCCGGAGGTCCCGGTGATGTTGTCATCTCCTGTGCGCGATCCGCTGGCGGACTCAAAATCAGCAATCGTGTCGTTATTCGCCCATGAACCAGATGCCGTATCCGCCTTAAGGTCCAATGTTACGCCACCGGAACTGTCATAATAGCTGATGTAATCAGTGCCGCTGCCGCCGTCGTAATCGTCGGCACCGCCACCCGCGCGCACATAATCGTCTCCATCCCCTAGACTGACGACATCTGCGCCGCTCCCGTCATAGACCCGATCATCACCGCCATCTGCGGTGATCGTGTCATCGCCATCGTTGCCCCGAAGGGTATTGTTCGCGCTGTTACCGCGAAGCTGGTCATCACCATCGTTTCCAATGGCGTTTTCAATCACGGCGTCATAGGCAATGGCCAGATTGTCCGTCGCCCCCATGGATGAAAACGCCCCTTGGCGCAGATCGATGATCGCGTCACCCGTTCCGGTGAATTCGAACGTGTCCTGACCGCCTGTGTCCCAGATTACCTGCACACGCCCATCATCGGGTCCGGTATAGGTATCGTTGCCCGCATTGCTGGAAGTATTCGCCCCCCAGAACTGTTGCATCGCGGCGATGTCATACAACATGTAATGGCGTGATTCCTGATTGGTGACAGGATTGGTGTTGTAAGACATGACCGTAAAGCGGTCGCTTTCTTCGTTTGCGGGCAGGTACGGGCCACCGGATGGGTTGCCGCCGGCACTGTAATCTCCGGGATGTTTCAGGCCCAGCATATGACCGATTTCGTGCAGGATCAGGTTGTAGACATAGCCCTCATCCAGCGGCAGTGCTGAATTATAGACTGAACTGGAATCCCATTCCGAACCTGAATACGCCCAACCGCCGCGCCCGCCGCCTGTGTTATCCACGTCGTTGGTGTGAAGATCCGCCGCGCGATAAAAGCTCCAATCGGCGTCTACTGCGCTATCGTTGTCCTCAACGAAGGTAATGTTCGCATAATGCGATATCTCATCCAGAACCGTACGAAATGTCGCCTTGTAAGCACTTGTAAAGGCTGAAAAACCTCCACCGACGTCGGCCCACATAAAATCGGCAGCCGGCGCTGTTTCGAACCGATAGGTAAACACCTGAGCCGGACCATCGGGTGTTCCCCAGCTGTTGTTGCCATAATCGTCAGCTCGAAGGATTGCATCAATGCGATCACTCAATTCGCTGGGTGTCAAAATCATAGTCAAATTCACCGTCTAAACTGTGGGGTCTGCCGATAACGCATTGTGCATTGCCGCCATTATCCCGGAACACTTTTGTCGATTTCCGGTATTTTCTCAAGTGCGCAGACATTTGCGGCAATCATGGGGCCTTGATCAGCCAACCGACGCCCAATTTCTGCTGCAGTGCCCAAACAGCAAACCATATGGGAAAATCGGTTTATACTATGCGCCGGGCACGGTATAGAAATTGGGAACGACTGAACCTTTAGCGAAGGCCACTTGCACCATGTCCGCACTGAAAATCAAAAAGGGCTCGAACAAACATTCAGCCTACAATCTGCGCCCCACTTTCTCGGACGTCGAGGAACAGCACACCTTGGCCGTTCTGGTCGACAACGAAGCGGGCGTATTGGCGCGGGTGATTGGCCTGTTTTCAGGACGTGGGTACAACATCGACAGCCTGACAGTGGCCGAGATCGACCACGAAGGCCATTTGAGCCGTATCACGATCGTCACGACCGGAACACCGCAGGTCATCGAACAGATCAAAGCACAACTGGGGCGCATCGTTCCGGTTCACAGTGTCAACGACCTAACCGTCGAAGGCAGCTCGGTTGAACGCGAGTTGGCACTGCTGAAGGTAGAAGGTACCGGCGAAAAGCGGGTCGAGGCACTGCGTCTTGCCGATATTTTTCGCGCCAATGTTGTGGACAGCACGCTGGACAGTTTCGTGTTTGAAATCACCGGGACCTCATCCAAGATTGATGCCTTTGCCGATCTGATGCGCCCTCTGGGACTGAGTGATCTGGCGCGCACCGGCGTCGCCGCCCTACCCCGCGGCACAGTAAGCTAATCCAGCTCAACACAAATGCGCCGCACAAGACAACAACCTTGCACGGCGCATTTTCTGCTCGGACCATTAAAGCATGGCCGCCGTTTACTTCCCCGGGAGTGAAAGAATAAAACGGCACTGATGCCTATTGAGGGACGCCTGCCATACGTCCGATCCGAGTGTCAGTTTGACGAATTCCTATCAGGCGCTTCGCGCCATGCGCCTCTGATCAAAAGAAATCACATTCACTGAATCTGAAACAGATTCCGGGTAAATTTGTTCCTGCGAGATACACGTGTCCGTAACAGTCGGTTCTGCGGAACGTGACAGCGCCCCGCTTGGCCCCGGAACAACACCCAGCTGAGCCCCGGCCTTTTTCAATTCCTGCCCCAAAGTTGGGTGGCTTTGATGCGACACAAGCCGTGGCGGTCCGGCCAGACGCATCTCGCCGCCGTCGCGCACGTCGAATTCCACCAAATCGCCAGCGGTCAAGGCCATGATGCCATCTGGCTCTCCGCGAAAAAACGCCAGATCACCATGATCTTCACACCAGATAACTGCCCGGTTCTCTACGCAATCACTCCAAAGAACGACACCGTACATTACTTCCCCCAATGCAACTTTTTGTCTCAATTAGAATGTATCTTTGTGGCCGTGTCGACCATGACCAAAACGGTGTCGGACCTGCCCTATTTGTGTCAAACTGGTCGATAAGTGACGCCAATTAGCGTCAGATGTAGTGACTCTGACACAAATACGTGTTGTGATCGAATCGACGCGCCCGCGACTGGTGCATATTTTGACCCAAATCAGGCCTAGCCCTGCACAGCCGGAGACCGAGATGACACGATTGCCACGCACGTCCAGTCAGCCAGACCCGGCTGAATTGCGGGCGATCTTTGGGGATAACCTGCGCAAGCTCAGCGCGGATTACCCATCGGTGGCAGGGTTGTGCCGGGATCTGGGAATCAACCGCACTCAGTTCAACCGCTATCTGACAGGTGAAAGCTTTCCGCGTCCGGATGTCTTGCACAGAATCTGCGCCTTTTTTGGTGTCGATGCGCGCATACTGCTGGAACGCGTGGATAACTTGACCAGCGCCAGCTATGATCTACTGGGCCACCCGGCCGTGGCCGGATATTTCGGCGACGGCCCGATTGACGTGCCCCACGAGCTGTTTCCGAATGGATTTTACCGGTTTGTCCGCCGCAGCTTTATTGACGAAGACCTGTTTGTAAAAGGGCTGGTACATGTGCGCCGCGATGACAACTATACATTTCTGCGCGGCTTTGAACCGCGTGAGGCGTTGCGCTCGCAGGGGTTATCCACCAACCCGCGGGATCGCGAGTTTCGTGGCATCGTGATGCGTCAGGAAGAGGGCATCATGCTGATTGTCAGCCACCGTCAGGCGATGTCATGTTCCTTTAACTTTTTGGCTCCAGAGACGTCTTTTCAGACAAACCTTTGGGAAGGATATGCCACCCGCACAGTGCGGGAAAAGATCAACGGCATACGCGCAACCCGCATGGTCTATGAGCATCTGGGCACCAACATGTCTCAGGTTCTGGCCACGGCGCGGCTTGCCGGGCTTGTGACTCTTGATCAGGTCCCACCCTTTCATGCGCGCCTGTTACGCCTCAATCAACCGTTCCGTTAAGGCGTCGCGCGCAAGTTTTTGGGGCCGTGTAGCCCGATACCATGGTCGACGCGCCCTGCCCCTAGACGCCGATGCGCGTCGCCAGATGACAAGTCGCGTCGCGGGTTGTCGGTTTGGACAGTCCCCAATGCCCTAGGATCAGAGATGCGATTCAAGGGAGTTTGACCAATGACTCAGACCATCACGAACCTGTCCAACGTCCGCACCTCGGTTGACAAAGCCAACGGCTTGCCCAACCCCCACTACATTGACCCAAACGTCTACCAAGAAGAAAAACACGCGCTGTTGTTCTCGCAATGGGCCGGTCTGGCGGTCGGGGCGGATGTGCCGGAACCGGGTGATGCCGTGCCAATAACCTTCATGGGCACCCCGTTGCTGCTATTGCGCGACAAGGACGGGAACGTGCGTGTGTTCCAGAACATCTGCCGCCACCGCGGCATGATTTTGGTCGAAGAGCCGCGCAGGATCGAAGGCGCGATCCGGTGCCCCTATCATTCGTGGTGCTATTCTACCAAGGGGGACTTGGTCAGCACGCCACATGTCGGTGGCCCGGGGCAAAACACCCATGTCAGCATCAAACGCAGCGAGCTGGGATTGAATGAGGTCCGCAGCCATTTGTGGCGCGATGTGGTATGGATCAACCTTTCAGGCGACGCCCCTGATTTTGAAATTGCCATGGCCGATATCATCGCGCGCTGGGCCGAGTTTGACTTGCCGCTCTATCACGGTGGTGCCGAGAGCCGTTTCCAATTGCAGGTTCGAACCAACTGGAAACTGGCCGTCGAAAACTACTGCGAGAGCTATCATTTGCCTTGGGTCCATCCGGGCCTGAACAGCTATTCGAAACTGGAGGATCACTATCACATCGAACAACCCGGGCAGTTTTCCGGCCAAGGCACGATGGTGTATCGACAGTTGACCAACGAAGACGGCAACACGTTCCCCGATTTCCCCGAAGTTGGCGCAAAATGGAATGAACAGGCCGAATACATCGCCGCCTATCCCAACGTATTGTTGGGCGTACATCGTGATCATGCTTTTGCGATCATTCTGGAACCTCGCGGCACCGAAGAAACCGTAGAGCACGTGCATCTCTATTATTCAGTGCCCCACAGTGACGAAGGCCTGCGCGCACGCAATGCCCAACTGTGGAAAACCGTGTTCGAAGAGGATATTTTCGTCGTCGAGGGTATGCAAAAGGGCCGTCATGCGGACCAGTTTGACGGCGGACGGTTTTCCCCGGTGATGGACAGCCCCACACACTGCTTTCACGATTGGGTCGCCACCAAGGTGGAAACCAGACGCGCGATGGCGAAAGCGGCGGAATGACAGCGAAACAACCGGCCGAAAATTTGGACGCCGCAATGATTGAGGCGCATGCCGTCCATGATTCCGCTGCGTTGATCCGGCTTTACACGCAGGCGGCGGACAACTCAAACGATCTGGACGCCGCCTGTTTTTACCTAACCCACGCCTATGTTTTCGCGCTTGAGGCTGGCGCGGCGCAGGCCCATGCCCTGCACGCCCGGCTGGTCCAGCACGGGCGCGAAGAATAGGCGGCCTTGCCAAAGTGCCACCCTAGGTTTCGACTCCGGCCTCACATATCTGGCGATAGAGGTGCCACGTCGCATGCCCCAAAAGCGGCAGCACGACAAACAGGCCCACAAACCCCGGCACCATCGCCAAAAACGTGATCAGCGCGACAAACACGGCCCAAGCCAACATCGGCCCAGGATATTGCGTAACTACCTGAAAACTGGTGATCATCGCGGTAACGAAATCCACCTCACGATCCAGCAAAAGGGGCAGGGAAATCACCGTGATCATGTAGATCAACAGCGCGAACAACCCGCCGACAAGCGTGCCAACGCCCAGCATGCTCAGCCCTTGGGAGGTCAGATACACCTCGTAGGATGAGGACACGTTGGTCATCGCCGAATGCCCTAAAAACAACGCAAAAATCATGTGCGCCAGAAAGAACCAAAACAAAAAGACCATGATGATGATGGCACAGATCGAGGGCAGTTGACGGCGGCTTTGATGCACGATCACGCCAAAGATTTCCGCTCGATCCAACTGCAGCCCCTGTTCCAGTCGGTGGCTGACTTCATACAGCCCAACCGCGGCAAACGGCCCGATCAGGGGAAATCCAACGGCGGCAAACACCAGCCAATAGGTGTGCCCGGTGGCCAGCGTCAGCCATGCCATAGCCCATCCCAGCAGTACATAGACCCCGGCAAAGATGATCGCGTAACCTGGTGCGCGACGCATGTCATGCCAGCCCCGGCTCAGCGCGCGGCCAAACATGGGCATGCGGACCGCGCCAAGGGGTGGGACACCCATTTCACATGTGCGATTACTTGTCATATGTCCTCCCTCTGGCACTATGGGATCGCCCGCTATTCGCGACATGCACCCATAACGCGTCGTCTCCGGCTGCGACCGGATTCGGACAGCTTAGCGCGGGCGAACCAGCGCTCAAATATCGAATTCAAAGTCAGCTTTGCAGCATCGGCGGTGGACGACGCGCAGGCCAGTCGGTAACGGCGTGATAGGCTTCGGCCGCGCGCAGCAAGGCCCGGTCCGCCCCACGCCGCCCGATCAATTGCAGCCCCATGGGCAGACCGTTCGCACCAAATCCCGCCGGAACCGCCACGCATGGCAAGCCAATCAGACTGGCGGGGATCACCACCTCCATCCATCGGTGGTAGGTATCCATTCCTTGCCCGCTGATCTCTTTTGGCCAATCCAATGTTCCATCAAACGGCCAGACCTGCGCCGTCGGCAACGCCAGAATATCAACCTGTTCAAACAGACGTGCCGTGCACCGGAACCAATCCGAACGGATCACGCTCGCACGGTGGACATCCATCGCACTTAGCGCGGCACCCTGGGTGGCCTCCCAGATCGCCTCGGGTTTAAGATGTTGGGCGTGCGCCGGGTCTGCCATCAAATCAGCCAATGACGTGCTGATCGACCAGTTGCGCAGGGTCACCCAACTCTGCCAGAGGGCATCCCGTGAAAATGGCGCGTCCAACGGCGCGACGTCTGCGCCCAGTTCTGTAAATCCGTCCAAAGCCTTGGTGCACAAGTCCAGAATGCCCGGTTCAAACGGCAGCGCGCCGCCCCAATCACCAAGCCACCCGATCCGCAGGCTTGAGGGAAATGCGGATTCGGCCAACGCCCTTCCGTGGGGTTGCATTGGGTCGGGCCCTGCCATGACATCCAGCAACAATGCCAGATCGGTCGGATTGCGCGCCATCGGGCCGTTCGTCGCCAACTGATGCAAAAATTCTTCGCCTTGGCCTGCGTCGGGCACCACGCCCCAGCTGGGCCGCATCCCGTAGACATTGCACCATCCCGCCGGATTGCGCAGGCTGCCCATCATGTCAGACCCGTCCGCGATGGACGTCATCCGCAGCGCCAAAGCCACAGCCGCACCGCCGGATGATCCACCACAACTGAGATCGGGTGCATAAGGGTTGCCGGTGCGGCCATGCACCGGATTATAGGTATGGCTGCCCAACCCGAATTCGGGCGTATTGGTTTTACCGATCACAATCGCCCCGGCCGCGCGCAACCGGGCCACATGCGGATCATCCTCCTGCGCAATCTGACCTGCAAACAAGGGCGACCCCTGAGACGTTGGAATCCCGGCCGCATTGGCCAGATCCTTGATGGCGATTGGCAGACCATGCAACAAACCGCGCGTCGCAGCCGCGTCAGCCGCGCGGGCCTCAGACAGCAGGGCCTCCTCGTCGCGCAGCGAGACCACGGCATTGACCGCACCGTTGACCTCCTTAATCCGGGTCAAGGTGGCACGCATCAGATCGCATGCGCTGAACTGACCCGCCTTCATAGACGCCAGTTGCTCTGTTGCGCCCAAGTTCAGAATATCCGACATGGACCAGCCCCCCCCCCAAAAAACCTGATCAGCCCATCCGCAGTTATTGACGGGCTTCGAACCTATAAATGCGTGCGCCTAGTCTCCCTGCGCTTCGGCGCGGCTTTTGCCGCTGACATCCATTGCAAGGGTCGCGGCCATGAACGGATCCAGGTCTCCGTCCAGCACGCCCTTGGTATCTGAGGTTTCGTGCAAGGTGCGCAGGTCTTTGACCATTTGATAGGGCTGCAAAACATAGCTGCGGATTTGGTTGCCCCAGCCTGCATCGCCCTTGTTCTCATGCGCCTCGTTGATGGCCGCGTTGCGGCGGTCCAGCTCTTGTTGATAGAGCCGCGATTTCAGCGCCTTCATGGCGATATCGCGGTTCTGGTGCTGGGATTTTTCCGAACTGGTAACCACAATCCCCGTGGGATGGTGGGTGATCCGAACGGCGGAATCCGTGGTGTTCACGTGCTGCCCGCCCGCTCCCGAACTGCGATAGGTGTCGATCCGGATATCAGCGGGGTTCACTTCGATGTCGATGTCGTCATCCACCACTGGATACACCCAGACCGAGCAGAACGACGTGTGCCGTTTCGCAGCCGAATCAAACGGGCTGATGCGCACCAGACGATGCACGCCGCTCTCGGACTTTAGCCAGCCATAGGCATTGTGGCCGCTGATCTTGTAAGCGGCGGATTTAATTCCGGCCTCGTCGCCTGACTGCTCGGATTGCAGCTCGACCGTGTAACCGCGTTTTTCCGCCCAGCGGACATACATCCGCGCCAACATGCTGGCCCAATCGCAGCTTTCGGTACCGCCCGCGCCTGCGTTGATTTCCAAGAACGTATCGTTGGCGTCTGCCTCGCCGTTCAGCAGGGCCTCCAGTTCTTTCTTGGCGGCGCGCTTTTGCAGCGCACGAATGGCTGTTTCTGCCTCGGTGATGATGCCAGCGTCATCCTCCATCTCACCCATTTCGATCAGTTCGATGTTATCGGATAGCTCTTGCTGGATCAAATTGTGGGTTTCCATCGCATCCACCAGGCTTTGGCGGTCGCGCATTAATTTTTGCGCCTTGGCCGGATCATCCCATAGGGTTGGATCCTCAACACGCGCGTTAAATTCTTCCAGCCGGTGCGGCGCCGTTTCCCAGCCCATCCGCTGGCGCAAAAGCTCCAGTGAGTTTTCGATCTCGGTCGTCAGAGATTGGATTTCTGCGCGCATTTCCGGTCCTTGTCTGTAGCGGTTCGAGGGCAAGGCGGTTCCCTGACCCAAGCCCGAAACGCTTTGATGTGAAAAATGGTGTAGCGCAGCCCGTCTGGACGGGCAAGACGCAGGACGACGAAGATGATGCACCGTTTGGCGAAGTCCGAACGCTTGGGTGGCGGGCGGGCCGCGTACCTAACAAGCCCGCGTCAGTACAAGCCCCCAGAGCTCATCGATCCGAACGTCGCCTTTTCGCCGACCACACCGGTCGAGCCGCTGGACGTGGTGACCTGTTTCACGTTTTCGCTGCCCCCATCTTTGAACAGCTCCAGATCGTTGCCCATGGCAAAACCGCCGTCAAACATCAAACCAAAGATCGGATCTTCGCCATCGCGGAAATACTCGGCAACCACATTCGGGCCCGATGCAGAATCTGACAAGCGCGCGCCGGTAAAACGATCGATCTTGATAAAGTGGCCGCCGGGGGGAACGTCAAACTCACCGCCACCGTATTTGGCCGTCGCTTTGCGCATGAACTTGGTAAAGACCGGCCCACACATGCCCGCACCATACGCGCCGCGCCCCATGCTGCGCGGTTGGTCATAGCCGATATAGCATCCGGCAACGATGTTGCTGGTAAAGCCAACAAACCATACATCGCGCGCGTCGTTTGTCGTACCGGTTTTGCCTGCCACGGGCACGCTAAGGTTGACGTTTCCTGCGGCGGTACCGCGTTGGACCACGCCACGCATCATCGACGTCAACTGATAGGCAGTGACCGCATCCATCACACGTTCGCGGTTGGACACAATGCGCGGGCCGCGATTGGCCGCGATTGTGGGATCATCACATTCGACACAGCTGCGTGGGTCGTGGCGATAAACCGTGCGGCCATAGCGATCCTGCACCCGATCCACCAGTGTCGGGTCCACGCGCTCGCCGCCATTGGCGAACATCGCATAAGCGGCAACCATTTTAAAAAGCGTGGTTTCCTCGGACCCTAGCGAGTTGGCCAAGAACGGCCCCATGTCGTCATACACGCCAAACCGCTCGGCATAAGAAGCAACCACATCCATGCCGACTTCTTGGGCAAGTCGAATGGTCATCAGGTTTCGCGACTGTTCGATTCCCGTGCGCAGCGGCGTCGGGCCATAAAACTTGTTGGATGAGTTACGCGGCCGCCACAGACCTTGAGGCGTGTTGATTTCAATCGGGGCGTCCACCACGATGGTTGCAGGGCTGTAACCACTGTCCAGTGCGGCGGCATAGACGAATGGCTTGAAACTGGAACCGGGCTGGCGTTGGGCCTGTGTTGCGCGGTTGAAGACCGAGTTCTGATAGGAAAATCCGCCCTGCATGGCGATAACCCGGCCGGTGTTAACGTCCATCGCCATAAACCCGCCCTGAACCTCGGGCACTTGGCGCAGGGTCCAGCGGATGAACGTACCATCCTTGACCATGCGCCGGACATGCACCACCTGCCCTACCTTGAAGGTTGCATTGAAGTCACCGGGTAGCCACGCGATATCCTTGCGCGGAATAACCGAGGGCTCCGCATCTGTGGGGGTGACGCCCTCTATTCCGACTGTCATCTGCTGGTTTTCGATTTTCAGAACAACCGCTGGATACCATTGACCGTCCAACTGGATGTCTCGCGCCACTTTGACGTTTGACAGTGCCTCCCGCCATGCGCTTTCGTTGTCCAGTGTTTCAACAGGAATGGTTTTACCTGTTCCACGCCAGCGCCCAATTCCGCGATCAAACTGCTCAAGCTTGGATTGCAGCGCAATCGCCGCTTCTACCTGCATTTCGGGGTCGACCGTCGCGCGCACGGTCAAACCGCCAGTGAAAAACTCGCTTTCACCAAAATCGCGGCTCAGCTGGCGACGGATTTCATCAGTAAAATAATCACGCGGCGGGAGGGATTGGGAGAAAGGTTCAAAATCACCATTCTGGACCGAGCGCAGCGGAAGTGCCTTTTCGGCCTTATAGACCGATTCAGTAATGTAGTGATTTTCGGCCATTTCGCGCAGCACGAAATCCCGCCGTTGTTTCAAACGTTCTTTGGCGCGCACCGGATGATAGTCCGAAGGAGCCTTAGGCATAGACGCCAGAAACGCCGCTTCATGCGGGGCCAGTTCGCTGAGCGATTTATTGAAATAGGTCTGCGATGCGGCCGCAACACCATACGAATTCTGGCCCAGAAAGATCTCGTTCAGATAGAGTTCGAGAATACGCTCCTTGTCGAGCGTCTCTTCGATCCGGGTGGCCAGGATAATTTCCTTGATCTTGCGTTCCAGACGTCGGTCGCCGGACAGCAAAAAGTTCTTCATCACCTGCTGCGTGATCGTCGAGGCACCACGTACGTCGCGCCCCCGTGTGCGCACGGCATCAAACGCTGCCGCCGCAATGCCGCGCGCATCATACCCCGAGTGAGAATAAAAATTCTTATCCTCGGCCGAAATGAACGCCTGTTTCACCAGATCCGGGATATCCTCGGCAGGGGTAAAGAGGCGTCGCTCGCGCGCGAACTCGTCGATAATACGTCCTTCGCCCGAAAAAATTCGGCTGATCGTCGGCGGAGTATAGTTGGCAAGGCTTTGATGGCTGGGCAGATCCCTGCCATAAATATAGAAAACAGCACCGACACTAAGGGCGATCATCATGATCCCCATGGTTATCAGGCTAAAGATTGTGCCGAAAAAGGTCAGGAAATGTCTGAGCACACTCGCCCCCACTGTGCGGATTCACTGTTCATATAGGCACCCCGGACGCCGCCGTCAAAACACAAGCGCGTCTAAGCTGGGCCGATATCCGCGCAGCGCCAATTTACTGCCGTACCAGTTGCGCATTGGCCGCATCGGCAAGGCCCCAAGCAACGATCCCATCCACGATCGCCGTGGCCATGGCATCACGCCACTCCGGGTCCACCAGATTACCCAGATCGCGCCCGCTGGACAAAAATCCAAGTTCCAACAGGACCGACGGGATATCCGGGGATTTCAAAACAGAAAAACTTGCACTGCGGCGCGGGCGCGAATTCAATGGCAGGCCCATTTCACGAATCCCCAGTAGCAGCGCACGCGCCAACAGATCAGCGCGCGGTTGGGTTTCCATCCGCGCCAGATCCATCAGGATGTCTGCGACGACATCGTCGGTACCACTCAGGTCAATCCCCGCCAGCATATCGGTGCGGTCATGTCGTTCGGCCAAAGCGGCGCTGGCAGCGTCGCTTGCATCGTGACTTAGGGCATAAACAGTCGCCCCGCGCGCATTTCCCTCGCCCAGCGAATCCGCGTGCAGCGACAAAAACAGGTCCGCCCCGGCCTGATGCGCAATCGCAACGCGGCGCTCCAGCGATACAAACACGTCTTCTTCGCGGGTCAGAACCACTTCAAAATCACCGGTGCGCAGCAGCACTTCTTTCAATTGGCGTGCAAAACTCAGCATCAGATCTTTTTCGATCACTTCGCCTGACTCGGCCCCCGGATCAATCCCGCCATGCCCCGGATCAAGCACCACAACCAGTGGTGCGGCCGGATCACGCGGCAAGCGGGCGACACCGGTTTGCGCAGGTTTTGGCATATCCCACCCGGGCATGTCCGGCACACCTGCCGTTGCGGCAAACTCTTCGGGCGTGGTGCGCGTCAACGTCAGGATCAAACGCGCGGTGCCCGCATCGGTATCCACCTTCATATCCGCATCACTCAACGCAAAAGGTCCGGCCAGATCAGCCACCATACGTGACCAACCCGGGCGAAAGCCACCAACGCGCAGGGCACTGACGTTTTGAGTGTTCAATAATTCCGGACCAAGCGTGCCAGCCCAGTCGACCTCGCGGAAATCCACGACAAGGCGGGGGGGCGCATCCAACGCAAAAACCCGATACGGAACCCCTTGGCTGAGGGCCAGATCGATCTTTACCTCGTTTCGCTTACCGGTCACAGAACTGGCCCCAGCGTCCAGCCGTGCCAACGCCCCAAAATCGCCGCTCTGCGCTGACATGGGGCCCGCACATAGCAGGCAAAGAGCAAGGGTAAAGGCGCGGATCATACTGCTTGGCTCATGTTGGCGTGCCGGTGGCTCCGGCCTCTTGGCGCACAGTATAACAGGTGGCGCGAAAGCGCCAAGGTTGGAGTTGAGCGTCAAGGCGCGTGCACCGCCCCTTATTCGGTCACGGGCCCGTCAAGCCAGTGACGTGACGCGCGCGGCCATAAACGTTTTCAACCGCTCCAACCCCTCACGAATGTCCTCAGTACTGCGCGCATAGGAAAACCGCAGGGTTTGGGCACCGCGTATCGGATCGAAATCCAGCCCCGGCGTCACCGCAACACCGGCTTTTTCAAGAATCTCGGATGCGAAGGCGCGGCTGTCCTTGGTGTGGGCCGACACATCCGCATAGACGTAAAATGCCCCGTCCGGGGGCGCAATGCGATCAAATCCTGCCTCCGGCAGCCCCTCCAGCATCAAGGTACGATTGGTGCGATAAACGTCCATGTTGTCTTGCAACTCATCGGTACAGCCCATCGCCGCCAATGCCGCCAACTGGCTGACATGTGGTGGGCAGATAAACAGGTTCTGCGCCAAACGCTCGATTACGCGGACATGATCCTCGGGCACCACCATCCAGCCGATCCGCCACCCCGTCATCGAGAAATATTTTGAAAAGGAATTGATGACATAGCACGCGTCGCTGATTTCCAGCGCGCTGACGGCCTTGGCCTCATATTCGATACCGTGATAGATTTCGTCCGAGATAAACGCCGCACCCTGCCCCGCTGCGGCCTCCATCAGGGCGCTCAGCGCCTCGCGGTTCAACATGGTGCCGGACGGATTGGCCGGGCTGGCCACCATCAGCCCATCCAGCGACAGCCCCTCTAGGTCGGCAGGCACCGGTTGCAGGCGATTTTCCGGCGCGGTCTGGATATCAACCGGGCATAGGCCCAACGCGCTTAGGATTTGGCGATAGGATGGGTATCCCGGCGCACCGATTCCAACCCGCGCGCCCGTATCAAACAGCGATGTAAAGGCCAGTATGAACGCCCCGGACGATCCGGGAGTCACCACCACGCGCGCCGGATTGAGATCAAGATTATACCATTCACCGTAAAGCTGTGCGATCCGCTTGCGCAGCGCAGGCAGCCCCAATGCCACGGTGTATCCCATCGGATCGCTGTCCATTGCACGGGTCAGGCTGGCGCGCGCGGCTTTGGGGGCGGGCGTCCCAGGCTGCCCCACCTCCATATGTATAATGTGTCGCCCAGCAGCCTCGGCACTGCGGGCGGCCTCCATCACGTCCATCACGATAAAGGGATCGACCCGCGAGCGGCTTGAGTTTTGCATGAAATTCTTCCTAGACTGAGCGAACTGCCATTCTCACTGAAACAGGCGCAACGTCAATCATGACCCGATACCTGCATTCCATTACCCAGCTGAAATGCCTGATTATGGCGTTGAGCGTCAGCGTTGTATTGGTCACGCAAGCGCGCGCGGTAACTTTGCTGCGCGATCCTGATATCGAACACGCGTTAAAACAACTGGCCGCGCCAGTGCTGAAATCCGCAGGATTGAACGCATCACGAGTCAGTATACTGATGATCGACGATCGCAATCTGAATGCCTTTGTGGTGGATCGCGACAATATCTTTATCCACTCGGGGTTGTTGTTGAAAATGACCTCGCCCCAAATGATCCAAGGCGTTCTGGCCCATGAGGCCGCCCATATCGCCAATGGCCATCTGGTGCGTCGCCCTGTTAACTTGCGCAACGCGCGCACAGCCGCAGGGCTGGGTCTGGTTTTGGCGGCCGCGGCAGGGGCTGCCAGTGGCAATGCTCAGGCCGCAGCGGGGGTCGCGCTGGGCGTCCAAAGCAGCGCCTCGCGCTTGTTTTTCGCCCATACCCGGGCCGAGGAAAGCAGCGCCGACAATGCCGCCGTACGGTATATGGTACGCGCCGGGCTGGACCCGACGGGCATGGTCGACGTCATGGACATCTTTCGCGGTCAAGAAGCCCTGTCGGTTGGCCGTCAAGACCCATACGCGCGCACCCATCCCCTGTCTGCGGATCGCCTGCGCGTGCTGCGCCGCCTGACCGCCACCTACGAGGGCAAGATCAAGCCGACCAACAGCGATCTTTATTGGTTCGCCCGCGCCAAAGGTAAACTTTCAGCGTTTCAGCGCAGTCCTAAATGGACGCTGGCCCGCGCCGGGGAATCCGGCTTTGCCGATGTGGGGCATATGCGCAAGGCGATTGCATGGCACCGGCAATCCAATCTGCGCAAGGCACTGGCCTCGATGGATCGCGCCATAGCTCTGCGCCCCAATGATGCCTATTATCATGAGTTGCGCGGCCAGATATTGATGGAGCACCGACAGTTTGCCGCCGCCACCGCTGCCTATGCGCGTGCCGTGAATGCCGCACCCAATCATCCCTTGATTCTAGGTAGTTACGGGCGCGCTCTCATGGCGCAAAACCAAACCGCCAAAGTCTTGCAAGTGTTGGAAAAGGCCCGCGCGCGCGATGGGCGTGATGCGCGGGTGATGCGCGATTTGGCGGTGGCCTATGCAAAGTCGGGTAACAACGGCATGGCTTCTCTGTTAACAGCCGAACGATATGCGCTGGTAGGTCGGCTGAAGGATGCCGAAATCCACGCCAAACGCGCCTCGGGGCTGTTGCCACGGGGTTCGGGAGGTTGGCAACGGGCGCAGGATGTGCTTTCTGCGGCGAAAGCCGCCAAACGATGATCGGAGATCGTGCAATGACACGTCAGACCCTTACCGCAATCGCCTTCGGGCTGACCCTTGCCGGCCCTGTTGCCGCATTGGATCTTAATGACATGAGCGCGGCCGAAAGCGACGCGTTCGGTGAACAGGTGCGCGCCTATCTGTTGGAAAACCCAGAAGTGATCTTTGAGGCGGTCGCCGTCATGGAGCAACGTCAGGAACGACTGGCGGCCGCCAATGATGCGGATCTTCTGGACGCCCATGCCGATGCCATTTTCAACGATGGGTTTTCTTGGGTTGGTGGCAATCCTGATGGGGATGTCACGATCGTCGAATTCATGGACTACCGTTGTGGATACTGCCGCAAGGCCTTTCCAGAGGTCAACAAGCTGATCGCCTCGGATGACAATATCCGCCTGATTATCAAGGAATTCCCAATCCTCGGAGAAGGCTCCACTATGGCGTCACGCTTTGCTATCGCGACCAAACAGACGCTGGGCGACGACGCCTATGAGGCCGTGCACGACGCACTGATGGCCTATAACGGTGAGATCGCGGAACCTGGCCTGCGCCGTCTGGCCGAGGCGCTGGATCTGGATGCGGATGTGATCATGGCCGCAATGGACAGTGACGACGTAACCGCCGTCATTGACGCAAACCGAGCATTGGCCGGGGCATTGAATATTTCTGGCACACCATCATTCGTGATGCAAAACCAGATGGTGCGTGGATACGTCCCGTTTGACGGCATGCAGCAGATCGTGGCCGAAATTCGCGGCGAGTAAGCCCAGAATTACAGATAAACGCCGCGCGCCCAATTCACTGGGCACGCGGCGTTTTTCATTCTTGCTACAAAAAGGGTCTATTCTGCGGCTTCGTCTGCTGCTGTCGCCTCGGCCTCGATCTGGGTGGCACGGGTTTCAACCTGTTCGACGATATGGTCAATCATCGCCTCATTGCTCATCTTGTGGCTTTGCTTGCCCGCCAGATAGACCATGCCGGACCCTGCCCCCCCGCCGGTAAAGCCGACGTCGGTCATCAGGGCCTCACCGGGCCCGTTAACAACACAGCCGATGATACTCAGGCTCATCGGTGTTTTAATATGCTCTAGCCGCTGTTCTAGCGCCTCAACAGTCTTGATCACATCAAAGCCCTGACGTGCGCAGCTGGGACAGCTGATGATATTGACGCCCCGGTGACGCAGTCCCAAGGATTTGAGGATCTCAAATCCCATTTTGACCTCTTCCACCGGGTCGGCGGACAGGCTGACGCGGATCGTGTCACCGATTCCAGCCCATAACAGGCTGCCCATGCCGATGGCGGATTTTACAGTGCCGCTTATCAAACCACCGGCCTCTGTTATTCCCAGATGGATCGGCGCGTCTGTGGCTTCGGCCAATTGCTGATAGGCTGCCGAGGCCATGAAAACATCCGAAGCTTTTACGCTGATCTTGAATTCGTGAAAATCATTGTCCTGAAGGATGCGGATATGTTCCAATCCGCTTTCCACCATCGCGTCGGGGCAAGGTTCACCGTATTTGTCCAACAGGTGTTTTTCTAACGATCCCGCATTTACGCCGATGCGGATCGAACAGCCATGATCACGCGCCGCTGCAATAACGTCGCGGACACGCTCGGGACTGCCGATGTTGCCTGGGTTGATCCGCAGACAGGCAGCCCCCGCCTCGGCTGCTTCGATCCCGCGCTTGTAATGGAAATGTATGTCCGCGACCAAAGGCACGGGTGACTCGGCCACGATCTGTTTCAACGCTTTCGAGGATGCTTCATCCGGGACCGAGACGCGCACGATATCAGCCCCCGCATCCGCCGCCGCCTGAACCTGTGCTACAGTGGCGGCGATGTCGGTGGTCAGCGTATTGGTCATTGTCTGGACCGAAATCGGCGCACCGCCCCCAACCGGAACAGACCCGACATGGATTTGACGGCTTTCGCGACGGTAAATGTTACGCCACGGGCGAATGTGGTTCAGCGACATGCGGGGCTCCAATCCCCGAAAAACGGGGCGCGCGAGTGTGTGTCAGTAAATCTTCTTTAGCAACAATAAGTGGTCGATGGACGATCTTCAATCGCTGGACAGGCCTGTACGCCAAGATATGCCAAGGAAAAAACGCGCCACTTTAAGCGGTTACTGCGCGGGCTGGGCCTGTAGCTCGGCGACATAGCGTTCCAGGTCGGAATCGCGGGTCAGATCGGCAAGCGCCAATTTCTCGCTCAGCATGTCAGGCGCCAAGGCCAGACTGGATGTAACGGACCCACGCGGGCCTGCGGGGCCATAGTGCTGTCCATTGACCGTGAAATAGATCGCGCCCGATTCCCCAACGCGCAACGTCGCGGGGACTTCGGTATTTGGGACATCATATGTGTCGCCCGCGTTCATGATGCCCTCAAAGATCACCGATCCGTCTGCGGCGCGTACACGGACCCATGCAGGCCTCACAGCGACCATTTGAACGCCAGGCGTTCCCTCGGCAACGACTTGCGGTGTTGGTGTCGGCGTTTGCGTACCGATTGCCGAAGCGATGGCTGCCGCAATTGCACCAGAGTCCGTTTCGTCGTCAGAGGCGGCATTGGATTGCGCGACCAACGTACCGCCCATCCTTGGGTCCAGCGTAGAAATAGGCGCGTCGCGCGCGACCATAACCGGCACGTCCAGTGCTTCGGGGCGATACAGCCGATCCAGCGTATCCTCGCGCGGGGCAGTAAATCCGGCAGAGGCGACCACATCACCTCCCTGACCGGGCAATCTGTTGGCCTGATCCGATCCTGACGAAACCGGCCGCACCCCGGCCAGCGGATCCAAGTCCGCCAGCACGTCAGGTGTGTTTTCCACTGGCGCAACCTGTACGCGCTGTACCTCGTTCAACACACTCCAGCCGCCATACCCGATGGCCGCGATCAACGCGATCAACACGGTAACCGACCCGATGGCCCCCGGCTCGATTCGCGAAAACATGCTTTCCGAGGCCGGAATGAAAGGTGTGTTGGGACGGGTCAGGCGGTCATCGCCGCGCCCAGATGTTGCACGCGGCACCACGTCGTTATTGCGACGCACAGACGACGCCGCTGCGGACATACCATGCGCAATCGAAAAACCGCTTTCTGTGCAAAATGTCGAAAAGGCACGATCTGGATCCATCCCCAGATACCGCGCATACGAGCGCACGTAACCCGGAATAAACCCAGGAGTATCAAAGGCTTCTGGGGTGGCGTTCTCGATTGCAGCCACATAGCTGGCCTTAATCCGCAGTTCGCGCTCTACATCAAGAAGGGATTTGCCCAAAGTGGCCCGTTCGCCGCGCATAAGATCGCCAAGGCGCAAATCATACGAGTCAAAGCCACGTTGCTCTTCCTCTTCTACGACTTTGGCGCGCGAAAAACGACGCAACATCATGCAACCTGCCCTTTTGATCTCAACGAGCTTTTCCTCGACCATTCCGATTCGAGTCTGCCCTTTTGTTTCCATCAACTTAGCATATCGCAGCTTTTATTGCACGCGCCAAGCGCTCAGGCAGACAGTTCGGCGCGATTCAGCGCACAATGGCTCCACAGTTCATCCATCGCGTTAATCAGCTGATTCATCTCGTTGGGCCCGTGGACCGGTGACGGAGTAAAGCGCAAACGCTCGGTTCCGCGCGGCACCGTCGGGAAGTTGATGGGCTGTACGTAAATGCCGTGCCCGTCCAACAACATGTCGCTTAGTTTCTTTGTGTGAACCGGATTTCCGACGATCACAGGCACGATATGGCTGCCATGATCAATCAACGGCATGCCCAATCCTTTTAGACGCAACTTCAGGATTTTAGCCTGCGTCTGGTGCTGTTCGCGCAGCTCCTGATCTCGCTTCAAAAAGGCAACACTGGCCGCAGCCCCGGCAGCAACAGCCGGCGCCAAAGACGACGTAAAGATGAACCCCGGCGCATAAGATCTTATAGCATCGCACATTTTTTCAGATGCAGCGATGTAACCGCCCATCACACCATACCCTTTGGCCAAGGTCCCGTTGATGATGTCCAGTCGATGCATCAGGCGGTCACGTTCGGCTACTCCACCGCCACGTGGGCCATAAAGCCCAACGGCATGTACTTCGTCAATATAGGTCAGCGCGCCGAATTCATCTGCCAAATCACAGATCGCCTCGATGGGGCCGAAATCACCATCCATGGAATAGACCGACTCGAACGCGATCAGCTTGGGAGCGGATGGATCATCCGCCTCCAGCAATTCGCGCAGGTGGTCCAGATCATTGTGACGGAAAATCCGTTTGGCCCCGCCATTGCGGCGCACACCTTCAATCATGCTGGCGTGATTCAGCGCGTCCGAATAAATTATGAGTCCGGGGAACAATTTAGGCAGCGTGCTTAAAGTCGCGTCGTTCGCGATATAAGCGCTGGTAAACAGCAAAGCGGATTCTTTGCCATGCAAATCAGCCAGCTCGGCCTCGAGCTGTTTGTGATAGATCGTGGTTCCAGAAATGTTGCGCGTCCCGCCAGATCCGGCGCCTGTTGCGTCAATCGCCTCATGCATGGCGTTCAATACAACGGGGTGCTGTCCCATACCTAGATAGTCATTGCCACACCAAACCGTAATCGGTCTTTCGCTACCGTCAGGGCGACGCCATGTTGCATGCGGAAACTGGCCGCGACGACGCTCGATATCGATAAAGGTGCGATACCGCCCCTCTTCATGCAAGCGGCCAATGGCCTCATCCAATTTAGCCGAGTAGTTCATGGCATGCGTCAACGGCCATCCCCTTTGTGGTCTTGTCGAAATTTCCGGTCTTATGTCGCGTGGCACCACCGGACGAGAGCGTAAAAACGCAGGTATTCATTTATTAGAATGGATATAGATCGCATTCAAGCTCTGCAAGAAGTTACAAATTGCCGCGCCTGTGTGGCGTTGATCCATGTCAAGGCGGCGTCGATTTATGTCTGACCTGCGACACTTGGTTGGACAGCGTCGCCTGGCCTGTTAGGTTCTGGCGCAAGATTGCCCAAACTCAAAGGCCCACCCATGTCTCTAAGCGCCATCCTGTCACGTATCGACGACCAATTGCCCAACGCCACCGAGCGTCTGCTGGAATTTCTGCGCATCCCGTCGATCTCGACCGATCCCGAGTATTCCGGAGCCTGCCAGGACGCGGCTGACTGGCTGGTGAAAGACTTGCAAAGCATTGGGATTGATGCACAAAAGCGAGAGACCCCCGGCCATCCGATGGTGGTAGGGCATGTCAATGAGGGCGGCACAGGTCCGCACCTGTTGTTCTACGGACATTATGACGTTCAGCCCGTTGATCCGATTGAGTTATGGACCAACGACCCCTTCGATCCGCGTGTCGAAGACACCGCCAAAGGTCAGGTCATTCGTGGACGGGGGACTAGCGACGACAAAGGACAGTTAATGACGTTCGTCGAGGCGTGCCGCGCCTATCGTGACGTCAACGGAAGCCTGCCCTGCCGCATCACATTCTTTTTCGAGGGCGAAGAAGAATCAGGATCGCCTTCGCTGGTGCCCTTCATGGAGCAGCACGCGGACGAATTGCGCGCCGATCTGGCCCTGATCTGTGACACGGGCATGTTCCAATCCAAGACGCCCGCCATCGTCACTATGTTGCGCGGCATGGTGACCGAAGAATTGACAGTGACCGGCCCGGACATGGACCTGCATTCCGGTTTCTTTGGCGGACTGGCCATCAATCCGATCCGCGTTCTCAGCCAGATCCTGGCCGATCTTCATGATGAAACCGGTCGCGTGACATTGGACGGATTCTATGATGGCATTCCCGACCTCACGCCACAGATGCGCGCGCAATGGGATGGGTTGGGTTTTGATCATGCCAGCTTCCTTGGCGATGTCGGTCTAAGCGTACCAGCAGGCGAAGCGGATCGCATGCCATTGGAAATGATCTGGTCGCGCCCCACCGCCGAGGTAAACGGAATCTGGGGCGGTTACACCGGCGCTGGCTTCAAAACCGTTTTGCCCGCCAAAGCCTCGGCCAAGGTCAGTTTTCGGTTGGTGGAAGGTCAGATACCCGACCGGGTGCGCGATGCGTTCCGCGCCCACGCAGTGGCCCGCCTGCCCGCCGATTGCAAGATCAGCTTTACCGCCCATGGCGGCAGCAGTGCAGGCATCATGCGCACGGATGACCCCGCCTTCGAGGCTGCGCGCGTCGCGCTGAGCGATGAATGGCCCCAAGAGGCTGCCTATGTCGGCTGTGGTGGCTCAATCCCAATCGCCGGGCATTTCGGAACGGTTTTGGGTATGAATGCGATGCTGATCGGTTTTGGCAAAGACGATGACGCCATCCATTCTCCCAACGAAAAATATGATATGGAAAGCTTTCACAAAGGCACGCGCAGTTGGGCCCGCATCCTAGATGCATTGTGCCAGCCGAAAGACTGATCTTGTCCGGGGGCTGTATCAGCAGCCCCCGACCGCAATGTATGCGGTCAATCACGCATCCACCGGACATAAGGCGCGTCCGTTAAGGCGCTGAATTCACGCAACACATGCAGATTCTGCACGGGTTCATTGCAACCTGTCATTTAGTGAAAGTGGTGGGTGATGAGAGACTCGAACTCCCGACATCTTCGGTGTAAACGAAGCGCTCTACCAACTGAGCTAATCACCCCTTGCGCGGCCTGTTACACTGCGGTTTCTCCGCTGGCAAGGGCCTCTTTCACTCTATCCGTCCAGATTGCAGATTTTATGAGATTTCGACGCAATCTATGTTTCAGATTGTTCTCAAAAAATGAATGTTAAACAGCGCCGCTCGGTGTCTGTCGAAAAAAACCGTCAATAGGATTGTTAAAACCTACCCCAACGGTTCGCCCGCCCATTTCGGCGCAAAGATCTATTCAATGACGCCTGCAGGTCCAAGGCATGTCACCTGTCCGGCCCGGATATGATAGACGCAGCCCTGCAGATTGCTCTGTGCCCCCATCACATCCGGCGCCATACCCTGAGCCAGCCCGCGCAACACCTGCCCCCACAACCCGTGCGACACCACGATGCTGGGGCCCGTCAGATCATCGGCAAAGCTGCGCACCCGCGCGATCAATTGAGCCATCCCTTCGCCACCCGGCGCATTTGAGTAAACCACCAAATCATTGGCACCTTTAGGCAATTCACGCTTTAATTTGCCTTCCCATTCACCTGTGGCGATCTCGGCCAGCCGTGGATCAACGATGGGCCTGTGTCCGGGCAATGCGAGCGCCGCCGTCTGTCGCGCTCGCCCCAAAGGAGACACGAACAGATCACCTGCCCCGTCCTGTGCGCCCTGCGCCACCTGTTCGGCAATGTCGTGGATGATTTTAGCCTGCTGCCCCGCCTGCATGCGCCCTTGCGCCGTCAAAGGCGAATCCTGATGGCCCTGTATGCGCCCCTGCAGGTTCCATTCCGTCTCACCGTGGCGCAGGAACCAGATTTCGGGCCAATCGGGAATTGGGGAGGCATTCATATCTGGGCTGCAATTTTCAAGGACACGTCAACGTCAAGCGCAAGGTCTGGCACGAGGTAGAATGGTGGGTGATAAGAGATTTGAACTCCTGACATCTTCGATGTGAACGAAGCGCTCTACCACTGAGCTAATCACCCCTGCGCCGCTATTTAGCGTCACTCTGCTGCGTCTGCAACCGCTTCTTTGGTGTTTGCTGACACGCCATCCTGTCCGGATGCACCGGGCTTTTGTTGGCGAATCTTGGCAACGATTACACGGGCTTTGGCTGTTTCCTTGACCCTGTTTTGCTTGATCTTACCCATTGGCTGCAAGTTCAGTTCACGGCCTTCGGCCAATGCCTCGCCCAACACGTCCAGCATCGCTTCGATCACGGGTTTCGCGTATTTCTTGGCGACATCCGAACGTTCGACGATCAAGGCGATCAGTTCCTGTTTTTTCAGTTCAATCGCGTCTGTGCCCACGGTATCCGCTGCGTTGTCAGGCGTCTCGTTCTTTGCCGCCTTCGGAGCCCCCGAAGATGGCGACTTCAGCGTTTTTGCGGCGGCTTCGGCCAGCTTGTCCACATGTGACTGTGGCGCGGGCACGCCAGTGGTCACCACGCCTGCCCCGCGTAGGGCATGCGGTGGCATGGGTGGCTTGGCGGTTGCGCGACTGGCACTATGCGTGCTGGATTTCGTCTTGGAGCCTGTGGTTTTGCGGCCTGACATCTGGCTGCCCCTTTTGTTGTTTTACGCTTTGTTTCCCCGTTGGAAACAACTTAGCGTTAACCAAGGTGCATGGCTAGCCTCGTCTTGACCACCATACGTATGAGTCTCTAATGTTCTTGTGCGACATTCCTTGGGGGAGGAAAAATGAAAAAAACACTTACTGGCCTAACCGTGGCTCTAAGCATTTTGGGCGCAAGCGCCTGGGCAGGCAGCCTTGCCGATCCGAACGTGTCACCACAGGTCGTGGCTCAGGATGCCATCGATACCAGCAGCAAAAACATGCACGAGATGCTTGCTATCCTGACGGTTACATTGATCCTGACAGCCGTCATGACGACGCGTTAAGCATCATGACGGGCAGGTGGACTGCGATCCACCACCTGCCTCGCTTGATTTATCGGCCTTTGAATAGCCCGCCCAGAATACCGCGGACCAGCCGCCGGCCTGTCGTGCCGTTCAGTTCTTTCATGACCGCGCCAGCAACGGCTTTGCCCAGCTGGGTGCCCAATCCATCCTCGGCCGCGTCACGGCGCGCGGTCGAACGACTGACGCGTTTGCCCGAATACCGTCGACCTGCGTTGAATTCGCGTTCGGCAACGGATGTTTCTTCGGCTTCCACTTCGGCGGTTTCAGCCTGTTTAGCCGCTTCCTCGGCCCGAGCTGTCAGGATTTCATAGGCCGAGCGGCGATCGATCAGCGTCTCGTATTTCCCCGCCACTGGGGAGGCTTGCATCACGGAGGCGCGAGCTGTGGCTGTGATTGGGCCCAGTTTGGATGACGGCGGGCGTATCAACGTGCGCTCGACTATGCCCGGCACGCCCTTGTCTTCCAGCATGGATGTCACCGCTTCGCCCACACCGACATCGCGGATCGCGTCCACAGTGCTGAAACGCGCATTGGGACGATAGGTTTCCGCAGCCCGGCTAAGCGCCTTGCGGTCGCGCGCGGTGAAGGCCCGCAGGGCGTGCTGTACGCGGTTGCCCAACTGCCCCAAAATATCCTCGGGGACATCATCCGGGTTCTGAGTGATGAAGTAGACCCCTACCCCCTTGGAGCGGATCAGCCGCGCCACCTGTTCAACCTTGTCGACCAACGCCTTGGGCGCGTCGTCAAACAATAGATGCGCTTCATCGAAAAAGAACACCAGCTCGGGTTTGTCCGGGTCGCCCACCTCTGGCAGGGTTTCAAACAACTCGGACAGCAGCCACAGCAGAAATGTGGCGTAGAGGCGCGGCGCGCCCATCAGCTTGTCCGCAGCAAGGATATTGATCTGTCCCCGTCCGTCCGCGCCGGTCTGCATCAGATCCGAAAGGTCCAGTGCCGGTTCCCCGAACAACTGTGTGCCGCCCTGATTTTCCAGCACCATCAACTGACGCTGGATTGCCCCGACCGATTGCGGCGACACATTGCCATAGCGCAGCGACAGGCTATCGCGGTTTTCACCGACCCACACGAGCAACGCCTGCAAATCCTTTAGATCCAGCAGCGGCATACCCTGCTCGTCAGCGACACGAAAGGCAATATTCATGATGCCTTCCTGCGCATCGCTGAGTTCCATCAGACGGCTGAGCAACAGCGGCCCCATTTCCGCAACAGTGGTACGCACAGGATGACCCTGTTCACCGAACAAGTCCCAAAACGTCACCGGATAGGCGCGATAGGCATATTCTGTCAGCCCGATAGTCGCGGCACGTTTGCTAAAAGCCTCATGCAGTTTGAAAGTCTCACTGCCTGCTTCTGCAAGGCCGGACAGGTCGCCTTTGACGTCTGACAAGAACACCGGTACGCCAGCATCCGCAAACCCTTCGGCCAGAATTTGCAACGTCACCGTTTTGCCGGTGCCCGTGGCCCCAGCGATCAAACCGTGACGGTTGGCATATTTCAGAGCCAGCCCCTGCGCCGCACCGTACTCTGGTCCGCCGCCACCAATAAATATGTGGTTTTGCAAGTACCTGCCCCTTTGATTTCTCAATTGTTCTGGTTGAACATACTAATTTAACGAATTCCCGCCAGTATAAACGCATTCCGTCGCTTCATGTCCTCTTGGTGACGGAATGACTTCCTCCCTGTCAGACTGGTCGCGCCTTCGGGTGCGGCCCTTTTTAAGCAGTTTTCCCAGTTTTTGGCTGTTGACGACGATTCCGATCTGTCCTAGCGTCGGGTTCAATTACTAAGTCGGCCAGTCCGGCAGGGAGACTACGGGAGAAGGGACCATTTGGTCCCTTCTTTCTGTTTCATAGCCTGGTTTTGGCGCTGAGGCCTGCCATATAGTGATCTGCATCCCTGTTAGCCACCTGTAAGCACGCGGAATTCCGCCTTGCGCTTTGCCTTGGCATGGCATTTTATCCTGACACTTGGCGCACACCATGATAGAGCGCCCAAGTCTTTCAAAAATTCGATGGGGGAACTATGCCCAAATCACTTTCCATTCTGTCCTTTGCCTTCGCCCTTGGTTTGGGATCCATATCCCACGCTCAGGATGCCACTGGCGAGACCACTACCGATGAGCCCACGGCAGAGGCGGCATCTGACGCCACCGAAGGCACCGCCAGCGAACCCGCCTTTTCAGAGGGCCGCGAAGTCGCCCCGGAAGAACCTGCAATCTATATCAAAGAACAGCACGGCGACTGGAACCTGCGGTGTTTCCGTAACCCCGAGGGCGAAGACCCCTGCCAGTTGTATCAATTGCTGCGCGAGGCAGATGGCAACCCAGTTGCCGAGTTCAGCATCTTCAAGCTGGACGGTCAGCCACCGGCAGTTGCGGGCGCAACGGTTATCGTCCCGCTGATGACCCTGCTGACAAAGGAACTGAGCCTGTCGGTCGACGGCGGTACCGCCAAGACATACCCGTACCGGGTCTGCACCGAAGCTGGCTGTGTCGCTCAATTGGCCCTGACAGAGGCCGATATCAACGCGTTCAAACGCGGCAACAAAGCCACCATCGGCCTTGTCCCTGCACGTGCGCCGGACCAGCAAGTCAAGATTTCGGTCTCATTGACCGGTTTTACCGCTGGCTATACGGCGGTCGGTGCCTTTACCGAGTAACCGAAACCGTTGCCACAGATTTCAAACGGCCCCCACTGAGGGGCCGTTTTTTTTGTGCGCTGTTTTCTATGCGCCTCATTCGACAATGTACTGGCGTGGGGCATCATACGGGCGGCGACAGCGGCGCCTACTTTGCGGCAGGTTCGATACGACGCCCCTGCCCCGAAAACTGTTAGCTGGCGCGCCGCAGCGCCAGCACCGCGTTCAGCCCTCCAAAGGCAAAGGCATTGCTAAGCGCAACATCAACGTCGGCCTCTCGCGCTTCGTTGGGAACGACATCCAGCCCGCATTCCGGGTCTGCCTCTTGATAGCCGATCGTGGGCGCAATAACGCCGTCGCGCACGGCCATGATACAGGCCAGCAGCTCGACCGCCCCTGTGCCACCGATCAAGTGTCCATGCATGGATTTGGTCGAAGACATCATCAAATTGTCAGCATGCACTCCGAACACATCGGCCACCGCCGCGCATTCGGTCTTGTCATTGGCTGCGGTACCGGTGCCATGCGCATTAATATAGCCCACATCCTCGGGGTTCAGCCGCGCATCCTGCAGCGCCCCCTGAATCGTGCGCGCCGCTCCTTGACGCGACGGCATCACGATATCGGACGCATCAGAAGACATCGCATATCCAATGACTTCAGCCAAAATATCAGCCCCACGCGCGCGCGCGTGCTCGTATTCCTCAAACACGAAAATGCCGGCACCTTCGCCCTGTACCATGCCATTGCGATTGGCCGAAAAAGGGCGGCAAGCGTCCTTGGACATCACCCGCAGGCCTTCCCACGCCTTAACCCCACCAAAACACAGCATGGATTCTGATCCGCCAGTGACCATCACAGATGCCGCGCCCCCGTGGATCATCTGAAACGCCTGTGCCATGGCGTGATTGGACGACGCGCAGGCCGTGGACACGGTAAAAGATGGTCCTTTGAGGTTGAATTCCATCGACACATGGCTGGCCGCCGCGTTGTTCATCAGCTTGGGAACCACGAAAGGATGCACACGATTTTTGCCATCCTCATAGACGCTGCGGTAATTGTCATCCAGCGTGGTCATGCCACCGCCAGAATTTCCTAAAACAACTCCGGTGCGCGCAGACAGCGCGCCCGAAAATTCCAACCCGGATTGCGCGATGGCCTGTCGTGCCGCGATCAAGGTAAATTGCGTGAACCGATCATAAAGCGACAGTTGCTGCCGGTTGAATTGTGTTTCCGGATCGAACCCATGGACCTGACCGCCGATCCGGATCGCAAGACGCTCGACATCGCGGATTTTCAACGGGCCAATCCCGCACCGGCCTTCGCGCATGGCCTCTAACGTGGCGGGCACATCATGGCCCAACGCGTTGATCGTACCCGCACCGGTGATAGCAACGCGTTTCACGACTGCTCTTTGATCAGCTGCGTGACCCCGGCAACAATCGATCCCACGGTCGAGATATCAAAATCGCTGGCGGATGGCTCATTCGCGTTGAACGGAACCGACACGTCAAATGCTTCTTCGATGGCAAAGATGCTTTCGACCAATCCCAAACTGTCGATGCCCAACTCTTCCAACGTGCTGTCCACTGTTACGTCTTGGGGGTCCAGCAAGGCCTGTTCTGAAATGATCGCAATTACGCGGTTTTGGATGCTCATGGTTTCGCTCCTGTAAGCGGTGCGCCTTTTCCCAAGGCTTTCGGCGTCCCCCCACCCTTTGGCCAGGAAGGAAAGACATGTGCGTTCCTAGGGGTATGACGGTCTATTATGACAATCAGGCACAAAATTCGATGCAAAACGCATTAATCGCTGCGCCCATCCTTGAAAACAGATTTTTTAAGATCTGCGACATCACGCACCACACGTCCCAAGCGGCGCAAATGTTTGTACATTTCCACGTAAGCGTCCATTTTTATGGCCGGATACCCCATCATCACCCGACCGGCGGGTACATTGCTGACCACTCCCGAACCACCGCCGATGATGGCACCATCGCCAACGAAAATATTGTCTGCCACCGCGACGCGCCCACCCAGAACGACGTTATTGCCGATCTGCGCCGATCCTGCCGTGCCAGCCATGCCGCAGACCAATGTGTCCGTGCCGATAATCGTATTGTGGCCAATCATAACCGCCGAATCCAATTTCGAGCGGTCATTGATTACGGTGTCACGGATGGTGCCTCGGTCGATCACGGTGTTAGCACCGATCTCGACATCATTCCCGATCCGGACAGACCCCAAGGAATGGATGCGTGCATAAGATTGTGCCGTGGCATCGCCTTGGTCCCCCAGACTGTCGCGGACATTCTCGACGGCGGATTTTTCTGGTGTAACAAAGCTGAACCCGTCGCCCCCCAAAACCGCACCGGGGTTGATGATCACCCGGTTCCCGATCTGCACCCTCGCGGCAATACGCACGCCTTCGCGCAGCAAGCACTCGGCGCCAATCTTGGCATCGACACCAATGCTGACCTGTGGGCCGATCCGCGTCCCGGCACCGATCTCTGCGCGCGCACCGATCACAACCAGAGGGCCGATATGCGCATCCTTGCTGATGACCGCGTCGGGGTGAATCACTGCGGATGGGTGCACCCCATCGTCCCACCCTTCGCCCAGATCCAACATCGCAGTCAGACCAGCCATTGCATAGCGCGGGCGCGGCACCAAGATGGCCGCCTCCAGCCCCAGCGCCTGCCAGTCGGCACCGTCCCATAGCATTGCTGCGCGCGCCGCCCCCTGTGCCAATCCCTCGGCATAGGCAGGCTTCATCGCCAAGGCGATGTCGCGCGGTCCGGCGTCGCCCGGCTCGGCCGCGCGATCAATAACAATGTCAAAGGCGCCCAGAGCCTTTGCCCCAAGCGCCTGTGCGATTTGTTCAACTGTATAAGCCATGGACCAACCCCTTGTGACAGGGGCGATGTTTAGCCCTGAACCGAGTTCAGCGAAACCCCTGCCTTTTGCAAGGCATTCCAGATCAACGCATCACGGCCATAGACATCTTCGCGATACTGCATGTGGCCTTTGGCCTGCGTAAAGGCCGTGCGGTAGATAATATGCACCGGCACCTTCTTTTTCAGCTTCACCTGTTGCTGCTGGCCCGATTTCAGGCGCGTGTCAAAATAGGTTTTGGGATCGGCCTCTTGCTTGGCCAACAACGCATAGGCGAATTCAAAGGGTTGCTGCAGACGGATACAGCCGTGGCTGAACGCACGCGAGTTGCGCTGAAACAGGCTTTTGGATGGGGTGTCATGCAGGTAGATGTTGTATTTGTTCGGGAACATGAACTTGACCAGCCCCAAGGCATTGCGATTGCTGGGCGGCTGCTTCAGGTCAAACGGAAAATTGCGGGCATTATAGGCCGCAAAATTTACGTTGGCCCGGCTCACCTGCTGGCCCCGCGAATTATACAGCTTTAAATAGCTGACAGCATTCCGATTGCGCTGCATCTGCGGCAGGTATTCCTTGACCGTAATCGAGCGCGGAACATTCCAGACCGGGTTGATCTCCATATATTCCATTTCGTCCGAAAACTCGGGGCTGCGACGGTCCGACACGTTTTTGCCAATCACCGAGCGGGTTTCGAACGTGACCTTGTCATCGTCGATAATACGTGCGGTAAAATCCGTCAGATTGACCAGAATATGACGTTGCCCGCGTGGCATGTTCAGCCAGCGCTCACGCTCCATCGCGACCATGATCGAACTCAGGCGCTGTTCCACCGAGGTGTTGATTTCCCTGATCGTCGACGCCCCTGCGGTGCCGTCCGCCACCAAACCATGAGCTTCTTGGAACTCTTGAACCGCTTGTTGCATGGCCACGTCATAGACGTTTGTCGCGCTGCGTTTCATATAACCCATACTGACAAGGCGGTTACGCAAAGCCACAACTGCCGCGCCCGATTGACCGGGCTTGAGCGCATTTGCATGCACTTCGGGCCCCCATCCGCCAGCAGTGATTTGACGTTCCAGACGGGTCTTTTCCCGGATAAGGCGCGCATACTCGCCCGATTTGGGAGGCAGCGCGCGGAAAAACCCGCGTGGATTGCTTTCGGTAAAATTGGTCAGATAAGAGGCCGGCGTGCGATAAGGCACGTCACGCACGATACCGCTGTCAATTTTTGAAGGCGTTAGCAGACCGGTTTGCATATCGCGCGCCAGACGCAGGAACGTCCGGCTCATTTCGATCTCGACACGGCCCAGATCACGCGGCGTGCGGGCCTCTTTCATCAGGCGCATCAACCCGTCCGCATCATAGCGCGACGCGGGCAATCCATGCGCGCTACTGTCGGCAATTGCCTGCATCAAGGCCTGACGGCGATGACGTTCGACATCCGTCGCACCGGTCCAGATACCTTTGTAGTTATTCTCACGGTAAAACGCCGAAAGTGCATCATCGTGCGCTGCGCCTTCCGCGATCGCCTGCTTGAATGCGGTGACTTCGGCCCTCAATTCGCCCGGTACGACAAAGGCCAGCACCAAAGACGTGGCGACTGCGACGCTCAACCGTTGGACGGCCTTGCGATAAAAGGCAGTGCGTTGAATAGTATCGGCAGACGCTAAATGCATCGGTTCCCCCATAAAACAGACAATAGTTGCGCGTTATTCTTTCAGTATGTTCAAACTGACGGGCAATTTGTCCAATCAAAACTGCGCTTTGAGCAGGGATAAAACGGCCCTGCGTCGAAAACGCCTCAAGGATGGCCAGTTTGGCCACAGTCGGCATAATTTGCGCGGATTTGTGCCGAAACCCCTTGATGCCACAAAAAAACCCGGAACCAAACCTTGGTTAGCGATTCCTTATATGTCATAGGTGTAAAAGCATCTGGGGATGAGATGAACGCCTCTGTAATTCAAGCAGGGCATAAACCGAAGCGACGGACAGGCGCAGAGATTATGACGGATGACACATCGGGCGGCGTAACACGCCGGGCACTATTGGGCGCATTCGCGGCAACAACACTGGTCGCAACGCCAACTTTCTCCAACGCAGCAGGGTTCTTGCGAGGCGCAGGCGACATTCGCCGGTTGCGTATGGTTTCGACCCGCACGGGCGAAAAGATCGACACGATCTACTGGATTGAAGGCGAATACATCAAAGACGCGGTGAAAGAGATTTCCCGTTTTATGCGCGATTGGCGGCTGGACGAGGTCAAGAACATCGACACCCGCACAATCGACATCATGACTGCCGCGCATAACCTTCTGGACACCAAGGAACCCTATCTTCTGTTGTCCGGATATCGCAGCTCTGGCACCAACGCGATGCTGCGCAGCCGGTCGCGTAACGTAGCCAAGAATTCTTTGCATATTCAGGGACAGGCGGCCGATCTTCGGCTCAAGTCCCGCTCGGTCGGCCAAATGAGCAAGGCCGCCGCGGCATGCCGCGCCGGTGGCGTCGGCAAATACAGCCGCTCAAACTTTGTTCACATGGATTGCGGTGTCGTACGGACGTGGGGCGGCTGATCCCGGTCAGCCTATTTCACGCCCCCCCAAAACAGCGCGAACGACCACGCAACAGCCCGCCATCCCGGCGGGCTTTTTGCGTTCTAGGGTTTTGCAGCGGTAAAACACCTTGAACCCTTACGGCCAGCGGTGCTAATCCCCGTCCTGCGCGGGTATGGTGAAATGGTATCACACGAGCTTCCCAAGCTCTTGGCGCGGGTTCGATTCCCGCTACCCGCTCCATCCACACCAGCTGTTGTTATCCGCGCTACGTCTGTGCTCGGTGTTCCATTCCGCCCGCCCCTCAAGAGGTTGAGCAACAAGACAGAGGTCCGCCACCATGAGGCATCACATCCGCAGGATTGGCCCCGGTCTGACACGTATACTGTGGATCAGCGTTGGAAGTCTGGCTTTGTTTCTGGGGGCTTTGGGCGTGATACTGCCCGTTCTGCCGACCACACCCTTTGTTATTCTGGCCGCTTTCTGCTTTGGGCGCAGTGCCCCACGGTTTCACGCTTGGCTGGCGGGTCACCGCCTGTTCGGCCCGATCATTTCAGATTGGCAGGCCGAGGGCGCCATCGCTCCCCGTTACAAGACCATAGCGACGGGAATGATGGCCGCAGCTTTTGGGTTTAGCTTGTGGATGCAACTGCCACCAATGGTTTTGTGGGTGCAAGCCGCGTGCCTGATCTGCGCAGCAACCTATGTGCTTAGTCGCCCGAACGGTCCGCGCTAGGCGCTTACAAACCGGATTTTTCTTCCAGAATCAGCCACTCTTCTTCGGCAGCCGCCAGCGCGGTCTGGCGAGTCGTCAACGCCTCGGTCGCCTTGGCAAATTTGACAGGTTCACGGGTGTATAATTCAGGATCTGCCATTAACTGTTCCAGCTTGGAAATTTCAGCCTCCAAGCGCTGGATAACGTTGGGCAGCTCTTCCAAGCGGTGCTTTTGCGTAAAACTCAGGCTGCTGGCGGATTTAGCCTTGGGTTCGGGCTTTTTTTCAACCGGTTGCTTGGACTTGTTTACGTCGGTCTGCTTGCTGTCTTCGCCGCGTTGGGCGCGATAATCGCTCCACCCGCCAGCATAAACTGTCGCTCGACCGTTGCCTTCCATCGCGATGGTCGTGGCCGCGACACGGTCCAGAAAATCTCGGTCGTGGCTAACCAACAAAATCGTGCCGTCATAGTCATCCAACAGTTCCTGCAACAAATCCAGCGTCTCAATGTCCAGATCGTTGGTCGGTTCGTCCAATACCAACAGGTTGCTGTCGCGCGCCATTAACTTGGCCAGAAGCAACCGGGCCTTTTCCCCGCCCGACAACGACCGGACAGGTGCGCGCGCCTGTGCCTCATCGAACAGAAATTCTTTAAGGTATCCAATGACATGTCGCGGCATTCCACGCACAAGAATCTGGTCCGCCTTGCCCGAAACACGCATCTCTGGATCGCCTGTCAGGCTGTCCCACAGGCTCATGTCCGGGTCCAACTGCGCACGCGCCTGATCGAACACGGCGGGCAACAGATTCGTGCCTTGCTTGATCGATCCCTTGTCCGGCGTCTCGCTACCCAGCAGCATGTTCAGCAGTGTCGTTTTACCCACACCGTTGGGCCCCACCAGCGCCACGCGATCCCCCCGCTGAATCCGCAGGCTGAAATCTTGAACAATCACCTTGTCGCCGTAAGTTTTTGATATTCCTTCGGCTTCGATCACTTTCTTTCCCGATTTGGGCCCGGCCTCAAGCGCCATCGCGGCGGCGCCTTGGCGTCGAATCTGGCTGGAGCGTTCGGCGCGCAAATCCTGCAAAGCACGCACACGGCCCTGATTACGTTTGCGACGCGCGCTGATGCCCTCAACGGCCCATCTGGCCTCGGATTTTATCAAGCGATTCAATTTGTGGCGGCTTTGATCTTCGTCGGCCCAAACCTTGTCGCGCCATTCCTCGAAATGGGTGAATCCCCTCTCCTGACGACGAACCATTCCTCTATCTATCCAGAGGGTTGCGCGCGTTAGCTCCCGCAAGAAGGCTCTGTCGTGGCTGATCAAGACATATCCCGCGCGCGTGGTTTTCAACGCCGATTCCAGCCATGCAATGGCCTCGATATCCAAATGGTTTGTCGGCTCGTCCAGCAACATCAATTCTGGTGCTTCGGCCCAAAGCTTGGCCAAGGCCGCGCGCCGCCGTTCCCCGCCCGAGGCGGTGCTGACCGAACGCGCCGGATCAAACTTGAGCCCCTCGCCAGCCATCTCGACGCGGTACATTTCACCTGGGTCCAGTTCACTGGATGCATAATCACCCAGCGTGGCATGACCGACCATTTCGGGGTCTTGCTCCATGTAACCTACGCTGATTCCGGGGGTGACGACGCGTGTGCCGCTGTCGGCCTCGACCAGACCGGCCATTACCTTCATCAAAGTGGATTTGCCCGATCCGTTGCGACCAACCAATGCGACACGATCGCCAGGTTGTACGACCAAGGACAGGTCAGCGAAAATGGGATCGCCGCCGAAAGTCAGCGCGATATCACTCAGTTGCAAAAGGGGGGGACGTGGAGCCATGGCGCGGGCTACCCCGCCGGGCGCGCGCCGTCAAGGGATGGTCGCAATGTCACTGGCAACCGCACGCAACATTCGTTGCCGCGCGGGCGGAATGCCGGCGATTTCCAGCCCGGTGAAAACGTGCAGCGTGTTCATTTGCCGATCCACCACCGCGTGATCGCTGACCCAGCCGCCCATCAACAAATAGGTACGCAACAAGGACGGCATCACGGCCAAGGCGCGACGCGCATCCGGCCCTTCGGCGAGAGGGCGCAAAGCGTGCACCTCATCAGCCTTTATGCCCGGGGCCCAACACGCCGGGGCGAGATGGCGGGCGTGCAGCAGCGCAAACGTATCGGCATAGGGCGCGGCATCCACACCCTGAAAAGAAGAGCAGCCAAACAGCATCTGCACCCCCTCCTGATCGACAAAGCCTGTGACCGCGCCCCACGCACTGCGCAGAACATCCGGATCACGCGCCCCTTGCGCCACGCAGAACCGTCCCATTTCAGCCATTGGCCCGGAAAATCCGCTCAGAGCGGTCAGATCATAGAACTGCGCTGAATAGCTGCGTGCAATATCCGCGCCGCTGTTCAAAAAGAGGATACGACAACAACAGACCAGTTGATCGGTTCGTCGGTCTTCCACCAACAGATGGGTGCAGTGTGCATCAAACGGGTCGGTATCCGGCGCGCTTAGTCCAAAACTCTGAGCGCGCAGTTGTTGTGCGGCAGCAACATCGGTTTGAGAGCGCGCCATGCGCGCCACATAACGTCTTGGAGGGTCTGCGGGCATTGCCGAACTTTCAGCCAGTCTCACAGGTGCCAGCCTAGCTGCCCGCACGCGCGCATGCAATCACCACCACAGGCCCTGCCCCACAGAACAGTCGCGTTACAAAAACCGTGAGCGCCAGATCAGAAGAAGTCGGCGGGGTTCAGGTTACCCAAGTTGCCCAGCATCTGTTTCAAGAAGCCTTTACCCGCGACCGAGCTGTCAGTCACTCGGCGCGTCAGGGGCACGATGTTGCCGTCGCGCAGGTCGAAACGCTCGATGTTGGCGACAACGTCGGACGAATCAAAGCTGATCGCTAGAACCTGCCGCTCGATCACTTCGGGACGTTTCATGCCCAAATGTTTGACCCGGCTACGGACATAGTAATAGTCGCCGCCATTCAACATGCCCGACGAAGACGGCGCGCCGATCACATCATCCACAGATGCGCGGTTATCAACCCCTACAACCAACTGTTGCAAATCTTCTTCGGGCGGAACGTAACCATGGTTGCGATATGTCGCGGTGCAGCCCATGATCAGCGCCAGCCCCAAAACCGCACTCAGCGATTTCAGTGTAAAACCCGTCCCGAACATCACTGCCCCCTTGCCATCGGCCCACCCGGCCTTTTATCCCGCTTACAACAAGGTGGACCGTAGGTTCAAGAAAGGAAGCGTATACTTCTCATGGACAAAACGCTTAATCAGCCCGAAATTCTGCGCATTGCGGCCCTAAAGACCGGGCGCGGTGTGGCATTCGACATTACTTTGGACGACGCGCAGCGCGCCGAGATCGCGGCAACGCTCGGGATCGTCTCGGTGCGTAAACTTAGATTTCAGGGCGCTGTGACGCCTTTTGGCGCACGCGATTGGCAACTTAAGGCAACTTTGGGGGCAACGGCCGTTCAATCCTGCATCGTGACCTTACAGCCGGTCACAACCCGTATCGACGCTCCGGTCGAGCGGCGCTTTCTTGCCGAAATGCCACAGTATCCCGTTGTCGAAGAAGGCAGCGAGATCGAAATGCCCGAAGATGACATGAACGAACCGCTCAGCGACACGATTGATTTGACCGCCGTCATATCCGAGTCGCTTGCCCTTGCCTTGCCGGATTATCCACGCGCCGACGGTGCCGATTTCAACGATTCACAGTTCAGCGAGCCCGGAACCACCCCGCTTCAGGATGATGATCTAAAACCTTTTGCCGGACTTGCAGCATTGCGTGACAAGCTGGAAAAAGACAGTTAAAGACGCCAAATCACGACTTTGCCGTGGGGGCAGCAAAAACAGCTTGCCCCTGCGTTATTTCGCCCCTATTTTCGCGCTTTCACCGGATTTGGGGTTGAAACAGCGGCTCTTGCTAGAATATGAGCCGCGCAACCGTATGAAACAGGGCCACTGATATAACAGGGCGCCCAAGCAGGAATTGGGATTGCGACATGGCTGTCCAGCAGAATAAAGTATCTAAATCGCGCCGCAACAATCGCCGTGCGCATGACGCATTGTCCGGGGCAAACCCGAACGAATGCCCTAACTGTGGCGAGTTGAAGCGCCCGCACCACGTTTGCTCGGCGTGCGGCCACTATGCTGACCGCGAAGTGCTTGTCGCGGCAGATGAGATTGATCTGGACGAGGACGCGGCCTAAGGCCTGCGCGCCTCTGGTACTCCTCGAAAGGCGGACCCCTAGATGACCGTGCATCCCGATCCAGAGACGGCGGGTTCCGGGCAGGCCCAGGGGCGAATCGTTATCTCGGTCGACGCCATGGGTGGCGATCTGGGGCCGGCCACTGTTGTGGCCGGCATCGCCGATTCGGCCAAAAAGAACCCCGACATCGCATTCATCCTGCACGGCCCCCGGGACGAGCTTGAACGGCTTTTGGCCAAGCGGCGCCAGCTCGCTGGCCGAGTCGAAGTGCGCGACGCACCTGATGTCGTGTCCATGGAAGACAAACCCAGCCACGTCATGCGCACAGGCAAGCAGACCTCTATGTGGTCTGCCCTAGAATCGGTGCGCGACGGCGAGGCCACGGTCTGTGTATCCTGCGGAAACACTGGTGCGCTGATGATGATGAGCGTTCTGCGCCTGCGTCGTCTGCCCGGTATCTATCGCCCTGCTATTGGCGTCATGTGGCCTTCACGCAACCCTCAGGGGTTTAACGTGCTACTGGACGGCGGCGCCGACATTCGCGCTGACGCCAAGGATCTGATGCAATACGCCTTGATGGGCGTCAGCTATGCGCGAAACGGCTTTAACGTGGCCTATCCGCGCGTCGGCCTGCTGAACGTCGGCACCGAAGAACACAAGGGACGTGCCGAACTGAAAGAAGCTTATGAGCTTATATCGGCCAATGCGCGCCACGCCGATTTCGAATTTGTAGGATTCGTCGAAGGGCGCGACCTGCCCGGTGACGTGTGTGATGTGATTGTCACCGACGGGTTCACCGGCAACGTTGCGTTGAAAACCGGCGAAGGCACGGCCACATTGATCGCAGAGCTGCTGCGCGAGGCCTTTCAATACTCTCCCCTCTCGCGATTGGCCTCGCTTCTGGCCTATCCGTCTTTGCGCCGCCTCAAGAAACGAATCGATCCACGCCGCGTAAATGGCGGCGTTTTTCTGGGCCTGAACGGCACCGTCGTCAAAAGCCATGGTGCGGCCGATGCCACGGGGGTATCGGCGGCTGTGAAACTGGCCTTTCAACTGGCACAATCCGGGTTTTCGCAAAAACTGGCCGCGCGGGTTGCATCCGCGTCAATGCCTGCGCAGGATGCCACCAATGACACTGACACTGACGGTCGCGAGGACCCCAAGACATGATCAAACGCGCCGTTGCCCTTGGAACCGGCCATTACCTGCCCGACCGTATCGTTCCCAACTCTGAATTTGAGGCAACTCTGGACACGTCCGACGAATGGATTCGCTCGCGTTCAGGAATTGAACGGCGTCGATTTGCGGCTGAGGGGCAAACGACATCCGATCTGGCCACACGTGCCGCGCGCGCCGCGTTGGACAATGCGGGTCTCTCACCTGACGATATCGACGGCATTATTGTCGCAACATCGACACCGGATCTCACATTTCCATCGGTTGCAACAATGGTTCAGGCCAAATTGGGCATGACCCGCGGTTTTGGCTTTGATGTCCAAGCGGTCTGCGCGGGCTTCGTCTATGCGCTGTGCACGGCCAATGCGATGATCGTATCCGGACAGGCGGATCGCCTTTTGGTGATTGGGGCCGAAACCTTTAGTCGCATCATGGACTGGACCGATCGCAGCACCTGCGTGCTATTCGGCGATGGCGCCGGGGCATTGATCCTCGGACGTGAAGACGGCACCGGCACGTCCCAAGATCGTGGTATTCTGTCGACGGACCTGAATTCGGACGGTCGTCATTTGGACATGCTGTATGTCGATGGCGGCGTCAGCACGACCGGCACGTCGGGCAAGCTGCGGATGCAAGGCAATCTGCTGTTCCGTCAAGCGGTTGATAAACTGGCCCGCACGGCTGTGACCGCGCTGGAACGTTGTGCGTTAAGCGGGGCAGATGTCGATTGGATCGTGCCTCATCAGGCCAATATCCGGATCATCGCAGGCACGGCGAAAAAGTTGGGCCTGCCAATGGATCGCGTTATCCTGACGGTGCAGGATCATGGCAACACATCCGCCGCCTCGATCCCGCTTGCTCTGTCGGTCGGTGTGCAGGACGGGCGCATCAAGCGTGGTGACCTTGTACTAAGCGAGGCCATCGGTGGCGGCCTTGCATGGGGCGCAGTTGTCTTGCGTTGGTAATCCCTGCAGGAGGCCAGACGCTGATGAAACGCCCGCCAAGACAAGCTCGAATGACAGACGAACGGGTAGAATCACCGCTTGTTTAGGCACACCTGCCCTTTTGTCGGCCAGTACCCGCGCGATCTTTACCTTAAACAGCAGCGCACAAGTCATTGACATTGACAGCCAATTTCCACTCAGCCTATTGTTAGAAAACAGCCCGGGGGGGACAATATGAGCGATAAGACACTGACACGAATGGATCTGAGCGAGGCAATCTTTCGCGAAGTCGGACTTTCACGTAACGATTCCGCACAGTTGGTGGAAAGCGTACTGGAACACATGTCCGACGCGCTGGTGCGCGGCGAGCAGGTTAAAATCTCGTCTTTTGGAACATTTTCGGTTCGCGAAAAATCGGCCCGCGTCGGACGCAACCCCAAAACTGGCGAAGAGGTTCCGATCAACCCTCGCCGCGTCCTGACGTTCCGCCCTTCGCATCTGATGAAAGATCGCGTCGCCGCCGGCAACAAGAGCTAAATAGATCCCATGTCCAAATCTGTAGACGCCTTTCGCACAATCAGCGAGGTTGCCGACTGGTTGGGCATCCCGGCCCATGTCTTGCGGTTTTGGGAAAGTAAATTCACGCAGGTGAAGCCGGTAAAACGGGCCGGTGGACGGCGCTATTACCGCCCCGCCGACATGATGTTGTTGGGAGGTATTCGCAAACTGTTGCATGACGATGGGATGACCATCAAAGGCGTGCAAAAAGTTATGCGAGAACAGGGTGTTAAGTACGTTTCATCCCTGTCGCCCAACCTGGATGGCGAGGTTGATGTAACCCCAAGCGATATCGCATTGGACGTCACCCCAGAGGTCGAAGACACCAGCGTCAGCAAGGTCCTTCAATTTGACCGTCAACCTGATCGCGCGACCTCCAAGGATGCCGCCCCGGATTCTGTCGACGCCACGCAGCAGGCAGAAGATCAACCTGCCAAGACCGATTCAGTCAAAGCTGATCCAGCGCCGCAAGAAGACGACGATGCGCCAACAGATCGCGATCAGCCCGACAGCGACGATGTGGATGTCGACGACGAAGATGATGCCGACAGCAGCGGATCGGATAAGAAAAAGAAGTCGAAGAAAGATAAAAAGCGCAAGAAAGACAAGAAAAAGAAGAAGGATAAGAAATCCAAGAAGCGCGATGAGGACTCGGAAATCGCCGTTTCCGATTCAGATGCTGACGACGGGCCCATGAAGGAAGAGACCAAAGCTCCCGACCCGGATGAGCCGGCCGAGACAGATATTGAAGTCACAGACGATTTGACCGCGGATGTGAGCACGGACGCCCCTCTTTCAGGGAAAGAGCCCGCCGATGGACAATCTCAGCCGTTGGAATTGACGGAATCGACTCCCGACAGTGCCGCCGAGGCACTCACCCCGCCCAACACTGCCGACAGCGCCACCGAAACGGGTGAGGCGACCGATATACCTGTCGAGGCCGACCATGACACGGAAACCGCAGATGACGCCGTCGCCGAGGAAGATACGACTCTGGACGCGACCGACTCCGGTGACGAGATCGAATCCAAGGTTGAGGCCGAGCTGGATGACGAAGACAGTGATAGCGCGCCGCCTCTGGCCGCGACGCAGCCTGTTCAAACGCCTGCTGACCCAGAGGATGACACCCCGGCCCCGCCATCTGCCATGACGGCTTTGGCCGGATTACAGTCCCCTGTCGACGCCGAAACCGCCGCTCGGATTCAAGCGCTGGCCAATCGTCTACAGGCATTGCGCGCACGTAGTACCACTGCACAAAAGGGATGACCCCATCCGCACACCCCGCACGTCCATCATTGATTTGAAGGATATTTTGCGGACAGGTTTCATAGGATGCGCCTTGACCCTAATTTACCGATTGGAGACGGGATTTTACCCTTGCCTGTGCGCTCAAAACGGGTATGTAACGGCCATCGTCGGGCTATGGCGCAGTCTGGTAGCGCGTCCGTCTGGGGGACGGAAGGTCGCAGGTTCGAGTCCTGCTAGCCCGACCATCACAAACGCCCGACAGCCGATTGGCGTCGGGCGTTTTTGCTTTCTGGAGGGATAAACATGGTGGATTTCCCGGCAGGTGTCCTTTCGGACGATCAAATGCGCAGCTTGATCCAATCCGGCGCAATTCAAGCACCAACTGAAATCGCTGACGCTCAGATTCAGCCTGCCTCGCTGGACCTGCGTCTGGGCGACACGGCGTACCGCGTGCGCGCGTCATTTCTGACGGGCAAGGCCGCAACGGTTAGCGAACGGTTAAGTGATTTCACCATGCATCAGATGGATTTGCGCGATGGCGCGGTCCTGGAAAAGGGCTGTGTCTACGTGGTTCCGCTGATCGAGGGGCTGAACCTCCCCACAGGGGTTTCCGGTGCGGCCTCGGCTAAATCATCCATCGGGCGACTGGACCTGCTGACCCGGGTTATTACTGATCACGGGGTTGAATTTGACCGCGTACCCGATGGGTACACCGGACCGCTTTATGTTGAAATCTGCCCGCGATCCTTCTCGGTTGTGGCGCGCACCGGCCAGATGCTGAGCCAGATCATTTTTCGCGCCGGAAAAACCGTTCTGGGCGACGATGCCTTGCGCGCTGTCCATGCGCGGACACCAATCGTTTCGGGCGATGCGATTATCTCGGACGGTTTGGGGTTTTCCGTCGATCTGCGCCCGGATGGGACCGATCTGGTTGGCTATCGTGCCAAACCTCATACTGGTGTAATTGATCTGGCCCAACTGGCCTATTACGACCCTGCCGATTACTGGGAAGAAGTGCGTACGCTAGAGGGGCGCATCATCCTTGATCCAGGCGCTTTCTATATCCTTGTCAGCCGCGAGGCGATCACCATCCCACCGGATTGCGCCGCCGAAATGGCCCCATATCTGGCAATGGTTGGCGAGTTTCGCGTGCATTACGCGGGCTTTTTCGACCCCGGATTCGGACATTCAGCCAACGGCGAAGGATCGCGCGGCGTATTGGAAGTACGCTGTCACGAAGCCCCTTTCGTTCTGGAACATGGCCAGATCGTCGGGCGGTTGGTCTATGAAAACATGTCGAAAATCCCCGCACGGTTGTACGGGGCTGAACTGGCCTCAAACTACCAAGGTCAGGGTCTGAAACTGTCCAAGCACTTCAAAACGCCGTAACGCGTTTACATACGCCCGATACGGCGCGCCATGCGAATCGTGTCCTTGGCCCGCTTTGACGTATCTTTCGAATCAGGTGAAGGCCCTGACTTGCCTGCGCCAGACATACGTTTGCCTACGGCGTCCATACCCGCGTTGACACCAGTGCGCATCAAGCGGCGGATAACCATATTGACGATCATGCTGATCATTCGATTGGCGTTCATTGCGCCCTCCTGCTTTTCCTCTGGACCCTATATAGACACTAAACGTGGTATTTTCAGGGCAACGTGGTTTCCCGCCGGATTTATTCCTCGAACAACTCGCTTTGGTCGTCATTGTCGCCTTCTGGGCCATCTGCATCCCCGTCACCCGGCGCAGCACCGGGCATCGAACTGGGCGGCAGGCGCCCATCCAACAGACCCGCTGCGCGCAGCTCTTTGAGGCCCGGAAGATCGCGTGCGGTTTCCAAACCAAACTGGGCCAAAAAGGTAGGGGTCACCACAAATGTCACCGGGCGGCCCGGCGTCATCTTGCGCCGACCAAAGCGAATCCACTCTAATTCCAGCAATTGATCCACTGTGCCGCGGCTAACAGATACGCCGCGAATTTCCTCGATCTCGGCGCGGGTCACCGGCTGATGATAGGCTATGATCGCAAGCGTCTCGATGGCCGCACGGCTGAGTTTTCGAGTTTCAACCGTCTCACGCTGCATCAGAAAACCAAGATCAGGCGCCGTCCGCATCGCCCATGCATCCCCGGTTTTCATCAAGGTCACGCCCCGTCCCTCATAGCGTTTGCGCAGGTATACCAGCGCTTCGGCCGCGTCGCTTCCGTGGGGCATACGCGCGTTCAGTTCCGCCACTGTCACCGGGTCAGCCGCAGCAAACAAGATTGCCTCGACCATGCGCTCTTGCTCACCGATCGTAGGGGCTTCGAACAAGCTTTCTTCTTTTTCTTCAGTCTGTTCAGTCACGCGGCTTATCCTTTGGGCGAAGATGGATTGGCGCAAACACGTCGGCTTGGCGCAGCTCGACCCGGCCTTCTTTGGCCAGTTCCAGCGAGGCGGCAAAAGTAGAGGCCATGGCCGAACGGCGGCGCGCGGGATCGGTGCCAAACCCGTCCGGGAGGAAACTGGAGATATCGGTCCATTCCCCGGAAAACCCGATCAGATTGCGAATCCGGTCCAATGCCTGCTCTAAAGTAAAGATGCTGTCGCGATCCATTGCGTATGGGCGAAACTCGTCCTTGGTGCGGATACGCGCATAGCCTTGCATCAAATCTAATAGTGTGGCGGTGTAGGTCACGCGGCGGGTGCGCGTCAGGCCTTCGGGGATACCGCGCGCAAAGAAGTCGCGCCCCAATTGCGCGCGTGCCATCAATCGCGCAGCCGCATCGCGCATCGCCTGTAACCGTTCCAGTTGAAAGGCAAGATGCGCGGCCAGATCCTCACCCGACGGCCCCTCTTCGGCTGGGTCAGGCGGCAGCAGTAAACGGGATTTCAAGAACGCCAGCCACGCCGCCATCACCAGATAATCCGCAGCCAGTTCCAGCCGCAGCGCCCGCGCCTTTTCAACAAAGGCCAGATATTGCTGCGCCAGATGCAAGATCGAAATCTTGCGCAGATCAACCTTTTGCGTCCGGCTTAGCGTCAGCAACAAATCCAACGGCCCTTCAAAGCCGTCAACATCGACGATCAGCGCCTCGGCGGCCTGCCGCGCGGCAACGTCCGCCTGTCCCCGGTCAAAAAGATCCTCACCCATATGTCAGTCCCGCGCACATGGAAGACAGCTTTGCCTCCAGCGCGGGAATGTCAACCGTATCGGGTGTGCGCCGCGCGGCCAATGCCGCCTCGGCACGGGCCTGCCCGGTGGCGTCCAACCGCCCCGAAGCATCCGCCACGGCGCGACGATCATCCAGCGAGGCATTGCAAAGCAGTGCAATATCACAGCCTGCATCCAAAGATGCCCGCGCGATTTCAGGCAAGCTGCCACTGAGCGCCTTCATTGAGATATCATCGGTCATAATCAGCCCGCCAAATCCGATTTGGTCACGGATCAGGCGCATCATTGGCGGCGATATCGTGGCAGGCCGATCATCAATCGCGCTGTAAACCAGATGCGCAGTCATCCCCATGGGCAGATCATTTAACGCCTCGAACGGGGCGAAATCACAGGCGCTCAACTCGGCCAAAGTGGCATCCACCATGGGCAAGTCCAGATGGCTGTCAGCCTGCGCGCGGCCATGGCCGGGAATATGTTTCAGCACCGGCAGGACACCGCCCGCCAACAGCCCGTCTGCCACGGCGCGACCCAGAAGTGCCACTACCCCCGGTTCAGTGCCATAGCAACGGTCACGCAAAAACGTGTGGGTCGCGGGGCCCGCAACATCCACCAACGGCGCACAGTTGCTGTCGATCCCCAAGGAGTGCAGTTCATCCGCAATCAGGCGGTACTTCAGATAAAGCGCCTCGGCGGCATTGGTCCCTGTGCGTTCTATCATGGTTTGAGGCGGTAGCCAGTTGCGCCATGTCGGCGCGCGCAAACGCTGTACACGCCCGCCCTCTTGATCAATCGTGATGGGGGCATTGCGCCCCACGGCATCCCGCATCTCGCCCGTCAGGGCCCGTACCTGTTCGGGTGTGTCTATATTGCGAGCAAACAGAATAAAGCCAAAGGGATCGGCCTTGGCGAAAAACTTCTTTTCCTCGGCACTCAGGCGCAGGCCGTCCGCATCCAGTATTGTCGCGCCGAAATTCACCGCGTCACCACCGGAATACATTCGGCGCGTTCGGCAACCAGTGCCGAACAGAAGCGGCGCGCATCAGCCAGATCTTCAAAGCCTACAGCGCGCAAGCGATAGAACGTGCGTCCGCCACTGGTGGCGCGTTGGATGACACGGTTCTTGCCAGTCAGATATTCCTCGAACTGCCCGGACAGACGCACCCATTCCTGACGCGCGATGTCTTCGCTGGCATATGCGCCCAGCTGTGCAAGACGCGTTCCCGTGGGGATGCTGTCAGCGGCGATTTCTTTGGTTCCGTCCGCGCCCGTTGCAGATGTGCCCGCAACCGCAGCTGTTGGTCGAATATTGCTAAGATTGGACGGGCGCGTTTTTGGGCGCAAAGATCGACCCAACCCACCAATGATCTGATCGGGAGCGACCGCCGCTGTTTGCACAGACGCGTCAGCTTCGCCGCTGGCCTCGGGGGCCGGCTCAACATCACCCAAGGGTTCGACCCCAGCACTCAGCGCATCGGCCAGAGCCAGCATCGCGGCATTGGCCTCTTCTTCGGTCCGTGGCGCGGGTATCTCGACGGCGTTCGGGCTTTGAATAACATCCGGTTGCCCAACCAGCCCCGTCGGCGCAGTGCCCTGCTGAGGGACGGCCGGTGCGGCCGGCACCGACGTCTGGGCCAGCATTTGCTGAGGCGCATCTTCGTCGCTCAGATCAAGCGGCGCAGGGGCAAGGATCAATTCATCGGGGGCGTCACCGGCAATACCGATGGCCGCGACATCATTGACCGACAGGCCTTGATTTTCGGACTGCTGCCCGCCCGGCTTCGTCGGCTCGACGCGTGCCGGACCTTCGGCCGCGCGGATGATGGGTACACCACTGACATCACGTACCAACAGCTTATAGCCCCATACACCCAAACCAATGATCAAACTGACCGATACAATTGATCCGAGGACATAACTGGCCTTGGTCAATGCGGTAAACTGGTCGGGACTAACCTGATCGGGACCGCCCATAGGACGGTTCGCGGAGATCTGTGCCATTTTTCGCCTCTTACTCTCCGACGAAAAAGGGATCGCCGGGGATTGAAATCTGCCTCAACTCACCCCGACGACGTGCACCTTTTAGCGCATCTCTTGAGCCGGAGTGACCCCCAGAATACCAAGACCTGCAGAAATAACAACGGCTGCGGACCGAGCGAGGGCGATTTTCGCCTGACTGGTGGCGTCATCGCCCTCTTGAAGGAAGCGCAATTCGGGCACGTCGTGGCCGCGGTTCCACAACGCGTGCAAATCCGAGGACAACTCAAACAGATAGAAGGCCACGCGATGTGGTTCGTTCGTGCGTCCTGCAATTTCAACCAGACGCGGCCATTCAGCGATCTTGCGCGCCAGCGTCAACTCGGCCTCATGCCCGATCAACTCCAGATTGGCCCCCGCCAACGTGGCATCATCAACGGGAATCCCCGCCTCGACGGCCTTGCGCAGAACCGAACAAACGCGCGCATGGGCGTATTGAACGTAAAAGACAGGATTGTCCTTGGACTGTTCTTGCACCTTGTCAAAATCGAAATCCAGCGGTGCGTCGTTCTTGCGCGTCAACATCACAAAGCGCGTCACATCCGGCCCGACCAGATCGACAACATCGCGCAGAGTCACGAACGTGCCTGCGCGTTTGGACATCTTGAAGGGCTGCCCATCCTTGTACAGCTTGACCAATTGGGTCAGCTTCACATCCAGTGGCACACGCCCATCCGACAGGGCCGAAACGGCCGCCTTCATGCGTTTGACATACCCGCCGTGATCGGCACCAAATACATCAATTAAAGCATCGAAGCCTCTGGAAATCTTGTCATAATGATACGCGATGTCGGGTGCGAAATAAGTCCACGCGCCATCTGATTTCTTGACCGGACGATCCACGTCATCCCCGTGGTCGGTGGATTTGAACAGGGTCTGTTCGCGGGGTTCCCAATCTTCCGGCTTCTTGCCTTTGGGGGGCTCCAATACGCCCTGATAGATCAGCCCCTTGGCATCCAGTTCTTGTAACGCAGCCTCGATCCGGCCTGTGCCATACAGGGATTTCTCGGAATAGAAATGATCCATTTCCACGCCCAGTGCCTTTAGGTCGGCCCGGATCAGATCCATCATCGCTTGGGTTGCGTACTCGCGCACTTCAGTCAACCAAGTGGCCTCTGGTTGGCCGACATAGGCATCCCCCACCTTGGCCTTCAGCGCCTCACCGACCTCGATCAGATAGTCGCCGGGATAAGTCCCATCCGGAAAGGCGACATCCTGCCCGTGCGCCTCAAGATAGCGCAGATAGACAGAGCGGGCCAACACATCGACCTGCGCGCCTCCGTCGTTGATGTAATATTCTCGCGTCACATCATGGCCGGTGAAATCCAGCAAGCTGGCCAATGCATCGCCAAAGACTGCGCCACGGGTGTGCCCGACATGCAACGGCCCTGTCGGATTGGCCGAAACATATTCGACGTTCACCCGACGTCCCTGCCCGATCTTTGACCGGCCGAAATCAGCGCCTTGCTCAAGCGCCGCGCGCAACACATCCTGCCAAACACCTGCCGTCAACCGCAGGTTCAAGAACCCCGGCCCCGCCACCTCGGCGCTGTCGATACGCGCGTCGCGTGTCAGCTCGGCTGCCAGCGCATCCGCAATATCACGCGGCTTTAGGCCCGCAGGTTTTGCCAGCACCATTGCCGCATTCGTGGCCATGTCCCCATGTGCGGGATCACGTGGCGGCTCAACCGTAACATTCCCAAGGTCCAGCCCGGCGGGCAATGTGCCAGCAGTCTCCAGTGCGGCAAGGGCCTGAAGTACGGTAGCGCGGATTTCTGTAAAGAGGTTCATCTGTTTATCCTTTGCGTCACCGCGGGGGTAAAGCGTTTCGGGGCGAAGTTAAATCCTGATTTCCACCCAAAACGCCCACGCCACAGCATTGGTCCGGTCGTCCCAAGGTAAATTGACGACCTGAACGTTTCCAGTATCGCTTTAGCACCCCCGCGCGTGGCGTCAATCGGGTGGCGCGGAATCATCCTTGGTTGGCGCACCGACTTTGGGTTTAGTAGCGTCACCGCCGCCATTGCCTGCCTGACGTGGCGGCGACAGGGCCACAATCTGTGTGCCGGCTGAGGCGCGCAACTTGGCCTCGGCATCCAGAAGGCGCATCGATTTACCTTTGACGACCTCGGCCAGCGGGATCGAGTCGGGATTATTCAAACGCCATTGTTCCAGATCATACTCGACACTCAGTTCCGTGCTGCGCACGCTCCAGTCCTGCGCCATACGCTGTGCAATTTCCAGATAACGCAGACCGTCACAGATCACCCGCCCACCCAACGTTGCGGGCAACGCATGACGCTGATGGTCCTGCTTGGCCCGTTTCAATTGAAACACATTGGCCCGGTCAAATTCTGGCGCAAGGTCGGTTGCGACCAGCGTGTTATAGGCGTCATTGTCCGAAGTCGCGATCAGGCGACCAAAGCTAATGAAATCAACGCCACTTTCGGCCCCGTGTGACAGGATATCGCCCACATAAATCGGCACGCCAGCTTCCCGCGCACTCCGCAGGCGGGCGCGGTTTGGATCGGTGATCAACACCGGCACATCCAGTTTGCGCAGCGCCTCGGCGAAAGACGTGGCAAATTGCGATCCCCCCGCAAATATCACGCCCGGCATATCACCACCGGCCAATCCCAAGACGCGCCCCAGCGGGCGCAGCGAAAACCCGTGCAGAACAACCGTTGCAGCCACAAGGGCAAACGCCAGTGGGGTCAGGATCGTGGCATCCTCGATACCTGCGGCAACCAGCCGTTCGGAAAACAGCCCAGCCACCGCCACCAGAACCACGCCACGCGGCCCGGTAAACGCAACCAGCAATCGATCCCGCATCGGCACATCTGAAAACGCCAACGACACCATCACCGTCATGGGGCGAACAACGCCGATGACAACGATAATAAACGCCACTGTCGACCACCCCAGATCGGCCAGACGTTCAAGACTCATCGAAGCAGCCAAAAGGATAAAAACACCTGAAACCAAAAGGATCGTGGCGTGTTCTTTGAAACGGCGCAGCTCGGCGTAACTGGGAAGGCCCGCGTTTGCGATGTAAAACCCCATGATCGTCACCGCCAACAGCCCGCTTTCATGCAACACATGATCCGACAGGGCAAAGACCAGCAACAGGGCGGCAAACAGAACCGGCACTTTCATGTATTCCGGCACCCGGCCACGCCGGAACCCCTCGGCCAAAAGCCAGCCAGCAACCAGCCCCATCGCCGAGGCCACAGCGATTCCGCGGGCCATGGTCCAAACCGTGTCCATCGCCGTGCCGCCCGCCGCCCAGATCAACACCACCTCAAACGCCAAAACCGCCGCCAGCGCGCCGATGGGATCGTTCACAATCGCCTCCCATTGCAGCAATTGAGCGGGACGTTTGGCCAATCTCGCCTGACGCAAAAGCGGGGCGATAACCGTGGGTCCTGTGACGATCATGATCCCGCCGAACACAGTGGAACTTGCCCAACCCAGCCCGGCCACATAATGCAGTGCCAGCGCAGACGTCAGCCAGCCCAAGGGGGCGCCGACAAAAACCAGCCGCTTGACCCCGCCGGCGGCCTCACGCAGCGTGTGCAGGTTAAGCGACATGCCGCCCTCGAACAGGATAATCGCCACCGCGATACTGATCATCGGCCCCATCAACGGCCCTATGTCGCGCGCCGGATCAAACAGGCCCAAACCGGGGCCAATAATCAGCCCCGCCGCCAACATCAGCACGATCGCGGGCATTCGCAAACGCCACGCCAGCCATTGGGCCCCGACCCCCAAGGCCCCGACAAGGGCGAAAGCCATTACAGGCGGAATCGCCCCTGCAACGGCGGCGGCAGAGCCTGCATCAACGGCCATGGTTATCCTTTCCAAGATCCCGCGCCGCCCGGCCCGCCCAAATGGCGTGCATGCTGCGTCAGGGCAAACCGGTCGGTCATTCCGGCGATGTAGTCACAGACCAGACGCGCCAGCGCCTGTTTGGTTCCCGCCGCCGCGACATCATTTTGCCAGCGTTGCGGCAAATGCACCGGTTGGTCCAGATAAAACGGAAACAAATCCTCGACGACTTGCGTAACCTGCGCGCGCGTCTCCATCACGGGAGCCGCACGGTACATGCGCGTGAACAGGAATTGCCGGATCTGGCGAAGATCCTTCCACATTGCATCCGAGAACCGGATCACCGGACGGCCCAAATTGCGCACCGCCTGACTGTTTTCCGGGGCTGCGTCAGCAATAATCGCACGTGAAGTTTCAATCACGTCACCGACCATCACGCCGAACACGCGGCGCAAGGCCTCGTGACGGCGTCGATAGGCATCCAGACCGGGATAGAGCGCGTCAACCTCGGCATAGGCTGCGCCAACAATGGGCAGTTGCGCCACTTCATCTTCGGTAAACAGTTTCGCACGAAGTCCGTCGTGTAAGTCATGGTTATTATAGGCGATATCATCTGACAATGCGGCCACTTGCGCCTCGGCGCTGGCATGGGTGTGCAGCTCCAAGTCGTGGATCGCGTTATATTCCGCAAGAGCCTGCGGCAGCGTGCCATCCGGCCCTGGCAAGACCGGGCCGTTGTGCTTGGCGATGCCTTCCAGTGTTTCCCAAGTCAGGTTCAGCCCGTCAAACTCGGCATAGTGGCGTTCAAGCGCGGTCACGATCCGGATCGCTTGTGCGTTGTGATCAAATCCGCCGAAAGGTACCATCAACGCGTGCAACGCATCTTCGCCCGTGTGACCAAACGGAGTGTGGCCCAGATCATGCGCCAGCGCCACGGCCTCGGTCAGTTCCACATTCAGCCCCAAAGCGTTCGAAATCGTCCGCGCCACCTGTGCAACCTCAATGGAATGGGTCAGACGGGTGCGGAAATAATCCCCCTCGTGTTCGACAAACACCTGAGTTTTATGCTTTAGTCGCCGAAAGGCGCTGGAATGGATAATACGGTCGCGATCCCTTTGAAAACAGGACCGAAACGCGCTTTCTTCCTCGGCGACGCGACGGCCTTTGGTTACGGTGGGGTCAGCAGCAATGCGCGCGGTCATGCAGGGGCCTCCTTGCCCGTAGGGATCGCCGCCCATATATTGCATTTGCACAGGCAACGAAACCACGCAGCCGAACTAATAAACCGACTAAATGCAGCCGACCAACCGGACTTGATCCAACGGAGCCCACCAATGAACCTGCCCCCCAAAGTGACGGATCGCGCCTTTGAACGTCTGGCCGAAATCGGCGCAGATGTTCAGGGGCAAGCCCTGCGTATCGCCGTCGAGGGCGGTGGCTGTTCTGGGTTCCAGTATGAGATCAAGCTGGACACGCCCGCCGAAGATGATCTGGTACTGGAGGGGCACGGCCAGAAAGTGGTCGTGGATTCAATATCCCTACCCTTCCTGACCGGTGCCGTGATCGATTTCAGCGAAGAGTTGATCGGCGCGCGTTTTGTCATCGACAATCCAAACGCCAGCAGTTCCTGTGGCTGTGGCACTTCATTTTCGATGTAACCCATACGCCGCGCATCTGGGGGCACAGAACCGTTTGACACATTGCCCGTAAGCCGTGCTTTGGCGCGGCGCGCCTACTCGGCCGCCACAGCCGAGGCCTTGCGCGTGGCGCGCCGTATCGCCGGGCCGGGCGCTGCCTGATCATAAATCAGCCATGCCCCCGCCGCGATAACCAACGCCGCTCCGAGATAGACCACAGCGCCGGGCAGTTCACCAAACACGACCGCGCCTATGATCACCATCCACAGGAATTGCAGATTCATCAGCGGTGTGACCACATAAGCCGGCAGCGCCCGGAACGCCGCAACAATCACCCAACGCGCCCCGAAAAGCACCCCGGCATAAACACAAGCCCAGCCCAGATCGCCCAATGCCATGGGGGTCCAGACGAACGGCAGCGCGCAAGCCATGACGACAGCCAATGACAGGTTCGGATAAAACACCTGCGCCAGCAAATTATCGTCACGCGTTCCGATATAGCGCGAGGCCATCATCGAAACCGTACCCAGCAAGACAGCGGCCAGCGCAACAGCATGCCCCAAGCCAAGTGTATAAATCCCCCCAGGCACGAGACAAAGCAGCCCGACAAGGCCCAGCATCAATGCCCCCCATGCTTGAGGGCGCACAGCCTCGCCCAGAACCGGGCCAGACAGAAGCGCTGTAATCAACGGGATGATGGCGATGAACAAAAACACCTCGGCAAAGGGCAGCAGGCGAAACGCATAGAAAAAGGCGATCGACCCCAAAACCGTCGCCACACTACGCAGGGCCATCACCTTGGGACAGCCCGTTGCCATTCCACGCGGCGCGCGCCCTGTGCGATTGGCCACCAAGGCCAACAACGCCACGATCCCACCCGACAGCGCAAACAGCTGCGGTGCCGCATAGCTTGCAGCAAACATTTTGGTAATGGCATCAGCGCTTGAGATCAGAAGTGTATAAAGAGAGGTCAGACCAACACCGGTCAGAACCGTACCAAGCAGCGCGGTCGTGCCCGCTGTACGCACCCCGCTCATACTGCAGTACCGCCCATTGATGTGCTCGGTTGGCGGGCAAACCCATGCAGCCCAACGCGCGCAAACCCTTCAAAGAATTCACCGAACTGATCGGTTGAGGCCTCGGCGGCAACGAGGGCCGCTTGGGCCTCGCCCGACAGCCTGTCGGTCACTGTGCCGCGCATCGCCTCCCAATCACCAGACCGGTCGCGCCCCATCGCATAAATGCATTCGGACAGTTCACGAAGCGGTCCAGATGCCGGGCGCGTACGGGCGAACCCGACACGTCCAAACGGCACCTGCTGACCAAAGCCCCCCTCGCCCGCCTGCGACATAAACCAGTTCAGCATAAGGTATTCGTGATAATCGTCGTGTAGCGGCGCGGCAGGATCATCAGACAGATGGAAGCTGCGTATTTGCTGTGTCAGCCAGATTTCCCAGACTTCTGGCGGAGTAATCCCGCCGAACCGCAGGGCCAAGCAAATCTCTGCCAGCAAATCGGCGTTGAAATCCAGAAATGCCAGCGTTCCCGCAAATTTCAGACTGCGGCGCATAGCGGCGTCGAATTTCGGATCGACGCGCCCGTATTCAGACAGGTAGAACGCTATATGCGTCAACTCATAGGCGGCTTTCTTATTGGGCATAGCAAAGGTTTGCGACCGCCCCGCGAAATCGCGCAACCGTTGTTCCAAACCAGTCTCATTTGACAGCGGATCAACGCCGCGGCGCAGACACAGGCGGCGCGCCTCGCCACGTTGCAAGTCGGACAGCTCGGCGTCAGCCAGCCCCTGACGTGCAACCCACTCGCACAAAGCGGCCCCCTTGTCGCCCGGCATTCCCAGATCCTCAAGATCCAGACAAATTGACAAAAGAAAGCGGTAATACTGTGGGAAAAATTCCAGCCGTTGCTCGATATCGTCATAAAATGCCGCGTAAGCCCCTAACGTGTCTTGCGACGGTGTGGCTCCGGTGCATTCCAGAATGTTTAGAATCTCGGCGTTTTCCTTCAGCCAGAACACGTCTTCTGGTGTGCGGCGATGCTGGGCAAAGGTGGATAGAAGGGCCGCCTGACGGGCGGCCTTGCTGTTTTGGCGGAACGGGACGTTGAGCTGGACAATGGTCATGGTCTGAAGTCTCCAAAATGTAGTCCGGGCTGCAGCGCCCCGTTTCGATGTGGCGTTATGTTTTACAGGCTGGATGTAAACATTTCGACAGCATCGCCTTCGTCGGTTGACGCATCCACACTTGGGGCCAATGACGATGTAAATGCGCCAACCGCTTCGCCCGAAGCAGCCAATGACGAAGTGAACATGTGAACGCCTTCACCCGCAGTCATCTCGGCACGGGCAGCAGGGCTCAGCGACGATGTGAACATTTCAACAGCATCACCGGCTGTGGCATCGGCACGGGCAGCAGGGCTCAGGGACGATGTGAACATCTCAACAGCATCACCGGCTGTGGCATCGGCACGGGCAGCAAGGCTCAGCGACGATGTGAACATCTCAACAGCATCACCGGCTGTGGCATCGGCACGGGCCGCAGGGCTCAGCGACGATGTGAACATCTCAACCGCATCACCGGCTGTGGCATCGGCACGGGCAGCAGGGCTCAGCGACGATGTGAACATCTCAACCGCATCACCCATCAATCCGTCGGCCTGTGCGACAGGACCCAGAGATGAGGTAAAGGCCTCGACAGCTGTGCCATCGTGAAGACTTGCCGTTGCTGTGGTGGTGGCGCGGATTGTCGATTCAACCTTGCGTTGTGCAGACATGTTTGTATTCCCCAATTTACATTTGCAGATGCGGCAAGGCTTGCAGTTGCACAGGATTTTGCCAAGCGATTTTTCAACCTATGCGTGTGCTACGCATTCCTATGAAAATCAGATTCAAGAGCTAACCCCCACACGAACAAACGACTTTTCGCCACTGAGAAATACTTATCCACAGGCGCAAAAATGTGCATTCAATGCATAGGAAAGCTGCGACCAGTCATTATGCGGGATTCAACCTATGCGTGTTTTTCAAAAACCGTCGGCGAATCTTCCAATCGCCGCCCCATGCGATTCGCCCTGCCGTCTTGCCCTTGCCCCTTTGCTGGGCGATAGATGGGCTGACCCTTCCAGCCACGGGACCGCACCATGAAAATTGCTACGTTCAACATCAACGGCATCAAGGCCCGCATCGCAGCCCTCCCCGACTGGCTGGATGAAGCGGATGCGGACGTGGTCTTGTTGCAAGAAATCAAGTCCGTCGATGAAGCCTTCCCGCGCGAAATTTTCGAAGATCGGGGATACCGTGTCGAAACTCACGGGCAGAAAGGGTTCAACGGGGTGGCGATCCTGTCTCGCCTGCCGTTAGAGGACATCACGCGCGGCCTGCCCGGCGACGACACTGACGAACAAGCGCGCTGGATCGAAGCAACCGTGATGGGCGACGCCGCCCTCGTGCGCGTTTGTGGCCTGTACCTGCCCAACGGCAATCCGGTGCCCGGACCGAAATACGATTACAAGCTGGCATGGATGGAGCGCATGCAAGCGCGCGCCCAAGAATTGCTGGCTCTCGAAGAACCCTTCCTGATGGCCGGAGACTATAACATCATCCCTCAGGACGAAGACGCCAAACGCCCGGACGCATGGCGCGAAGACGCCTTGGCGCGCCCCGAAAGTCGCGCGGCCTGGCGCCGCCTTTTGAACATGGGCTTTACCGAAGCGTTCCGCGCCCGCACTCAAGGGCCCGGTCATTATAGTTTCTGGGATTATCAGGCCGGCGCGTGGAATCGCGATGACGGCATTCGCATTGACCATTTCCTGCTGAGCCCCGGCTGCGCGGACCTGTTGGAAGATTGCCAGATCGACAAGCACGTGCGCGCTCGCGAAAAACCCTCGGACCATGTACCGGTCTGGGTCAGCTTGCGCGCCTGAGGTCATACAAAATGGATAACCTGCGCGGCAGCCTTCTGATGGTCATTTCGATGACCGGATTTGCCATCGAAGATATGTTTATCAAACTGCTGTCAGACAGGATGCCCGTGGGTCAGATATTGATCATTCTTGGGCTGGCAGGCGCGATAATCTTTGCGCTGATGGCGCGCGCACAGGGCGAACGGGTGTTTGTCCCCGAAATGTTCAGTCGTGCGGTGATGCTGCGAAATCTGGGCGAGATGATCGCGGCAATGGGCTATACCATGGCGATTGCATTGACCACACTGTCGTCGGCCTCGGCGATCTTGCAGGCCACACCGCTGGCGGTCACATTGGGCGCGGCCCTGTTTATGGGCGCTCAGGTTGGCTGGCGTCGCTGGGGCGCGATCTTGATCGGCTTCATGGGCGTTTTGATGATCGTGCGCCCCGGCTTGGACGGGTTCCAACCGGCCTCGTTACTGGCGGTCGCGTCTGTCATTGGCCTGGCCATTCGTGATCTGGCGACGCGCACGATTCCCGGCACGATGTCATCCATGCAGCTGTCATGCTATGGGTTTGCCGCGCTGGCGCCGTCGGGTGCAATCCTGCTGGCATTTAGCGGTGGAGCCATAATACCCACCGCTACCGATTGGGGCTTGCTGGCTTGCGCCGTGGCCTTTGGCGTTTTGGGGTATTACTTTATCGTTGGCGCGATGCGCATCGGCGATGTCGCCGCCGTCACGCCATTTCGCTATACCCGTTTGGTCTTTACGCTGCTTCTGGGGGTGACCATTCTGGGAGAGCGCCCGGATGTTTGGACCTTAACAGGCGCAACCGTCATTATCGTTATGGGTCTATACACGTTCATGCGCGAACGGCGTTTGTCGCGTTCAGCCCTCGCTATGAAATCTTAAGGACCGTCACGAATTCCCTTTGCACCGCAGATTTGCTATGCGGGCGCTCAACACTCTTGTCTGAGGACCGATCATGAGTTGCATAACCGACATTCACGCCCGCGAAATCCTGGACAGCCGCGGGAACCCGACCATCGAAGTCGATGTAATCCTTGAGGATGGCACGATGGGACGCGCCGCAGTGCCGTCAGGTGCCTCCACTGGCGCACATGAGGCCGTAGAGCGTCGCGATGGCGACAAAGGCCGTTACCTGGGCAAGGGCGTACTAGAAGCCGTTGATGCCGTGAACGGTGAAATCGCCGACGCGTTGCAGGATATGGACGCCACCGAACAGGTCGCGTTGGACATGACCATGATCGAACTGGACGGCACACCCAACAAGGCACGCCTTGGGGCCAACGCCATTTTGGGTGTCAGCCTGGCCGCGGCCAAGGCCGCCGCGGACTTTACGGCTCAGCCCCTATACCGTTATGTCGGCGGCACTTCCGCCCGCCTCTTGCCGGTTCCGATGATGAATATCATTAACGGCGGCGAACACGCTGACAACCCGATCGACATTCAGGAATTCATGATCATGCCAATCAGCGCGGCCAACATCCGCGAGGCAGTGCGCATGGGGGCCGAGGTGTTCCACACGCTCAAGCGCGAGCTGACGGATGCAGGGCTCAGCACGGGAATCGGCGACGAAGGCGGCTTTGCCCCCAACATCGCCTCGACCCGCGAAGCGCTGGATTTTGTGCTGCGCAGTGTCGAAAAGGCAGGCTACACCCCAGGCGAGGACATCTGCCTCGCGCTCGATTGTGCCGCGACAGAATATTACAAAGACGGCCAATACGTCATGTCCGGCGAAGGCAAATCCTTGGGCAGTCAGGAAAACGCGGCCTATCTTCAGGCGCTTGTTGCGGATTATCCCATCATTTCAATCGAAGATGGCATGGCCGAAGACGACTGGGACGGTTGGAAAATGTTAACCGATGCTATCGGGGATCGCTGCCAACTCGTGGGCGACGATCTGTTCGTCACCAATCCGGCCCGTCTGTCTGATGGGATCAAACGCGGCTGCGCCAATTCCATGCTGGTCAAGGTCAACCAGATCGGCACGCTGACTGAAACACTGACAGCTGTCGATATGGCCCATCGGGCGCGCTATACCAACGTGATGTCGCATCGCTCGGGAGAGACTGAGGATGCGACGATTGCCGACCTAGCGGTCGCCACGAACTGCGGGCAGATCAAGACTGGCAGCCTTGCGCGCTCGGACCGGTTGGCCAAATACAATCAGTTGATCCGGATCGAAGAAATGTTAGGCGAAAGCGCGATTTACGCCGGGCGTTCAATCCTGCGCAGCTAACTGCGCACCCTGCCAACCGGGCGCGCTTTCTCTCCAGATAGCGCGCCTTGAGCTGGCGCATTTTTTGGGTATTTAAGACCAAGAAAAAGCACAGGGTTGTTTTTCCTGGCCAAAATACCCTCGCCGAAGGCGATCCGACATTTGCACAAATTCGAGGGCGTGTGATCTATGTGCAGCTGTGGCCACGCGCGAAATCAAGCAGTTGCCGGGTCGATCCGTCCTTGTCTTTGTCCACGTCTCCGGCCAGCAGTTTGACCATATCCCGTGCCAGATCTTTTCCCAGTTCGACACCCCATTGATCAAAAGAGTTGATGCCGAGAATCACGCCTTCGACAAATACGCGATGTTCATAGAGCGCGATGATCTGCCCCAACCGGCGTGGGCTTAACAAATCATAGATCAGTGTCGTCGAAGGCCGCCCGCCTGCAAAGACGCGATGCCGTGCCTGACGTTCGCATTCGTCCCCGGAGAAACCGGCCGTTTTCATCAGGGCGCGCGCCGTATCCAAAGCGCGCCCCCGCATCAGCGCCTCGGATTGAGCCAGACAATTGGCCAGCAATAATTGGTGATGATGCTTCAGGGACTCTTCATGTCCGCAGGCTGCGACCAAAAATTCGCATGGGATCACGGCCGTGCCTTGGTGGATCAACTGATAGAACGCATGTTGGCCGTTTGTACCGGGTTGTCCCCAGACGACCGGACCGCTAACTCCACTCAGCGTGCGCCCATCCATCGCCACGCCTTTGCCGTTGGATTCCATTTCCAGCTGTTGCAGATAGGAAGGCAGTTGTGACAGCCGCTGATCATAGGGCAGGACCGCACGGGTGGCGAACCCGCAGGCCTGATGATGCCACATCCCGACCAGCGCCAGCATAACCGGCATGTTTTGCGCCAGCGGGGCCGCGCGAAAATGGCTATCCATCGTCTCGGCACCGCGCAAAAACGCATCAAACCTTTCAGAGCCGATTGCGATCATCAATGACAGTCCGATCGGCCCCCAAATGGAGTAGCGGCCACCGACCCAGTCCTCAAATCCAAAGACGCGGCTGTCGTCGATACCAAATTCTGCGGTTTTGGCACGAGCGGAGGACAGCGCCGCAAATTGCGCGCCGGGATCCGCCACCTCGGAAGCCATCCACGCATGTGCCGTCGCCGCGTTGGTCATTGTCTCAATCGTGGTGAATGTCTTGGAGGCGACAAGAATCAACGTCCGCTTCGGGTCCAGCCCGTCCAGTACATCCGTGATGTCAGCCCCGTCCACGTTGGACACGAAATGGCACCGTGGCCCGTCGTGATAAGGGCTGAGCGCGCGCACGGCCATCTCTGGCCCAAGGTGCGAACCGCCAATACCGATGTTCACCACATCCGTAATGCTGCCCCCTGCCCCTTTGAACGCCCCGCTGCGCACCGCACCGGCAAAGCTGCCCATGCGCATCAGCGTTTCACGTACGCCGGGCATTACATCGCCCCCGCCCACGATGACCGGCCCGCCGTCCAGATTGCGCAGGGCCGTATGCAAGACTGCGCGCCCTTCGGTTTCATTGATTTCAGCGCCTTCAAACATCGCTGCGCGCCGCCCTTCGACATCGCGCTGACGTGCCAAGGCGATTAACGCGTCACGGGCTGCGATATCCAGATGAGTTTTGGAGTAATCCAGCAGCATCCCGTCAAAGCGTACCGAAAAATCCTGTGCGCGATCAGGATTTTGCGCAAACAGAGGCAAGATGCCTTTTCCCCGCGCCTGCATCGCCATCGCCTTGATATCGCGCCACATATCAGGGGGCCCAATGCACGGTTGCATCCTCGAGAACCGCGCCAATCGGCGCGACAGAGGTATCACATCCCCGCGCGCTGCGCACGGCGTTCAGCTTGGCATCGCCCGTGATAACGATATGGGTCGACATCGCATTGCGCAGCACCGGCGCGGTGAGCGAAACGCGCGGTTCCGGCTCATCCTTGACATGGACCGGCACGATGGCCGGGGCCTTGTCATACATCGCGATTTCCAGTGCCGGGTTGTTGGGAAACAGCGAGGCCGTATGCATGTCGGCCCCCATGCCCAGCAATGCCACCGCCACCGGAAGATGTGCGGCAATCGTTTGTGATAGCTGTGGTGCAGCATCTTCGACGCTGGTATCACGCATATAAAGCGGTATGAAATGTGCGGCAGAAGCACGTTCAACCAACAATCTCTGGCGCACCAAGCGCGTGTTTGAGCGGATATGTTCCTCGGGGCGCCAACGCTCGTCACTGAGCAGCACATCAACCCGATCCCATTCTATATTGGCTCCGCATAGCGCATCAAACACCGCGCCGGGCGTGGTGCCGCCCGGTACAACAAACAACACCCGATCACTTTGGCGCAAAGCCAGTTTCAATTGCCCCGCCAACGTGTTGGCAAGGCCCATCGCCATCAATTCGGCGTCGGGGTATTCAATCAGCTTCATGGCTTTATCTCCCGCCAGCGACGCCCGTCGCGATGCATCAGCATCAAAGCGTCATCCGGTCCAGAACTTCCTGTGGCATAAAGGATGGGCGCGATATTCTTATCCTCCCATGACTTGATGATCGGATCTGTCCAGCGCCATGCGGCCTCTACCTCGTCACCGCGCATGAACAGAGTTTGATCACCGCGCACCACGTCCATGATCAATCGTTCATAGGCATCCGGTGAATCGGTTTGATCATCGCCCAAGGCCTCGGCAAAGGTCATGTCCAGCGGCACATCCACCAGACGCATCCCTCCCGGCCCCGGTTCTTTAATGGTCACGCCCAGCTCGATCCCCTCGTTGGGCTGCAGGCGGATCGTCAGGATATTGCGATGCGAGCCGGCCTCCATGCCAAAGATCGAATGCGGAGCATGTTTGAACACCACCGCGATTTCGCTAGCGCGATCGCGCAGCCGCTTGCCTGTGCGCATGTAAAACGGGGTGCCTGCCCAACGCCAATTGCCGATCTGCGCCTTTATCGCGACGAAGCTTTCGGTCTGGGTGTCGCGGCTTTCGACCTCGTTTCGGTAGCCTTGCAACTGGGCAGTGCCTTCATACTGGCCGCGCACAACATCACCGGACGGGACCGGGTCCAACGCGCGAATGACCTTTAGCTTTTCGTCGCGGACTGCGTCCGGATCAAACTTTGCGGGCGGTTCCATCGCGATCAGGCACAGCAGCTGCATCATATGATTTTGCATCATGTCACGCATCGCGCCGGCCTTGTCGTAATAGCCGCCGCGTTTGCCCACCCCGCCGCTTTCAGCCACGGTGATCTGGATGTGATCAATGTATTGGCTGTTCCAAAGTGGTTCAAACAGCATGTTGCCGAACCTGATCGCCATCAGGTTTTGTACGGTTTCCTTGCCCAGATAGTGATCAATACGGTAGATTTGCCCTTCGTCAAAATGACGTGCAAGAATGGCGTTCAGTGCCTTGGCTGTTTCAAGATCGCGGCCAAACGGCTTTTCCACCACGATACGCGTGTCCGCGTCTGCCATGTCATACTCATGCAGCCGTGTGGCCAAATCGCCAAACAAGCCGGGACCGACGGAAAAGTAAAAGGCCCGCACCCGCCCCGGCATCATCAACCCGGCCAGTTCAGACCAACCGGCATCGCCGCGCGCATCCAAAGTCACATAGGAGATCTGGTTCAGGAAACTATCCAGATTCTTGGCCGCGCATTCGGCATTATCGTCAAACTCCAGCACAGAGTCGCGGACAAAGTCGCGATAGGCCTCTGTGTCCATCTCACCGCGTGCCGCGCCGATGACACGCGCGCCATTGCCCATTTGCCCTGCGCAAAACCGTCGAAACAGCGCTGGCAAAATTTTACGTCGGGCAAGATCGCCCGTACCACCAAAGATAATCAGGTCGAACGGGTCGACAGGGATAACGCGCGAAACCATGGGATTCTCCTGCGGCGACAACTGGCCCTGACCTGAGCCGTGTTTTTTACCCAGTCTAGCAGGGCTGCGCGCGTTCACAACTCTGTCAGAACCGCATCGGCGGGTTTTATTGCACTGTCGAACACTTTAGGCAGAATTCAGCAGTCAAGCTCACAGCGTTTCAAGACGAAACCAGTTCACCATTTCGCGTCAAAAACGCGTAACATTCAGACGACAGCCAAGGAAGGCACAAAGATGAGGGATATGGCGACGCAGGCGGCCAACACGGGCAAATTTCAGGACCCGGCAAAAACCGCCAAGGGCGAGCCCCGAGCAACTGTGCCCCTGAGCAATCCCCAAACTCTGTGGTTCAACACCGGAACCTTGTGCAACATCACCTGCGCCAACTGTTACATAGAAAGCTCGCCTCAGAATGACCGTTTGGTGTATTTGAACGCCGATGACGTGTCGGACTATCTGGACCAGATCACCCAGCGCGGCTGGCCCATCACCGAAATCGCCTTTACCGGCGGCGAACCGTTCATGAACCCCGCGATGTGCGACATGGCCCACGTCGCGCTGGAGCGGGGATATCAGGTTCTGATCCTGACCAACGCGATGCGCCCGATGATGCGCAAGTCCGTGCAAGCTGGGTTGGTCGACTTGGTGGCCGAATATGGCGCGGCTTTGACCTTTCGGATATCGGTCGATCACTGGTCGCCCGACTTGCATGACAAGGAACGTGGCACGGGCGCTTTTCAACGCACAATCGAGGGCATGCAATGGCTGAGTAGCATCGGCGCACGGCTTGCCGTTGCCGGGCGGACCGTATGGAATGAATCCGAGGCCGAGGGGCGCGCAGGATATGGCAGGCTCTACACCCGATACGGGTTTGATATCGACGCATCCGACCCGGCCATGACTGTTTTGTTTCCCGAAATGGACGAATCCGTCGACGTTCCCGAAATCACCACCGCCTGCTGGGATATTCTGGGGACCTCGCCGGATGCCGTCATGTGTTCGTCGTCCCGTATGGTGGTCAAGCGTAAGGGCGCCGAAAAACCCGCTGTACTGGCCTGCACATTGCTGCCTTACGCGCCCGAGTTCGAACTGGGCACCACGCTGGCCGAGGCCGAGCGAGACGTATCATTAAACCATCCCCATTGCGCAAAATTTTGCGTCTTGGGTGGAGCGACCTGCTCGGCATGATGTCTTGAACGCGCGGGTGACGGGGCTCTGCCCCACGTCGAATTTGTGAACAAATTCGACGCTCCCCGGGATATTTATACGCCAGAAGATGTCATAGATTGAACCTGTCAGGCAGCGGATAATCAAGTCCGATGCCGCTTCAAACAGGTGCGCCATGCCCATACATTTTGAAACGTCCGAATTCACCGCTCGCCAAGAAAAGGCCTCCCGCGCGGTACGTGAGGCGGGGCTGGACGGGATTATCCTGTTCGCGCCCGAAAGCCATCTGTGGCTAACAGGTTATGATACATTTGGGTTCGCCATGTTTCAGGCGATGGTCCTGAGCGCGAGCGGGGATCTGCACCTGTTGACCCGCCTGCCCGATTTACGTCAGGCGCGCCACACCTCAACCCTTGATGACGATCACATCCACATATGGCCCGAATATGAGGGCAGCGACCCCGGCGTGCATCTGGCCAATCTGTTGAGCGATATGGGACTCAAGGGCAAACGGCTGGGATTTGAATCAAATACGGCGGGTCTGAGCGATTATAACGGTCAGGTTTTGCGCGCAGCCGTGCCCGGGCTGACGGATCATTCGGATTTGATACGCGCCTTGCGGCGCATTAAATCCCCGGCCGAGATCGCTATGCACCGTCGTGCCGCCGCCCTGTCGGATGACGCACTGGATGCGGCGTTAAATGCCACGCAGGCCGGGGCGTTTGAGGGCGACATTCTTGCGGCGATGCAGGGCGCGGTGTTCAAAGGTGGTGGAGACTACGCCGGAAATGAGTTCATTCTGGGTTCTGGCGAGGGGGCATTATTGTGCCGATACTACTCGGGGCGCAGATATCTGGATGCGAAGGATCAACTGACGTTGGAATGGTCAGGGGCTTATGCGCGGTATCACGCGGCCATGATGCGCACGGTGGTCATCGGCCGCCCCAACGCCAGTCAAACGCATATGTTCGATACGGCCAAACAGGCCATCGAAGCCTGCGAAGACGCCATCCGCCCCGGTGATCCAATGGGCAATGTGTTTGACGCACATGCCCGTGTGTTTGATGCAAACGGGTTAAGCCACGCTCGTTTGCAGGCCTGTGGGTATGGAATGGGCGCGGTCTATAACCCGATCTGGGTGGATTTTCCCATGTTCTATCAGGGCAACCCCCTCCCAATGCAGGCCGGTCAGGTGTTTTTCCTGCATATGATCTTGATGGATAGCGACGCCGGTCTGGCCATGTCTCTGGGACATTCGGTGCTGGTGACACAGACCGGCGTCGAGCGTCTGTCGCGCAGTCCGTTAGAGATGCTGGTTCGCTAACGGACTGCACAGGGGCCTGACGGGCCGAATCGCGGTTGGAGCGCTTTTGTTTCGTCGCAGCTTAAGTGCGCACGACGAAATGCTTTAGAACGTCTTCCTTGATCTCCCATGTGCCGACAAAATCCGCCTCGACCACGAATACATCGTCGGGGCCTACTTCAAAGGGCTCGCCCCCGTCTGGCGTGATGGTGATGCGTCCCTTAATCATGTGGACATATTCCCAAGTACTGTAGGTCGCGTGGTAAACGCCCGGTGTCGCCGCCCACCAGCCAGCCACCAACGTTCCGTCTTGGGAACTGTACTCGACCCAAGTTTTCATTGACGGATTGCCTGCGACCTTTTTCCAACCGTCCAGATCGTCGGTTGACGGATCCGCCGTACAGGCCGGAATTTTTGCAAATGTTGGATGCGCCATGAGATATCTCCTGATGACAAACTATGATGTGATCATCACCTTAGCTGCATTCGCCTGTCTGGCTATTGAAATTTCCCCTCAGAAATGGCGATCAGAACCACAGGAGGCTTGCTGCCTGCAGAAGACGGGACCATATATTCCCTATGATCAAATTCACACCGATCCTTCTGGCCGTCGCCTATGCCATCGTCATGTATCGTTTTTCGGTATGGCGCACCGCGCGTGAATTGAACGACCGCTCGAGCGAGCTGGCCGATCCACGCCTGAAGTCGCTGACAGACAGGTTGGCCGCCGCATTGGACCTGCCCCGTATCCGTGTGCATATCTACGAGATTGACCCCGTCAACGGGTTGGCCGCACCGGATGGGCGGATCTTTATCACCCGCGGTTTCTATCGCAAGTTCCAGTCCGGCGAGGTATCGGCCGAGGAATTGATCAGCGTTATCGCGCATGAATTGGGGCATGTTGCGTTGGGGCATTCACGTCGCCGCATGATTGATTTCTCGGGGCAAAACGCGTTGCGCACGGCGCTTGCGATGGTGCTGTCGCGATTTGTGCCCGGCCTTGGCGCATGGATTGCGGGCGCGTTGACCTCGCTGTTGGCCGCACGCCTGTCACGCGGGGATGAGTATGAGGCCGACGCTTATGCCTCGGCCCTGCTGATCAAGGCCGGGATCGGCACGGGGCCACAAAAGTCGCTGTTCACAAAGCTGGAGCACCTGACGCAGTCGCGCGCGGGCTCGGCACCGGCATGGTTGATGAGCCACCCAAAGACGCAGGAGCGGATCGCCGCAATCGAAAGTAATGAGGCCAAATGGCAATAGCCGCGCTGTAAGCTGCGCTTTAGCGCAGCGCGTCTTGGGCCAATGCCTTGCCAAGACGGGGCAGGCGCGCTTTTTTCATCAAGGCGCGCATCTGCCAGTCCTCGCCGCTCAGGCGCCGGGCTTCGGCCAGAACAGACCCGCCAACCTCGGCCATCATCTCGGGCTGGGCCGCATGAATGCCAAGAAGGAACGCGTCCGGGTCCGCACGCCCCAGCCCTTCTTCGGCCAGCACATTACGGGGAAAATCACGCGCATTCATTGTGACGATAACGTCGGCCGAACCTGCAATGGCCGCAGCCAGAACATGGGTGTCTGCGGGATCGGGTAACCACAGGCGCGCCTCAAGCCCCGAGGCCCATGTGACCTGCGCTTTGGGCCATTCCAGCGCCAACATGGCCGCCTCGCCTGCGGCCTGCGCCACGCCTGCCGGGCCCAATTTGATCGCAGCACGCTGCCATTCTTCGATGATACGTGCAGACCACAGCGGCGTGAACGCCCCGCCCCGTGCTGCGCCCAACAACATCTGCCGCATCACTGTGGGATAGATCACGCAGGTGTCCAGCAGTGCCTTCATAGCCGGAAAAACAGCGCCTTGAGATAACCGGATTCAGCCAGATGCGTGTGCATGGGGTGATCCGCGCCCGCATATCCGGTGTGGATCAGCTGTGCATCACGTCCGGCACGCCCCAGACCGCGCAAGCAGGCCTTGCGAAAATCGGTCAGATCCGCTGCATGGCTACACGAACACAGTCCCAGATACCCGCCCGGCGCAACCAACGGAGCCGCCAGTCGCGCAACGCGCTCGTAGGCGCGCAGCCCGGCGTCCAATGCCTTTTTCGACGGGGCAAAGGCCGGTGGATCGCAGATAACAACATCAAACTGCGTGCCCGCCTCCCCCAAGACGGTAAGCGCATCAAACGCATCCCCCTTGCGGGTTTCAAAGCGATCCGACACACCCATCGCCTCGGCCCCACCGCGCGCCAATGCCAGCGCCGGCTCGGACCCATCGACCGCCGTCGCATGTCCGGCCCCCGCCGCCAGAGCAGCCAACGAAAATCCGCCGACATGGCTGAACACGTCCAAAACACGTGGTTTGGTGCCCATTCCCGCAACCAGACGACCGGCAAACGCATGGTTGGGCCGCTGATCGTAATACAGTCCGGTTTTCTGACCACCTGTAAGATCGGCCATATAGGTCGCGCCATTCATCGGCACAGGCACAGGCACATCCGGAGCGGTCCCCAGAACTGTTGTGCTGACATCATCCAGCCCCTCCAGCCCCCGCGCACGCCCGGACGCATTCTTCAAAACGGTCGATATCCCGGCCACCTCGGCAAGGGCCGCGGCCAGATCATGCAGCATGGCATCGGCCCAAGCCGCGTTGGGCTGGATCACGCACACATCGCCAAAGCGGTCGATGACAACGCCGGGCATACCATCCGCCTCGGCGTGGATCAGACGGTAAAATGGCGCATCAAACAGCGTTTCACGCAATTCCAGCGCGCGCTTGATACGCGCGGCCAGCCATGCTTGGTCGACGGGCACGTTCAGATCGCGTTCAAGAACGCGCGCCATAATGCGGGAATTGGGGTTAACCGCCACCTGCGCCAGCGGCTTGCGCTCGGCGTCTTCCAGCATGGCGATGGTGCCGGGGGCCAGCGCCTTGGTTCGGCGGTCGGTCACAAGCTCATTGTCGAAAATCCACGGCACGCCACGTTGGACACCCCGAGGTGAGATTTTCGGTTTCAGGCGGATTACGGGCAAAAGGGACTGCGTCATGCAGTCCCCTTAAGGTGTTTTCGGTTCTGCCGAAAGATCAAAGCGAACAGATTGCGCGCTTTAGTTCATAACGCCCATCAGGCCCAGCTGGGCGGCCTGATAGCTGCCCGGTTCTGTCATTTCTTGGCGGATCACATTGGCGAGATGCTTGGTTATGCGCACTTTTTGCGTTTCACCACGCTGTTCTGCGACAACGGCCATGCTGCCACCATACGCCTTGAAATTCGCAACGATTTCACGTGGCTCGCTAAGAGCCATCCCCGTGGCCGGATCGCGCAGCGTCATCACAAAGGTTAACGCATGCACGCCGCCCGTCGTATAGCGCGCCTTTTGGGTCAACGCATGAAAGCGTTTGACTTCGATATCCAGCTCGACGGGCACGCCCGTGTCCATTCCAGCAGTGCCTTTCGCCATGGCATCGGCAACGATGGCCTGCACCTGTGCATAGCGATCTCCCAGAGGGTCTTCACGCCAAACGATGTCGCCACCGGGGTAATACCGGTTCTTTTCAGACACTTTCAACGTGCGAGGCACGTCGACCTTGATCGACTGCACATTCAGGGCAAGAGACATTGGTTGCTGGCTTGTTTGCAGCGGAGCATTTCGAGTTGCCGTGTCATTAGGCGTCCCCGCACACCCCGAAATTCCCAAGGCCAAAACAAGTGCGGTTGTCAGTTTCAGTGGTGTTGCGATCAAAGTCATACTGTCCTCCGGGGGCCTTTGCCCTGTGTATCCGGCGGGTTTGACCCCGAAATGCGGCGCAATTCTGGCAAATACAGCAAGATTACGTGACGCCACTCGACCTGTGGCACGAATGCATCGCCCTGCAACGCGGCAGACCGGCCATGGTCAAACGAGTGCAGGCAACGCCAGATTATTCAGAAAAGGGCGCGCGCGGGCGCGATTTCCACCCACCTCGGCGGCGCGGGCGCACGGGGGCCTGTTGTGCATCGCGTAATACGTTGGTCATGGGGTGATCCGGGTTTGCAGCCTCGTAACGGTCCAGAAAATGGGACACGGCAACCAGAGTGTCCTGCCCGTCGCGCAGCGACAACGCCCAATCCAAAAAGACAGAACGACATTCCTCGATGTTGATCCCGTCGATGCGATAGGCCTGATGGATCAGTCCTTTGTGGTCCAACGGGTCACTGAATTTGTTTTCGTCATCCATGCCGGTCACGTTAGTAGCACTACCATCTGTCATGTCGCTTCTCCGTTTGCGGAACCCGTTTGGCTAGGTGCCCGCGTCAACGCGTCTTCGATAATCTTGACCGCTGCGCCCGTGGCCGCGTCCAAGGCGGCATGCAGGGCAGAAATATCCGGTTGCCCTGTTTCACGCAGCACAAAGGCCCGTGCCCCTGCGCCCAAGGTTTCGCTGTTCAGCCCCTTATCCCCAGACAACAATCGCGCAGCCATTTGCAACGACCAACAAAGCGAAAATGCCTGCCCCAACGCGCGGCTGGCTGCGTCATCCCACCACCCGATTGCGACACCGGCACTTAAACCCGACGTGGTCGAGCGACGGCTGCGCCCGGCCATCAAGGTGGCGGCCTGCGCCATAAGTTCGATTTGTTGCAAACGCCCCGGCCCCAATTTGGCGTCCAACGGCCCGGTTGAGGGTTTTGCAGCCGCCAGCCGCGCGTGCATCTGAGAAACTTCGGTCAGAACCCGCGCCGGTGTGGCCGGGTCCGCCGCGATACGGGCCAACAGATCGCTGCGGAACGTCTCGACCTTGGCCGCCAGCCCCGGATCTCCGGTGATCACCCGCGCGCGCGTCATCGCCAGATGTTCCCACACCCAGGCCTTGTCGCGCTGATAGGCCGTAAAGGCTGCCAAAGGCGTAGCCACCGGCCCTTGATTGCCCGAAGGGCGCAGCCGCATGTCCACCTCGTAAAGACGCCCCCCCGCCATAGGCGCGCTAAGTGCGGTGATCATGGCCTGCGTCAAACGCGCATAATACGTACGCGCAGCCAAGGGGCGACGCCCGTCAGACATTTCAACGCCATCTGCATCATAGATCACGATCAGATCCAGATCCGATGTCGCACTGAGTGCTGCAGCCCCTATCGACCCCATCCCAACCAGAACCGCACCACGCCCCGGTGGCGGCCCGTGTTTTTGCGCAAATTCCTCCACGACCAGCGGCCAGAGCGCGGTCACAATCGCTTCGGCCAGATCCGCATAGTGGCGAGCCGAACTGCGTGCATCGACCAACCCGCGCAAGTGATGCACCCCGATACGGAAATGCCATTCCCGCCGCCAGCCACGCGCGCTGTCCAACCGGCGCTCATAATCGGACTCGCCCTTCAACCGGGCCGCCAAAGCCGCCGTCAAAGCCGCGCGCCCCGGCCAAGGCGCAAAAAAATCACCGGCAATGACCGCGTCAAATACAGCCGCGTTTCGCGACAGGTAGGTCGCAAGCTCAGGCGCGGTGCCAACAATATCCACCAACAGGTCAATCAGCTGGGGATTGGCCTCGAACAGCGAAAACACCTGTACCCCGGCGGGCAAGCCAGACAGGAACCCGTCAAACGCCACCAATGCCTCGTCCGGATGCGAAGTGCGCGCCAATCGGGTCAGCAATTCGGGCCGCAAGCGGCGAAATATCTCCCCTGCACGGGTTGACCGCAGAGCGGCGTATGTCGGCCACCGTGCGATGATCGACGCGTCCAGTTCCGATGTGGCGTCACTGCCGTCCTCGGGGCATGCATCCCCCGCAGGCTCCTGACCTGACCCGTCCTCGTCAGGATTGAAAAATCGCTCGATAACGTCATCCACCGCGATCAATCGGGCGCTTAGTTCGTCCATCAAATCCGCAGTGTCTCGCCCCATAAAGGCAGCCAGACGATCAAATTCATCGGCCGTGGTCGGCAATGTATGGGTTTGGGCATCGCGCAACATTTGCAGCCGGTGCTCGACCTCGCGGTGAAAACGGTAGTGATCCGTCAGATCCGTCGCGACGCTTTCGGGCACCCAGCCTTTTTGGGCCAGCATCGCAAGCCCCTCTATCGTGCCGCGTAGTCGCAGATCAGGATCGCGCCCGCCCGCGATAATCTGGCGGGTCTGGGTGAAAAACTCGATCTCGCGAATGCCACCACGCCCCAGCTTCATGTTGTGGCCCATCAAGTCCAGGCTTTCACCGCTCCCGGTCAGACCTTTATGTTCACGGATGCGCAGACGCATGTTATGCGCATCTTCAATGGCGGCAAAATCCAGATGCTTGCGCCAGACGAAAGGCGTCAAAACCTTCAGGAACTTCTCGCCCGCAGCAATATCTCCTGCCGCTGCGCGTGCCTTGACGTATGCCGCGCGTTCCCATGTTCGCCCCAAGCTTTCATAATAAGCCTCGGCACCTGCCATGGCCATGCAGACGGGTGTAACACCCGGATCAGGGCGCAGGCGCAAATCGGTGCGAAACACATATCCTTCGGCAGTATTTTCACTAAGCGTGGCAGCCATACGCCGGGTCGCACGCACGAACGAGGCGCGCGCCTCATGATAATCGTCCTTGTCGAAACGGGTTTCGTCGAACAGGCAAATCAGGTCGATATCCGAGCTGTAATTCAGCTCACCCGCGCCCATCTTGCCCATCGCCAGCACAACCATGCCCCCGGCCTGTCGCAGCGTATCCTCGCCCTGCCCCGGCAGCTTGGCACGCCGGATTTCCGAACCGATAGCGTGGCGCAGGGCAACTTCGCAGGCAAGATCGGCAAAATCGGTCAACGCCTGCGTGACCTGCTCCAAGGGCCAGACACCGGCCAGATCGGCCAGCCCGGTCAACAATGCCACGCGCCGCTTGCCCCGCCGCAACGCCGAGGCGGGATCGCCGTCGGTCGCACGCTGGTCCTGAAACTCCTGAGCGAGTGCCGCCTCGGGATCATTCAGCGCGGAGGTGAGCCACTCCGCCTCTTTCTCCATTAACAAGCGCAAATATGGGCTGCACCCAGCCGCCCCCGCAAGCAAATCGGCCACCGCGCCGCCTAGGTCCGGAAACAAGGCACGCGCCTCGGCCCCTCGATCAGGGGAAAATGCGCGGGGCAAGCGGGTGATACGGTTGGCAAAATTCATACAAGCAGTGATACTGAGGTGGCGCGCCGGGTCAATGATATCCCGCCAACCAAAGGGCATAGATATGAGCAAAAGTCTGAAACGCGTCACCCGGGCATTGCTGGATGCCGGTCTGGACACCGCTCCGGTCGAAATTGGCGCGGCCACTACGGCGCAAATGGCCGCTGAACAATTGGGTTGCGAGGTCAATCAGATTGCAAAATCGATCATCTTTGCCGGACAGGAAAGCGGCACGGCCATCCTGTTTATCACCGCAGGTGGCAATCGCGTTAACGATGCCCGTGCCAGCGGGCTGGCCGGTGAGCCGTTGGGCCGGGCCGATGCCGCGCTGATCCGCGCACAAACCGGGTTTGCCATTGGTGGCGTATCCCCTGTCGGCCACCTGACCCCGCCACGCGCCTTTTTCGACCCGCAGTTGATGAATTTCCCCCAGATCTGGGCCGCAGCCGGAACACCGCGCCACGTCTTTGGTGCCGCACCGACAGAAATGTTGCTGATCAGCGGCGCGCAACTGGCGGAATTTACTGAATAAACCTCCATGTCAGGGCAACAATGTAAATAAGTTTTACATTACCCCTTGCAGCAAAGCGCCTTAATCCCAATCTAGATAATGTGAAGGGCGTTTACATTGACGCCCCATGATTTGAAAGGGACGACACATATGAACGCCTATGCACATACCCACGAAACCGCCCATGGCCCTTCCGGTGGCCCGCTGGCATGGCTGCATCGCGCCGAAAGCTGGCTGGATGAGCGCGGCAAGGCTGCTTGGATTATCGCCATGATCCTTGGCTTTGTCACCATCTGGCCCGTCGGTCTGGCCATTCTTGCTTATATGATATGGAGCAAACGCATGTTTAACTGTTCAAAACGTAATCGGTCCAATTCGCTGAAACGCCGCCCACACGGATCAAGCGGAAACAGCGCCTTTGACGCCTACCGAGACGCCACACTGGCTCGGTTGCAGGAAGAACAAGACAGTTTCGTCGCGTTTCTGGATCGCTTGCGTCAGGCCAAAGACAAGGCCGAGTTCGATCAATTCATGAGTGATCGAGACACCAAACTTCCTGAAACCCTCGGTGATAACGGCGCACCGAAAGAAGCCTGAATATCCCTCCGGGCCGCATCCTGTGCGGTCCGGACCTTCTGCTGATCCAACCAGCGTCACATTGGCGTTTCACGTTTCATCGCAAACCTTCTAAACGGATGGTCATGACACAGTTTCACTCTTCGCCCGACTGGCACACACCCGATCCTTCGACCCAGCCCGAGTTTTATGCGGATGTACCTTTAAAACGTCTGCTGGCTTGGGTGATTGATTCGATCATAATCCTGCTGTTGTCGCTGTTGGCGGTGGTATTGACTGCGTTCATCGGGGCCTTGTTTTTTCCGCTGCTGATGCTGATCGTCAGCTTTGCCTACCGTATCGTTACCCTGTCACGCGGATCGGCCACCTGGGGCATGCGGGTGATGGCCATCGAATTTCGCACATGGCGCGGCGAACGTTTGGACCGGAGCACGGCGGCCCTTCATACCTTGGGGTATTCGTTCTCTCTTGCTCTCGTGATGCCACAAGTCATTTCCGTCATACTGATGCTGACAGGCCCACGCGCGCAAGGTCTGACCGATCATGTATTGGGAACGGTCGCCATCAACCGACAGGCTAGCCACTGACGGCGCGCACATTCGCCCCGAAAACCGACTTGGCGCGCGGTCGCATCATTGCTATCGTCGCCAGATCACGCAAAAAATTCCGAGTCCATGCGCCACACACTTCCCATTGCGCCCCAGTTTTATGTGACGGCCCCACAGCCATGCCCCTATCTGGAGGGCCGCATGGAGCGCAAGCTGTTCACAGCCTTGCAGGGGGACGGTGCGCAACGCCTGAATGACGGGCTGTCCAAGCAGGGATTCCGCCGCTCGCAGAACGTGCTTTACCGCCCATCCTGCGCCGATTGCGCGGCTTGCCTGTCGGCACGGATAAACGTATCCGCCTTTACCGCATCCAAAAGCCAACGGCGCTGCACCCGCCGCAATGCCGGTCTGGAACGCCGCGCAAATTCGCCTTGGGCAACCGAAGACCAATACGCCCTGTTTCGCCGCTATCTGGAAAGCCGCCACGCAGAAGGCGGCATGGCCGACATGGATGCGTTTGAATTTGCCGCCATGGTCGAAGAAACACCGATCCGAACGCGGGTCGTCGAGTATGTGGACAGCGACACGGGCGCATTAACCGCTGTGTGCCTGACCGACATATTGGATGACGGCGTCAGCATGGTCTATTCGTTCTTTGACCCGGAACGGACCCGCGACAGCCTTGGAACCTATCTGATCCTCGACCACATCGAGATCGCGCGAGAGACCGAACGGCCCTATGTCTATCTGGGCTATTGGGTGCCGGGCAGCCCGAAAATGGGCTACAAGGCTGCATATTCCGGTCTGGAGGTTTATGTCGGCGGCACGTGGGAACGGATGCGCGACCCTGACGATTATCAAGCGCAGGTCAATCCGCAGTCGAATGATCCCATTTCCGAGCAAGTGGCCGATATCACCCTGCCCGAAGGCATGCCGATCCGCGCCAGCCGCGGTTAAGACGCGCGGCCCAGGCCTGCGTACAAAAGCGCGGCCACTTTGCTGGCTATGGGCGTCGGGCGTGGCGGTAGCTCCAACATCAGGCTGGCCCCGCTGGGCACCTGAAGATCAAACGGCATAACCAGCTCCCCGCGCTCAAGTGATCCAGCCACAAGGGCGGCATGCCCCATCAGCACCCCTGCCCCGGCACGTGCCTCGTCCACTGCGATAGCATACAGCGAGAAACGTGGCCCGCTGTCCAGATTGGGCAATGTGACATGGGCTCGGCGTGCCCAGAGCGCCCAATCATCGCTCCAAGTGGCATCCTGCAATAGCGCGTGATCCACCAGGTCTGCCGGAGTTTTCAGTGCCTCCGCCACATGCGGCGCACAAACCGGAGCGAGCGTATCCGGAACCAAAGGCGTAAGCGACGCGTCGGTGTCCGCAGGCCGGATAAACAGGCTAAGATCGAATAACCCGCGGGCCAGATTCGGCGGGGTTTCCAGCGCCGAAACCGACAGTTTCACCCCCGGCAATTCGGCCCGAATGGACGGCAGGCGCGGTGTCAGCCACAATTGCGCAACGGATGGCAGAACCGCAATATGAACCTGCGGTTCGGGTGCCATAGCTCGCAAGGCGCGTACCGCCTCGCCCATTTCATCAAAGGCACGGGTAAATTGCGGGATCAGCGCCGCCCCGGCACGGGTCAGGCGCACACCTTGGCTGTGACGTTCAAACAGCGCCGTGCCCGCCCAGCCCTCCAGCGCGCGGATATGCTGCGAAATCGCACCGGGGGTCACGCTTAACTCATCAGCAGCATTGGCAAAACCACCCAGCCGGGCGGCGGCCTCGAAGGCACGAAGTGCATTCAGCGGTGGACCTTTTGGGCGCGGTGGGGCGACGGGCATCAGCAGCCTCAGGCTTAGTTTTTCTACGGTGACTTTTACATAATCTGATTTGCACGCCCAAGCCTCAATGCCCTAACTGACATTAATTATCAGGAGCACCACCATGACCCACACCCGAACCCTTGCTGCGCGCCCTTGGGTGCCCGCCCATTGCGAAACCCGCGTTCAGACGATTGCCAAAGAAACCGCTGCCCGCCCCAGCGCGGATATCGCAACGCAGATAATTGCGCTGACCAAGGAGAACCGCCAGATCCACGAAAAGGACTGCTTTAACCTGAACCCCGCGACCAACGTGATGAATCCCGCCGCCGAGGCGCTGTTGGCCAGTGGCATTGGCTCGCGACCGTCCTTGGGGTATCCCGGCGACAAATATGAAATGGGTCTGGAAGCCATCGAACAGATCGAGGTGATCGCCGCTCAGCTTTGCACCGCACAATTCGGCGCGCGCTACGCTGAAATCCGTGTGCCATCCGGCGCGATCGCCAATCTTTACGGTTTCATGGCAACCTGCAAACCCGGAGACACGATTATTGCGCCCCCGGCCACCATCGGCGGGCACGTTACGCACCACGGTGCAGGCTGTGCCGGGTTGTTCGGTCTAAACACATTGAACGCCCCCATCCGTCCGGATGGCTATAGCGTGGATGTGGAAGCGTTGCGCGAACAGGCCCATCAAAGCCGTCCAAGGCTTATCACCTTGGGAGGCAGCTTGAACCTGTTCGAGCATCCCGTCGCCGAGGTCCGCCGCATTGCAGACGAGGTCGGTGCATTCCTGATGTTTGACGCAGCCCATCAATGCGGCATCATCGCAGGCGGTGCATGGAAGAACCCACTGGATGAGGGCGCGCATCTGATGACGATGAGCACCTACAAAAGCCTCGGAGGGCCTGCAGGCGGGTTGATCGTCACCAATGAGAGTGCCATCGCGCAGCGGTTGGATGAGATCGCGTTTCCCGGCATGACGGCCAATTTCGACGCGGCCAAATCGGCGGCGCTGGCACGCGGCATGCTGGATTGGCGCGACCATGGCCCCGCCTATGCCGATGCGATGATCGCGCTGGCGCGCGCACTGGCAACCGCGCTGGCCGCCGAAGGCCTTCCGGTTTTTGCGGCCGAGCGTGGCTTTACCGACTCGCACCAGTTTGCAATCGAGGCTGCGGCATTCGGTGGCGGTCAGGCTGCGTCAAAGACCCTGCGCAAGGCCGGGTTTCTGGCCTGCGGAATCGGCCTGCCCTTGGCCGAGGTGGCGGGCGACATGAACGGATTGCGCATCGGCACGCCGGAATTGGTGCGCTGGGGCGTGACACCCGATCACGCAGCGCAATTGGCCGCGTTGATCGCGCAGGCCCTGCGCAGCGAGACCCCCGACGCACTGGCCCCACAGGTCGCCAGCCTGCGCGCGCAATTCGACAGGTTGCACTATATCACCTGAGACAGTCTGATCTTCGCCTCCTCGGGCCGGACACGGGACCGTTGCCCGCATTTACCCCTGCCTCAAGATACGGAAAAGGCCGCTGCAGGATGTCCGCAGCGGCCTTAGCTTTGTGAATAAACAGAACCGTATCAGCCCAACAGGGCCGGAAAGACGGTCACGATGGACGGGAAGAACCACAAAATGGCCAGCCCCAACACCTGGATCAAGACGAACGGCAGCACCCCGCGATAAATATGCCCGGTCGTCACCTCTTTGGGGGCAACCCCGCGTAGATAGAACAGTGCAAAACCGAAAGGCGGTGTCAGGAACGAGGTTTGCAGGTTCACCGCGATCATAATCGTCACCCATTTGGGATCGAACGTGCCACCATAAATGACAGGCCCGACAATCGGAATGACGATGTAGATGATCTCAAGGAAATCCAGAACGAACCCCAGAACGAACAGTACCAGCATCACAATCAGGAAGACCTTGAATTCGCTATCGAACGATTTCAGGAACTGTTGAATATAGTGTTCGCCGCCAAAGCTGATCACCACAAGGTTCAACAATTGTGACCCGATCAAAATGGTGAACACCATCGATGTCACCTTGGCCGTTTCGCGCACCACGGGCGTCAAAACACCTTGGGTGAACAACACCCAGCAGGCAAACAACAGGCCGAACAGCGCATAAAGATAGGCCGCATAAGCGAACACAAAAGCGATGACAGTTTCGGCGCCAACCTTTTCTTGGTTGATCCGCAAGTCAAAATTGACGCCGATCAGAATGGCCACAATGATCGCAAAGGTCGCCCAGATGACGATCATACCGGATTTATCCTGATCGCGCAGTTTGCGATAGGCCGCCAACATGATGGCCCCACCTGCCCCCAACGCCGCTGCCGGTGTCGGGTTGGTGATACCGCCCAGGATCGAGCCAAGAACCGCAACGATCAAGACCAGCGGTGGAAAAACCACCCGGATCAGATCATTCTGCGCCAGACGCGCCGCAGCAAAGCTACATCCATATAGCGCAAGCCCCAGAGGGATCAGCAACAAGATCACCGTCGCCCCCGCGCTGGTGGAAGGTGCGATCAACAACACGTCGACCAACAATCCCAATGCGATGCCAAACGCGCCAACCAAAAGCGGCCGAGGATCAGCGGCAGGATTGACCCCGCGCGCCACGGCCAGTGTCAGGGCGAACAGAACCATCAGAATCGTGACACCCGTGCCGATTGGTGCGGCTGCGGCCTCTTTTTCGACCTTGAGCGCGGCGATTTCTTCGGCACTCAGTTTGACACTTTCCTGCTGACCGCCTGCCGCCTCAATCGCGGCTTGCTCGGCGACGGCGCTGTCCCATTTATCCTGACCATGCAGCTCGATCATCGAGGCCTGACATTCCGCACTGACCCCGGTGCGCAAAGATGCGCTCGTGCCCCGGTCGGTGAAACTGTCCACCACAAGGCTTTGCGACCCTATAACACCCACATTGGCCAATAGGATGGCACCGGCGATAAGGCCAACCGGCGCGCCAACGAACCATGTGAAGGCCTCTGACCGGGTGATGACCTTGTCAGATGTGGCGCCCATGGCCACGGCAGGTGCCTTGGTTGGGTTGATCAGAGCGTAGCCAAAGGCATAAAGCGCGTAGAGCAATGCCAGCAAAATTCCCGGCAGCAACGCAGCCTGAAACAATGTGCCCACAGAAACAACAGCCGGTTCGCCAAGAAACGTCAACGCATCACCGCACCCGGCTTCTATCGCGCGTTTTTCCTGCGCGACCGAGTATAGGTCACCCGCGAGCGTGCCCAGCAAAACGATCACGATAGATGGCGGGATGATCTGCCCCAGAGTGCCCGACGCCGCGATCACGCCTGTCGCAATTTCCGGGGAATAGTTGTTGCGCAGCATTGTCGGCAGGCTTAGCAGCCCCATGGTGACGACAGTCGCGCCGACGATCCCGGTCGAGGCCGCCAAAAACGCACCCACAACGACAACCGATACGGCCAAGCCGCCGGGCAACGGCCCAAAAACACGGGCCATTGTGGTCAACAGATCATTCGCAATCTTCGAGCGTTCCAGCGTGATCCCCATCATCACGAACATCAAAACCGCCAACAGGGTTTCAATGGATTGGCCCGCCAGAACACGTTCGTTGATACGGTTTACAATGAAGCTGACGTTGCGATCCATCGCAACCTCCCACCCCTGCGGAAACACCGGCGTACCGATCCGAGGTAGTTCCGGGTATCGGAAAACCGACACGACATCGGGCTTTACCCCGCTTGCAAGCAACGCATCATAGGCGGCGCTGGAGGTGTCTATTGCCTGATGAATAAGCAATCCTGCACTGTTGAGTGCCGCGATGATCGCAAAAGAAATCACCCCGGCGCCAGCGATGGCGAACGCCACCGGAAAACCCGACAGAATGCCTCCGAAAAGGCACAGGAAGACGATGATCAGGCCGATTTCGACGCCATCAAGTCCAAACAGCATGTTTCAATAGTCCCTTCAGTGTGTGCCTTCAAAGGCTTCTTCACCTTCGCCAAGGGTATCCTTGTCGAGGTAGCGTCCTTCGGATTCTGGTCCTTCCTTCCACTCCAGATACGAGCGAAAGAAGAATGCAATTGCCTGGATGAAGACCATCAGGGCAAAGGTGACCAGCAGTATCTTGAACAGGAAGTAGGCGTTGAACCCATTCGGGCTGAACCCGATAGTCTCGACATTCCAGCGCAGCGCGCGCGATTTGGCCAGCAACCGGTCCAGCGAATCTGACGCCGACGGGTTCGGCACGATCAAATGGCGCCACAGGAAAAACCAGCCATACAGCCACATCAACACCGCGGCAGGCATCATGAACAACAAGCTGCCCACCATATCGATCACCCGCTTGGTGCGATAGCTGACAGCCGAATACACCAGATCGACGCGGACATGGGTGCCTTGCACGAACGTATAGGCGCAGCACAGGCACACGATCATCGCGTTATAGAGCTTCAGTTCTTCCGCCCACCAGCTGATATCCATCTGGATCGGGATACCGAAACCAAAGACAATGTCGGGACGTGCAAAAATCCGCTGAATCAAGACAATGACGATCTGTTGCAGGACCATCAACAACCCGGCCCATGCAAAGAATCGGCCTACCGTGTTGGCAAACCCCTCCAGCGCACGCACGCACCCCCACATAAAGCCGTTACGCCACAACCCGATTCCCAGTAGCAGCAGAAACGCAACGAAAACGACGAACATCAGTTCGACGGATGCGCCGTAGTAAACGAACCGCATGATTGCCTGTTTGTCTGACCAATCCAGCCAGAGCGAAGGATGCGTCACCGCATATCCGAAGTTGTAAAACGCCAAAGCAATGCTGCTGAAAAACCAGATAATGCCATCCAGCAGGGCCATGAATGTACCGCCCGTGGCTGTGTCTTCCATTGATGAGAGTCCCCCGGCTTCCGCACGGTATCATACCAAACATGACCCACAGCGCGGACCTTTGGGCATGATCGAATGTGTATGGTGAAGTCACGTCCCCGCCGTCAGGCGGGAACGTGCGAAAGTGATCCTTTGGGATCAGATACCGACGACGCGGTTACGCTGTGCGGTAAACGTACCCTCGGAACGGCTGCCCCAAGCGGCCGAGCTTTTCAGCGATGCCATATAGCTGTCGTAGCAGGTTTTATACAGATCATCGTCCAGGTTTTCACGCTGCACTTCGTCTGCCGCAGTACCGAATGCGTCCCAGATTTCATCCGAGAATTCCAGCAACTTTACACCGCCCGATTGCAACCGCTGCAACGCGGCCGAGTTGTTAGACATGAACTGCGACATGTTCCACAGGTTAGCCGAACGCGTAACGCTCTCGATGATCGACTGCTGCGCGCCTGTCAGGCTTTCATAAACGTCGAGGTTCAGGTTCAGGTTCAGGTTCGGACCTGGCTCGTGGAAACCGGCGGTGTAATAGAACTTGGTGATTTCTTGGAAACCGGCCTTTTCATCCGCCCATGGGCCGATCCACTCGGTGCCGTCAATCGCGCCGGATGCCAGCGCCTGATACACTTCTGCGCCTGGCAGATTCTGAACAGATGCGCCCAGTTTACCCATCACCTGACCACCTTGGCCGGGCATACGGAATTTCAGACCCTGAAAGTCCTCAACGCCGTTCATTTCCTTGGCGAACCAACCGCCCGACTGCGGGCCGGTGTTGCCTGCGGGGAACGATTTCAAGCCAAAGATCGAATACAGCTCGTCTGCCAGATCACGCCCGCCGTCATGGTCAAACCAGTTATTAAATTCCTGGAACGTCATGCCGAATGGCACTTGGCTAAAGAACGACAGCGCAGGGTGCTGACCCATGAAATAATAGTCAACGCCGTGATAGAGATCGGCCTGACCGGATGCGACGGCGTCAAACGCTTCGAAGGCGCCAACCAGTTCGCCTGCGGCTTTCAATTCAACGGTCAGCTGACCGTCAGTTGCTGCGGTGATGTTGTCGGCGCAAAATTGCGCCGCGTCATGCACACCAGCAAGGCCGCGGCCCCAAGTGCTAACCATTGTCAGTGTGCGCTTGCCCTGTGCATAGGCCGGAGCCGCCAGAACAGTTGTCGCGGCGGCAGCGGTGCCACCAAGTGCGGAATTCTTCAAAAAAGAACGACGATCCATAAACGTAAATCCTCCCAGATAAGTTTAACCGTACCGGATTCGTCCCCGGTGCGTTTCTTTGGACGTGCGCAGACCATACTGCCCCGGTGGGTGCATGGGAATACCGAGTACTGCGTAGACAGACAGATTAATATTCGCCAAATTCGCTTGAATTCGGCCTTTCTCGCGTTCAAACGCTCTGGAAAAGCCTACGGATCGTGTATACCGGGACGCAATGCGACATCTGACCGATCGCCTTTGGCGCAATTACGGACAAAAACTGTTTTTAACAGCCACCCTGCCGCTTTTGCTTGCGGTGGTTGTGATCTCTGTACTTGTTACGTTGCAATCGCGCCAATTGGCCGAACGAGAGATTGCCACGTTGGAACGCCAGTTGATCGCCGCCAAACGTGCCGAACTGAAAAACTATCTGTCCCTCGCGCGCACGGCCTTCATCAACATCTATGGTCGCGCGCCGCCTGACGACGCCGAGGCCATGCTGACGGTGACGCAAATCCTGTCCAGCATGATCTATGGCACCGACGGGTATTTCTTTGTCTATGACTACGACGGCAACAATCTGGTCAGTCCTCGCCATACCAGCCTGATTGGCCGCAATTGGCTGGGCATGACGGATCCGCACGGGGTAGACATTACCAATACGCTTATCGCGACCGCACGGGCCGGTAGCGGGTATCACACCTATGAGTGGATCAAACCAAGCACCGGAGAACCGGCGGCGATGATCGCGTATGTTGTCGGCTTGCAGGACTGGCGCTGGGTCGTTGGAACTGGCGTGTTTGTGGATGATGTCCTGTCCACCGTGGCGGCGTCACGTGCCGAGGTCGAGGCCCGCGTACAACGGACCTTCCTTTACATCGGGGGGCTGACCCTGTTGGCGTTACTGCTTGTCTTTACCTCGGGGCTGTTCATCACGATCCGCGAACGCCGTCTGGCCAATGCCAAGTTAAAACAATTAACCCAGCGTGTGTTTGACGCCCAAGAGGAAGAACGCGGGCGTGTAGCGCGTGAACTGCACGACGGGATCAGCCAGATGTTGGTCGGCGTGCGCTATGCGTTGGATGTGGCCCGCCGACGTCTGGAGTCCGGTGATCCACGCGCCGCCGAAAACCTCGGCAAAGGGGCCAATTATCTGGCCGGCGCCATTCAGGAGGTCCGCCGCATCAGCCGCGACCTGCGTCCCGGCACGTTGGACGATCTGGGGTTAAGCCCTGCGCTTAAGGCCTTGATCGAGGACTTTGGCAAACGCACAGGGATCACCACCCAGTTTGAAACGGCCGTCTTTCGCAATGTTCTGGATGACGAAGCCAAGATCGCCCTGTACCGGGTGGCGCAAGAAGCCCTGACAAATATCGAACGCCACGCCCGCGCCTCGCATGTCAGCCTGTATGTGCGCAGCCACAAAAAAGGCGCGACCCTGCGCATCGCGGATAACGGGCGCGGGTTCAACCAATCTCAGGAAGAGCTGGACGCCCGCCCCGGTTTGGGCCTGCGCAACATGCAAGAACGGATTGATCAACTGGACGGAACCTTGCGTGTCCAATCCAGCCCGACCGGCACCGTTGTCGAGGCCACAGTGCCCCTCGCCCACATGCTTCGCCCGCAAACCGACACCCCAAACACCAAGGCCCGCGCATGACCCAAACCCCTGCTCCGATCCGCATTGTCATTGTCGATGACCATCCCATGGTGGCAGAGGGCATTCAGGCCATCCTTGAAAGCTATGATGATATCACCGTTCTGGCGACCCTGTCGGATGGGCGCGACATTATCGAACGTGTGGATGATCTGAACCCGGACGTCATCCTGCTGGATTTGAACATGCCGGGCATCGGCGGGCTGAGTGCAACGGAAATCCTGCTGGAGCGGCGGCCACAGTCGCGCATCCTGATCCTGTCGATGCATGACAGCCCCGAATATATTTCATCCGCGCTTAGCCATGGCGCAGTGGGCTATATCCTTAAAGATGTTCCGACTGATGAGATCAAACACGCAATTGACCGGGTGATGGCAGGCGAACGTTACCTCTGCACGGGTGCGCAGGTATCTCTGACCCCCGATGATGGGCAGCCGCCGCGCGAACAGCTGACCAACCGCGAACAGACCATTCTATTGCAACTGGCGCAGGGTAAATCCAACCGCGAGGTCGCCGCGTCTCTGGATATATCCGTGCGGACGGTGGAGACACACCGCAAGAACATCAAGCGAAAGCTCGGGATATCCTCAACCGCCGGGCTGACCCGTTACGCCTTGGAGCACGGGGTATTACAAGGCACAGGCGTCCAACTTTAATCGCATTTCTCGCGCCTTGTGCCGCGGCTCTTAGTCCGCTTGGGGCGCCATCACGATCTGCTCAACGCCATCGGCGACCACGGTGTAAAAACAGCTGCGCCGATTGGTGTGACAGGCAGCCCCTTTTTGATCGATCCGAAGCAGCAAGCAATCCCGATCGCAATCCAACCGAAATTCGACCAGTCGCTGCGTATGCCCCGAGGTTTCCCCCTTGATCCAGAATGCCTGACGCGAGCGGGACCAGTAACATACCTGCCCCGTGGCCAATGTGCGGGAAACTGCCTCGGCGTTCATCCACGCCATCATCAGTACCTCACCGCTGGTGGCATCCTGTGCAATCGCGGGGATAAGCCCGTCTGAATTATATGTCAGGCTGGCCGGATCGAACTCCATGTCGGTTTTCCCTTTTGCTTCCACCGTTTCACGGCCTATCTATGGCACCAAGGCGTTTTGCGACAGACCTGAATCACAAAGTTTCGCGAAACGCGCGCAACCATTACCTGTTGCATCCGTTTGGAAGGAAAAGCGATGAGCGGCACCAGCGATATGATCAAGCTATACTCGGCCCGCATTCTGGCGCTTGCCGCAGATATCCCAAGGCTGGATCGGCTGGAGTCCCCGGACGCAACGGTCAAACGGCGCGCGCCTCTCTGCGGTTCGACCGTGACCGTAGATGTAACCTGCACCGATGGCGTGGTCACTGACTTTGGGCAGGACGTAAAGGCCTGCGCGTTGGGTCAGGCCGCAGCCGGCGTTGTGGGCGGCGTCATCGTTGGCTGCACGGTCGATCAGGTCCGCGTAGCGCGCGATGCGCTGAAAGCCATGCTGACCCAGAACGGCCCCACACCGCCCGCGCCCTTTGATGGGTTGGAAGTGTTGCGTCCCGCACAAGAATACCGCAACCGCCATGCGTCGATCATGCTGACACTGGATGCAGCAGTCGAGGCTTTGGAAACCGCCTGTACCTAAACGGGGGCGAATACCTTTTTGTCATAACGTAAAAAAAACCGCCGCTCATCCGGGGAAGGGATGGCGGCGGTCAGTAATGCGGGGTGTCGCATGAACCCTGTCAGCGCCGGAAACCGGGGAAATGAGGTAAACCCGGAAGGCGAAAAAGGACAGGCAGTGTCAGTCGCAAGGCATCAAGGGACAGGAGATGCGATGGGCGCAAACAGGTACGAAACTCCGCAGGCAGAAAACCAAAAAACTACAGTAAACCAGGCAGGTACAGACCACCGACCAACATCACCACCAGCGCAACTGCGCCCATTGCGTCGCCCAAAAGCGTATCCTGAGAGCGGGCGGCGGCGGTTTTGATCTGGTGAAACATCTGATGACCTTTCCAATCTGGTGTTGCACCTTTGTTCTCATTTCCAGAGCAACTTGTAAAGAACTTTATGAGAACAAAACGGAACATATTGGAACGAAACCGGCTAAGCCGCTGTAATTTGGGCGTTTAATTATCCGACCGAAATCAACCGGATGGCCTGATCCCGTTCCATCAACCACAGCAATACCCGCGCGGCCTGCCCCCGTGCGCTTTGCAATTCGGGGTCTGCGGCCAGTAAGGCGCGCGCGTCACTTTGCGCGACAGCCATCAATGCCGCCTGCCCCTCTAAGTCCGCGACCCGAAACCTCGGCAAGCCGGATTGTGCTGTCCCGATCACATCCCCCGCGCCGCGCATTTCCAAATCAACCTCTGCGATACGAAACCCATCCTCGGTTTCGCGCATGGTTTCCAAGCGACGCCGCCCTGTGTCACCCAGCGGAGATTGAAACATCAGCAAACAGGTCGAGGCCGCCTGCCCGCGCCCGACGCGCCCGCGCAACTGGTGCAGCTGCGCCAATCCGAAACTTTCAGCGCGTTCGATGACCATGATCGACGCATTTGGCACGTCCACGCCCACCTCAATTACCGTGGTCGCGACCAACACGGCGGTTTCACCACGTTGAAACGCTGCCATTGCGGCGTCTTTTTGATCGGAAGGCATTTGGCCATGGACCAGCCCGACGTGCCCCTCGCCCAGTGCCGCGCGAAGACGGGTAAAGCGTTCTTCGGCACTGCTGAGGTCCACCACTTCGCTTTCTTCAACTAACGGACATACCCAATATGCCTGCCGTCCCTCGGCAATGGCCACACGCAAGCGGTCCACCACTTGATCCAATCGGTCCATCGCGACCAGCGCAGTTGTAATCGGTTTGCGTCCGGGCGGTTTTTCATCCAGCACCGAAATGTCCATATCACCATACTGCGCCAAACTAAGGCTGCGCGGAATTGGCGTGGCAGTCATAACCAGAACATCCGCCGCTGCCCCCTTGCGACCCAGTTCCAACCGTTGGCGCACACCAAACCGGTGCTGTTCATCAACAATGGCCAAGCGCAGATCGGCAAACTCAACGTCTTTTTGGAACACCGCATGGGTGCCCACCAGAATGCCGATATCCCCTTGGGCCAACGCGGCCAGTTTGGTCCGGCGATCGGCCCCTTTGTCACGCCCTGTCAAAATGTCCAACCTGACGCCAGCGGCCTCGGCCAAGGGGCGCAACCCTTCAAGGTGTTGGCGCGCAAGGATTTCTGTCGGGGCCATCATCACCCCCTGCCCGCCGGCCTCGACCGCGATCAGCAGCGCCAGAAGCGCGACCAGCGTCTTGCCCGCCCCCACATCGCCCTGCAACAAGCGGTTCATACGCATATCACAGGCCATATCCGCCGCAATTTCGGCAATTGCGCGGGTTTGTGCACCTGTCGGGCTATAGGGAAGCGCCGCGCGTGCCTTGGCCTGCAACTGCCCCGTTCCGACCGAACCACGGCCTTTGGCCCGTTTTAGCTGTGTCCGTGCCAAGGCCAGCGTCAGTTGATGGGCCATGAATTCATCATAGGCCAGACGGGCACGCGCGGGGTTCGCCGCACTCAAATCGGACATTTTTGACGGTCCATGCGCCATCCGCAAAGCATCGCCCCAATCCGGCCAGCCGCCCTGCGCCTTTTGTTCCGGATCAATCCATTCCGCCAGATCGGGCGCACGGGTCAATGCCGCCTGCGCGGCCTTGCGCATCACACCTTGGGTCACTCCAGCGGTCAGCGGATAGACCGGCTCGAAATCGGGAATGTCATGCGCCTCTTCGACGGGCAGCATATGATCGGGATGCACCATCTGGGGCACACCATCGAACAATTCGACCTTGCCCGACACCACACGGCGGCTGCCCGGGGGCAACATGCGGGTCAGGTATTCTTCGTGGGCACGAAAAAACACGATCTGAAAGGCGGTCTGGGCATCTTCAACCTGCACGCGGTATGCCCCGCCACGTCGCGCGGGCGGGCTGTGACGCCCGACCTTGACCTCAACCGTCACGACACCGGACAGGTCAGCGCCCAGAACACTGTCACGCTTGCGCCGGTCAATGCCTGAATGCGGTAGTGTAAACAGCAAATCTCGCGGCTTTTCCACGCGCAACGCGGCCAACGCCTTGGCTGATTTCGGTCCCACGCCGGGCAATGTTTCCAAGTCGGAAAACAGGGGAAACAGGGGCTCGGGCCGGGTGCTCATGCGCTCTCGATCAGCGCAAGCCAGCCGTCCTCATCAATGGTTTCCACGCCCAGATCAGCAGCCTTTTTCGCCTTTGATCCCGCGCCCGGCCCCGCGACCAACAGGTCCGTCTTGGCAGACACACTGCCCGAGACTTTGGCACCCAAAGCCTCGGCACGGGCCTTGGCTTCGGCGCGAGTCATTTTCTCTAGCGTTCCGGTAAAGACCACCGTTTTTCCCGAGACCGGGCTCGCAGCCTGAGCGGGCGCGGCATCAGGCTCTATGTTTAATGCATCGACCAGTCGGTCAATCGACGCGCGCTCGGCCTCTTGGGCAAAGGTTGTGACCAAGGCCGCAGCAACGGCCGCGCCAATGCCGTCGATGCCGGTCAGATCGTCCCACGCGGATTTTGCCGCCTGATCCAACCCCACCCACTGTGCATCGCGAACTGGTTTGATACGTGCGCGCCGCCCCTCACGCTGTGCTGTTTCACGTTCGCGTGCTTCGGCAGCATCAGCCTGCAAATGACACGCAGCAGCCGAGCGCGCGGTGTCTATTGCATCCGCCAACGCGGGCCATGTGCCGAAATGTCGAGCAAGATCGGCAGCGGCAACCTCCCCGACATGGCGAATACCCAATGAAAAAATCAGGCGTTTGAGGGGAATGTTGCGCTTTTCTTCAATCGCTGCGAACAGGTTGTCGGCACTCTTGTCCCCCCAGCCCTCACGGTTTTTCAGCTGCTGCATGCCCCTGCCATAGCGCGTTTGCAGCGCGAAAATATCGGCAGGTTCCGCGATCCAGCCATCCAGATAGAACTGTTCGACCTGTTTGGCCCCCAGCCCTTCGATATCAAATGCCGCGCGGCTGACGAAGTATTTTAATTTTTCAACCGCCTGCGCCGGACAGATCAAGCCACCGGTGCACCTGCGCACCGCATCGCCCTCTTCTCGGATTGCATCCGAGCCGCAGTCAGGACAAGTCAGAGGAAATTCATAAGGTTGCGCCCCGACGGGCCGCTTGGACATGTCGACATCGGCAATTTTCGGGATCACATCCCCGGCGCGATAAACCTGCACCCAATCGCCGACGCGGATATCCTTACCATCGCGGATTTGGGCCCCTTTGGAATCGCGCCCCGCAATGTAATCCTCGTTGTGCAGAGTAGCATTACTGACGACGACCCCGCCCACCGTCACCGGATGCAACCGCGCAACCGGGCTAAGCGCGCCTGTACGCCCGACTTGGATGTCGATCCCTTCCAGCGTTGTCCACGCCAATTCGGCGGGAAACTTATGCGCAATCGCCCAGCGAGGTGTGGTCGAACGAAATCCAAGCCGTTGTTGCAGGCCAAGGTCATCAACCTTGTAAACCACACCGTCGATATCATAGCCAAGGCTGGCGCGTTGTTGTTCGATCTTGGCATAATGTTTCAGCATTTGCTGAGGGCCATCGCATAGTTCGGTCAGTGGATTCGTCTGGAACCCCAAACGGGCCAGTTTGTTGATCGCGCCGCTTTGACTATCGGCCAACGGGGCACTGATATCCCCCCACGCATAAGCGAAAAAACGCAGCGGGCGCGCGCGGGTGATTTCGCTATCCAATTGGCGCAGCGATCCGGCGGCAGCATTGCGCGGATTGGCAAAAGGTTTGCCGCCCTTTTCAAGTTGACGGGCGTTCAATGCATCGAAATCCGCGTGGCTCATATAGACTTCGCCACGGACTTCCAGAACGTCGGGCGCATCGGTCAAAGTGGTAGGGATGTCGGTTATGGTGCGCGCGTTGGCAGTAACGTTTTCGCCAACCGATCCGTCACCGCGCGTCGCAGCCTGCACCAAGCTGCCCTTTTCATACCGCAAACTGAGGCTCAACCCGTCAATCTTGGGCTCGGCAGTATATGCCAAGGGGGCACTCGGCCCGAATCCCAGATACTTGCGAATCCGGGCGTCAAATTCCGTAATATCGTCAGGGTCAAATGCGTTCCCCAAGGACAGCATGCGCACAACATGCGTCACCTTGGAAAATCCGTCCGCAGGCGCGGCCCCCACCACATCGCTGGGGCTGTCGGCACGTTTTAACGCAGGAAAGCGCGCCTCTATTTCCGCGTTGCGCGCCTTGGCTGCATCATAGTCCGCATCGCTGATTTCAGGCGCATCATCACGGTGATAGGCGGCGTTGGCCTGTGTCAGAAGCTCCGCTAGCCGGGCCAATTCGGCGCGAGCCTCTTCTTCGCTCAATGCGTTGACTGCGCCCGACTTGCTCATGGCTACCCCTCTTTCACCTGGCCGCACGCGACCCTTGAAGGTTCAGTGATAGGCCGCGTTCCCCGCTACGTCCAGTCACGCCGAAGACCAAATGTACAGTCAATCGTCCACAGCCTTATGCGCAGCAATCCCAAGAAAAACCAAAGGCCGCCCCCATGATCGAGAGCGGCCAAATTCATAGGTCTTAAGAAGATTACATTCAAACTGCGCTGCGTGTTTTTGACGCCTTAGGCACCGATGGCCATACGCGAGTCGTCCATTTCACTAGGCTCGGGATCGCGCAGAACATATCCGCGGCCCCACACTGTTTCGATGTAATTGGCACCACCCGTTGCCTCGGTCAGTTTCTTACGCAACTTGCAAATGAAGACATCAATGATCTTCAACTCAGGTTCGTCCATGCCTCCGTAAAGATGGTTCAGAAACATTTCCTTTGTCAGGGTCGTGCCCTTGCGCAGACTCAGCAGTTCCAGCATCTGATATTCTTTACCGGTCAAATGCACCGTCTTGTTGGCGACATCCACCGTCTTAGCATCCAGATTGACATTGATCAGCCCGGTTCGGATCACTGATTGGGAATGTCCCTTTGAGCGCCGGATGATCGCGTGAATCCGCGCTACCAATTCTTCGCGGTGAAAGGGCTTGGTCAGGTAATCATCTGCCCCAAAGCCAAATCCCTTGATCTTGCTTTCTGTATCGTCCGCCCCCGACAGGATCAGGATCGGTGTTTCCACCCGCGCCAGCCGCAATTGACGAAGAACATCATGTCCGGTCATATCCGGCAGATCCAGATCCAAAAGGATCAAATCGTAGTCATAAAGTTTGGCTAGATCGATCCCCTCTTCGCCCATTTCAGTCGTATAGACGTTCAGGTTTGCATGGGTCAGCATCAACTCAATGCTTTTCGAGGTCGTCGGATCATCTTCTACCAGAAGGACACGCATTGCTGTTTCTCTCCGCAAGTATTGCTTGTTCGATGAACCTGACGAAAAATGGTTAACTACAAGTTACCATAGACGAACAAATCGGGAAAACAACCTGAAGTTGCATTTCTCAGCGGTACAGCTGAAGCGCTGTTGCCTTTAATGCGTCCTCCCCATGCAGGCTGACCGCGCGCACCCATTCCTGAAATTCATCATCGCTCAATCCATAGCGTCGACACGCCTCGTCCTGCGAGATCAGCCCATATAAAACACCCCGTACCACGGCCAGTTTTCGCGACGCGACCCAACGTGTCGTGTTGGCGGGCGGCAGATCAGCCTGAGACATTACCCGTCCATCCGGTAAGGTGACAGCCCGCGGGCCATCGACTTTCTTAAGATACATCACAACAACCCTCGTAAAACCGAAGGGAAAAATGCATTGGACACGATTAACAGCGTCTGAAATTACGCAGGCCTTGTTCAGCTGATTTACCTAAACCTGAGCGATGATTTTCCTAAACCGTTTTGCGTTTTTGAAACGAAAGCACTATGTCCCCCAAGACACCCTTTGGATCGGAGCCTGTCATGGCCTTGGATACTGCCCACCCGTTGAATTCGCTTGGTTTTGCAAAACCGCCCAGTCAGACACGCGTTGTCGTCGCCATGTCCGGCGGTGTCGACAGTTCGGTCGTGGCTGCGCAACTGGCCGAAGAAGGTTATGACGTGATCGGTGTCACCTTGCAGCTATATGATCATGGTGCGGCGCTGGCCAAGAAGGGCGCATGCTGTGCCGGGCTGGATATTCACGACGCGCGTCGCGTGGCCGAAGACATGGGCTTCCCGCATTACGTTTTGGATTATGAAAACGTCTTCAAAGAAGCGGTGATCGACGAATTCGCCGACAGCTATCTGGGCGGCGCCACGCCGGTGCCCTGCATCCGGTGCAATGAACGGGTCAAGTTCAAGGACCTGCTGGAAACAGCCAAGGATCTTGAGGCTGACTGCATGGCAACAGGCCATTACATTCAGCGCAAGATGGGCAAAAATGGCCCCGAGTTGCATTCCGCCGAAGATGCGGCCCGCGATCAATCCTATTTCCTGTTTTCGACCACGCCCGAGCAGCTGGCCTATCTGCGCTTTCCCCTGGGGCATTTACCCTCCAAGGATGCCACGCGCGCGCTGGCGGCGAAATACGGACTGGCCGTCGCGGACAAGCCCGACAGTCAGGACATCTGCTTTGTGCCCAATGGAAACTATGCCGCAGTGATCGAAAAACTGCGACCCGGCGCGGCTGATCCGGGCGAGATAGTACATGCTGACGGGCGCATATTGGGCACACATAACGGCGTGATCCACTACACCGTCGGCCAAAGGCGCGGCCTTGGCATCGGCGGTCTGGATGAGCCGCTGTATGTGGTCAAATTGGACGTGGACGCAAAGCAAGTGATCGTCGGGCCCAAAGAGATGCTGTCAACCCGCGTCATACCCGTTCGTGAAATCAACTGGCTGAATGACGCACCTTTGATGTCGCAGAAAGAATGGCATGTTTCGGTCAAGGTGCGCTCGACGCGCCCCCCGCGCGAGGCGGTGATACGGCCCCTGTCCGAAACCGAGGCCGAGGTGGAATTGCTGACCCCCGAAGAAGGCGTGTCGCCCGGTCAGGCCTGCGTGTTCTACGCAAATGAGGGCAGCCGCATCCTTGGTGGCGGCTGGATCTGGCGCGGGTATTAACCAAATCCCACCCCCGAACCGATCCGGGGTGCGGTGCCGATCAGGGCGATCTATCCGGACATCCCTTGCAACACCGCTTTGGCAGCGCGCAGGCCCGGCGCCTCACCGCCCTTGCCCAAACGCTGCATCGTGGATTGCATCGCAGGCAATTGCGCCTGTGGATGCGCCAGCATGTCCAGCAGTGCAGGCGCAATGCAGGTGGGCGTACAGGCGGCCCCGGTGCATTCGGGAATGGCGCGCGTCTCACTGACCAGATTGACCAGTGTAACAGTATCAATCAGCAACATCCGCTGCACGATAGCACGCGTCAGCCAATTGGCGTCATAGGCAATAACCATAGGCGTCTGCGTCGCGGCCAGTTCTAGCGACACGGTTCCCGACGCGGCAAGCGCGCCACTGGCTGCCGCAAAGGCCGCGGATTTATCCGCCTTGAACATATGCGAGGCGTTCGGATCCAGAACAACCGGCTTTTGCGGCCACTCGGCGCTGATTTGGCGAACCAACTCAGAGACGTTTCCGGTGGTCGGCACCACCAGCCGCATATTGGGATGCTGCGCCAGTACCGGGGCCAACGCCCGGCCAAAGATCGGCCCCAGACGCGAAACCTCGCCGCGTCGCGATCCGGGCAGGACCAACAGCAACGGTGCGTCTCCCAGCCTGTGGCGGGCCCGAAATGCGGCCTGTTCGGCAAGGGTCGCCACAGGCTCGGCCACCACCGGATGGCCGACGAAATCGCAAGCCATGCCAGCGGCCTCCATATAGGGCGGTTCGAACGGCAGCAAAGCCAACACATGGTCGATCACCTTGGCCATTTTCTGTGCCCGCCCTGCACGCCACGCCCAGACTGTAGGAGCAACGTAATGTACCGTGCGCAAGTCGCTACGTTCTTTGACCAACTTGGCCACGCGCAACGAAAAATCGGGGCTGTCGATGGTGATCACCACATCTGGGCGCGCAGCCAAAGCCGCCTCGGCCGTCTGGCGGATACGGCGTTTCAGGTGGCGGTACTTCGGCAGCACCTCGACCAACCCCATCACCGAAAGTTCGTCCATCGCAAACAGACTGTCCAGCCCTTCGGCCTTCATCAACGGGCCACCAACGCCGGTAAATTCAACCCCGGTCAGCGTCTTCAACCCGGCCATCAGCGCCGCGCCCAGCCGGTCCCCCGACGCTTCGCCCGCCAGGATAAAGACCTTCATTCAAACGCCTGTGATATCAGGAAAATACCGGCTTCTTCGGCAGCAGCCAGCGTTTCATCACGGTCCAAAATCATCACGCGCCCCACCTGCAACGCCAGCCCGGACAACCCCGCGCGCGCAATGGCCGTGACGGTGTCCGGTCCAACGGCGGGCATGTCAATACGCAGGTCTTGCCCGTCCTTGGCGGCCTTAACATAGACGCCCTTCTGGCCCCGTTTCAGCGCTTCGGGCGTGGTCCCGACATAGCCAAGCAATGCGTCGGTGCCTTGCACGGTTTCAATTCCCAGACACTGGCCCCCGGCCACCGCGCAACCCTGCCCAATGTCCAGTGAGGCCGTGGTGCGCAGGATTTCGACCCCACGCGCAATATCGCTTTGCTGGGCTGTTGTCACTGCGGGTCCAATGGTCAGGCCCTCCTCGGCCACCAAAGCGGGCAACAGCTCGTGCGCACCCAGAACGGTAAACCCCTGCTCTTCAAAGGTTTCGATCACAAAGCGCAACAGTGCGTCATCACCTTTGGGCAACGCCGCCATAAGGCGCGGGGCCAGACGCATCATGTCTGCGTCCAGATCGGCAGGACTCAACGCAGGTCGGCTAAGGGCGCCAGCAAAGACCATACGGTCAACGCCCGCCTCTTTCATCGCCGCAAACAGCGTGCCGATCTTCTCGATTGGAAACTCCTGTCCGCGGTCGGCCAGCGCACTGGGCACGCCGCGCAGCGTATAAATCAGCGCCTCGGGATGAGCCTTGGCCAACGCGACAGGCAGCGCGCCTGAACAGGCCAATATCGCCAGACGGCCCGCCATGCCCTAACCCTGACCGGGCGTCAGGAACGAACGATCACTGGCACCGGTTACAAAATCGACGATATGGCGGACATAGTCGCTGTCGGTTTCGCCCCCCAGACGGCGCGCCCGCTCCTGAAACGCGCCTTCGCCTTGCGCCAACATCTGGAATGCGGCCCGCAGCGCGGTAATGTCAGCGCGCGAAACGCCGCGCCGTTTCAACCCGACAAGGTTCAGCCCATCCAAATGACCGCGCGGAGCCTGCACCAGCCCATAGGGAATCACATCATTCGTCACCATCGTGACCGCGCCGATGATGGCCCCCTGCCCGATACGCACGAATTGATGTACCCCCGACAAGCCGCCGATGATCACGTCATCCTCAACCACGCAATGTCCGGCAAGGGCGGCGTTGTTTACCACTATGACGCGGTTGGCGATCCGCACGTCATGCGCCACATGACAGCCAGCCATCAACAGGCAGTCATCGCCAATCTGCGTCAGCGCCCCGCCGCCAGATGTGCCGGTGTTGATCGTCACATGCTCTCGGATGCGGTTGCGCGCGCCAATCACCAAGCGGGTCTTTTCGCCCTGAAACTTAAGATCCTGCGGGATTTCCCCGATACAGGCGAACGAAAACACTGTGCAATCTGCACCGATCTCGGTATCGCCCGTCACCACGACATGGCTTTTCAACGTCACATTTTGCCCCAGCCTCACATCCGGGCCGATATGGCAAAACGGGCCGATGACACAGCCCTGCGCAATCTGCGCACCCGGTTCAATCACCGCGCTGGGGTGGATGTTGGGCGCACTCATTCTGTAGGGGCCTCGCCAAGGTCCATCATCGCCGTGAATTCGACTTCGCACGCCATGTCGCCTTCGACTGTGGCCGTTCCGCCGAATTTCCAGACTTTGGCGCCGGGCTTGCCGCGCAGAGTGGTCACGCGCATTTCCAGCACGTCACCGGGAACAACCATGCGACGGAATTTGCATTTATCGATCGCCATGAAATAGACCAGCATGTTGCGGTCTTCCATTCCCATGGCCGTGCCAACCATTACTGCAGCCGTCTGGGCCATGGCCTCGACAATTGTGACGCCGGGCATGATAGGCTTGCCCGGGAAATGGCCCTGAAAATGCGGCTCGTTCATGGTCACATTCTTGATCCCAAGCGCCGATTGAGTGCCATCAATGTCACGCACCTTGTCCACCAACAAGAATGGATAGCGGTGCGGGATCAGACGTTGGATCAGGTGGATATCGGCGCTGAGAAGCGGCTGGTTCATACGAGTCCTTTCAAGCGCCAACAAGCGCTGCTTAGTCAATGCGTTTCAGGCCTTACCTGCGGTGCCATCGTCCTGAAACACGGCCCTAATCCCGAACGTTGCACGCATTTGAACCAAAGCTGCGGGGCAGGTATTTTTCATCAATTGCTTTAGCAAGTTGGCGGCGATGGGGCAAGGTGGACGCCACCCGAATAGAACGCGCGCGCGCCACCGGCTGAATCACAGGATCAGGACTAAACGTCCATCGGGCATGTTCACGGTGTTACTCATCACCGATCGGCGCAGTGTTCTGCGCGTCAGGTGTTTCGCCAATCGGTGTTTCGGGCACAGACGTATCCGGTAGTTGCCCCGCTCCGTCGCCAATCACTTCGTCTATCCGGCTGATCGCCAGATCGGTAATGTCGATGACGTCCGCACGCAGCAAGACCTGGCGATTGTCCAGAATGATCTTGCCCCCGGTTTCACGCATCACCTGAACCAAAACGGGTTCGGCCATCCGCATCAACGTCAGCGGCGCAATCTCGCGCCCGCGTTCAAGATCGCGCGCCGCGCGTTCATTTTCTTGGCGCAATGCACGCACACGCGCGTCGAACGCATCTGCCTTGTCGCGGAATTCGGCCGGGGTCATGTCCGGGCGGGCATCGGTCAGCGCCTGTTCTTCCGCGCGCAGTGTCGTCTCAATCTCGCGGTTATGTGCGATCAACTTGTCACGTTCTTGCTGATACTGCTCGGTCAGGCGTTGGCCAACCATTGTTCCGGCAAACAGACGCTCGGGGTCCAGAACCAAAATCTCGCTCTGGACCGTACCTGCTTCTTGGGCTGAGACAGCGGCTGGAAATCCTGTCAGCATCAGCACCGCCAGCAGACTCGCGGTGCCCCGGACCAAAGATCGGCCCAGCCGACTGGCCCGAGGTCGCATCAGAATTCCGAGGCAATGGAGAGATCAAAGTTTTGGGTTCTGTCGCCCGATTCCTTTTTCAGAGCGCGCGAGAAGTTGAAACGAAGCGGCCCGAAAGGCGAGCGCCAGATCAACGACAGGCCAACGGTGTGACGTGGCTCAAACCCGCTGGATGAGACCGGTGTCAACGCATTGGACGTGTCCACATCCCAAATCGCCCCCATGTCATAGAATGCACCGCCACTGATCCCGTATTCTTCGGGCAAGCCCAGAGGGAATTCGGCGTCCAGTTTCAACGACGCAAAGAAGTTACCGCCCAGATGCTCGTCACCCTCGATGGGACCGATGCCGTTCGGCTCAAAGCCGCGAATGATCTGACCTGAATAGCGATCCACAGCGCGGCTGTTCTGACCGCCAGAGAAGTTCAAAGCACCGCCTTCAAGCGTGGCGCGCAGCGTGACTTCTTCGTTCATCACCTTGGTCTGGGCAATTACCTTGGCCGAGGATTTGATGTATTCGCTATCGCCACCCAGCCCATAGAATTCTTGACCAAAGGACAACAACACACCGGCGTTGGGGTTCAAGCCTGAACGGCGCGTGTCATAGGTATAGTTATAACCCACACCGCTGGAGAACAGACCGCCCTGCGCCACTTCGTTCGCCAGCACCCCGGTAGTACCGGTATAGTCGCGCATGTCGCGATACGCAGCGCTGTAGAGCAGCGTCAGGCGCCCGTTTTCACTGACCGGGAAGGTCAGGCTGGGACGGAATGTGCCAGTTGTGGTGTCATAAAGTGAATAGTCGCTGTCGGTCTCATACAGGCCAAAGTCCATACCAAAGGCCACGTCGCGGCCCAGAAACGCAGGTTCTACAAATCCAATGTTGTAGTTGGCGTTATCCGCAGCAACCGCGACCGCAGCCGACAGGCTCTGCCCGCGCCCAAGGAAGTTACGCTCGGAAAAGCCAATCGAAATCCCCAAGCCACTGCTGCTGGAATAGGATCCACCAAAAGTCAGTGAGCCTGTGGTTTTTTCTTCGACGTCGACATCGACAACCACCTGATCGGGGCGCGATCCCTCGCGTGCGTCCACCTCGGCGGTCTCAAAGTAATCCAGCGCACGGATACGTTCAGCACTTTCGCGGATTTCACGCGGGTTGAACGGGTCGCCTTCGACAGTATCGAACTGACGGCGAATAACGCGGTCCAGCGTGGTTGTATTTCCCTCGATGTCGATCCGTTCAACAAAGATTCGGGGGCCACGTACCAGCGCGAATTCCACATCCAGCGTCAGGTCGCGCTCATTACGGGTGATACGCGGCTCTACACGCAGGAAATTGACGCCATTCTTGATGCCCAAGCGTTCCATCCGCGCGATCGAGTTTTCGACCAGCGTCGGAGAGTAAACCACGCCGGGACGGATTTTCAGAGCATTTTGATATTCTTCGGCGTCTGCTTCGGTCAGTTCACTGACCGTCGTGATGCGGCCAAATTTGAACTGCTGCCCTTCTTCGATGTTGAAGGTAATGAAGTAGGTGTCTTTTTCGCGTGCCAGCTCAGCGTTGACGCCGGTTACACGGAAATCGACATAACCGCGGAGCGAATAGAAATCGGCCAGCACCTGCTTGTCGAATTCGATCCGATCCTCGACAAACGTGTCGCGGTTCACAAGCGCGCGGAACAGGCCCGCCTGCTTGCTTTCGACGACACGGCGCAGGCGACGATCAGAATAGGCACGGTTGCCAACGAAACTGATGCGCTGCACTTCGATCTTCTTGCCTTCAAACACCTCAAAGACCAGATCAACGCGGTTGTCGCTGCGCCGGATCACTCGGGGCGTAACCCGGGCCGCACTGCGACCGGTTTCTGAATAAGCCTCGACGATGGTGGCAGCATCGCGTTCTGCCTTGCCTGGGTTAAACACCTGGCGCGGCGCGCTTTCGATCAGGCCTGCCATGTCCTCGTCCTTGAGGCTTTTGTTGCCCTCAAAGGCGATCTTGGAGATCGTGGGATATTCGACGACCTTGATTTCAAGGGTCGATCCCCGAGGATTGATCGAAACATCTTCGAACAGGCCACTGGCCAAAATACGTTGGTAAGCGTCGTTCAATTCACCCGCGCTGACGGTCGCGCCCTTGGCGATTCCCGCATAGCTCAGGATTGTCCCGCTCTCGATGCGCTGATTACCTTCGATCGAAACCGAATTAAATCGATAGTTCTGTGCAGCGGCAGGAGTGACAGAGCCCAAAAAGCCCAATGAAATCAAACCGAACAAGAGCAACCCTGACAGCAGCCTTTGATACAGGGTGTGGCGCGCGGCGCGACCGCGCATTTGATCGGACAATTGCATGTTATCAACCTAGTCAGACATCCCAATGGCCTCGTCAGTAACGGGTCAGACCGGGCTTGTCAAAACGCCAATTGACGACACGGGCATCGGGTGTTGCCCCCGTACCGCCATCAAATGTTTCGCAAGATTACAGAATCGCCGATTTTTGCGATTTGAGTGAATGAAACAGGTGTTGTAGACGTCCCGCTTTAGCCGGGCGCTGCAAAATGACCGCGGACCGCTTTGGCGAGAATATGCCGGTATTTACAGAGCGCCTACTCCGACGGCCAGAACGCGAATAAGCGCCGAGGCTTGGAAGAGCCACGCCGCTTGCTAGCAAATGCAGACTGCTGCCCGACGATGGGCGCAGTCAGGATTACATTGAAACGATATACGCCGCGCCAAAAAGGCCAGCTGCGATCGCGCCAAGATAGATCAGGCGATCAACGTTAAGATCAACCAACAGGCCAAGGCCGCGGTATCCGCCGGTAATATTTTGCATTTGTCTGTCCCTTGACTGTCCCCTATCGCCCGTCAGGGGCGAGTAGGATTTTTGGTTTCGAAATGCCCTCTCACCGGCACAAGACAGGTAATGCCAAGGCAATATGGCACAAATCAGCATCCAAATATGGTAATTTTGTGGCATACACGGATTCATGCGCGCGGCGGGAGCAAAGCAGGGGGCACAACGCCCCCTGCCCTAACGTCAGTGCCCACAGTGCAATTTTGCCAGCGCCGCCTTTAGGGACAGAAGATATCGTTGGTCAGGGCAAAAGCCATCATGCCAAGGATCAGGGCCAGCCCTGCCGCCATCAAGATGCGCAACGCCTTGTCGCTGGGTGGTTTACCCGCCACGGCCTCATAAGCATAAAACACCAGATGCCCCCCATCCAGAACCGGAATTGGAAAGAGGTTCAGCAGGCCCACAGCGGTCGACAGGACAGCGATAAACCAAATAAAGCTTTCGGCGCCCTGACTGGCCATTGCGCCTGACACTTGCGCAATGCCGATGGGGCCGGACATGTTACAGCTGCTGATCGCACCGGTGATCATGTGATAAAGCCCCGAAAGCGAGCTGCTCATCACCGACCAAGTCTGCTCTGCCCCCCCGGCGAGGGCGGCACCGGGGCCTAAACGTTCGGTTCCCGGCTCAAAGGCCAGACCACCTGCGATGCCGATCCGCCATTGAGTCTCAAAACCACCATCTGGCTGGGGTTCGTCAACGCGGCGTGGCGCCAGAACAAATTCCAAAATCTCACCGTCGCGCCAAACGTCCAGTTGCAAGGCCTGACCGTCCGAGGATTCGACGCCCTCTTTCAACTGGTTAAACGCAACAATCGGCGCGCCATCCATGGCGACAATCACATCCCCGGCCTGAAGGTCGATATCATAAGCCGCCGATTGCGGGGCCAGTCGTGAAATCAGAGGGGGCGTCGGATGCGGGCCGGGGACGGTGATTGCCTGCCCGTCGCGCAAAACGCGATAGTCCATCAGCGCGCTCAATGGGAGCTGTGCATCAAACGCTTTGAAGCCCTCGCTATCGTCCATTGATGGGACCGGCACGCCCGCAACCTCCAACAATTGGTCACCGGGCTGCAATGCCACGCCCTGCACGGGCAGCGGCTTTAACGTGCCAATGCTCAGCGGGTCGCTTGTTTTGCCTTGGGTCATCATGACCGCTGCGAAAATCGCAATCGACAGAATAAAGTTGAAAACCGGCCCTGCCGCCACCGTGGCCGTACGCGCCCAAAGCGGCGCTCCGTGCATTGTTTGACGCAGGCGGGCGGGGTCCACCTCGGCGATCTCGGCCATTGCCGCACCGTCCTTGCCGCTGGCCGCGCTGGAATCACCCAGAAACTTGACATAGCCGCCGAATGGCAACGCAGCGAATTGCCAACGGGTGCCATGTTTGTCGACGCGTGAAAACAGAACCGGACCAAAGCCCAGACTAAACACCTCGGCCTTGATCCCGGACCAACGGCCGACGATGTAATGGCCATATTCATGGATTGCCACGATCACCGACAGGGCAACAACAAAGGCAAGCAAGGTCATGGCAACACCGCCAAACTGCGGAAGAAGTGCGGAAAGGTCCAAAGTCATATCCTGTTCTGCCCGGCTCTGAGACGGGTCTTGTTGTTAAGCACCGCGCATCTTAGGCGGCGACCTGTTGGTCAAGGTGTTGGCGTGTAAGGTGGTCTGCCCGCGCCACGGTTTCAAGCGTGACATCCGATCCATCCGCCATTTGCGGCCCCATCACGTCAAGTGCGCGGGAAACTTGTTGGCTCATCCCGACGAAATCGACATGCCCGGCTATAAAATGATCCAGCGCACGCTCTTTGGCTGCATTGAACACCGCTCCGGACAGCCCGCCCGCGTCCATGACCTGACGGGCCATGCCCAAGGCAGGATAGCGCGCCACGTCCGGCGCGCTGAATTCCAACGTTCCGATCTGCGCCAGATCCAATCGCTCCACCGGCAGATCACGGCGGATAGGCCAATGCAGTGCATAGCCGATGGCGTGACGCATATCCGGCGGGCCAACATGGGCCATCAAGGCTCCATCACGGAAACCGACCAATGCATGCACCAACGATTGAGGATGCACCAGCACTTCGATCTGATCCGGTGAAAATCCAAAAAACTCTTTGGTCTCAATAACCTCAAGCGCCTTGTTGAACATGGACGCGCTATCAATGGTGATCCGCTGCCCCATCGTCCAATTCGGATGGCTCGACGCCTGCTCGACCGTTGCATGTGCCAGGTCGGCCAAGGGCCAATCGCGAAATGCGCCGCCAGATGCGGTAATGATCACGCGGTTCGCCTCAGCGATGTCTTCGCCAACCAATGCCTGAAATACAGCGGAATGTTCGCTGTCAACGGGCAGAATACGCGCACCACGCGCCTTGGCTGTGGCCAGCAACAAAGGCCCCGCCGTGACCAGCGATTCCTTATTGGCCAGTGCCAGTGTCGATCCATTTTGCAATGCGGCCATGCCCGGTGCCAGCCCCGCAACTCCAACGATGGCCGACATGATCCAGTCAGCCGGACGGGAGGCGGCCTCGATCAAGGCGGCCTCTCCTGCTGCGGCTTCGACCGAGCTGCCCGCCAGTGCATCACGCAGATCATTTAGACGTTCGGGATGCGCGGTAACGGCAATCTCGGCATTGAACGCAATCGCATCCGCCGCCAGTTGCGCGATATTTCCCGCCCCCGTCAAGGCAACCACGTGATAATCGGCGCGCGCGCGCCCTATCAAATCCAGCGTGTTTTGCCCGATCGAGCCCGTGGCCCCCAGAATACTGATCCGCCTCATACCAGCCCCGAAATCAGTCCCAGTGGCCACAGCAGGGCAACCAGCAGCGCAGCGCCCAGCATGGCATCAAACCGATCCAGCACGCCTCCGTGCCCCGGTATCAGGTTCGAGCTGTCCTTGACGCCCATCTTGCGTTTGATCCAGCTTTCCCAGATGTCGCCCATTTGCCCGGCCAGCGCCACGGCAATGGACACAAGCGCCAAGCTGATTCCAGCGTTCAGAACCAGCGCAAAGATCAAACCGATGATCGCGGCCCCCAGCCAGCCAGCGGCGGTACCGGACCACGTTTTTTTAGGGCTAATTGCAGGCCAGAACTTCGGCCCGCCCAGTTTGCGACCGGCGAAATATCCGGCTACATCCGACGCCACAACGATACAGATCACCCACAAAATCCAGCCCAGTCCGGCGGTCTCGCGCAGCAGCACCATCGTATGGCACGCCAACAGGATCGCCGCCGCGAAACACCCATACAAAACCTTATGCGCAGGCATTTGTCCTGCACCAACGACCGCTGCGGCAATCAAAAGGGGCAACACTGTCAGGCCCGGCAAGACCGACGCCAGTGCCAGTGCACCGCCCCCCAGCGCGCCCAGCATCAGTGCACGGCCCTGCGACAGATCCAAAGCGCCCATCATGCGTGACAGTTCCCACACCATCGCCCCGCCCAGCACCCAGACGCCCGCCGCAAACCATGCGCCCCCGGCCCACAATCCTGCGAGCGCAACCACTATCATTACTGCCGCAGATATCAATCGCGGCACCAGATCGCTCCATTGGGTAGTGTCGTTCATCCTGATACCGCCCCGAACCGGCGATCGCGCTTGCCATAACCGGCAACCACCTCGGCAAAAACATCGCGGGTGAAATCAGGCCAGAGCGTGTCGATAAATTCGTATTCCGCATAGGCCGATTGCCAGAGCAGAAAGTTGGAAATCCTTGCCTCGCCGCTGGTGCGGATCACCAGATCGGGATCGGGCAAAACGTGGGTATCCAGAAAACGCGTCAGCGTGTCCTCGTTCACATCCGCAGGGTCCAGCCCGCCTTCGGCCACCTCATAGGCCAGACGTTGAATGGCGCGGGCCACCTCATCGCGACTGCCATAGTTCAACGCGATGGTCAGATGAACCAAATCGTTTCCGGCCGTCAGTTCTTCCAGTTCGTCCATCAGCTTGATCAGCTTGTCATCCAGCCGAACGCGATCCCCGATAAACCGTACACGCACACCTTCGTCACGCAGGGCGCGGGCCTCTTTGGTGATATAGCGGCGAAACAGACTCATCAGCCCGGCGACTTCGGTCTGTGTGCGTTTCCAGTTCTCGGTGGAAAAGGCAAATATCGTCAGATACTTGATCCCCAGATCGGGACAGGCGTTCACCACTTCGCGCACACGTTTGGCACCGGCATGGTGCCCAAACAGACGCGGACGCCCCCGCGCCCGGGCCCAGCGACCGTTGCCGTCCATGATGACGGCCACATGGCGGGGTCCACCCGTCGTCGGGGATGCCGCGTCAGTCATCAGACCTGCATGATCTCGGCCTGTTTCGTTTCCAGCAGGCTGTCGACATTGCCGATCCACGTATTGGTCAGGTCCTGCACCTCGGTTTCCCAGAACTTCTGATCGTCCTCGGACATACCGTCATTCTTGGCCTTTTTGATCTGGTCCATACCGTCGCGACGGATGTTGCGAATGGCGACGCGGGCGTGCTCGGCGTATTGCGATGCCACTTTGGTCAACTCGCGGCGACGCTCCTCGTTCAGCTCGGGAATGGGCAGCATGATGATCGTACCATTCATTTGAGGGTTAATCCCCAAACCACTGTTACGGATAGCCTTTTCGACCTTATTAACCAGACCTTTGTCCCAGACATTGATCGTAACCATGCGTGGTTCTGGAACGTTGACCGTCCCGACCTGATTCAGCGGAGTCATCTGCCCGTAGGCATCCACCATCACGGGCTCCAGAATCGAGGCGCTTGCCCGCCCGGTCCGCAACGACGCGAATTCCGTCCTTAGCGAGGCGATGGCACCTTCCATACGGCGTTCCATATCGCTTGTATCAATTTCAATGTCGTCAGCCATGTCTGTGGTTCCTCTGCAAACTTGCTTGCGCGCGGGCGGCGGGCTGCCCTCTGTGCCGGTTGAGCGGTTCTAGCGTCAGCCATGCACGGTTGTATAGGTGCCTTCACCGGCAAGGATCCCCTTGAATCCCCCCGGTTCGTCCAATGAAAAGACGATGATGGGCAGGTTGTTGTCACGCGCCAATGCAATGGCGCTGGCATCCATAACTTGAAGGTGTTTGGCCAGCACGTCGTCATAACTAATACGGTCAAACCGCACGGCATCCTCGTGTTTCACCGGATCTTTATCATAGACACCGTCCACTTTGGTGCCTTTCAGGATCGCCTGACACGCCATTTCATTGGCTCGCAATGTGGCGGCCGTGTCGGTGGTGAAATAGGGGTTGCCGGTGCCCGCAGCAAAGATGCAGACGCGTTTTTTCTCAAGGTGGCGCACGGCGCGACGGCGAATGTATGGCTCGGCCACCTCGTCCATGCGAATGGCGCTGATCACGCGGCAAAACACACCCAGTTCCTCCAGCGCGCTTTGCATGGCCAGCGCATTCATGACTGTGGCCAGCATGCCCATGTAGTCCGCTGTCGTGCGTTCCATGCCCTGCGCGCTGCCGGACAATCCGCGAAAGATATTCCCGCCCCCGATCACCATGCAGATCTCGACACCCAAGTCATGCACCACTTTCACTTCGCGTGCGATCCGCTCGACAGTCGGGGGATGCAGGCCATAGCCAGCGTCGCCCATCAGAGCCTCGCCCGAAATCTTCAACATGACCCGTTGATAGGTGGTTTTCGACGTGGCGCTGTCTGTCATCTGGTGTGCTCTGAATTTGGGGGCCGGAACAAGGTCCGGGGGATTGGCCGCAAAATGCTCCAAAAGAGGGCCAAGTTCAATCCGTTAAAGTCGGCTTGGCCGGAAGTGCGCGTTCCTGCGCAGTCCCACATACCGCATAGTCGATCATGGAGCTTTGTAAAAGGACGGGCAATGCCGCGGTTCGCTGTTGCGGGCAAGTGGCGCGCGAACAAGCCCGGCGCGGGGTCTTTGCGTCGGCCAGCAAACCGATTACACAACCCGCATGTGGACTGACCTTTCCCTTGATCCCGCCCTGCCCGTTCTGATCGCCGGTCCGACCGCGTCCGGCAAGTCTGCGTTGGCGTTAGAGATTGCTGCGCGGCAAGGCGGGGTAATCGTAAATGCCGATTCCTTACAAGTGTTTGCAAATTGGCGCATTCTGTCCGCCCGCCCCTCGCGCGTCGACGAATCCGTCGCCCCCCATCATCTGTATGGGCATATTCCCTTTGACGGGGCATATTCCGTTGGCCATTGGTTGCGAGACGTCGCACCGTTTCTAACGCAGGGCGCACGGCCGATCATTGTCGGGGGAACGGGTCTATATTTTTCTGCCCTGACCGAAGGGCTAGCCGACATTCCGGCGATCCCAGCCGATATCCGCGCCGAGGCTGATTCCCTGCGCTCATCCGGCAAGGTCGATCAGATGATCACCGCGCTGGACTGTAAAACCCGTGAGCGGATAGACACGGCCAACCCGATGCGCGTGCAACGCGCCTGGGAGGTTCAGCGCAGCACCGGACGCGGATTGGCGGATTGGCAGGATGACACACCGCCGCCGCTATTGCCGCTGGACACGACGCACTCTCTGGTATTGGACGCCCCTCGTGAGTGGCTGAATGACCGGATCGCCCGCAGGTTTCACCAAATGCTGGACCAAGGCGCATTGGACGAGGCACGCGCCAACCTGCCCGATTGGAACCCAAACCACCTCAGCGCCAAGGCCATTGGCGCACCCGAACTGATAGCCCATCTTCGCGGGGAAATCGACTTGACCCAAGCGACCGATCGCGCCACGATTGCCACACGTCAGTTCGCCAAGCGTCAGCGCACGTGGTTTCGCGCGAGGATGAAAAATTGGCGATGGATCACACCAGCCGGGGCATAGGAAACGCCCGTTTGGCGCGTGCGCGCCATTGACGATTGCCGTTACTTTATCAACTTATTTTGACCAAATTTCATCGCTAGACTGCGACGACTTGTCTTTTCGCAACCATTTCACCGATCTCAGGGAGTCTCTTGGTGGAGCAACGCGCGCAGATCATGACCCTTGCGCAATGGGCGCGCGGCACGGCTTGGCGGCTGGAGCTACCGCACAGCCTGACCGCCCACGCCCTGATCTGGATCACACGCGGTCAAGCACGCGCCATGGTCGAGGGGCTGCGCCGCGGTGTCGGGGCACATAACGCTCTGACCATCCCCGCGGGCGCGCTGTTTTCACTGGATCTGGGGACCGCATGTTATGGTCAGGTTTGCCTCATTCCGCCTGGTGGACCGGCCTTGATGCCTGACCGCCCGCAACATCTTCGCATCCGCGAGGTACAAGCCCAGACCGAACTGACCGGCCTTCTGGATGCGTTACAACGCGAATCCCGCGAAGCCCGCCCATTTCACGATGAAGCGATGAGCGCGCAGGCCGCAATGATCACCGTCTGGCTGCGCCGGGCCATGATCGCGCATGAAACCGCCACGGAGCCCACCGCCGCTGAACGGCTGGTTATGGCCTATTCAGCCCTGATCGAACAAGAGTATCGCAGCGGAAGACCAATGGCAGAGTACGCGCGGGATCTGGGTGTGACCCCCACACATTTGACACGCAGCTGTAAGGGCTGTTCAGGTCTGACCGCCGCCGATCTTCTGACGCAGCGCTGTCTGCACACAGCGCGGGACATGCTGGAGGACGGAACAGACGCCGTTCAGATGGTCGCAGCGCAGCTTGGATTCCGTTCGCCCGCGTATTTTTCAAGGTTTATCTTACATCACACAGGGCTTAGCCCCTCTGCCCTACGCAAGAAAGCTCAGGACAAGCGCTAACCTGACGGCCAGACTCAACACAGGGCGGCTTAGCTGCCCCAGATAACCTTGACGTAATTCTTGGTTTCACGGAACGGCGGAACGCCGCCGTATTTCTTCACCGCACCCGGGCCGGCATTATACGCCGCCAGCGCCAACCGCCACGAACCGAATTCGCGATACTGCATCGACAGATAACGTGCGCCGCCTTCCAGATTCTGACGTGGATCATGCGGATCGACACGCAGCACCTTCGCCGTATCTGGCATCAGCTGCGCCAGACCAATCGCGCCCTTATGCGACAGGGCCGTTGGCTTCCAGCCTGATTCCTGCTGGACCAGACGTAGGAACAAATCTTCGGGAACATCGTACTTGCGCGCCGCAGCCTTGGCCATCTTCAGGAACTCGCCCCGATACGCGCCTGTATAGGCCTTGTTCGCCGAGTCGCCCCATTTGGTCGGTGTGTTGATTTTTTGCGGTTGCAAGCGCACCGACGCCTTGTATTGCGTGGCCGCGCGCGTATCCAGTACACTTGTCTGGGTCGCGAAGACCTTGCTTCGGCTTTTTGTCGATAGGATATCGGCCATTCCGGCCTGAGCCCCGAGGGTCAACGCAATAGCAGCGCAAAACAAGCGTTTCATACGATAAAATGTCCCAGTCCCCATTGCGCGCCACTATAGCGATTCCTAATGCATTCGCCACCCTTCAGGCTTTGATCGGCAACATATTGCGCTTTTTCTGTAATTTTTAACCTTCCCTTCACCGTCCTGCGATGGTGTAACCACGCAAACACCGATTTTTCAGACGATCAGGGAGACAACGATGGCCGGTTCAGTGAACAAGGTAATTCTTATTGGAAATCTGGGCCGCGACCCCGAAGTGCGCACGTTTCAGAACGGCGGCAAGGTCTGCAACCTGCGGATCGCCACTTCCGAGAATTGGAAAGATAAAAGCACCGGCGAGCGCCGCGAGCGTACAGAATGGCACTCGGTCGCAATCTTTAACGATGGCCTTGTGCGGATTGCCGAGCAATACCTGCGCAAAGGATCCAAAGTGTATATCGAGGGCCAATTGCAAACCCGCAAATGGCAGGATCAATCCGGCGCGGACCGCTATTCAACCGAAGTGGTTTTGCAAGGATTCGGCGGTACGTTGACCATGCTGGATGGCCCAAGCGGCGGCGGCGGTGGCGGTGATCGCGGCGGCGACCGTGGTGGATATTCGGGCGGCGGGAATGATGACCGGTTTGGCGGCGGCGGAAATGACGGCGGCTATGGTGGCGGTCCATCGGGTGGTGGCGGTGGCGGTGGAAGCGCGCCGTCGCGTGACTTTGACGACGAAATCCCGTTTTAAGCCGAAATTTAACGGCAATTTAATATCCATGCACCTCACTGAGGCGCATGGATATTTCTTTCGCGCCGCTTTCAACCGGATCGTTCGCATGGCCTGACACGGCCTTGCAACAACACCCGTTTTACGCACAAACGCTGGCCCGATTTGGCACCGATAGCATTGCCGCCCAGTTTAGTGTTGCCGGCCAACCTGTTGGGCACGCCCAGATATTCCGGCGCCGGCTTGGCCCTATTCCCGTCGCGTGGGTGCCGCGTGGCCCCGTCTGGACCCCTGATACGTCCCCTGAACTGCGCCGCGAATCCCTAAAACGTTTGCCGCGCGCCGCTCGCTGGCGCGCCTTGTGGGCACATATCCCCGATAGCGGAACCGCACCCGGTCTGTGCGTGGCCCCAGGCCCGTTAATGGCCGAGCTGGACCTGACCCGTGACAGCACCACGCGCCGCGCCGCGCAACACGGCAAATGGCGCAACCGATTGTGTCGTGCAGAGTCCGCCGACCTGCATATTAATCTGCGCAGGCTAAAGCTGGCGCAGGATGCGCCGCTTTTGATGCGGGAAATTGCACAGCGGCGTGCGCGGCGTTATTGTGGACTGCCTGCGCGTTTCACCGAAAACTGGCCACGCGATCAAACCCTTATCGCCACGGCTCATGTCCGGCCGGACAGCCCTGTCATTGCGTTCATGCTGTTCTTGCTCCATGCGCCAACGGCCAGCTATCACATAGGATGGTCAGGGCCGGAGGGACGCGCGTTGAATGCCCACACATTGCTGTTGTGGCGCGCCTGCGAACATCTGGCGGCGCTCGGGTTTGCTCGTCTGGATCTGGGCCTGTGCGACCCTTCTCGCACCCCCGGTCTGGCCCGCTTCAAGTCCGGCAGCGGCGCACATATCCGCCGCATAGGTGCCACAACCCTAAGCGCGCATCTGATTTAATGCGCAGCAATACCCCATACCGCAGCGAAATAGGCACGATTCCGCTTTGCCTCTGGCGTTTTGCGCTCGCCCCGTATAGGGCGCAGGCAAACATTCGAGGATAACAAATGGACCTGCGCAATATTGCGATCATCGCCCACGTCGACCACGGCAAAACGACGCTGGTGGACGAACTGCTTAAACAATCCGGGGCGTTTCGCGCGAACCAAGCCGTCGACGAACGCGCGATGGACAGCAACGATCTGGAACGCGAACGCGGGATCACGATCTTTGCCAAGCCGACAAGCGTCGAGTGGAAGGGCAAGCGGATCAACATCGTCGACACCCCCGGCCACGCGGATTTCGGTGGCGAGGTCGAGCGGATCCTGTCGATGGTTGACGGAGTCGTGCTTTTGGTTGATGCGGCCGAAGGCCCGATGCCCCAGACAAAATTCGTGACATCCAAGGCACTTGCGTTGGGTTTGCGCCCGATTGTGGTGCTAAACAAGGTCGACAAGGCCGACGCAGAACCTGACCGCGCGCTGGACGAATGTTTCGATCTGTTTGCCAGCCTTGGTGCCGATGATGACCAGCTGGATTTCCCGCATATGTATGCCTCGGGCCGCTCGGGTTGGGCCGATCATCAGCTGGACGGTCCTCGCAAGGATCTGACCGCGCTGTTTGAATTGATCGTGAACCACGTCCCTGCCCCCAAGCAAGTCAAACGCCAGGACGAAGATTTTCGCATGCTGGCAACCACGCTGGGCGCGGACCCTTTTGTTGGCCGTTTGCTGACCGGTCGTGTCGAATCAGGCAAGTTGAAAGTCGGCGCAACGGTTCAGGCCCTCAGCCGTGTCGGCCAAAAAATCGAACAATTCCGTGTCACACGCATTCAGGCGTTCCGCGGGCTTGCCAGCCAAGACATCGAAGAAGCGCAGGCTGGTGACATCGTCAGCCTTGCTGGCATGTCCAAAGCCACCGTGGCCGACACGATCTGTGCCCTCGCCGTGGATGTGCCGCTGGACGCTCAGCCGATTGACCCGCCAACCATCACCGTGACTTTCGGTATTAACGACAGCCCGTTGGCCGGTCGTGACGGCAAAAAGGTGCAAAGCCGCGTTATCCGCGACCGCCTGATGAAAGAGGCCGAATCAAACGTCGCCATCAAAATCACTGACACCCCCGGTGGTGACGCGTTCGAAGTTGCCGGTCGTGGCGAATTGCAGATGGGCGTGTTGATTGAAAACATGCGCCGCGAAGGATTCGAACTGAGCATTTCACGCCCGCAGGTGTTGATGCGCGAAGGCGAAAACGGCGAGCGGATGGAACCCATCGAAGAAGTCACCATTGACGTTGATGACGAATACTCGGGCGCGGTGATCGAAAAGCTCACCGGCACACGTAAGGGCGAGTTGACCGAGATGAAACCAGCCGGTGCCGGTAAGACACGCATTCTTGCGCTGGTCCCGTCACGCGGGTTGATCGGCTATCATGGTGAATTCTTGACCGACACCCGCGGTACAGGCGTTTTGAACCGTGTGTTCCACGGCTGGGCCCCGCACAAAGGCACGATCCCCGGTCGGCGTGCCGGCGTTTTGATCTCGATGGAAAACGGTGAATCAGTGGCTTATGCCCTTTGGAACCTTGAAGATCGCGGTAAGATGTTCATCGGCCCACAGGCCAAAATCTATACCGGCATGATCATCGGCGAACACAGCCGTGAGAACGATCTCGAAGTGAACCCACTGAAAGGTAAAAAGCTGACCAACGTGCGCGCCAGCGGCACGGACGAAGCTGTGCGCCTGACCACTCCGGTGACGATGTCTCTAGAGCAGGCGATCGCCTATATCGACGATGACGAGTTGGTAGAAGTGACGCCAAACGCCATCCGGATGCGTAAACGCTATCTTGATCCGCACGAGCGTAAGCGCCACAGCAAAAGCAACTAAGCGCTTCTGGCCTATCGGCCAGAACGTCGCTCAAACAGTCTTTCTAAACAGACAAACACCGCCCTGTTGGGGCGGTGTTTTCAGTTTTGGGATTTGCGCGTGAATAAGATCAACCGCCACCGTTGGCACCAAGCAAGCACGCGCAGCCCGGCTTGATATCAGGCCTTACTCACTGGTTTCCACTACCAGCAATTCGCGCTCGGACGCGCCGCGCGCGTGGCTTAACGCCTCTTGGTATTCGGGAGAGTGATAACACGCCTCAGCCGCTTCCAATGTGTCAAACTGCGCCACGACATTGCGCGGGCGTTCCTTGCCCTCTAGCTGAACATAACGCCCGGCGCGGGCAATGAAACGACCGCCGTGCTTGGCTATCGCGGGCCCGGCCAACGCGGCATACTTACCATAAGCCTCTTCATCCGTGACGGTCACATGCGCAATCCAAAGTGCAGGCATCTGTTATCCTTTCATCAACGTTTTAACGGCTTCAATGGCCCCATCGGCGTTCTCGGTGCCGGGTCCACCGCCCTGCGCCATGTCTGGGCGTCCACCACCGCCCTTGCCGCCCAAGGCCGCGACCGCTGCCTTGACCATATCCACGGCAGACAGGCGGTCTGTCAGGTCTGCTGTCACGCCAGCCGCCACAGCGGCCTTGCCGCCAGTGTCAGCAATCAACAACACCGCGCCACTTTCCATCCGGCCTTTGTGTTCATCAATCAACGCAGGCAAATCCTTGCCCGACACACCGCTTAACACCTGCGCGACCAGGGCCATGCCGCCCACTTCTTCGGGGCCGGCACCACCACCCTGCCCCGCACCACCGGCCATTGCCAGCTCGCGGCGCAATTGTGCCACCTCATTTGTCAGAGCCTTGCGTTCATCCATCAAAGCCCCGACCCGGTCAACCACGTCCTCGGGGCGCGATTTGAGTGTCAGGGCCAGATCGGCCATGCGTCGATCTTGCGCCGCCAGATAGTCAAACGCGGCCTCGCCGGTCAGTGCCTCGATCCGGCGCACGCCCGCGCTAGAGGCAGAATCCCCCAATGTGACGAATAGGCCGATATCACCAGTCTGCGACACATGTGTCCCGCCACACAACTCGATCGAATAGGTATTACCGTCTGCGCCGCGCCCGGATCCGTCCAAAACGCCCATAGAAACGACACGCACCTCATCGCCATATTTTTCACCAAACAGGGCCTGCGCGCCCAATCCGCGCGCATCGTCAGGCGTCATGATCCGCGTACCCACGGGTGCGTTTTGACGAATGTAACGGTTCACCTCGGCCTCAACCCCGGCCAGTTCTTCGGCACTCAGCGCCTTGGTGTGACTGAAATCAAATCGCAAACGGTCAGCCGCGTTCAGGCTGCCCCGCTGCGCCACGTGATCACCCAGTGCCGCGCGCAACGCCTCGTGTAAAAGGTGTGTAGCGGAATGGTTGGCCCGGATTGCACTGCGGCGGGTGTGATCCACCGTCAATACAGCGGCCTCACCGCTGGACAATGCACCTGCAGTCACTTCGGCGACGTGAATAAAGACCCCGGCCACCTTGCGAGTATCCGTGATGGTTGCCGTGCCTTTGTCGGTTTTCAGTGTGCCGGTGTCACCAACCTGCCCACCGGATTCGGCGTAAAACGGCGTTTGGTTCAGCACAATCTGCACCGATTGTCCTTTGGTCGCCGACGCGACCTGCGCCCCGTCTTGCACAAGCGCGGTAATCTGCGCCTCGGCAGTTTCCGTGTCATAGCCCAGAAAATCGGTCACGCCCGATGCTTCGGCAATATCAAACCACACGCCCGCATCCGCCGCTTCGCCACTGCCTGACCAGGCCGCGCGTGCCTTGGCCTTCTGTTCGGCCATAGCAGCATCAAATCCGGCCACGTCCACGCCACGGCCCTTTTCGCGCAAGGCATCCTGCGTCAGGTCCAGAGGAAATCCGAAGGTATCATACAGCTTGAACGCGGTCGCTCCGGGCAGGTCCGCACCTTCGGGCAAATCGCCCAAAGCATCGTCCAAAAGACCCAAACCACGGTCCAGCGTCTGTTTGAAACGGGTTTCTTCCTGCTGAAGTGTCTCTTCGATCATGCTTTGCGCGCGGCCCAGTTCGGGAAAGGCCTGCCCCATCTGTGTCACCAGAGATGGCACCAGGCGGTGCATCACAGGATCCTTGGCGCCCAACAGATGTGCATGACGCATCGCGCGCCGCATGATCCGGCGCAAAACATACCCGCGCCCTTCGTTTGAGGGCATAACGCCATCAGCCATCAAAAACGACGTCGAGCGCAGGTGATCTGCGATCACCCGGTGGTGCACATTGCCCGGACCGTCGGGGTCTGAATGGGTCGCGTGGGCGCTGGCCTCGATCAGAGCGCGCATCAAATCGGTATCGTAGTTGTCATGCTTGCCCTGCAGCAGAGCGCCGATCCGCTCCAACCCCATACCAGTGTCGATTGATTGCATGTCCAGATCGCGCTGCGTGCCATCTTCGAACCGCTCGTTCTGCATGAAAACCAGGTTCCAGATTTCAATAAAGCGGTCGCCGTCTTCTTCGGCACTGCCGGGAGGCCCCCCCCAGATGTCAGGTCCGTGATCATAAAACACTTCGGTGCAAGGGCCGCAGGGACCAGTTGCGCCCATAGACCAAAAGTTATCGTCCGTCGCGATCCGGATGATGCGATCATCCGGCAGGCCTGCGTATTTTTTCCAGATCGACGCCGCCTCGTCATCAGTGTGATAAACCGTGACCAACAGCTTGTCCTTGTTCAGGCCAAAATCCTTGGTCAGCAAATCCCACGCGTAAGTGATCGCCTCTTCCTTGAAATAGTCGCCAAAGCTGAAATTCCCCAGCATTTCAAAAAACGTATGGTGACGCGCCGTGTAGCCGACATTGTCCAGATCGTTGTGCTTGCCGCCCGCGCGCACGCATTTCTGGCTGGTGGTTGCGCGGGTGTAATCGCGGTGCTCGACCCCGGTAAACAGGTTCTTGAACTGGACCATTCCCGAATTGGTGAACATCAACGTCGGATCGTTGCGTGGCACCAAGGGCGAACTCTCAACGATCGCGTGATCGTTGCGTTCGAAAAAGTTCAGAAAGGTCGAGCGGATCTCATTCAACGTGGGCATGTGCGGGCCTTTTATCTGCGGGTGCAAACGCGGTTTAGCCCTCGCACGGTGCCAAGTCCACAGACAACGCCGGATCAACCACCGGAATGGCACAACAGAAAACAGGCCCGCACGCATTTCGCGTCCGGGCCTGCCTAATCTTTGCGTTGCAAGTGCGGTGTCGTTAACCCTCTAACAGATCGTCATCTGCGCCAATGGCCTTAACTTCAGGGGCAGGCATATCGAAATCCAGCCCATGCGCCGCACGAATCTTGTCCTCGATCTCATAAGCGATGCGCCCGTTCTCTTTCAGGAAGGTCTTGGCATTTTCACGGCCCTGTCCGATTCTTTCATCCCCATAGCTGAACCAGCTACCGGATTTGTCGACCACCCCCGCCTTGACCCCAAGATCCAACAATTCACCCATTTTCGAGATGCCTTCGCCATACATGATGTCGAATTCAACCTGCTTGAAAGGCGGCGCAACCTTGTTTTTAACTACTTTCACACGGGTCGCGTTGCCGACGATTTCGTCGCGATCCTTCAACGCGCCGATCCTGCGAATATCCAACCGCACCGAGCTGTAGAATTTCAGCGCGTTGCCACCCGTCGTTGTTTCAGGGCTGCCAAACATGACGCCGATCTTCATGCGAATCTGGTTGATGAACACCACCGTACATTTAGTACGGCTGATCGATCCGGTCAGTTTGCGCATCGCCTGGCTCATTAGGCGGGCATGAACGCCGACACTGCTGTCGCCCATGTCGCCTTCCAGTTCGGATTTTGGAGTCAGGGCCGCGACCGAATCAACCACGATCATGCTGACAGCGCCCGAACGCACCAGCGTATCTACGATTTCCAGCGCCTGTTCGCCTGTGTCGGGCTGCGAAATCAACAGCTCATCCAGATCGACACCCAATTTGCGCGCGTATTGCGGATCCAAAGCATGCTCGGCGTCAACAAAGGCGCAAACGCCGCCTTTTTTCTGCTCTTCGGCCACGCAATGCAGGGTCAAAGTGGTCTTGCCCGAGCTCTCAGGACCGTAAATTTCAACAATCCGCCCTTTTGGAATGCCACCGATTCCCAATGCGATATCCAGACCCAGCGACCCGGTCGAGGTCGATTCAATGTCCTGAATGGCGTTATCGCCCCCCAGTTTCATGATCGAGCCTTTACCGAACTGCCGTTCGATCTGTGCCAGTGCGCTGTCCAGCGCCTTTTGCTTGTCCGCGCTTTTTTTGTTGTCCATTGTCAAAAGATCTGCCGTTGCCATTGCGTCCTGTTCCTTATCCCACACCCTGCCACGGGTTTCCATCGCTGCGTTTGTTCGCGCCTTGTTCTCATTTGTATCTAGACAAAACGAGAACATTATCAAGAGTTTTATTCACACCATAGTTTTTTCCCAATGTGGTTAAGAAGTGGTTTACACCCATGAACGAAATTCGGACTTTGCAACGAGGAGAATGGTATGTTGGTGTTTTCCAAGCACAAATTGGTGTTCCTGTCAGTTCCCAAGACGGGCACAACTGCCTATCACGCTGCGCTGGCGCCACATGCCTCAATGATGATCACCGATCCACCCGAGCTGAAACACGCCCCGGTCTTTCGCTATAACCGCTTTTTCCGGCCCGCTTTGGAAAAGTTTATTGGCACCGATCTCCACGTTCTTGCGGTTATGCGCGAGCCAATTGACTGGTTGGGAAGCTGGTATCGCTATCGGCAACGGCCCTTCATGTCGGGCAAACCCGGCAGCACCGAGGGGATGAGTTTTGATTGTTTCGTGCAGGCTTACTGCAAGGGTCAGCAGCCCGCCTTTGCCAATGTCGGCTCTCAATCCAAGTTTCTCGAACCCCAACGCAATGGTACGGCCGCGACCCATGTTTTTCGATACGAGGATCAGGACGGTTTGCGCGCCTATCTGGAAAACCGCATTGGTGCGCCAGTTGAAACCCGCCAGATCAACACGTCGCGCCCTGCAGATTTGGAGCTTTCCAGCGAAACCTCTAAACGACTCATGCGCAAATACGCCCCTGATTTTAATTTGTACCAATCCATCAGGCCCGGTGGTGGCTATACCCCAGTAACACAACCTTCACCCTTGCCCTGAGATGGCCATTGCACCAACTGGGCATCGCGCCGCTTCCCTATCTTAGCGGACGTGATTGATGCCTCCCAGCGTGCTGCTGTGTTTTCAAGCCATCTGTCGTTGAACCAATTCCGTCAACTCGGTCAGCGAAAATGGTTTGGGTAAAAACACCGAGTTAGGAATCCGTGCCTGCGCATCGCTAAAGTCCTCTTCGGCATACCCCGACACAAAAACCACTTTTGCATCGGGTCGTGTCCGCAAGGCTTCTTGCACCCATGTGGGGCCATTCTTTCCCGGCATGACGACATCCGTAACAAACACATCGATCGACACGCTGGCATCTTCGAGCAATTCAAGAGCTTCCTCGGCGGACTCGGCTTCAAGCACGGTAAACCCTCGCATTTGCAACGCGCGTGACGCAAAGGCGCGAACCGGCGCCTCATCCTCAACCAACAACACGACACCTTCAACTGGGGAGGCCGACAACTCGGGCTGAACCGGTGGTTGCGCGACATGAACAGCTTTATCATGGGCCGGGAACAGTAAGAAAAAAGTCGAGCCTTTCCCGCACTCACTGTCGACAAAGATGTACCCCCCCGTTTGTTTGACGATGCCGTAAGCGGTGGACAGCCCCAAGCCGGTGCCTTCGCCGGTTCGCTTGGTGGTAAAGAATGGCTCAAAAATCTTTTGCAACCGTTCCGGCGGGATTCCAACGCCTTCATCCGTCACGCTGATCTTCACATATTGTCCAGCCGCAACAACCGCTCGGTCACGCATCAATGCAGTGTCCAACGTCACGTTCTTGGTTTCGATTCTAATCTCGCCGCCCTTGGGCATCGCATCGCGTGCATTCACCACCAAGTTCATAAGCACTTGTTCAAATTGACGCCTGTCTGCCCGGATGGCAGACAGGGTTGGATCATGGTTTAGCGACAAAATAACCTTTTCTCCAACCAAACGGTTCAGCAGGTGCGTCAAGTCCGACATCGCGTCGCGCAAATCCATCACCTCGGGGCGCAACGTTTGCTTTCGTGAATATGCAAGTAACTGACTGACCAACGAGGCGGCGCGATTGGCGTTCTGGTTGATCTGCAATAGGTCGCTGTAATCGGAATCCCCCTGATCATGCCGCAGCAACAAAAGATCGCAATGACCGGAGATTGCCGTCAACAGGTTGTTAAAGTCGTGAGCGACACCGCCCGCAAGCTGCCCGATAGCCTGCATTTTTTGGCTTTGCACAAATTGCGCCTCCAGCGATTTCAATTCCGTCGCATCGGCCAAAACCGCGATCAAAACCAGTTCGTCATTCTCCATTGTGCGATTCAATGTGACTTGGATAAATGTCTCTTCAGTTGAGCGTCTTACCCTTAGAAATTCACTATGGATGGTACTGCGCCCCAGAGCCGCATCGTTCAACCAATCAGGGATAGATCGCCCCAAGCCTTCCAAAAGGTCAGTGACTGGCTTGCCTTGGCAATCCTCACAGCCCAGAAGATCACGTGCCGGCTCGTTTGACAGTTGGATAACGCCATCGCGCGTTAATTTTAACAACGGGACCGGGAGAGCGTCACTAAAGGCCCACCCGTCGGAACCGCGTTCAGCGGTCTCGACACCTGGTAGTAAATAGACTTCGCGTCGCCCCGCCATGCCTTCCATTTCGATGACAAGACAGGGCAAAATGCCATTTGGCGTACTGATGTCGTTGATCTTGCCCGAGCGCAGCGGTAATTGCGCGCATACCCTGTCCAGCGACCGCACCCGTTCACCGACCAATGTCCGCGCGGCATCATTCATGAACAAAACCGCGTTGTTACGTCCTACTGTCAACATTGGTAAAGACGCCGAATTCGAACGGCGGGCAACCATATCCGCAGATTTCTCAATGCGCCACAATAGCTTGTCGAAACCGGCTTGATGAACGGACAGACGTACATGACCCATTCCAGTCACCACATCTTCATGCGCAGATCCCGTCGTGCGGGCCCTACCTTGTAGCCGGAAAAGGATGGCTCCGGGATTGGCAATCAAAGCCTGCAATGCCTCTGCCATCGTTTCGGCGCGCTGCGCCTTATAAGCCCGCTGCGCTGCAGCGTTAGTGTAAAGAATACGCCCGTCTCCACCGGTCACAACACTGGGCGCGGCATCGTGTTCAATCAAGGTCTGGATCGCACCCGCGGCACGTCCATCCGTCATTTCCTCAATACGTGAAATCGTCACAATCCATACAGAGGTGCCGACCAATGTCGCGGCCACTGCCATCATCAACACTCGTTCGGTTCCGGCTGGGATCAAGAATGCCGTGATCAAAAACAGTATTGCTGAGCAAAATATCAACCCTGCATGCGGACGCATTCGCGTCGCCGCGCGTTGGATTGGTCCAAAAGTAGGCGTTGAATAGGTCAATTGTAGCGGGCCCTTATCGACTCGGTCCCCTAACTATTGGCCACAACTGCTTAATACAGGTTTAACTTCGTCACACTCGTCAGGGTTGCGTAAAACCCTAGAAATCCCGAGATAAGTGCGCCACAAAGAACCCATCACCACCGTCCGAGACAGGGAAACAGTGCGTTTCCCGCACGACCCACTTTGGGTTGGCTGCTGTGAACGCCGCAATCTGCGCCTCATTCTCGGCCTTGAGAACAGAACAGGTGGCGTAAATCAATTGTCCGCCAGATGCGACTAACGGAGCTGCCTCAGACAGAACTTGCGCCTGCAAACTGGCTAACTCTTCCAACCGCTCCGGCGTCAGACGCCACTTGGCTTCGGGGGTGCGGCGCCAAGTGCCGCTACCCGAACACGGAGCGTCGCACAGAACCAGATCAAACGGCGCTTGCGAGGGCAGTTCATCGGTTTCAACCATTGTGATCTGAACGCCCGCGCGCTCCGCACGCTCGGGGATGTCCACCATACGTGACGGGTTTATGTCATGGGCAAACACCGTAGCATCCGTGCAAGCCGCCAGAGCCAATGACTTGCCGCCGCCACCAGCACAATAGTCCAACAGTCGCCCAACATTATTTAGATCCAACGCGGCCATCGAGGCCTGACTAGAGCCGTCTTGCAATTCAACCAGGCCCGTTTGATAGGCCGTGCTTTGTTTAATTCTCCGCGCACCTTCGATAACCAAAAGTGACGTATTTGCAATAGGATGCATATCAGTCTTGATGTTTTCGTTCAAAAGGCTGGCTTGCGCCTGTGCAACGTCAGCGCGGCGCAGATTCACCCGCAGCATAATGGGTGCGCGTTCGCGCAAAGCATGAGCGACGGTCTGTGCCTGCGCGCCCAGATCTTCGGAAAACTGCGGGATCAACCATGCGGGCAAATCCCACGCCTCTGCCCCTTCTGGCATCCGTCCACTGGTCAGTTCGTCCGGGCTTAATGCGTCGGGTGCATATAGCGCCCCCGTAAACAATTGGGCGGGGTCAATTCCCTCGGCACGCAAGGCTCCGATCATCCGAGCGCGCCCCGTGTCCCCGCCGCCCAATGCGCCATAAGACCCCCAACAGCGCAGCGCCTGAAACACATGATCGCGCACCGCAGCGCGATCCCCTGAACCGGCAAAACGCGCCCGTCGCGCCCAGCCCGTCAGGGCCTTTTCAGCCGGAGATCCTTCGCCAATCTGGTCCAAGACCTCGATCGCGGCCTGAATACGGGCGGCAGGTGTCATATCGCAACCAATACTTTATGCTTCACACGAGAAACGACGTGCAATGCATTGATTTAATGTGATTATCCAACTCGATAATTCGGAGATTCACGCGTGATCTGAACGTCATGCACGTGGCTTTCCGTCAGGCCGGCCCCCGTGATGCGGACAAATTCGCTTTGAGAGCGCATCTGATCCACCGTGGCATTCCCGGTATAGCCCATCGCTGCGCGCAACCCGCCAACCAGTTGGTGAATGACCTGTCCGGCCGATCCTTTGTAAGGCACCTGACCTTCGATGCCTTCTGGGACCAGCTTGTCACTGGCAGCGTCTTTTTGGAAATAGCGATCGGCCGAACCGCGCGCCATCGCCCCCAATGACCCCATACCACGATAGGCCTTGTACGTCCGGCCCTGATACAAAATCACCTCGCCCGGGCTTTCATCCGTGCCAGCAATCATACTGCCGACCATCGCGCAGGATGCGCCCGCTGCAATCGCTTTGGCGAAATCACCGGAAAACTTGATACCGCCGTCCGCAATGACGGGAATATCGCCCGCTGCGGCTGCGCAATCCATGATTGCTGTCAATTGTGGCACCCCAACACCGGCAACCATGCGGGTGGTACAAATGCTGCCTGGCCCAATGCCGACCTTGATTGCATCCGCCCCGGCCCCGATCAGCGCCTGCGTGGCCGCGCCCGTAGCGACATTGCCCGCAACGACCTGAACCGAGCTGCAAATAGACTTGGCCCGCTCAACAGCCACGGCAACGCCTTCGGAGTGGCCATGCGCCGTGTCGATCACCACAAGGTCCACACCCGCATCAATCAATGCCTGCGTGCGTTCAAAACCGGCGTCGCCAACGGTGGAGGCCGCAGCCACGCGCAAGCGGCCCAACTCGTCCTTACACGCCACCGGATTCAGGACCGCCTGTTCGGTATCCTTCAACGTCAAAAGCCCCGTCAACTTGCCGTTGCCATCCGTCACCAGCAGCTTTTCGATCCGGCGTTCTTTCATCAGGGATTTGGCCTGTTCCAGATCTGCAGGTTCTTGCAAGATCGCCAGATCCTTGGATGACATCATAGCCCGCACCGGCGTTGCAGGATCCTGCGCAAATCGCATGTCGCGGTTGGTCACGATCCCGACAACCCGGTTCGCACCATCCACCACGGGAAAACCGGTCACCCGATAGCGTTCCTGCAGTTCTTGCGCATCGGCCAGTGTTTGATCTGGCGTCAACGTGATCGGGTTATAGACAATCCCGCTGACAAAACGTTTGACGCGCCGCACCTCTTGCGCCTGTGCCTCGACATCAAGGTTGCGGTGGATCACACCCATCCCGCCCGCCTGTGCCATGCAGATCGCCATGCGAGACTCGGTGACCGTGTCCATGGCCGAGCTTAGCAAGGGTATGTTGAGAGAAATGGTTTTGGTCACTCGCGTGCGCGTGTCTGCCGTACTGGGCAGAACATTGGACGCGGCCGGAACCAGCAGAACATCATCGAAGGTCAATGCCTCACGAATCTTCATAGGGGCTCTCCATGAACAGATCGTTTGACGCCTCCCTATTTCACGGGTTGCGCGGAAAGGGAAGTGCCGAATCCCGTTGCCAACGCGCTTGCGCCCCCCTTTACTGCCTCCAACGGACACAAGGAGCGCGCCATGCCCCGCCCAAACAGCAAACCCATCCTCGTCCCCATCGCGATTGCGTGTCTAGGTTCGATGGCATGTGCACAGACCATCCCGCAGGTGGATCGACCGCTGCAAACAGGCCTCCCAGACGGATCTCTGTTGGCAAATGAAGGCAGGACCATGCCCACAACGCCGCCCGGTTACTTCGCGTCAGGCTGGCCGATTGCCCTGGCAGAGGCCGCATGCGGCGCTGAAAACGAAGCCTGCCTGACCTTATTGGCCAATTGCGGCCCCTCGGATCAGACCTGTTCAGACGGGGTCGCGCTGTGCGATTGAACGCAAAACGAAACCCGTATCGCCCTGTCGCCCTGCGCAAGCGAAACCCGCCAGAACGGTGCAGGGATCAATGTCACCGCCCGCATATCCGGGCATCCTTCTGCATATCTGACATTCGCGCCCGACGGCAGCGCCACATTGAACGGCGTTGCGGGACGCCATGCGCTATGGTGCATCCGAACCAACGACACAGGCGAGACATTTTGCGCCCGCCCCCTGAAAACCACGACTGATCTGGCCCCATGGGCACCAGACCCCAAAAGCGAGACTGAACAATGACCAATTCCAATGCCTCTGGCTCTTATGACACTGGCCGCCTTGATCTGCCGTTTGTCGGCATTTCGACCTTTGGCAAACGCCCCTATCAGGCCGATTGGACCGCAATTGATGCCGATATCGCCATTTTAGGCGCGCCGTTTGATGGCGGGACACAGTACCGCCCCGGCGCACGCTTTGGTCCGCGCTCGGTCCGCGAGGCCTCGACCCTGTTCAGTTTCGGCCATGCCGGTGCTTATGATCACGAAGATGATACGACCTATTTGCCCGCCTCGGTGCGCATTCAGGACATCGGCGACGCGGATATCGTTCATACCAACACCGAAAAAAGCCACGACAATATCGAGGCCGGTGTGCGCGCCATTCTGGCGGCTGGTGCCCTGCCAGTGACGATTGGCGGAGACCACTCGGTCAATATCCCCTGCATCAATGCCTTTGACGATCAGGGCGAAATTCATATCCTGCAAATCGACGCGCATCTGGATTTTGTCGACGAACGTCACGGCGTCCGCAACGGGCATGGTAACCCAATGCGCCGCGCGGCTGAAAAACCCTATATCACGGGCCTGACGCAGCTGGGCATTCGCAATGTCAGCTCGACCGCCAAGGACGGCTATGACGCCGCGCGCGACATGGGCAGCGACATTCTCTCGGTTCGCCAAATGCGCGCTTTGGGCCCGAAGGCCACGGCCAAACGCATCCCCAAGGGCGCTCGGGTCTACATTACGATCGACATTGACGGGTTTTGCCCCTCGATCGCGCCCGGCACTGGCACACCCAGCCACGGCGGGTTTCTCTATTATGAGGTTCTGGAAATCCTGCAACGGGTCGCAAAACGCCATGAAATCGTTGGCATTGACTTGGTTGAGGTCGCGCCGGCCTATGATCCTACCGACAGCACTTCGATCTTGGCCGCGCAAGTGTTGCTGAACCTGTTGGGGTTCATCATGCATGCACGCGACAAGCGTTAATCCCTTGCGCCCCACATCCGTATTCGGCATTTTGGGTGCCTGAACACATCAGATTGCCCCTGATTTTCAACATTGGAATTTGGGTATTTGCGCCAAGAAAAAGCTGATGATGTTCCCCCATGACCACGGCTCAAGCGCTTTGCCAGGGCGTGGATGTTTACAGCTCGGGGCACAATGACGCGGATGGGTCAGATTTTGCCGATTGCGAACCTCGCGCGGGGGTGGCAATGGCCTAGTGTTGCGGACAATCGCGCGCGCAAGACAATGGAGCAGCCATGAGCACCGATCCTCTCGTCGTATTCACGCCTTCGGGCAAACGCGGCCATTTTGCCGTCGGCACACCGGTTTTGACCGCTGCACGTCAGTTGGGCGTGGATCTGGATTCGGTCTGTGGCGGGCGCGGCATTTGCTCAAAATGCCAAATCGCGCCGTCATATGGGGAGTTCTCAAAACATGGCGTGACCGCCCGCGAGGGCGCGTTATCCGAGTGGAACGCAGTCGAAGAGCGCTATGACCAAAAGCGTGGTCTGAAACCCGGTCGGCGTCTGGGATGTCAGGCGACGGTGCAGGGCGATATCGTGATCGACGTCCCCGCAGAATCACAAGTGCATCGGCAGGTGGTGCGCAAGGCCGCGTCGAACCGGGTGATCCAGATGGATCCGGCCACACGCCTGTATTTCGTCGAAGTGGACGAGCCGGACATGCACGAACCCACAGGGGATCTGGAACGATTGGAGCGCGCTTTAAAGGCGCAATGGGACATCCCGGCCATTCGCGCAGATCTGAGCCTGTTGTCCAAGTTGCAGCCCGTTCTGCGCAAGGGCAAGTGGCAGGTCACGGTCGCGCTGCACAAGTCACATACTGACACGATTGCACGTGTTGTCGAAATCTGGCCCGGCCTGCACGAAGGCGGGTTGTTCGGGCTGGCCATCGATCTTGGCTCGACCACCGTGGCGGCGCATCTGACCGATCTAGAGACCGGGGCAGTGACGGCCTCGGCAGGGATCATGAATCCGCAAATCCGCTTTGGTGAGGATTTGATGAGCCGAGTCAGCTATTCGATGATGAACCCCGGCGGTGACAAGGAAATGACCCGTGCCGTGCGCGAGGCGATTGATACACTGGCTGTTGAAGTTGCCAAAGAGGGCGGGATTGACCCTACATTGATTGTTGAAGTCGTTTTCGTGTGCAACCCGGTCATGCACCACCTTCTGCTGGGCATCGACCCTGTCGAATTGGGACAGGCGCCCTTTGCGCTTGCCACATCCGAGAGCCTGTCACTGGATGCGCGCGACCTGGACCTGACGTCGATCAACACGCGTGCCCGCACCTATATCCTGCCATGTATTGCGGGTCATGTTGGTGCAGATGCCGCCGCTGTCGCCCTGTCCGAAGAGCCCGGAAAATCCGATGATCTGGTGTTGATCATTGACGTGGGCACCAATGCCGAAATCTTGCTGGGCGACAAATCCCACGTTCTGGCCTGTTCGTCCCCGACGGGCCCCGCATTTGAAGGCGCGCAGATCAGTTCGGGCCAGCGCGCCGCGCCCGGTGCGATCGAGGCCATCCGGATTGATCCCGTCACCAAGGAGCCGCGCTTTCGCGTGATCGGTTGCGAATTGTGGTCCGACGAAGACGGGTTTGATGCCGCCATCGCCGGATCAGGCATCACCGGTATCTGCGGGTCCGGCATAATCGAGGCTGTGGCCGAATTGCGTATCGCCGGGCTGATGGACGAAAACGGTTTGTTAGGTTCGGCCGAGGCGGCAGGAACGCCGCGCATGGTGGCCGAAGGGCGCACCCACAGCTATCTAGTGCACGATTCGACCGACGCAGGCGGGCCACGCATCACCGTCACACAGGGCGACATCCGCGCAATCCAACTGGCGAAATCGGCGCTCTATGCAGGCGCACGTCTGTTGATGGACCAACGAGGCGTCGACAAGGTGGATCGCATCGTTCTGGCCGGAGCGTTTGGTGCTCATATTTCAAACCTGCACGCGATGGTTCTGGGGATGATCCCCGACGCTCATTTAGACAAGGTCACATCAGCGGGCAATGCGGCAGGCACGGGCGCGCGGATCGCGCTGTGCAACGTCGAGTCCCGCCGCGAGATTGAGCGCGTCGTGCGTCAGATCACAAAGGTCGAAACCGCGATCGAACCCAAGTTCCAAGAGCATTTCGTTGCAGCCAATGCGATCCCGCACAAGACGGCAGCCTTTCCCGAACTGGCCCAAGTTGTCACCCTTCCAAGCCCGAATTTCAATGCGGGGTCTGGTGGTGGTGGCGGCGGGCGGCGACGTCGCCGGGGCTAAGGTGCCACGCGGCGGGCCGCTTGGCGACGGAACGGCCGCCAAGCCCCACCTGTTCAGTAATTCCCGGCGACGTATTTCGCGATGGCTCCGCCACGCGAATTGACGTCCAGCTTTTGGTAGATCGCTTTCAAGTAATACTTCACCGTATTTTCAGACAATCCCAACCGGGCGGATATCTGAAAATTGGTCAACCCATCCACCAGAAGGCCCAGGATTTCATGCTCGCGGCGCGACAGACTGTCGCTGTTTTCGTTGGTCAACCGGCGCAGAACATCGGTCGGGACGATCGAATGCCCCTCAACCAGCTTGCCCAAAATCTTGGGCAGGCTGATCAAAATCTGGCTCATCATACAAACCGAATTGACCCCCGATTTGATCGCAGCGCGGATAAAGGCAAACTCGGTATCCTCAGCCACCACAACAACCATCGCTTTTGGAAATCCAGCGCGCAGCATTTTCAGTGATCCCGCCAAATCAGAATCCGTCAAGCGGACGCCAAGAATAACAATCACCTGCCCGCGCTCTTCCTTTAACACGCGCTGCAGTTCATTAAGGTCAGTCGCAAAATGGCCCAGCTCCACCCCCGGGATTTGCCCCAGCAACGAGCCAATGCCTTGACAAACAATCAGCTGCCGGTCGGCAATGATGACCCGAGACGGGGCTATAACAGACTGTTTCATATCAGATTTTCACGTACCGTTAGAAAAGTGATGACCTTGATTCTTAGAAAAGAAACATCAACGCCTCCCCTTTAATCAGGGGAATAAAATTTCAATGCAACGAATACATTCGTATGCAATTGGCAACACACACAGCCCGCCACCCGCGCGGGTATCCCCCCCTACCCGTTCAGTGCGCAGCGTCCGCCCATGAGCGCCAGAGCCATGCGCATGGGCGTTGCCCGACCGGCGCAGACCGTCATGATCACGTGAAACACAGCGGAGGTTTCCACATGCACGGTACAAAACATCTTTTCATCCCCGGCCCGACCAACATCCCCGAAGAGGTGCGACGCGCCATGAACGTCCCGATGGAGGACATGCGCGCACCGGACTATGCCGATTTCGTTCTGGGCCTGCTGGCCGATATGAAAAAGGTCTATCGGCTGGACAATGGCCGTGTCTTTATCTTTCCATCCTCCGGCACGGGCGCGTGGGAATCCGCGATTCAGAACACACTCAGCCCCGGCGACACCGTCTTGATGTCGCGCTTTGGTCAGTTCTCGCTACTTTGGGTCGACATGGCCGAACGTCTGGGCCTGAAGGTCAAGCTGTGCGAGGTCGAATGGGGCAAAGGCGTTCCGGTCGAGGACTATGCCCGTATTCTGAGCGAGGACACCACTCATACGATCAAGGCAGTGTTCACCACCCAGAACGAAACCGCGACAGGCGTGACCTCTGACATCGCCGGCGTGCGCAAGGCGCTGGATTCGGCCAATCACCCGGCGCTGCTGTTCGTTGACGGCGTCAGTTCCATCGGCTCGATCCCGTTCGAAATGGAAAAATGGGGCGTCGATCTGGCTGTGTCCGGCTCGCAAAAGGGGTTCATGCTTCCTGCTGGCCTAGGGTTCCTTGGCGTCAGTGACAAGGCATTGGCAGCCCATGCAAGCAACGCCCCGAAAATGTCCCGCTGCTATTTCTCGTGGGAGGACATGATCAAGCTGAATGACACCGGCTACTTTCCCTATACCCCTGCTACACAGTTGATGCGCGGTCTACGCGTGTCACTGGACATGATGCTGGCCGATGGGCTTGAGGCGATCTGGGCGCGGCATGCCTATCACGCCGAAGGGGTGCGCCGCGCCGTAGCCGCATGGGACGGGTGCGAGTTGGTCGCGTCTGGTCCGGAATGGGTGTCCGATACCGTGTCGGCCATCTATACACCCGACGGGGTTGATGCGCGTGATGTCATCGCGGGCGCGTATGGCAAGTATCAGACATCGCTGGGCACTGGCCTCAACAAACTGGCCGGGCGCGCCTTTCGCATCGGGCATCTGGGATCACTGAACCCGGTGATGTTGTGCGGGGCGATTTCGGCCGCCGAGATGGCCTTGATGGATGCCGGCGCAAAGATAACGCCGGGCGCAGGTGTGGCTGCGGCGCAGGAACATTACCGAAGCGCCAGCGCGTAAGGGGAAAATATGACGAACCTCCCGAAAATTCTGATCACCCGCCGTTGGCCCAATAGCCCCGAAGCACGCGTCGCCCAAATGGGCGACGTCACACTACGCGATCCTGACACCCAAATGACGGCCAAGGACTGGATGCAGGCCGCGCAGCAGTTCGATGTAATCATGCCCACCGTTTCCGACGTGATTCCGCCCGCGTTTTACGCCGCCGCCAAAGGTAAGGTCCGCATACTGGCTAGCTACGGCGTGGGTTACAATCACATTGACGTGGATGCCGCCCACGCCAACGGCATCGCCGTCACGAACACGCCCGGCGTTCTTACCGATTGCACGGCTGATCTGGCTATGGGCCTGTTGCTGGCCTGTGCGCGCCGTATGGGCGAGGGTGAAAGACAGGTGCGTGCCGGTCAATGGGATGGCTGGCGCCCGACCCACATGATCGGCAAAAAGGTTGCGGGGGCCACGCTGGGCATTGTTGGGTTTGGCCGGATCGGACAGGCAATGGCCCGACGTGCCCATTTCGGCTTTGGGATGAAAGTAGTCTTTCAAAACCGCAGCGCCGTTCCCGAAGACATAAAGGCTGCGGCTGGCAATGCGCAGCAACTGGACAGTGTTGCGGATGTAGCGACGGTCAGCGACTTTCTGTCCCTGCACTGCCCCGGCGGCGCGCAAACCCACAAGCTGATCGATGCCAGCATCTTTGATGCGATAAAACCCGGCGCGATCCTGATCAATACAGCCCGTGGCGACGTGGTGGACGAAGACGCATTGTTTGCCGCGCTGGACGCGGGGCAACTGGCCGGTGCCGGATTGGATGTCTACACGGGCGAGCCTGCGCTGGATTCACGGTTTCGAACCTATGACACTCTTGTTCTGGCCCCCCATCTGGGCAGTGCCACGGACGGCACGCGCGATGCGATGGGGCACCGCGCAATCGACAATCTGGCCAGCTTTTTACGGGGCGACACCCCGCGCGACCTGCTGAGTTAATCTACGCGTTCTCCTCACTGATTTGCGCCGATGCACCCCATTGCATCGGCGTTTTTCTTTTGCGTACCCGTCAGGCGTTTCGCCGAATTGCCTACCGAAGGCGGCCCTGTGCGCCATTGCATCCCAAATCGCACGTCACGGGTAGTCACCCCCTACCCGTTCGGACCGTTCCCCCGACCCGGGGCACGCATTGCTACCCAACGGAAAGTGTCCAGAAGACGGATCTGCGTGCAACATTATTTCCAGAACACCCGGCCCACATACCCCGGCCCAAATAAAGGACGCCCGACATGAGCTATACCCTGCACCCTTTGAAGAAACAGCGCCTGCAGCGCTCGGAACTGGCCGTCCCCGGCTCGAATGTATCGATGATCGAAAAGGCCGCCGACAGCGATGTCGATTACATCTTTCTGGATCTTGAAGATGCGGTTGCACCCCCTGAAAAGGTGCAGGCACGCAAAAACATCATTGAAGCGCTGAACGACATCGACTGGAAGGCCAAGGGCAAGACGATGTCAATTCGTATCAACGGTCTGGACACTCATTACATGTACCGCGACGTGGTCGATATCGTCGAGCAGGCCGGTCAGCATCTGGATACGATTTTGGTGCCAAAGGTCGGCGTCCCCGCCGACATGTACACGGTGGAAACCATTGTCAGCCAGATCGAGGAATCTATGGGATTCACCCACCAGATCGGCCTTGAAGCGCTCATCGAGACCGCACTTGGCATGGCTAATGTCGAGGCAATCGCTGCCGCCCCTGGCCGGATCGAGGCGATGCACTTCGGCGTGGCCGATTACGCGGCCTCCAATCGCGCACGCACCGTCGTTATAGGCGGCCTGAACCCCGACTATCCCGGCGATCAGTGGCATTACGCCCTCAGCCGCATGACCGTGGCGTGCCGTGCTTATGGTTTGCGCGCCATTGACGGACCCTTTGGCGATTTCAGCGATCCCGACAGTTTCATCCTTGCCGCCAAACGTGGCGCGGCCTTGGGGATCGAGGGCAAATGGGCCATTCACCCCAGTCAGATTGAACTGGCCAATCAGGTGTTCTCGCCACCTGAATCCGAAGTCACTCGTGCGCGGCGCATTATCGAAGAGCTGCGCAAAGCCGAGGCCGAGGGCAAAGGTGCCGCCAGTCTGGATGGAAAAATGATCGATGCCGCCTCCGAGCGGATGGCCAATAACGTGCTGACCGTGGCCGACGCCATCGCAGCTAAAAACGGGTAAACTATCATGGATATTCACGAATATCAGGCCAAAGAACTGTTGAAACAGTTCGGCGTCAACGTACCGCGCGGCGGCATTGCCTATAGTCCCGAACAGGCCGTTTACCGCGCTCGTGGGCTTTCCGGTGACAAATGCGTTGTCAAAGCCCAGATCCATTCCGGGGCACGCGGCAAGGCGGGGGGCGTACGGATTTGCGAAACCGATGACGAAATCTCCAACGCCGCAGCGTGGATGCTGGGCCGCCGTCTGGTCACGCATCAAACCGGCCCACAGGGGAAATTGGTTGGTCGTCTTTACATCGAAGAGGCCACCGACATCGCGCAGGAAATCTATCTTGCTTTCGTGATGGACCGCACAGAGGAACGCGTGGTTGTCGTGGCTTCGGCTCAAGGCGGGATGGAAATCGAAGACATCTCGGCCTCCGAACCCGATAGCATCATCCGGTCGGTCGTGGACCCTGCCGTGGGCATGCAGAACTTTCAGGCCCGCGAAATCGCCTTTCAGCTCGGCTTGGACCCATCATTGATCAATCAGGCCGTAAAGACGATCACAGGGTGCTATAAGATGATGGAGGAAATGGACGCCTCGATGGTCGAGGTCAATCCGCTGGTGGTGACAGGCGCGGGCGAAATCGTAGCCTTGGATGCCAAGGTCAGTTTCGACGACAACGCCCTGTTCCGCCGCCCCGAAATATCAGAGCTGCGCGACAAATCCCAAGAGGACGGGCGCGAAACCTACGCCGAGGATCGCGGGCTTAGCTATATCGGTCTGGACGGGGAAATCGGCTGTATCGTCAACGGGGCCGGTTTGGCGATGGCCACGCTAGACATGATCAAGATGTCAGGAGGAGAACCCGCCAACTTTCTGGATGTCGGTGGCGGGGCCAGCCCGGACCGGGTGCTGATGTCGTTCAAGGCAGTTCTGAACGACCCCAATGTCGAAGCGATTTTGGTCAACATTTTTGCAGGCATCAACCGCTGCGACTGGATCGCAGAAGGCGTCGTGCGCGCGGTTCAGGAATTGAACCTGACGATGCCACTGGTCGTGCGCCTGTCAGGCACCAACGTCGAAGAAGGCCGCAAACTGATCAACGAAAGCGGCCTGAACATCACCACGGCAGACACACTGGCCGAAGCCGCCGACAAGGTGGTGAATGCGTGGAAATCAGTGCGAACCAAGAATGCGGAGGCGGTTTGATGGCTATTCTCATCGACAAAAACAGCAAGGTTCTCGTAACAGGCCTGACCGGACGGATCGGCAGCTTTCACGCCGCCGAGATGGCCGAATATGGCACCAATGTCGTCGGCGGCGTGACCCCCGGCAAGGGCGGAACGGTTCACAACGGTCTGCCAGTGTTCAACACGGTCAAGGGTGCCGTTGCAGAAACCGGCGCGGATGTGGTTATCGCCTTCGTGCCACCCCCTTTCGCCGCTGACAGCATCATGGAAGCCGCCGACGCGGGTATCACCACCTGCGTTTGCATCGCCGACGGCATTCCGACGCAGGATATGATCCGCGTTAAACGCTATATGCGTCGCTACAAGGCCGAACGCCGGATGCGTCTGATCGGTCCCAACTGCGCAGGAATCATCACCCCCGGACAGGCGTTTGCCGGGTTGATGCCCCCGCATATCTATCTGCCCGGGCGTATCGGGATTGTCGGACGGTCAGGCACGTTAGGCTATGAGGCCGCCAGCCAGATGAAGGCGCGCGGGATCGGCGTTAGCAGTTCAATCGGCATTGGCGGCGATCCGATCAACGGTTCATCCTTCCGCGACATTCTCGAACTGTTCGAGAATGACCCCGACACAGACGCTGTGGTCATGGTTGGTGAAATCGGTGGCCCGCAAGAGGCCGAGGCCGCCGCCTATATCCGGGATCACATGACCAAACCGGTTGCCGCCTATGTCGCGGGCTTGTCCGCCCCCAAGGGCCGCCGCATGGGCCACGCAGGCGCAATCGTGTCGGCCTTTGGCGAATCGGCACAGGAAAAGGTCGAAATTCTGGGTGATGCGGGCGTCACAATTGTTCCCACCCCATCGGCCTTTGGGGAATCCGTGGAGCAAATGTTAGCCTGATCGGCATATAATCATGTCTGGGCGCGGCGTCCTTGGGATGCCGCGCTGGTGCCTAATTTGAACGAACAGTTATGACTCTGTCTGGCGAAACATGCCGACATACGTAAAATCTGCCTTGAGTTTGCCACAATTGCTCCCTATCTGGGCCGCGTTTCCCGCGCAGCCTGACGTGGTAAACGCGCCAGCTGAGCGCAACTTTGGCAGGCGCCCCATTTGAGGAGCTACGCAATGCCGACTGCCACTCCAACGCCCAAGCCACAACCGCGCAAACCCTCCCGGCCGGCCGCCCAAAGCGCCGCAGGCCCCAAAAGCACGCCCAAGCCGCAGGTTATCAGCCGTCAGGTTTTCACTGATTTCGCCAGCATTTGACACCTGTCTATCGCGTGTTCCTACGGGGGCGATTGGCGAAAAAAGACAAATGCCCCTTCCCCGTTTCGCGATACCCACGAAAAAGGGCAGCCCGAAACGCGGACTGCCCTTGGGTGCACCCTTCCGGGCGCGGTTTTCGGTCGCAAGCGGGTAAATTAGCCCACCAACTCCAGACCCGAGAAGAAATACGCGATTTCTTCTGCTGCTGTTTCAGGTGCGTCCGAACCGTGAACCGAGTTTTCCCCCATCGAGGTTGCGAATTCTGCGCGCACAGTGCCGGCATCTGCCTTGGATGGGTCGGTTGCGCCCATAACTTCGCGGTTTTTAGCAATGGCGCCTTCGCCTTCCAGAACCTGAACAACAACCGGGCCGGATGCCATAAACTCACACAGTTCGCCGTAGAATGGGCGCTCGGCGTGCACTTCATAGAACTTGCCCGCTTGGGCTGGCGTCAGGTGAATCCGCTTTTGCGCGACGATGCGCAGGCCTGCATCTTCGAATTTCGCGTTGATCTTGCCGGTCAGGTTGCGCTTGGTTGCGTCGGGTTTGATGATGCTCAGCGTACGTTCGGTTGCCATGTCAGCCTCTTTCAGTTGTGATGTAGCGGGGCCCTTTGCCCTGCCTTGGATACATGGCGGCTCCGATACCACGAGGCCGAACAGTTGAAAAGCGTGGATTGACGCCACGCTGCGCATGCGGCACGAGGTGCCCATGCTACGCATTAATGACATATCATATTCCGTCGCGGGCCGCCCGCTGATTGAAAACGCCTCGGCCTCTATCCCTGATGGGCATAAGGTCGGCATCGTGGGGCGCAACGGCACGGGTAAAACCACGCTGTTTCGCCTGATCCGTGGAGAGTTGGCGCTGGAAGGTGGGGACATCACCCTGCCGCAAAAGGCACGCATCGGCGGTGTCTCGCAAGAGGTGCCCGGCAACGAGGTGTCTTTGATCGATACGGTGCTGGCCGCCGATACAGAACGCGCCGCCCTTTTGGCCGAAGCCGACACAGTCACCGACCCCGCCCGCATCGCCGAAGTGCAAACGCGACTTACCGATATCGAAGCATGGGGCGCCGAGGCGCGTGCGGCATCGATCCTGAAAGGTCTGGGCTTTGACGACGCGGCGCAACGCCAGCCCTGTTCGGCCTTTTCGGGCGGATGGCGGATGCGTGTGGCCTTGGCCGCTGTTCTGTTTTCGCAGCCTGACTTGCTACTGCTTGACGAACCGACCAACTATCTGGACCTAGAAGGCGCATTGTGGTTGGAGACCTATCTGGCGCGCTATCCCCATACAGTTTTAATTGTCAGCCACGACCGTGGCTTGCTGAACCGGGCAGTTGGCTCGATCCTGCATCTCGAAGACAAAAAGCTGACGCTCTATCAAGGGGCGTATGACACATTTGCCGAAACCCGCGCCGCGCGTCTGGCCGCCGCCGAATCCGAGGCACGCAAACAAGACGCACGCCGTGCGCATCTGCAAAGCTTCGTCGACAGGTTCCGCGCCAAGGCCTCGAAGGCCGTACAGGCCCAATCGCGCCTGAAAATGATCGCCAAGATGAAACCGATCACAACACCGCAAGAAGCGGCGTTGAAACGGTTTACCTTTCCCTCCCCCGAAGAGCTGTCACCGCCGATTATCCACATGGAAGGCGCATCTGTCGGCTATGACGGCAAGGCCATCTTGCAACGTCTGGACCTGCGCATCGATCAAGACGACCGGATCGCGCTTTTGGGCAAGAACGGCGAAGGAAAATCCACCCTTTCCAAGTTATTGGCAGGTAAACTTGAAGCGATGAGCGGCAAGATGACAACCTCATCCAAGCTGCGCGTCGGCTTTTTTGCCCAGCATCAGGTCGAAGAGCTGCATGTTGATGAAACGCCGATTGATCACATCCGCCGTTTGCGCCCCTCAGAAATGCCCTCACGCCTGCGCGCGCGTCTTGGCGGGTTCGGCATCGGAGCAGAACAGGCCGAAACACTGGTCGGCAAACTGTCGGGCGGGCAGAAGGCGCGATTGTCCTTGATGCTGGCCACGATTGACGCGCCGCACATGCTGATCTTGGACGAACCGACCAACCACCTAGATATCGAAAGCCGCGAGGCGTTGGTCGAGGCGCTGACGGCTTATACTGGGGCCGTTATTCTGGTCAGCCACGATATGCATCTGCTGTCTCTGGTGGCGGACCGGCTGTGGTTGGTCAAAGACGGGCGCGTGGCACCTTACGACGGCGATCTAGAAAGCTATCGCACCATGTTGCTGGCCTCGGATGCGCCCGCAAAGAAACCCAAAGAGGCGCGCGCCAAACGCCCGTCACGTGACGCAATTGTCGCCCTGCGTTCTGACGTAAAGAAATGCGAGGAACGCGTTAAAAAGATTGCCGATATGGCCGACAAACTGGCCAAGAAACTGGCCGATCCCAAGCTCTATGACGAAGACAAAAAGGACGAGGCGACCGTCTGGCAAAAGAAATATGCCGAAGTCATGGAGGCGCAGGAGCGCGCCGAAGCTCTGTGGATGCGGGCGTTGGAAAAACTGGAAAAGGCCGAGACCTGAGCGACGCCACAGATCCTGACGCAACACGCCCCGGGCCGAGATCCGGGGTCTTTGCCGCCCCATCAGACACTGTTGACAAAACGGTGCGCCATGCCCAATGCAGGACTGTATGGATAGTGCATCATTTGTAACCACATTCGTAACGCTGATGATCGTGATGGATCCTCTCGCGCTGGCGCCGTTGTTTTTGGCCCTGACGCGGGGCATGGTGACGGCTCGGCGGCGTAAAATTGCGATCCGCGCCTGCCTGACCAGTGCCGCATTGCTGTGTGTTTTTGCCCTGATGGGCGAGGCAGTGCTGGGCTTTATCGGCATTTCAATGCCTGCCTTTCGCATCGCCGGTGGCATCCTGTTGTTCCTGACTGCCTTGGACATGCTGTTTGACCGGCGCACAAAGCGGCGCGAGGATCAAGTGGACGCAGACGACCATGACGACCCGTCGATCTTTCCCTTGGCGATCCCGCTGATCGCCGGGCCCGGTGCCATTGCCACGGTGATCCTTCTGGCAGGTCAACAAAGCGACGCGGTGGGGATGACATGGGTGCTGGGCATCATGTTTCTCGTGCTGACACTGGTATTTATCTCATTCCTAGGGGCGGGCCTGTTAGAGCGCGCATTGGGCAAAACCGGAATCAACGTCGTCACCCGTGTGCTGGGTATGTTACTGGCTGCGCTGGCGGTTCAATTCGTTCTGGACGGGCTGCGCGGTTTTGGGCTGGCAGGTTAGACCGGACGGGAAAGTCATCTCTGCCCTACACAAGGGCGCGCGCCGCGCATAGTTAACGTGTAGGAGGCCCATGCCATGGATCAAATCGACACTGCACAATTGATGTATCTTCTGTTGCTGGGAGGCGCTGTGGTCGTGTGGTTCATCGCGGCCAATCGCAATTCAGCGGGCAAAACCCTGCAACATGCAATGCTATGGGGGCTGATCTTTCTTGGTGTCATCGCCGCCATAGGGCTGTGGGATGATATCCGCCAGACAGTGCGTCCCAGTCAGACTGTCTTTGCCGATGGCAATGTGATCGAATTACCCCGTGCGCCGGATGGCCACTATTACCTGACTGCCGACATCAATGGCGAATTTGTGCGCTTTGTCGTCGACACCGGGGCCAGCGACATCGTTCTGAGTCGCGCAGATGCCAAAACTGTTGGGCTGGACCTTGATGCCCTGTCGTTTCATGGACAAGCCAGTACGGCCAACGGAATCGTGCGGACCGCGCCTGTACGGCTGGAGACGGTCACGGTTGGCGCAATCACAGATCGCGACGTGCGCGCGGTGGTCAATGATGGTGATTTGTTCGAGTCCCTTCTGGGCATGCGGTATCTACAGCGATACTCCAGCATCCGCATCGAAAACGGCACTTTGATCCTGACCCGCTAGGGCGCGGTCCGGCAACCACCCTGCCAAGGCCAGCGGGTGGGGCGCACATTCAGGTTGCGCCTTTCTCGGCTTTCTTTTCCCAGCGTCCACTGTCTTCGGACCAGTATTGCGCGGCGCAGCCTGCGTCGGTCAACGCTTTCCACTGTGCGCGGGCCGCGTTCAGTGCCGCCGGTTCGTTGCCATCAAACAACACACACACCCGGTCAAGCGCGCGGACTTCATCCGCACCGACTTCTGCGCCGTCCACCAGCATCAAACAGGTGGCGCCATTGGGCATTTCTGTGCTTGTCGTCAGCAACACAGGCTGGTCCGCGTCATGCGGCCCGCCCGCGCAGCCATGGGGCAGGAACGTCCCCTCCCCCAACCACAGCTGCGCATCCAGCCAATCCAGCCGCGCGGCATCGCCTCCGCGCACCGCCACACGCCAGCCAGCGCCCAGTGCCTTTTCCAGCAAACTGGGCAACGTGGCCTCAAGCGGTCGGCGCGTCAGGTGATAGAAAAAGGCAGCGCCCATCAGCCCTCCTGCATGTCCGCCACCAGACGGTTCAGCGCCATAACGCCCCAGCCGGTCGCACCCTTGGGCGCATAGGTCGTGTCGGATTTGACGCTGGCGACCCCTGCGATATCGAGGTGAATCCATGGCGTGCCGTCTTTGACAAACCGCAGCAGGAATTGCGCGGCTGTGATGCTGCCCGCCGGACGGCCACCAACGTTTTTCATATCCGCGATCTGGCTTTTCAACTGATCGTCATAGGATTTGCCCATCGGCATGCGCCACGCGCCTTCCCCCTCGGTTTCGGCAGCCTTAAGAAAGGCCCGGCTGAGAGTGTCGTCATTCGAGAACACGCCGGCATTATCATGGCCCAGTCCGATAATGATTGCGCCGGTCAGGGTGGCCAGATCAATCATCGCCGATGGTTTATAGGTTTCCTGAGCATACCACATGACATCTGCCAGAACCAAACGGCCTTCGGCGTCGGTGTTGATAACCTCAACCGTGTCGCCCTTCATCGAGGTTACAACATCCCCCGGACGTGTCGCGCGGTCCGACGGCATGTTTTCGACCAAACCGACCAGACCGACCACATTGGCCTTGGCCTTGCGCAGCGCCAGCGTGCGCATGACGCCACACACCACACCGGCCCCCCCCATATCCATAGTCATGTCTTCCATGCCCGCCGCTGGTTTCAGGCTGATTCCGCCGGTGTCAAACACCACACCCTTACCAACCAGCGCCAACGGGGCCTCGCCCTTGGTTCCGCCCATCCATTCCATAACGGCCACTTTTGATGGGCTGATGGAACCATGACCAACACTCAGCAGGCATCCCATGCCCAGTTTTTGCAACTCGTCCTCGTCCAGAATCGTGATGTTCAGACCCAGATCCTTCATCGCGCTGATACGATCAGCAAATTCGGTTGTGGTCAGATGGTTGGCGGGTTCACTGACCAGATCGCGGGTGAAAAACACGCCTTCGGCGACGGCGCGCGCGTCCACGGCCTCGGCTTCGAGCTCGTCGGGGTTGGCAACCATCAAGGTAATTTCGCCGGGTGCTTTGGGGGCATCCCCGGTCTTGCGCGCGGTAAACGAATAGGCCCGCAGAACAGCGCCCAACATCAAATCAACCGGGCGGCGCAACTGCGGGGCCAAAACCAGCAGGGCCGCATCGCCCTTGACCTTGCCCAAGGCCACGCCAGCCTTGCGGGCCTCATCTGATTTGGCGTTGCGTTCCACACAGACCACATCCACGGCCTCGGCGGCCATGCCCGAAGGCCAGGCCAGCGTCTTGATGTCGCCGGACTTCATTTTACCAACTGCGCCCGACTCGACCATGCGCGCCAGCGCGCCTTTCATCAGCCGGTTGACCCGGCGCGCCGCTGTGTCCAGCTTGCCGTCTGCGCCGATCAACACGGCAACCCGGCCCTCGAATGCGGCAATTGCGTCAATGTCGACAGCGGCGAACTTGGCCTGTGTCAGTGTGGTCATGGGATGTGTCATCGGGCGGCTCCTGTGCTTGGATTTGGCATAGACCTAGCGCGAATTGACTGGCAGGGGAAAGGCCCAACCGGATCACATGCAGTGTCAACTGATCAAACCACACCATTATGCGCATGGTTCGGCGCAGATGGGCACGCGCCCCTACGGGCATTCACGCCGGCATTGCCCCGCCCACACGTCGCTTTAACAGTTTTACCTCGGCGCAATCTGGGATAGCTTGCCACCAAATGTAGTATGTCCGGGGGGGATATCGTGGCCAGATTCGACAGGTATATGCTGTCGCAATTCATGGTTCTGTTTGGGTTCTTCGCATTGGTTCTGGTGTCCATCTTCTGGATCAACAAGGCAGTGCGCATGTTCGACCGCCTAATCAGCGACGGTCAGTCAACGTGGATTTTTGCAGAGTTCACGGCCCTGACCCTTCCTGCGGTTGTCGGCATGGTTCTGCCAATCGCCGCCTTTGCCGGGGCGGTCTATGTCACCAACCGCCTCAGTACCGAAAGCGAACTGACAGTAATGCAAGCAACGGGGTATTCGCCTTGGCGGATGGCCCGGCCCGTTGTGTATTACGGGCTGATCATTGCCGTGATGATGTCCATACTGGCCCATTTCCTGATTCCGGCCAGTCTGAAACAACTGGACGTCCGGATGGTCGAGATATCGCGCAATGTGACCTCCAAGTTGTTGACCGAGGGCGAATTCCTTCACCCCGCTGCGGGCGTCACCTTTTACATTCGCGAAATCACCCCCGAGGGCGAGCTGCGCAACGTGTTCCTGTCCGACCGTCGTCAGGCGGACAATCTGGTGACCTATACCTCGGCCAGTGCGTATCTGGTGCAGGAAGGTGGTGGAACCAAACTGGTTATGGTCGACGGGTTGGCCCAGAACTTGCGCAGCAAGGGCAATCGCCTGTTTACCACAAATTTTGACGATTTTTCCTATGATATCAGCAGGTTGATCTCAGTCGATTCCGTTAACGCCGACCGTATCACCTATGCCACCACAGCAGATTTGCTGCGCAACCCGGCAGCGGTGGCCGAAAGAACAGGTGTGACATTGGGTGTCGCGGTCAGCGCCCTTCACGCACGTTTCACGCAAGCATTCCTCTGCATCATTGCCGCGCTGATCGGTTTTGCCACCTTGCTGCAAGGCGGGTACAGCCGGTTTGGAGTCTGGCGACAAATCCTGACCGCCTTTGTTTTATTGATCTTCATAAAACTGACCGAAGGCGTGGTATCCGGCCCGGTGCTAAAGATGCCCGCCATGTGGCCCGTTCTGTATCTGCCTGTCTTGCTGGGTTTTGCGATAACGTGGGTCTTGCTCTATGCGGCCGCCCACCCGGGGCTTTTGCGACGGATCAAAGCCTCGCTCGGCCGCCGTCAGGAGGCAACCTGACATGACGCTGCACTTCTATTTCGCCCGTAAATTCTTGTGGACTTTTCTGGGCATATTCGCGGTGTTCATTGTCCTGATGGCCCTGATCGACCTTGTCGACGAATTACAGGATTTCCCCGAATTGCCTCTGTGGGATGTCGTCGAAATCGTTTTGCTGAAATTACCCGAAGCCAATTACGAAATTCTGCCTTTGGTGATGATTTTAACCTCGGTCGCACTGTTGGTGCGTCTGGCGCGCAGTTCCGAGCTGGTGGTCTTGCGCGCCTCTGGCCGCTCGGGATTGAACGGGTTGCTGGCTCCGGTCATGATGGCCGCAGTGATCGGATTAATTGGCACGACAGTGATCAACCCGATCGTCGCGGCATCAAGCAAGCGCTACAAAGACGTTGTGAACTCCCACAGGGGGGGTGGAGAAAGCGTTCTGGCCATCGCCTCAGAAGGGCTGTGGCTGCGTCAGGGCAGTAATTTGGGCCAAACCGTCATACATGCTGCACGCGCCAGTTCAGATGTCAGTACCCTTTATGACACGACCTTCATCTCGTTTTCCCCATCGGGCGAACCCTTGCGCAGGATCAACGCGCGAACGGCTCAGTTGGGCGATGGCGAATGGCTTCTCAACGACGCCAAGCTGTGGGATTTGTCCGGTGGCGACAATCCCGAAAGCGAGGCGCGCGATCTGGATACATTGACCGTGCCATCGGCCCTGACCCAAGACAGCATCGTCGACAGTTTCGGCAAGCCCGAGTTCATACCGATCTGGGATTTACCTGCGTTCATCGCCCAATTGGAGGAGGCCGGATTTTCCGCCCGTCGATATGCCGTGTGGTTCCAGATGGAGCTGGCGCAACCGCTGTTTTTGATGGCACTCGTTCTGGTGGCTGCCGCCTTTACCATGCGTCATGTCCGCAACTCTAATACCGGCGTTTCTGTCCTCAGCGCGATCATGCTGGGGTTTTCGCTGCACTACATCCGTAACTTTGCGCAGGTTCTGGGCGAAAACGGACAAATCCCCGTTATTCTGGCCGCATGGGCACCGCCGGTCGCCTCGTTGCTGTTGGCCTTTGGTATCTTGCTGCATATGGAGGACGGATGACACCCGCCCTGCCCCACATACTCCCGACCCTCCAGCGTATGACGCTTGTGTTTGCGTGGATGCTGATCGGGCTGGTGCGTCCCGTGGCCGCGCAAGATACCGCGCCACCCGCCCCGGCGATGTTGATTGCCGACGATGTCTATATCGAAGGTGACAGCCGACTGGTCGCGATTGGTAACGTCGAAGCGCTGTATCAGGGACGCCGTGTGCTGGCCCGCCGCGCGACCTATGACAAATCGACGGATCAATTGGTGCTTGATGGACCGATCACCCTGTATGACGGAGAATACACCGTCGTGTTGGCCGATAGCGCCGCGTTAGATCGGGATATGCAAAACGGCATTCTGCGCGGCGCGCGCATTGTCATGGACGATCAGTTGCAATTGGCCGCTCAGCAGGTCAATCGCACCGACGGGCGTTACAGCCAATTGTACAAGGCCGCCGTTACCTCCTGTAAAATATGCGAGGACGGACGTCCGCCTTTGTGGCAGATCCGCGCCCGGCGAGTGATCCACGATCAGCAAGAGCGCCAGCTTTATCTGGAAGGCGCACAGCTCCATATCTTGGACACGCCAGTTCTGTATCTGCCCCAACTGCGCCTGCCCGACCCCACAGTCGAGCGCGCCACAGGTTTTTTGACGCCCTCGTTTTACAATTCAACCTTGCTGGGGGTTGGTGCCAAAGTCCCGTTCTTCGTCCGATTGGGCGATCACAAGGACCTGACCCTGACCCCGTATCTGACCAACGAAACACGCACGCTTGAACTGCGCTATCGGCAGGAATTCACCCGTGGCGGCATCGAGTTTGAGGGGGCGTTGTCAGATGACGACTTTGGCCTTCGTGACAAGCGTGGCTATATTTTCGGACGCGGCCTGTTCGAGTTGAACAACGATTTCATCCTGCGCTTTGATGTCGAAGCGGTCAACGACGACACCTATTTGGTCGATTATGGCTATTCGGACAAAGACCGTCTGGACAGCGAGATTTCCATCGAACGCACCCGGCGCGATGAATGGATGCGCGCGGCTCTGACCCATTTCCACACCCTGCGCCTGAATGAGAGCCAGTCTACCCTGCCCACCATTGTCGGAAATGCGGCGTATGAATGGCGACTGTTTCCCGCCCGCCTTGGTGGCGAGCTGCGATTTTCCGCCGATGCGCACAGCCATTATCGAACGTCAAACCAAACGACCGACGGCACGGATGTGGATGTGTTTGCCGACGGGCGTGACGTCACCCGCATCACCGCCGGTGCCGAATGGCTGCGCAGCTGGACCTTGATGGGTGGCGTGCGTTCGACAGTTCAAACCGGCGTGGCCGTCGATCACTTTGAGATCAACGGCGCGGGCACCACCAGCGCCAGTTCGGCCAGTCAGGTCACCCCTTATGTCGCGCTGACCTTGCGCTATCCTTTGGCCAAGACCACGGCGCGCGGAGTCAGCTATGTGATCGAACCCGTCGTGCAACTGGCCTGGGCGGGGGGCAATACGTTGAACATCCCCAATGACGAAAGCACCCGAAACGAATTTGACGAAGGCAACCTGCTGTCTTTGTCACGCTTTGCGTCAACCGACCGGCGCGAGCGCGGGGCAAGTGCCGCTTATGGTGTGAATTGGTCTCGCATGGGGCCTGTCGGGTTGAACACTTCTTTTACACTTGGGCAGGTCGTACGTGACCACGCCCAGCTGGATTATAACGGGGCCGAGAGCTTTTCGAATTCATCAGGCCTTCAGGGCCAGTATTCAGACTTGCTGTTCGCGGGTCAAATTGCCACGCAAGACGGGCTGACCATTTCCGCGCGCGGATTGTTTGACGACAATTTCGATACGACAAAGGCCGCCGTGCGCGCCGGGTGGTATAATTCAACCACCTCTCTGGGTGCTACCTATATTTGGTTGGGCACTGATCTGGACGAAGACCGTCCCGGAACCATCTCGGAATGGGCGTTTGATGGCTCATACCGGCTGTCGCGCCACTGGACCGGAAGCGCCGAATGGCGTTATGACATCGCCAGTGACCGCAGCGTCAAGGCGGGGATCGGCATGACCTATACGAATGAATGCGTCGATATCTCGCTTTCGGCCTCGCGTCGGTTTACCTCTTCCACTATCCTAGAGCCGTCAACGGATCTTAGCCTGACTGTTGGCCTGCGCGGATTTAGCGCGCGGACCGAGGATAAAAGCTTTGTTCGAGAATGCAGGAAATAACCCAATGATCACCCAGCTGCCCCTTCCCGCGCTGCGCCGCCTGACGGCCGCGCTGATGCTGAGCGCCGCCACACTGACCGGCACCATTGTCCTTGCGCCGCAGGGTGCGCAGGCACAAAACTTGTTTGAGGCAGTGATCAAGGTGAATGGCGATGCCATTACCCGCTATGAGCTTGAACAGCGCACCCGCCTGCTGACCCTGCTACGCGCGCCCGCCGATCCGGCCCGTCTGGCCAAAGATCAGTTGATCGAGGACCGCCTGAAACAACAGGCCGCAACCGCCCAAGGTGTGTCCGTCAGCGACGAGGCCGTCGTAGAAGGCATGGAGCAATTTGCAAGTCAGGGTAATTTGACGGCAGACCAGATGATCCAGCTGCTCTCGCGTGGTGGTGTCTCGAAAGAAACGTTTCGCGAATTCGTCCGCGCGGGCCTGACATGGCGTGAATTGACACAAGCCAAGTTTGGCGCGCGCATCGCCGTCAGCGAAGATGATCTGGAACGCGCCCGCGCCGCCATCAGCAGCGGCACAGGCGTGCGTGTCCTGCTGTCAGAAATTATCATCCCCTACACGCCCGAGACCGAAAAACAGGTCATGGACCGCGCCCGGCGCATTGCCGAGCTGACCGACATCGGGGCCTTTAGCGCGCAGGCACGTGCCCATTCGGCCACGCCGACACGCGGCGCAGGGGGCCGCCTGCCATGGCAGCCCATTACCAAACTGCCCCCCATCTTGCGTCCGCTGGTTTTGGGGCTTGCCCCCGGCGAAGTGACAGAACCCCTGCCCTTGCCCGGCGCGGTTGCCCTGTTCCAGATGCGCGACATCCAAGAGGTGGACGCCCCTGATCCTGAATATGCCGCGATCGAATACGCCGCCTATTACATTCCCGGCGGCCGCAGTGAAGCAGCGATTGCCCGCGCGCGTCAGGTCGACGCCCAGACAGACACCTGCGATGACCTTTATGGCATCGCCAAGGACCAACCACGCTCGGTTTTGGAACGCGGCATCAAGGCCCCGAACGAGATTCCCACGGACATCGCAATTTCACTGTCCCGTCTGGATCCCGGCGAAGTGTCGTATGATGTAACGCGTGCCAATGGTGAAACGCTGGTTCTCCTGATGATGTGTGGCCGCAGCCAAACCATCGCCGAAGACCCCTCTGAAGTCGTGGCACCCGCCGGTGGCCCACCGCCTGCCGAAGGCGAAGGTCAGGCGACACCGCCGGATGACACTGCTCAATTGTCGGCCCAAATTGCCAACCGTCGGATGCAATCCTTTGCAGACGGGTATCTGGCACAGCTGCGCTCTGAGGCGCGGATCATCGGAAACTGATGTCCAGTCCAGACAAAGGCCCCGAAATGGCCTCTGATAAAGGCGGGTCGTTGGGCCACCGCCCGATCGCGCTGAGCTGTGGCGAACCCGCCGGAATCGGTCCTGAACTGGCCTTTAAGGCATGGCAGGCCCTGAAACAGGACTGCCCGTTTTTCTGGATTGGCGATCCGTCGCACCTGCCTGCTGACTGCCCTGTCGCCCTGATTGACAGCCCGGATCAGGCCATTGGCGCGACGGGTCTGCCCGTTTTGCCCCACCCAATGCCCGGCCCTTTGACACCGGGTACCCCCAATCCGGCCCATGCCGAAGGGGTTATCAGCGCCATTGCACGTGCCGTCGAACTGGTGCAATCGGGCGCAGCCTCAGCCTTGTGTACAGCCCCGATCCACAAAAAGGCATTGGCTGACGGGGCGGGATTTTCCTATCCCGGCCATACCGAGTTTCTGGCCGCTTTAACGCACACCCCGCGCGTGGTGATGATGCTGGCCTCGGATCAATTGCGCGTCGTGCCCGCAACCATCCACATTCCGCTGGCGGATGTTCCTGCCGCACTGACCCAAGATGCTTTACATAACACGATCCGCATCACGCATGCCGGGTTGATCCGGGATTTTGGCCTGACCAATCCGCGCATTGCCATTGCCGGGCTGAACCCGCATGCCGGTGAAGGCGGCAAGATGGGTGACGAAGAAATTTCCCTAATCACACCTGTTATCAGAGACTTGCGCGCCCAAGGCTTGGATTTGCGCGGGCCATTTCCCGCCGATACGATGTTTCATGCTGCGGCGCGCGCCGGTTATGATGCTGCCATTTGCATGTATCACGATCAGGCGCTGATCCCGATCAAGACGTTGGATTTTGATCGGGGCGTCAACGTGACGTTGGGTATGCCTATTGTGCGCACATCGCCCGATCACGGCACAGCTCTGGACATTGCCGGGCGCGGGCTGGCCAATCCCACTTCGCTGATCGAGGCGCTGAAAATGGCCGCGCGCATGGCCGCGGGGCGTCACGCATGAACGGCCCTGACAGCCTGCCCCCATTGCGCGAGGTGATTGCGGCGCATGATCTGAGCGCGCGGAAATCTCTGGGTCAGAATTTCCTTCTGGACCTCAATCTGACAGGCAAGATTGCCCGACAGGCCGGCGATCTGACGGGCTGTGACGTGTTGGAAATCGGACCCGGTCCCGGAGGGCTGACCCGCGGCCTGCTGGAAAACGGTGCGCGTCGTGTTCTGGCCATTGAGAAAGACGCGCGGTGCCTACCCGCCTTGGCCGAAATCGCTGTGGCCTATCCGGGGCGCCTTAACGTGATCGAAGGGGACGCATTGGATATCAATCCCTTGCAACATCTCAGCGCCCCAATTCGTATCGCAGCCAACCTGCCCTACAACGTGGGCACCGAATTGCTGGTGCGCTGGCTGACACCGCCCGACTGGCCACCATTCTGGCAATCATTGACTCTGATGTTCCAACGGGAAGTGGCCGAGCGGATCGTGGCAACGCCGGGGTCCAAGGCATATGGGCGGTTGGCGCTGTTGGCGCAATGGCGATGTGATGCACGGATTGCGATGCATTTGCCGCCGGGCGCGTTCACCCCGCCGCCCAAAGTGTCCAGCGCCGTAGTACATCTGACCGCCCTGCCCGAGCCGAAATTTCCCGCCAACCCCAAAGTGTTGGAACGCACCGTCGCACGTGCGTTCAATCAACGCCGCAAAATGTTGCGCGCGGCGCTCAAGGGTGTTGCGCCTGATATCGAAGACCGTCTGATCGCAGCAGGGATCAAGCCAACGGACCGCGCGGAAACCGTCGGTCTGGAACAGTTTTGCGCCCTCGCCCGCCTGTTGGAAAGTTAACCTATGCTGGCCATCCTGATGCCTGCCGCGGGCGCGTCAAAACGGATGATGGGGCGCGACAAACTGACCGAGTTTGTGGACGGGGTGCCGCTCTTGGCGCGTCAGGTCGCACGCGCGCTTGCCACAGGCTCACCGGTGTTCGTTACCATGCGCACCGATCGACCGGCACGCATGGACGCGCTGAGCGGGCTGGCCTGCCCCAAACTGACCTGCGTGCCAGTGGATGCGCCGGACGCAGGCCTGTCCGCGTCGCTACGCGCCGGTGTCCAAGCCCTGCCAAACACGGTGGATCGCCTGATGATCCTTCTGCCTGATCTGCCGGATATTGAAACTGACGACCTTGACGGGATGATCCGCGCCCACGACGCATATCCCCAGGCGGTCTTGCGCGGCTGCGCCGAGAACGGCACACCCGGCCATCCGGTGATTTTCCCCCGCGCATGGTTTGACCGTTTGCGCACCCTAAACGGCGACATCGGGGCCGGAGCATTACTGAAACAGGCCGAACCGAGGCTGCATGCCCTGATTGGCATGCGGGCATTGACCGATCTTGACACCCCCGAGGCGTGGAAAGCCTGGCGATCTCAGAACGGCCAATAAAACCCAAGCTGCTGTAAGGCCCTAAAGGCCGACAGATTCGTCCAGACCCAGCATAATGTTCAGGTTCTGCACCGCTGCCCCAGACGCACCTTTGCCCAGATTGTCCAACACCGCGAACAACACGACACAGCCCGTCTCGACATCGCCGTGCACCGACAATTCCATCATGTTTGTGTCGTTCAAACGGCGCGGGTCAACGCGCGCGCCGTAAGTCTCGGGCGCGACAACTTTGACGAACTGCGACCCGTCATAATGGTGTGCCAGCGCGTCATGCAGCCGCATTTGTTGGGCCGGCTCCATGAATGGCAGCGGAATTTGAATGATCATCCCCTGCGCATAATTCCCTACCGCGGGCACAAAAATCGGGCGTTTGCTCAACCCACCGTATTTGATAATTTCTGGAATGTGCTTGTGGTGCTGCCCGGTGGCATATGCAAAAAAGCCGTCGGTCTCACCGCTCTCAAACTCGGCGATCAGGGCCTTGCCGCCGCCGGTGTATCCGCTAACGCCGCCGATGGAGATAGACGCGTCAGGTGCGATCACGCCCCCTGCGACCAGAGGATGCAAAAGCGCAATCGAGCCGGTCGAGTAACACCCCGGATTAGATACACGCGCGGCGCTGGCGATGCGCGCCCGCGTGTCGGATGACAGTTCGGGATAGCCATAAACCCAAGCGTCGTTCACGCGATGGGCCGTGCTGGCATCAATCAGGCGGGTGTCGCGATCTCCCAGATGGGTAACGATATCAACGACAGCGTCATCCGGAAGGCACAAAATGGCTATATCCGCCGCCTCGAATGCCGCAACACGGGCGTCCAGATCCTTGCGCAGAGTGTCATCCAGAGAAATCAGCGTGATGTCATCGCGCCCTGCCAGACGGTCACGGATTTGCAAACCGGTCGTGCCGACCTCTCCGTCGATGAAAACCTTGCTGACCATGATTGAGCGCTCCTTCTGCCGCTGTTCGCGCTCTAGCTACATCACAGGCGCGGCGGGGGCAATTGATCTGCGTGATCCACGAACGCAAGAATCACCGGAACACATCCGGGGCGGGTGATGTTTATCTCTGATGACAACTGTCGCCAAAATTGAAACAATCCCGACGAACACGCCGGGATTGCTTCGGTACCGGAACCGATATGGCCCCCTCAACCGATTCCGCAGACTGGCCCATCCCCTGAAAAGGAGATGGGCCGATCTGGCTGCAAAGTCTTATTTGATGAGAAGCTTCGCTTCGTGCTTTTTCAGCGAACGGCGGGCGGCTTGATAAGCCTCGATGCCGGTCAGCTCGCGCAGCTCTGGGAAGAGGTGATAGATTTCGTCCCGTTGCTCGGCGCCCATGCCATCCAGCGTCTGCTCACCGGGCTGGAAGCTTTCGGTCCAGCTGCCGTTGGACAGCACCACTTCGTGTTGGTCGAACATGAAGTGGATATAACTGATCGCGCCAGTGTCGACCGCATCCACGCCCTCAAGTCCGGTCAGATGCTTGGCGGATGCCAGCACTTCGCGATCCTCAAAGTAGAGAGCCGATTTCTCGTTGTTGATCAGCACACGGTGGTTTGGGCTGACCAGCAGGTCACGCTCGGGCAGATCACGACCCAGGCTTCCGGCGCGGATCAGGATTGGCTTCAGATGTTGCGCTTGCAACAACTCGGCTCCGGCCAGATCACGGCGTCCCATCCAACGGATTTCTTGCAGGCCGTTGTCGCGGGTGATGATCCTGTCGCCCACTTGCAGGTCCTCGACAAAGCGCTCACCCTTGGGTGTGGCGATCACAGTGCCCGGCGTAAAGCAGGGGATGATCCGCTCAATTTCGGCAAACTGCATGGACCCTGTGACTGCACCACCGGGAGCATCCAGGAAATTGACCGTACCGCTGGTCGAGTTGCCATCGGGATCAACGGTTTCGTTAACGATTTCGTACGGCCCGACCCCGCTTAGATCAAGCGTGTCAAAGTCATCGCCACCCGATCCGCCATCTGCAACATCGCCGTTACCTTCTTCGGCAGAGCCGATAATGAACGTGTCGCGTCCGGTGTCACCCGTCATCGTGTCGGCACCTGCGCCGCCATTAATGACGTCGTTGTCGGCACGACCTTCGATCACATCGTCGCCATCGCCACCAAGGATCGTATCATCGCCGTTGCCGCCTTGGATGGTGTCGTCACCGTCACCGCCCATCAGGCTGTCGTCACCATCTTGGCCGCGGATCGAGTCATCGTCGATGCCACCGTCGATTGTATCGTTTCCGGCACCGCCAAGGATCGTGTCGTTATCATCCTCGCCAAAGATCAGGTCATCGCCTGCACCGCCGTCGATGTAGTCGTCCGCATTGTCGAGCTCAGGATCGGTTGCGTCCGGGATATTGGCCGAAGGCTCGTTGATACCGCCATAGATGGTGTCGTTGCCGTCGCCGCCCAGGATCGTATCGCTGCCTTCGCCGCCGATGATATAATCATCTCCGGCTCCGCCGCTGATCTCGTCATCGTCCAGACCGGCGTCGATATAGTCATCGCCGTTACCGCCAGTGATCGTGTCAGCATCATCGCCGGTAAAGATCGTGTCATTGCCAGCTCCGCCCGCTACGAGGTCGCGGTCGTTATCCACATCCCCGTCTTCGGGAATTGTGGTGCCGAACCCGTCATCGGGCAGCGGGAAGTTTGGATCGCTGGGTGAACCAACCGGTGCAGATGTGTCGATATAGTCATCGCCACCGCCGCCAAGGGCCGTGTCCTGACCGTCGCCACCCAGGATCGAGTCATTCCCCGGTCCGCCGATCAGGCTGTCGTCACCGTCGCCGCCATTCAACGTGTTGTTGCCGTCGTCACCGCGCAAGGTGTCATCGCCAGCGCCGCCATCAAGGCTGTCGTCGCCATCGTCACCCCGCATGCTGTCGTCGCCCTCGCCACCGTTCAGGGTGTCATCGCCGTCACGACCACGAACCGTATCGTCACCATCTCCGGCCTCGACGATATCATCGTTCGAACCGACATTACCAAGGATCGCATCGTTGTCATCAATGGTGTCGCCATCCGGATCACCGGCATAGCCCAGATCGATCTCGTCATCACCATCTGTGCCAGACACGATACCATCGGGACCAGTTGCATCTTCAACCGTGACAGTAACCGTTTCGGTCACAGAGCCACCGTTGTCATCCGTGACCGTGTACTCAAACGTGTCCGTTCCGGTAAAGCCCGCATCGGGTGTGTAAGTCACCGTATTGTCACCATTGACGACGGCCGTACCATTGGCCGGGTCCGACGCCTCTGCCACCCGCAGCGTATCGCCATCGGGATCCGAGTCATTTGCCAGAACATTGATTTCGACAGATTCACCTTCGGTGGTGCTTGCAGCATCCGGTGTCGTGTCAGGTGCCGTGTTGGCATCCGGCAGGATCAGATTCTCGATCTCGGTGAATGTCATGCTGCCAGTCGGCTCGCCGGTCACCGGATCAAGGAATTCAACAGTACCCGACGTCGAGTTGCCATCGGCATCGTCCGTCTGGTCGATAACGCGCAGTGGGCCGCTGTCGGACAGATCAAGTGTATCGTTGTCTGTGCCGCCGTCTCCACCATCCACGGTATCACCATCGGTGCCGCCAATGATCGTGTCATCGCCATCGCCGCCGTCGATGTCGTCCGCGCCGTCACCGCCGGTCAGAACGTCATCGCCGCCCTCGCCCAGCAAAGTGTCGTCGCCGTCGTCACCCGACAGTGTGTCGTCGCCCTCGGCAACCACAGGATAGGCATCGTAATAAACATCGGTGAACTTAATACCCGATGTTGCGTCGCCATCCTGGCTGTGCACCACGGTAATCTCGCTAACGGGGCCGGGGATTTCGACCAATACCGAGTAAGGCGTGTCGCTGTCCTCGGCATAGCCGCCATCACTGTCAGCCGTATCCACGCCAGCAACCCCGTCTGTGTCGGACATGATCAGGCCGCTGCCGCCAGTCAAAGTAACTGTGATCGGGTTGCCGTCGGCATCCAGCGCCGAAACCTTTACGATGCCGTCGCCGTCAACGTCGTTGATACGGAATGTCACGTTTTCAACGGGGTTCGAGAAGCGCATCGTGTGTTCTTGGCTGTTTCCGACACCACCCAGAATGTTATCGAACGAGCTATTTGGGTTGGCGGTTTCGCCCGCTGGCGCAACACCGTCCACCAAGTGATAGTTATCTGCAAAAACAACGTTGTTGTTCACGCCTTCATTACCCGTCAACGAATAAGAAAACGTCACGTTGCCGGTATCCAGCGAAAAATCGCCCAGCGTGTCTTGATCGTCGATACCATCCGTGCCGTCCGCACCGTCCGGATCGGGTGCTTCGCTCCATTTGAGGACTTCCCGCACGGGAGTGTTGTCCGAAATGTCGCGATCGCCAAGGATCAGGTCATCACCTGCGCCACCCGACAAGTCATCATTGCCTGCGCCGCCAAAAATTTCGTCATCCGCAGCGCCGGAATCGACCGTGTCATCGCCGTCACCCGCGTTTACGACATCCATATCGCCTGCTTGATCTGCCAGAGACGCGTCTCCACCGTCAATCACATCGCCATCCGCGTCAGGAGCAGTGGTTACGTTGATGGTGTTATCGCCATCATCGCCTTCAACAACGCCAGCGCCGGTGTCTGTTCTATCGATACCCATTGTCTTCTCCTCATATACAGCCGTTTCCGGCGCACCGCTCGATGGCGGATCAATCAAAATTCCGCCGACGACGGCAGCGGTCAGACAGCGACCATCACAAGCCTCACATTTTGACTAAAGGGAGATCGAGAAGACGCATTTCATACGTCAACCGGGCAGGTTTGAACCTGCCATTTCGCGCGTTCTTCGTATTGCGGCAGCAATACAGCGATCACACGTCTCCCGCATTTGCAAAATGCGTGGTTCGTGTGGTCGCCCCCGTGACCACAGACATCGCCCCCCAGTTGGGCAAGTCTGTTTTACGCCACAGTTCAGGGGTCAGGAAGTAAAATTTGACGAAAAGATGTTTCAATCTGATCCTAAAAGTTGACGTTACGGCACCATGAGGCAGATTCTTGCCACACGTTGCACGTGATTGTTTCCAAACGGGAACCACCGATGTTTCCGCCATTCACCCGTCAAAACTGGACATTGGGAAGTTATCCGCGCACCATCACCACAACCAGCGGGTGATAGACTGTTGCGAAAACAGAAACTGCGGTTTCAGCACATCGCACCTTAACTATGTTTGAAACAAGGCATCTGTTTTGTGTCCGGACCAGAGGTAATTCTGCCTATCCCCCAGCTTTGAACACAATCTAGAAACGCAAACCTGCCGAATCGCCTAAAGTCAGGTGGTATTTCGACCATCGGTTAAGAATCACACCCGGAATTCCATGACTTTGCGGTTAACCCGTTAACCCGTTAACCACGCCACGACCGTGCCCCTTTGGGCCGTTTCATCTTGGATATTATATGAAAGACCTAGCTGCACAGGGGTCACGCGGACAGTGTGCTGGTACCCAAGGCCGGACTCGAACCGGCACGCCTCGCGGCGGGGGATTTTGAACTGTCGGGATATTTCAAGCACACAACAGCTTAGCTAAATTCACTCCCAGAGACATTACAAGAACGAAACGGGAAACTGTGAGCGGCGCAAAAACCAAGTCGCGAGCCGATAAGAACCGTCCGAAATGCCGTGTTTCATGCGCTAACATTGGAAACCGTGCAAAACCCTGCACATATGATTTCAATCGTTCACGCCGGCTTTTGGAAATCGGGTCGGAAAGTCAGAGGAACCGTGAAGCCTCCAAATGTGCTGGCGAATCGAGCACGCAAAGCGGTTTCATCCGACACCACCCGCCCTGTCGAAAACACATCATCAGCATCCACAGATACCCACTCCGCGCCCCGTTCCAGCAACGCCATAGCTTCGCCACGGGCAACTGAAAACAAAACCGCTGGGCGACCATCCCAGTCCACTAGCACTCGTTCTGACATTGACGTCACCTCCACTCTTCATACAAGCTTTGTAACAGATCGAAATCAACACTGAAGCACCCTCGATAAGAACCGATCCCCAAACAGAGCCGATGAACAGCAAGAACGGAAGCCCATATGCGCGACCACATTGCGATCGTTCACAAAGACGATGGCGGCGCGTTCGGCCTGACCTTTCCCGAGCTGCCCGGATGTTTTGCCGCCGCCAATACGTGGGACGAAATTCTCAAAGCCGCTAGCGAGGCGCTCGATCTTTGGTTTGAAGATCAGCCCGATGTTCAACCCACACCCTTTGACGAAATTCGAAATCGTCCCGATGTGGCGGCCGAGCTGGCGGCCGGCGGAACACTTATACTGGTGCCTCGTCACGGACTGTTCGGCCATTTTTGATCAGACACGCTGTGATGGCGATGGATGGCGCCGCGCTTGCCGCGGGCGGCCGAACGTCGCACAAGGGACGACTAGTTTTTTCACCTTTGGCACATATCTTGTGGTAAGATATATATGCTTGACACGGGATGCAGACGTCGTGTTAAGCGCCGCTCGTGAGGTGAAATGGCTTTCAGTCTTAGAGATATGTTGCGGTTCTTCGCCGCCCCAGAGAAAAAAAAGTCACTTTTTCAATCGGAAAAAGAGGCTTACGATTTCTGCCGTTCGCTGTACAACAAATCGGGCGGCGCGACACCTGAGCTTCGTCGCGCTTTTGAATTCTATAAAAGCAATAATGACGATGAATGCAGGCCCGAAGTTAGAGTTAGCAGCCACCAAGATAACGCACATTCAATCTAAGGGTTGTGTGGCGAATTTCCGTTGCGGTGTTCGAGAGATCGACATCTGGGCAAAAGACAAGGCTTGGAAGTTCCATGATCGAGGCCGTGCGAAGGTGTTCGTGGCGAAGCAATCCGGGCAAGCGGCAACGCTAGGATTTTATTCCCTGTCCTTTTCGCTGGAAAATACGAACAAACTTTCCAAACCTGAAGACCGGGACGCCTGGCGAAATGGAGCTCCCCTGCTTTACATCGACTACCTCGCAGTTCAGACCCCCTTTCAGTCTCAAAAGCTAGGGCAATTCATGCTAATCGATGCCTTGAAAAGGTCACATGACGTGTCACGAAGTGTCGCGTTTTATGGCGTTGCGCTACGCTCCCTGAACGATCGGACCACCGGGCTATACACACGGTTCGGCTTCAATGTGGCACCTAACGAAACCAATCATCCACTTATGATCTTGCCCATCTGGTCAGTAAATGACCTCTTCAATCAGGCCTAGCAACAGGCCAACATGGGCCTCAAACACGCGTGATAACATCCGCGCCCCATCGATTTTGAAAGCGCTACTCACGAATCCGCTCCCTCCAGGATCTCCTTGATCGCCGCCTTGTCTGCGTTGGCTTGCCGTGCGCTTTGCAGATGTTCTGTCGCGAGAATGGCAAGGTCGCGGTAAGTCACAGCCTGTCGCTTTGAGATCGGCGTTGGCTCCATAAGCTGCGCCGGTATCTCGGGCTTTACTTCGACATATTCAATCGCCGGTTGGCACGTCCCGGCCGCCAAGAACATCGGCAAGATCAGCAGGAATGGTTTCATCAGCACAGTCTCCAAGGTCCATATTTCGGATTGCGGCAATTGCGGCCTGCGCTTCTGCGCTCAGCTGTTGAGCAAGGCTGACCCGCGCCGCCGCCACGTCAGCCGCAAGTCGGGCCTGTTCGATCTGACCCGACAACACGACCGCATTGCGCGTCAGAAGCGCTGCTTCGTCCTGTAGCGAGGCAACCCTACCCAATTGCCACCACAGTGCGACAAACAGCCCCAGAAACGCCGACAACACGCCGCCCGCGATATAGGCTCGGATCATCTCAACCCCTCAAGGCACAATTCGCGCTCAGCCGCCCGCCTATTGGTCAAACCACGTACCACGCGTCCGCCTGCGCGGTTCCAGCGTGGCAATTCATTGCAGGCCCCGACCAGATCACCAGCATTCGCCTTGCGCACCAGTGTCGAACCGCAAGCAGCGCCAACGCCGACGTTGTAGGTCCAAGACAGAAACGCGACCTTTGTTTTGCCGGGAACGGGCGCGGTAAGGCAGCGATCCAAACCAGCCTCATAAACGCGCAAGTTGCGGGCCAGCATTTCGTCACATTCGGCATGGGTGGCAACGTCGCCCATTTCAACGCCTTTGGTTTCCCCGTCGCAGATCGTCGCTACACCCACAATGTCTCGATAGGCGCGCAACTCGCGCCCCTCGAACCCGCTGATCGTGACCGTCGCCAGCGCCGTTAGGCCTGCGCAGGCCGCGATAATCCCTTTACTTGTGGCCCGCATTGCTTGCCCTCCCTTTGCGAATGAATCGGATTATTTGCAGGGTCAGCCAGATCACAGACAGGATCGGCACAAGGGCGGCGGACACTTGGCTGATTGTATCCAGCTTAGGCAACCAGACGGGTAATGTGAGCCCGCCTGCGGCAACGATGTTTGTGGCCTTCGTCGTGGTCAGTTCCACATGGCTCATAACATTAATCCCTGTAACAAACCTCGACGCTGTGAGCGCCGATAGCGAAAGAGTCGGCCACGTCGGACAACGTGCCGTAAAACACGACGTCAAAGTCGTCCGAGGTGTCGATTGTTGTTGGCGAGATGTTGGCCGTGGTTTCGGCAAAGTCTTCCGAGGCACCGGGGCTATTCATCACCTGCGAGTTGTCGTCGTCGCGATTGGTCACGATGGTGTAGCGGGTATATACGCCCCCGCCGCTGACCGGGCTGGACGTGTCAACAATGTCCTGCTCATCGTCGCCATCATCCAAAGCGATGCGCAGCGTCTTGGAGTTGCTGTTTTCGGTCTGGTCAGTCAGCGTGAATATCTTAAGCTGCCCGTTCGGCCCCATCAGGCCCCCCGGCACTGTCACCCGTACCAATTCCGTCTCGGACGTCGTGCCCGTCACCGCCGATTCAACGCCGCTCATGGCGATTGTCTGCCAGCGCCCCTTGGGGTTTGGCGTCAACGTGTGGTCGGTTTCGAAGTTCTCAAACTTACCATCGCCGAGGTGCAGCTTGGCGGGGGATGTCGAGTAGATCCCGATGCTCCCCGACGTCTCGCTGGTGCGGTGTAGGTCGAACCCGTCGCGGACAGTCAGGCGCGCCCCGCCTGTGTGGTAGACGCCATAAATCGGCCCGTCGCGCGTGATAACCGGGCCAACCTGCACCGAACCCTCTGACGACGACGTGATGCGCACAGCCGCCTGTGACGCCGCAAAGCCATTCACCGTAACCTTGCCAAAGTCGCAATCGCGCCCGGACCAGAACACCGCCATAACGCCATCAGCGCCAGAGGGGTCGGCTCCGTAGTAATCGCTCGGGGCATCACCCTGCGTTACCGTCAGGCTGCGAAAGTTCACGTTCTCGTAAGCGTACACGCGGAACGCCTGCTCGGTGGCCCCGTTGGTCAGCCATACAAGCGGGCTTTCGATGAAAATATCGCCCAGCCATACGTTACGCGCTGACGGGCTGTCCGGTGTCGCGCCGGGGTTCTCGCCGTCGCCGTCGGTTGTTCCGCCCGAGGGGTCGCCGTGGCCGATGTGGCGGACGATTACGCCGTTGTTGCAGTGCAGACCGAAAATCCGGCCATTAATTGTGATATTGCGTGCTGCCGCGCTGTCGCTGTGCCCTTTGATTTCCACGGTAGTATAGCAGAAATACGTGTTCACATTGCCAATGATGACATTGCTGGAAAGGTCGTCCACCTCGCAGCCGCTGTTGTTGTTGACGTGCGCGCCCGTGGCGAACCACGCGAATGTTTGCTCAATCGTCAGGTCGTCAACGTTGTGGCAGGTAAAGGCATCATCGCCCGCGCCCTGCCCGTAAATCGTGCCCACCGTAATGCCGCGCGATTGCTGATAGGCTGGAAGGTAGGTTTCAGGTGTGCCCGTGCGCCCGTCATAGCCGCCCGCAATGTCAATCGCGTGGCGGTATGAGTCCATCGCAAAGATGCGGTCAAAATGGCTGTCGTTAGTGTAGCACACAGCAAAGGCAGACCCGCGCAGGCCTTCGTTGTCAGGCAGGCTCGAATCCACAACGCCAAGCGCCGCACCGCCCAGGCCTGTTTGCGTGATCCGGTCGGGGTTCGCGTCCAGTACGATGCACGACACGTCAACATGGCTGCGCGGCTTGTCCACGTCGCCGATTTGCATGACCGGGCGCAGCTGGTCGACGCCATCGACCATACGGATGATAGACTGCCATTCGAGCCCGCGAAGGGTCGCGCCTGTGGGAACCTGCAATGTGTCGTTGATAGGATAGGTGCCAGCGGGCAGATAACCGTCAGCCTCGCCATTCGCCAAGGCATCAAGCCACGATTGCAAGGCCGCTGTGTTGGCCGTCACGTCAAACGCCTCGGCCTCATTCATCATTGCGGTGGTGATAACGCCGCTGGCATTCATCACCCCATCGCGCGAAAGCAGATAATCGCCGTTGATCCAGTTAAACGCGGTCACGTCCTTTGCCGCCGCGCCACCGTCAATTGTGAACGTCACAACACCCGCAACCGAGGCTGCAGTCACGTCGTCCCAAATCCGCGCTGACTTAAACAGGCGAACGGTTTTGTTGATTAGGCGCGCATGGGCTGGCCGTAACGTGACCTGCGCAATGACATCATCCAGAACAGCGCGCACGTCGGCGTCAAACAACCAACCGGATTGAGCGCCATATTCTTGCGGCGTCAGCTTAACCTTCCTGGCGTCGATGTCGGCGTCAGCGACGAAAGCCCCCAAAACCTCACGCAGGTCGCGCTTCGCCAATGGCTTTTTCGCCGTTGTTCGGTCGCCTATGGGCAGGTCGCCCGCGCCCCCTTGGCCGTCGCCTGTATAGCCCTGATGGTCGCGGAAAACCCGGTCCACCATGTCTGCGAATGTTTCGGGCATGCGTCGATCCTCCATGCGTGCAGGCCCGCCAAAGCGGGTCGCAATCGGTTCTGTGAGTGGGTGGTTAAGGTGTTGTGATGTTGGCGGGGCCAACCGGGGCTGACTCGACGCCTGAGACATTCGCAGCGGTGACCCAATAGAAATACTCGGTAGCCGCCGCCACTGTGCTGTCAGTATATTCACTGATCTGGCCTGAGACGCCGCCCGTCGTGCCAATTAATGTGGCGCTACCAAAAGACGCGGAACTGTGACGGTAAACGCGGGCTTCAGAGAACGCACTGGACGGGTTGCGCCAAGTCAGGTTTACGCCGCCGCCGCTATTCGAAGGGATGATGTCCGTGGGGGCACCCGGCGCGACCGCATCAACTTGGATCGTGATCGGATCCAAGTCCTCCCATTCGTCAGGCTCGTCAAAGACGCCAACGAACCGGACACGGGCCTCATATTCGGTGCCATCTTCCACTGCCCCCGACTGCGCGATAAATTCGTTTGCCGTCATTTTTTCCCAGCGCGTCTCGCCAGTGATCCGATACTGCGCTTCGATTTCAAGGTCGTCTCGGCCCGCCACAGCAACCGCCGTGACGGTTAGGGTCGCTTGCCTTACCCGCTCGGTGACGGTCAGAGTCGTTTGTGTGAGTGTCGCCGAAATCTCAGGGGCCAAACTAGACTCTTCAACAGGAAGGGCCGTCGGTGGGTCGCCTTCTTCGGATACGGTCCAAGCCTCGGATGCCCTATCAACCTTCGCCAACTCGATCTGGCACTCCAAGTTGACCGGATCAAAGTCATGGTTCAATACCTCGTATTCACCGTGGATGACCCGTCCCGAACCATCTTCGGGCTGGTAATCCAACAGAATCGTGTGACGCTGCCCGTCCTCTTTTGGAAAACGCGCCTTCAAGCCCACCAGATTCGTCACAACGATGACCTTGGCGCGGTTGTCGTCGTGGATTTGCTGCTTAGCCAAGCGCCGCGCCTGCGAACGGCTGGGGCACATATCCAAAATGTACTCTTGGACAATCTCGCCCTCAACCGCTAGCCGCGTTTCATCACGCCATGAATCGACCTCGACAACCTCATAATTCTGGGATGCATCAAGATGTGATACACGCAAGACGTTGTAACCCTCGCGTTCGCTGGTGGCCTCGCTTGTACGGATCTGCGAAATATCTTTAGCTGTAAGAGTGCAGGCGGTTTCACCGAACGGCCCGCCGATCAGGCCCACGCGCCCGTCCTGCATTTCATAAGGCCGAATGCCGCAGCTGGAATGCATCCGGGACATTACGTCAGTTGGCCCTTCGTCCAACGTCCAATATCCCCACAACCGCAAGCTTGCTGCTGTGCCGCCTTCTAGCTGGTCCACCGCCTCGTCGGAGGCGTCGGCCATGGCGTCCACACTGTCCCAATTCACCTCTGCGTCAGCCAGCTTGTAACCGTCTGCATGCGTCAGGTAGTGACCGATCACAAGCGCCGCGTTGTCGCTGTATGCGCTCGAATCCGTGCGGGGGTCGTAAATGGCCTGCCCCTTGATCACCCATTGCAGCGACGTGTTGTATGCCTTCGGGAAAATCTTGCTGAAATCGTTTCCGCCGGGGGCCTTCATCAGTGCAAGAAACGTGGCCTGTCCCGTTAACTTGTGGTCTGTCGTCCAGATTGAAAAGTTTGAAATCAGGTCGCCATAGTCGCCGCCGAGGCTGGAACCGTCGCGGGTGTCACAGTGCAGGTATCCAACCATCTTGCCTTCGTCTACATCGCCGCCCCCGTCCAAAGACACCGGGACACCGTCAACCCAGAATTCGCTAAACTCAGTGATTGGCCCGTGCGCAACCATCACCAGCTGATAGAGGCTGCTGTCCTTAACATCGAAGAATGCTCGGATGCCGCCTGCCAAGTATTGCCCAACGTAAACGCGGCGCGGCGCGTCTGTCTGGCTAATAACTGCCTGCACCTCTGCGCGGGGCACGCTGACGCTCGGCTGGAGTAGCCGCTGCACCAGACTTAGGCCGACGCTGATCGCCGTGTTGATCACAGCTGTGGAAATAGCCGTCGCCGCAGCCAAGCTAAGCCCTGACGCCGCAGCCAGCCAAGCCCCGGCTGTCGCCGCAAATGTCGTGATAGCGGTGAAAATGGCCATCAGCTAACCGCCTTGCACATCTGCAACTCGGCCACCGCATAACCGCACCGTTCAAGGATGCGCTGCGCCGTGCCGCCATTGCATGAAAGTTTAATCAATGTCGCGCCGCTACCCTTGGCCCACGCCTCAAACGTGCGCAGCAACCGCAGCCCGCTCTTGTCCTCGGCATACCAGCCCAACTCAAACGCCACTGGGTCAGGGCTGATTACCGTCTGCCCGATCTGCCCCGCGATAAACCCGCCTGACGTTACAAAAACCGCCCCGTGGGGGGTCGTTAATTAGTCCCGCTAGGGTTTGCCCCGTCTTTGCCCTGTCAATCCGCTGGGGACCCTGAACAGACGCTGCCAGACGCTCGACCATGTCAATGATGCGGGGAATATCCGCCTCTGCCGCCGTCAGCTTCCGGGCAACCATGTGATTGCCTTGTTTTTCAGCGTAGGCAACAATGCCAACCCCTTGTCACCCGCATGCCGTGCGCGCTGGTCGGCGTCTGTCCAGCGCCCATATGGAGGCTTGGCTTGACGGCTCATGCGCCCATACGCCTCAAGTTCAATGTTGCGGCTGTCTGCTGTGGACGTGCTGTGCATGTCACGCATTAGGCCGACAAACATGCTTATGGGGTCGCCAATCAATCGCCCTTGGTGTTCGCCTTCCTCATAGGTCAGCGAGTAAAGCTGATAAAATATCTGGCACCGCCGACTGTTTACTTCCAGCGCTTGCCCATCGCACCGTGCCACCATTTCTGGCGATGCGTTCGGGATATCAAACCGAACCATTCCCGCGCTCATGCCATAGGTTATCGACATGCTGGACAACTTAATCACATCGCCAGTGCCTTGATATTCGACGCCATCAACCGTCAAAGGCCCATACCCAAGCCACCAGTTTTGCGGGTTAGTGCGAAAGTCCATCTGGCAAAGGATGGTGCAGGCGATATCGCCGCGTCTTAGATCAACGTCGTCCATGTCGTGGATGCTCATTCAGAACGCCTCGACAAGTGAAATATTCGCGGCCTTGACCACATCAATACCGGACCCGATCTGGTCGCCTATCTCCATACGGCAGTTCAGGCGCAGTTGGTCGACAATCACAACGTCGTCAACGTCATGGTCGCCCCGGATATTCGGCATCACCGACAGCCGGATTTCCGTTTCGCTTTCGCCGATCGCGGAAACTGCCGTGACTTGGTAAAGCTGGTCGCCAAGGCTGATATAGTGCCCCGGCCAGATTTGAGAAAGCGCAGGCTTGGTGACATCGATGAAGCTGTCTCGATGTGATGCCGCCGCGCTCAGTGTGTATCCGTCGAACGGGTCGCCATCCCACCCGATGTGGTCGAATGTGAAATCAGGCGCGGCGCGAGAGGCGCGCAGCATCCGCCCCGTTTCGTCATTGGGCAACCATTGCACACAGATCGGGACCACGCAGGTCGCGCTTGCCGCTTCCATCTGCGTCACAAACGCCGACAACGCCAACTGCCCCTGCATGTCAATCGCCAACAGTCCCAAGTCCAGACGCCAAAACCCGTTTAGCGCGGGCTTGGCGAATGACTCACCGTCAATGTTTGTAAATGGCGTGAACCGCAAGCCCGACAGAAGGGGAATACTTGTCCGAACCTTGACGGGGTAGGGAAACGCGACTTGCATTATTGACCACCCCGCAAATAGCGCTGATCCGCTTGGGTGCGGTTGTTGGCGTTGATCCGCGTTTCTGCGACACTGACTGAAATACCCTGCACTTGGCTGATCTGCTCGACAGTAAAGCCTTCGGGGGCACGCAGCACGATTTCCACGGTTTGCCTGCCTTGGCTTGTCGATTTGGTATGGTCCACAACCGTCTCGTTGGGGTGCAGGATTGCAGGGAACCCACCGCGCCCATCCACCCCACCAGACCGCGACCCGCCGCCCGTGTAGCCACCCCCATCGAATGATAGCAACTTTCCTACCCCGCCGAACAAGCTGCCCAACAGACCGCCGCCCGACCCCTTGGACCCGCCCGCGAAGATGCCTTCACCGAATAGCAGATACTCCAGCGCCGCGCGCTTGATGCTTTTGACGAATTGGTCCATCGCGTCGGCGCCGCCCATAGCCGCGTCAATGACGCTGTCTTTAAACGAGCCTTGGATTTCCTCTAGCGCCGCGATTTGGTCACGCGCCTGATCGTACTCGTTCGCCAACTCGCCAACGCTCGCCGCCTCCGCGTCGATCCGCGCTAGCAACTCGTCGGTAATTGTCATGCCGCGCTTTTTTGCTTCGTCCAGCATCCGCTGCTTGACTGTCAACTCAGCGATTTCGGCCTTGCTCTTGCCGAGCATTTCAATGGTGCGTTGCAGCTTTTCCAGTTCAGCCTCGGCAATGCTGAAAAGTGGTTCCTGTTCCTGCTTTGGTTTACTCGAGCCGCCACCGCCCGACACCTTTTTGGGCGCGGTCAGCTTCAGGAAGTTCTCAACGGCCTTACGGTTTGTTTCTCGCTGCCCGGCGTCGGGGATGACGCTCTGCGACATAACTTGATCTTCATCGGCCATCGTGGGGGTCGTCGCGGACAACTCAATCGCGCGGGATAGAGCGACGCCCAGCCAGTTGGCCAGTTCCTGCGCCTCTCCAGCCGCCGAACCGATGTTCCCCGTCATGTCAGCGTTCGCAATGCCATTGGCCGCTTCCTCGCCCTCCTCAAGGCGCGCCGCCATTTCACGAGAAATACCTTCCGCCCGCGTCACGCCGTCCACAACGTCCTGCGAAACAGCATCACCGGATTGCTTCAGTAGATCTCGGATCAATCCCAACTGGGTGGCCATGGCGGAAAAATCACCCGCGTCTCGCGCTTCCTCCAGTCGGAACTGAGCCTCAGAAATTTGCTGTAGAAAGCCCTCGTCAAGACCGACTTCCTGCGCGAGTGACCCAATGCTACTGAAGTCACCCTCCAGCAGAGCAAGCTGCTCACGCAACCCTTGCATCGCGTCCATCTGCATTGCGACCTTCGACCTGACATCAATAATCAGCCCAGAATTTGCATACTCATCGATGCTCTTCTGGATGCGCGCTATTTCGTCACGATAGGCTTGCGCCTCCGCTTGACCCGCGGCCGTCCCAGCTCTCGCCAACGAACCAGAGACCTTGCCCGCGGCTGCCTCCACATCTCTCGCAATCTGGTCTGCAACATCAGTAATCACACCGCTGACCTTGCCCAGTGCCTCGCGCTTGTCGATCTCAAATAGCGCGGCCGCCATATCCTTCACTTCGTCGGTCAAGTCACCGTATTTTTTCCGCAACGCCTCTAGGCCACCGACGCTTGCCGCACCGGCACTAGATGCCATGGCAGACAAGGCAGATTGCGCCTCACCAACACGGTCGGCAAATGTCTTGGCCTTTTCCTTCGTTTCCTCGGTAGCATCGCCAAGCGTCCACAGGACGCCGGCCAGAGAAGAGCCCACAGCCAGCACAGCGCCCATAACGGCACCCCATGGGCCCATGATGCCTAATAGCTGCGAACCCTGCTGAGAAAAGGCGACTAGCGCAGATTGTCCGCCTTGAACCTGCACCGCAAAGTCACCGATCTGATAGCCAGCCTGCTGAAACACAGACCGATTGCGTGTCATAAATCCTGTCTGCGCGGCGACGCTGCTATTCATGGCAACTACCGAAGCCCGGGCCCCGTTTACCTTAGATACGGTCTGATCGTATTCACGCTGCACCAAGTCCATACCCGTTGCATGGCGTTGAGCCGTGATCGTGCCCGCTTCTAGCGCTGCGTTGTAACGCTTCTGCTGCGCCTCCAGCTTGGCCTCCGCTGCCGCAAGCGGGTTGAACTTACGCTCCAGCCGATCAATGGCCGCGCCCGCTGATTTGGCCCGTTTCTCGAATTCCTGCTGTTGCAGTTCGAGTAGAATAGCAATGCGTTCTGTGGGTTCAGCCATACTTCGCCTTCAATTCTTGAAATTCTTCCCACGTAGGTGGGGCTGTTCTGTCGCCTTGGTGGGCCAGATTCCACCCTTCGACAAAAAGGGACCAATCAGCGGGCGTCATCGCTCGCCATTCAGCTGGCTTTAGCCCTGCGCCGATTGCGTTTTTGATCTTGGCTTTCGCGCCGTACTCTTGCGGGCGGCTTTCACGGATGAACCACTTTTGCTGCCTACTTTTTTTTTACCATCTCGGGGCGGCAGAAATGCGGCGAATATCAGGTCCTGCGCGATTGCCCTTACGCGGGCGTTCTCGTGTGGCGGCATGTCATCAAGGATCTTGTCAGCGGATTTGTCAGCCAAACCACCACCAACCAACCCCAGCGCGACTAGATCACGACAATGACGCGCCTGCACCGAACCTTTGCCAAGCAACTGATCAAGCAGACCAAAAATGCCCAGATCGTGCTGGGCCTCAAAACGCTCAATCTCGCAGTTGCGCAGGACAAGCGGGCGACTTTCGCCGCCCAACTGTTCCACAATCCCCCCGGCGGGGGCCTGCGCTGTAATCGGCATTATGTTTCAGCCGTGAACGTGATTGCGCCAGTGGACGATAGCGCGAATTCCTGCGTTATTGCCCCTCCATTCACCTCGCCGGAAACTCCGATGCTGTCGATGATAAATGCCCCGGCGAACTCGCCAAGGCCAGGAACAATAATCTCGTAATTGTTAATGCCGGTGCCGCTCAGCTTCGAATCGATCAACACAGTACTTTGCGCCTTGCTCTCAAAGTAACCAGACCCAGAGAAACTGACTTTGGCCGTTCCAGCGACCATTTCCTGAAACAGCTTGCCACCGCCACCCGAGCAATCAATCGTAGTAACATCGATGTTATCGCCATCCAGCGTCAGGTTTCGGCTATTCAGGCCGCAAAGGGTAGAAAACGACTCGGACTCTTCGCCGTCGCCAATTTTGATCAGCATCAGGTCTGGGTTTTGCTTTGCCATGGGTAGGCTCCTTGTATTGGGTTAGAACGCGCTACGCGTTCACTCCTGCCTTGCCCAAGGGCGGGGAAAGGGCACGCGGCAGGCTTTTGGCCCACCGTCATTCGTTTAGCCGTCCAGAATCGCGCTAAATGCGGTAATGGCCGTATAGCTTTTGCCGTCTGTGTCTTGATCAACCGACTGAGCCTGCCAGTGCAGCTGAACCAACGTAAACCCGGTGACAGTCAGGGCTGCTGTGTCCAACGCCGCAACAACCGCCTCAGCGCAGCGCGTGGCCTCTACCCGCCCGGATGTTACCGGGCGACTGTGCGCCTCAATTCCGAATGTCACCGCGGCCGCGCTAGCGCAGGAACTCCGCAACGGGCGCGGCGCGATAACGCCAATGCGAACGTAGGGCCGCTTTGCCTTCTGTGGTGGCTCATCATAGACTCTGCCGGATACAAGTGCAGTCACGCCCGCATCTGCTTTCAATGCAGAGACTAAAGATTTTTGTAACGCCAACGCGTACCCATCAGCCATTACTTCACCGCCTTGATTGCATCTTTGATCGCCTTGCGGTTTCGCACCCTGCGGGCCTTTTCAGTCCCATTGATCGCGGGATTAACAAAGGGGCGCGGGGCACGGTTGCCTTCAATCACCTTGGCCTTCGGGCCAAAGTCCACCAGTTGAGACCCATCATCCCCCGCGATACTTCGAATAAGCGCGCGATTTACGCCCCTATCCACCGGGATTAGAACCTGCGCCATATCGACAATCATTTCCGCGTTGTCTTTGTTGGCCCGCGCGAATTGCGACTCGATCGCTGGCGTAATTTTATTCAGCATCGACTGAGTTGCTTTGAATCCGGTTTTCTTCACTGTGCCGCGCCTGATTCCACCAGTAAATCCAGCATCACGCCTGTATCGTCCGCGTGCGCAATGCCGCGAATATTCCAGACCTCGCCACGCGCTTCGACTTGATCCGCTTCGGTGATATCGCTTACCTGCGAACTATTCCGAATGCGTATCGTAGCGGTCCTGACATTCTCGACAGCTCCCGCAGCAACCCGTTCTTTGCCGGTTGTCTCACGCACGTTGCCCCAAACCGAAAACAGTGGGGCGAATTCGCTCGTTACGTTGCCATAATCATCGTCGCCCTCGCCCCGTCGATTGAATGTCACCCGATGGCGTAACTTGCCCGCGCGCATTTCAGACCCAGACCACGTGCGGGTTCAGCAAGTCTTTGACACCCAGCGGCAACTCCCCTCCCTGGACCCCAATCAAACTAGCATCGCGGTTTGCGTAATAGTGTCCAGTCAACAGCAGCATCGCCACGACAAAGTTTGCGGGCACATCCTCGGCATCGCCGTATCCGACGATGCATGTCACACGAACCGCATCAGGTTCACAAAGCGCGACCGGCCAACTGGCACCAGTGACAGGCACCACGCAGGTGAGAACCCCGGACTGGATCAAGCGATAATCTGCCGCGTCCACAGTCTGCAGAACACTGTCACCGTCCAGATACTTCACAGCCGTCACTGCCTGCACCGGGGCGATCGGCAAGGTTAACCCGGCGGAAAACCCATCCAGCCTCACGTCCACTGTCTGAGTGACAAACCTGCGTCGCGTAAACGCTTCTACCTTCAGACGTGCCGCCGAAATATAGATCCCCAACAGTGCGGCTTCATCGTCGGTTTCAACCTTGCATTGCATGTCAGCCATGGCTGTCGATACCGGCTCTTCCGCGGGCCCTGTGACGGTGATGATGTTCATGGATCAGCCGTCCATCCGCACAGCGATGTCGCGCGAAGTAAAATGGCGCGCAGACTGTTCACTGAGATCAGCAATATCGCCCTCGACATAGCTTTCCTCGTCCCGTGTCCCACGCCGGTGATCGTCTACGACATGGCGCTTCAGAAACCGGATTCGCACTTTACCCTCATCAAGCAAGGGCATTTTAGCAGACGTGTTTGTCTGGCCTGCGAGCGCCTTACGGGCCTCGATTCCAGCGGTTGCCTGCGCGCCGGCGTCATTGCCCTTTGCCGCAGGAGTCTTGGTTGATTTCTTCAACTTGGCCATAACAGCCTCCTAAAAAGAACGGGTGGCCGATCAATGCGACCACCCGCCATTGGGTTGACTGGATCAGTTAACGTCGACGATCACGATTTCGCTGACCGACGCGGCATCGTGATCCGCCACCGGGCCAAAGCGCGGCGACGCACCCAGGACGATGCCACCGGCGTCGGATGCAGCTGAGGCCACGGTGATCGACAGGCGCGCATGGGTGAAATCGTTGTCGGCGTCGAGATCCTCGGCCCACATCGAGATCACAGCCTGCTTGTCCGAATCCGTCCCCGCCTCGGTCAACTGTGTGATCAGCGCGCCGGTCACATCCTTCGCACCGGTCCCGCTGGCATCCGTGGCCTGCTCAATCTTCGCATCCACCGTGGAACCGGAGGCCATCGTGCCGACAGACACCACCGCCATCACTTCCTGCCAGTTGGCCATATCCACCCAGCCGCTGGTATAAGTCCCGGCGCTATAGGCGTCGGGATCAATGCTGGCCAACACGCCAACGGCGGCGCTGAGCGCAATCATTTTCTGTGTCATCTCTGTATCTCCATATTCATGGGGCCACATGGGCGCCCGGATTGTCGGAAGGATCAGCCCCGGCGGGTCACGCCGGGGCGATTAGCATCAGGAGCGCTCAGCCAGGGCGACGAAATGCGACTTGGTGCTGGATCCATGTGCCGGCGAAACAGGCGCAGACAGGTGCGGCTGACCACCGAAGCGGAAGGTCCAGCGGAATGCCTCGATCGCATAGTCGAAATAGAGGTGCATCGACTGTGCAAATTTCGGGCCATCCTCGCGCTTCAGGGCATAATACCCCTTGGGCGAGATCAGTTGCAGATCGCCCTTGTCACCCAGCGATTTGGCGTGCTCGGTCAGATCGATCGGCAGACCCAGAAGCATTCCGCCCGGCGCGTCGACCATCCCGTTGGGCGGCATCCAGATCGGCGTATCGCCCACCTTCATGGTCATCAACTGCGGCAGCGTGTCCGAGTTCGCCAGCCAGCGCGGCTTGTCGCCAGGAACACGCAGAAGACGCGAATACATCGCAAGGACGTTCTCAGTCTGAATGGTGTCCGCCGCCTGGCTGCCTTCTTTCGCGATCGTGATCAAAGCATCAGACTTCATCCAACCCAAAGGTTGACCTGCGCCAGTGCCATAGACCATGGCCGCGTTCTTCTTCCACGCGATGGCCTGACCCGCCTTCTTGGTGATCCGGCTTTCAAGGCGCGGCGCATCTTCCAGCAGCTCTTCCGTCGCCAGGACAAACGCATAGCACTCATGCAAAACGACGGTGCGCGGGTCGGTGGCCAGCTTACTCGCTTCCATCTTCGTGCCTTCGCTGCGCCAGCGCGCCTCGACGCCACCCGATCCCCAAGGCGTGCTTTCATCGGCCAGCGCTTCGACCTTGCGCTTGCTGGTGGGTTCTTCGTCCACCATCGGGCCAAATTCGTCCATTTCCTCGACAACCTCGAAGATGCCTTCCTTGAACTCGGCAGGCACTTCGAAACCTTCGCCGGTGGACGCCCCGCCCTGGTGGACATTTGCCGGTTCTGCCATCAGGCGTCGGTCCACGACACCACCCGATCGGCTGGCATTCATGACCGCATGAGCAAATTCACCCAGCCCCTTGAAACCGCCTGTCTTCGCTGGGTCGGTGTCATGCACCACGTTGCTCAGTGCGGGCGACAGCGCATCCATTGTTCGGCGACGTTCGGCCAGTTTTTCTGCCTGGTCAATCTCAGCATTGATGTCTGTGATCTGGGACTCGAAGGCTTCATAGCTGGCCTCTTCTTCCGCCGACAGATCGCGCGCTTCGCTGTCCGCGAGGTTCAGCAGTTTCAACGCATTCGCCTTCAGGGCATCGCGCTGCTTCTTCAGTTCAGCCAGCTTTTTCATGGCCATCTCCTCTTAACCGGGTTGAATGCCATGCCCACCCCATACGCCCGGCGCGTATGGGTCAGGTGATCGAATTGATCGGGGTTGTGACTTAGGACAGCGCCAGACGGCGGCGTTCAATTGATGCCCGGCGCTTGCCGACACGACCACCTTTGGACAGACGCGCCAACGTCTCTTCCATCGTGGCAACACGGTCAGCCATGCCCAGCTTGACGGCGACAGCGGCGGAATAGCAGCGCCCCCCGCCAAAGTGCTTCTCGCCCGCCTCAGGATCCGCGCGCACAACCGATGCCGGCACGCCGCGACCCTTGGCCACATCATTGACGAACATGTCGTAGTATTGGCGCCCGTCCTCTTCCATGGCCCGCAACGCGGCCTCATCCAAGGGCTCGTATGGGTTGCCTTCGGTTTTGCGGGGACCGTGTTTGGCAAAGGTCACCTTGACGCCCTCTTCAGCCAGGCGCGTACTCATCTCCTGATGCATCATGTAAACACCGATCGATCCGACCTGACCGGACGGCGTGACAACCAGTTCGTCCGCGGCCATCGCAATCCAGTATGCTGCTGATGCCGCCATGGTGTTTGCCATGGCTACAATCGGACGATCCGCGCTCCTGTAAGACCGGATCAACGCAACCGTTTCCGGCACAAGCGACACGTTGCCACCGGGGGAATCGATATCAATGACAATGGCCGAAGTGCTGGAATCTTCCGCTGCCTGCCTAAATGCTGCCTGAAACCGCTCCAACGACACCGCACCGGACATGTCGCTCATCATGTTACCGCGCGGCATAATGCTGCCGTGCAGCCGCACAACCCGGATCATCCGTTCGCCACGGCGGCTTTCGCCAGACATCGCGACAGGCTGCGCATCCGGGAACGCCGGTTCGGAACGCGGACCCGCCGACACACGCAGCGCGATGGCCGCGAGGATCTGTTCGGCCTTGGCGGGATGAATGAACCAATGGTCACTTGCGGCAGCGCGCAACAGACGTTCAATTTCATGCGACATTTTGGATCACCTTCAGATTGGGGCGGCCACCATTCTGGGCCACGGAATTGCGCAGGAATGCGATGGCCTGGTCAGCCTCTTTCTTTTCCGCCGGGCTTTTTCCGGGGGCACCTCCGACACCGGTCATGTTCAGCGGTTCCATATAGCGGTCACCGGCAGGGCCGATGCCGTTGCGGTTTTCCAGCTTCCGGATTTCATTCACGCTGAGGAATCCCCAATTGCGCGCCAGTGCATAGGCCTCGTAACGGGTCTTGATATCGCCACGCAGAAGGCTCGCAACGTTGAACTCGAAATAGAACCGGCCATCCGCGATCAGATGCTTGTTGATGCTGCGCTCGACCAGCTCCAGCCACGGCGCCAAGGTATCCGTCACGAACTCCAACGACTGATGCTCGATGTTCGAGAATGTCGCATTGTCCAGAATACCCACTTTATGCGGCGGCATCCGCCACAGCCGTGAGACATCCAGCCACAATTCCTTGCGCGTCTCCAGAAACTGCGCCTGTTCGTTGTTGTGCGCCAGCTGGTGCACATCCATATCGTATTCCAGCATGCCCGGCTTGTGCCGATTCCGACCCGAAAACCACTTACCCCACGAGTTCAGAAAGTTATCCTTTGACGCGGCGTCCGCAAAACTTCCCTTGTGCTTGAAGATGAATGGCGGCGTCGCATCATTCGCAAAGAACGTATTGGCGTATCGCTGAAGGGCCAGCGCCGCCCCGATAGTCTCGGCACCGTCTTTCAGGATTGGCGATCTGCCATGCACCTTCCCGATCACCGGCGGCAAGGGGATGTACCAAACCTCTTCATGCAGCAGCACACGCTCCGGCCGACCGGCCTCACGGATGCGAAAGCGCAGCGAATTATCTGACAGCAATTCGACAGTGAAATCCCTTGGCTCAATCCGCCACAAACGCTCGCTGCCAGATGTCCAATCCCGCTCGGCCAGGAACCGGCCCTCTGACGCAAGATCATCAATCAGGTTCTCCAGAAACTCGATCGACGTCTCCCGTGGGTTGGGGTCCGATATCAATGCCTTGATCGGATGACCGTCTGTCGCATCACGCTGACCATCGGAACGCTTTTCGAACACACCAAAGGACAGACCGCCAACAGATTGCGCCAGTACCTGCAGACAATCGCGAACGACTGGCACCCTGCGCGCGCGTTCGACAGTGACCTCGACACCCGAAGCCGTTTTCGGACCACGCATTTCGAACCATGAATTGTCCGAAGGATCCCTACTACGCACAACTTGCGCCTCAGCAACCGGCCCACTTCGAAAAATGCCCATCAAACCCATCATGCCACCCGATAATCAGCAGGGATGGACAACGCTGCCATCGCCGCAACTGGATTGCGCGCCATCAGCATGAAGGCATTGAACAGCGCCATCAGCGGATCGATCTTGGCCTTGCCAGCCGCCTCTTTCGTGATCAGCACCGCATTTCCCCTTTGCTCAGTTTTGGCGTTACCCAGAACCCACGCCATCATGGGCGTCCCGCCGTGGCGAAACGTGCCGTTCTTTAGCTTTCGCTCCATGCCGTGAATCGCAGGCGTCAGGCGATACCCCTGCCCGACCGCGACCATCATCTTGTGTTCCACGCCGCGCTGCGCCATCTCATCGACCAGCGCGCTGACACCCATCGGATCGAGGCCGACCGCAGCCTCTTCGGGCAGCAATCCCAGATCGAGGATCCGCTCGACGATATCGGCCACTTCCGTGATGTCGCGCGTGGGCTCATCCTCGCCCACAAGCACGAGATCACCAGCTCTGGCGAAATCCATCAACGTGGGCACGATTTCCTTGCGCTTCAAAACCTCAGGATGCGCCCAGACCTTACCCCAATGCAGCCAGGTCTTTGTCTCGCGGTCCCGGCCAATGACGGCCAACCCGAACAGATCGTCCAAGCCTCCCCCATCGATGCCGACCGTGACAACCTCACTGCGCTCCAAAAGGCTATCCAGCGTCAGTTCTGGATCCACCGCAGTTTCCCAGTAATGCGCGCCAATCCAGCTTGTAGATTTCAGCCCCAGACCGATCTGCACGTTGAAGTGCTGGGACGCCAACAACGCCAGTTCGGCAGCCCCGTCGCGTTCTGCTGTCGTCAGCTGATCTGCGAGGAATGCCTCATCAACAGATCGGTTCAGGTTGGGGTTCACCATTCCCCAGGTGCGGCGCTCTTTCCAGCCGCCCTTCTTTTGCAGCGTTTCCGGCAACTCATAAAGCACAGCCAGAAGCGGCAACGCCAAATCGCCATCACGAACCGCACGGGCGCGGTCCAGTTCCTTCTTGAACACGCCAGACGGCGGGGCCTTGGATTGCGTGGTGATCTGCAACAAAAAACCGTCTGGGCGGGCTGCCAGCGCGCCGCGCACCTCGATAAAGACCGCATCCGCCTTGGACTTGGTCGCGAATTCGTGCGTTTCATCGATCAGCGTGAACGTCGACTTGCCGCCCGTGATCGCATCTGTATCCGCAGCCTTGATCACGATCTCGGCCAGAGAATTCCTGTGCGTGATCTTCTTCAGGTGGTCCTGAAGGTGAAACAGTTTGGTCAGCGCCGCATCCAACCTGATAATACCCTTGGCCTGCTTGAACGCGATGGCGGCAATCGTCTTGGTTGGCGCGATCAGCAGCAGCTCCGCCTCGGGTCGTTCGTTCATGATTGCCGCAGTCACGATGATCGCCGCCGCGATGCTGGATTTGCCGTTTTTTTTCGGCACCATCATGAAGAATTCGCGGATCATCCGCCGCTTGGTCTCGGGGTTGTAGCTGCCAAAGATGGCGCGCACGAATGCGAACACCCAACTATCGCAGGCCTCGCCATAGGTCGGCGTGCCGATGATGTCCGGCACCCGAAGCCGCTTGAATATCCGCAACGCCTTGTCCGCGACCGCATCGAACAACGGCAGCTCCGGGATGAGCGACCGCTTGTTCATAATGCGATCCTCCCAATCCGGCACCGCCGTAGACCAGGCCGGATCAGAGGTCAGCGCATCAAGAGGCATATCAGTTCACAGACCCGCTGTTGTATTGCAGGTCGCCCTGCCAGTCCGCACTGTCCACAGCCTCTTCGGCGTCAAGCGCGGCGCGTTCCTTCTTGCCCATCTTTTCACGGGGATCCTCATCAGCCTGGTCTCGCCGAAGGCTGCGCTCAGCATACATCCGGTCGTTCTTTTCCATCAGTCGGTCGAGTTCTTTGAGCGCGCTCATGTTGCCGGCGTTCGCGTGCTCCAGAGCAATCTCAAACTGACGCGCCACCAGCCGATCGCGCATCACCTCGCGAATTTGCAGGTCGGCTCTAAAATATCGCTTCAGCGTGGCCAGTGAGACATCCAGAGCATTGGCAATGCGTTGGTTACCCCACCCCAAAGCCAGTAACATCTTGACTTTATTGCGATCTTTTTCAGTCGCCTGATATCGTGGACGCCCACGCTGGCCTTGCCCCGGCTGAGACGGGTTGCCAAAGAGGTCAAAACTCAGTTCCACCGAAAAAAATTCTCCGCGTGAGGGAAGGAGCCGGTCTAGCGGATCGAGGCCGGGTAGGGATTGCATCCCCCCTCCCCGCCCGCCAGATCGGGGCGATTATGTCGTTGCGCGCTCGGCGCGTTGCTTGTGGCTGTCGTGGCAGTGCTTGCATAGGCACTGCAGGTTCGTCTCATCCCAGAACAGATCCGCATCCCCGCGATGTCGAACCGTGTGGTCCGCGACCAGAAGCGAGGTATCCAGCTCAACCTTCGAACACATCTGACAGGTGAACAGATCGCGGACCAACACCGACCAACGCAGTCTCTGCCAGCGCGCGGTCTTGTACCAGCGACGCCACTCCAGCCCCGCATCCCGAGCAACACTCCGCTCGGCCCGCGTGGTTGGCGCAAGATAGCGCATCGTTGGTGACACCCGGTGCAAACCATCCCGAACCTGTTGCAGCTTACCCAAAGACCAACCCACCAAATGAAAAGGCCCGCCACCCCGACAGGGAACGGCAGGCCATGAATGCAAAGCGCCCGGCAGAGGGTGATCCTCGCCGGGCGCAGTTCAGTTGCTGGCACCTTGTCTAGGGGGGGCGGATTTCGCAGTCAACAGGTTTTTGACCAGGGCGTGCGCGGCGGCATGGCCTCGGTCAGACGGTGAACAGACAAAAGGCCTTGCCGATCAAGCACTAACCGAAGCTCCAGCAGCGCACCCCACCACTGCAAATAATTACGTCGGGCATGCGCGATCTGGTTGGGCTGAGGCTCGATGCATAGCGGACAGACCAGAACTTTGTCATGTACCAGCACGCCCTTGCGGTTGCGACGCGCAATCGGTGGGCCACATTCCTCGGTCGCAGCCCGCATGCCGTTCTGGTTGCGATGCCACGCCACAGGCCGGAACCGGGGGCGCGCGCCAACCATCGCGTCAGGCACGGCCCCGACCCGCGCCAGTTCAGCGATCTGCAGGGCCATGGCCCGCCCGCCATGGGTCAGCGGCAGATGCGCCACAGCATCGGCCACCACCTGCGCATCATCGGCAGGCCAAGACCGCCCGCCACCATCAATGCGCGCCCCGGTCGCGCCGCGCTGCATCATGACGTATTCGACCCCGACAGCCGCCCGCGCGCCGTTCAACTGTGAGACCACATCGCCCCAGTCCAGCTGCGCGAATTCGCGACTGAACGCCCAGTTGATCAACGCATGGATGCCTACGGCGCGGCGGCGGTCAGGCTGCACCGGTACGGCCTGTACGGGGGCACGGATCACGCGCACCATCATTGATCACCGCCGGGGGCATTACCCGTGCCCTGCATCAGGCCACGCACATGGGCCACCCGCGCCTCGCGCCATTTCAGCCACTCCGCCTCACCGGGGCCAGGATCAACACCGCGCGCCATACGATCCCGGATCAGAGATTCCCGGCTGCGGTTCTCAGCGGCCTTCTCGGCGATCATACGCTGATGATGATCGGCATAGGGCGGCGAGCGGAACTTGCACCACCAGCCGTATTCCTCGGCCAATTGATCCGCCTCGGCAGCACGCCGTCCGGCAGCCGAGCGGAACCAGCTCACGAGGTTGGGCATCTCATCAATCGGGCGGGGTTCGGCCAGCTGGGCAAAGGTGACAATCGTGGCGCGGGTGGGCCAGCCGTTTAGGCCCTTGCCGGTGCCCTTGGTGCGCAGCGCATCGCGCAGCCGGGAAAAACCGCGATCGCTGAGATAGGCCAGATCATCACACAGCTTGACCAACATCGCCTCGAACGCATCGGCCTTCATATCGCCGGGCTTACGCCACCCCCAATCGGTCATCGGGCGAATGAACAACCGACGCACCCGGTCTCGCTTGGTCTCGGGTTTGGGATCGGGCGCGGCACTCGTTTCAGGGCCTGCGCCCTCGGCTGTTTCAACACGGTCAGTCTGGTCTGCGCCCATCGGCCTTACTCCTTTTCAATGCTCTTCCCCGTCTTATCCACAGGCAGTCCGTTTTTGGTTGGGCGCGGACTGCCTGTGTCTCTATCTATATCCCTGTCTATGTCTCTATCGTGCCGGACACTTTAAAAGCGGATCGTAAATTACGTGTGCTGTTGGGTTTTTCCCTTGAACTGTCCTCTGGAACCTCGCTGGAACAGTCGTGGACGGATACGGACAGTCATCGGCGCACCCGGCGATGGTTCAAATCGGCCATGTGCCCCTGCCATGCCAGCATCCCGCGCTCGACCCAACTGGTTTCGCGGTAGATGCAATTCTGCGCGGTCAGCCATTCATCGATCCAACTGACAGCGGCGTCGTTCTTGGCCAACTCGACATGCAGCCCGGCGATCTTGGCGCGCAGGCGCTGGATGCGCTTGGCGTAATTGGCCCGCTCGGTATTGGCGCGGTTGTCCTGCCTGCGCGACAGGGCCTCGGTCAGGATCTGATAGACAAAGCGGTGCATCAGCCGCGTGCGCCCCTCATATCGGCACCGGAACCAGCTGTGCAGCGGGCCGAATTCCAGCTTGCACAGGGCCTCGAAATGCGCGCGGTCGGTGTAGACCAGCTTGCTAAGCATTTCCATGTCGTCAGGCAGGGTCGCGACGGGCTGCTGATCGTAACAGATGTTGATCAGGTCGAAATACAGCGCCCGGCACTCGGGCGTGCCCTTCAGGCGCATATCCGAGTTCAACCAGCGCCGCCGCTCCCAGGCGACGAAATAGTGACTGTCCAGACGCTCGGACCCGTCCAGCGGATATTCTGGCAGATCCTCGATCGCGACCAGTTGGGCGTGAGAGGCTGAGGTAATGTTCATTGACCACCCCCGGAATGCAGGCGGCAATACTCTGCGCGATGCAGCGCAAGCCACTCGTGAATGCCAAGCTGTGATCGGCTGGTCTGGTTCGAGCACAGCGGGCCCTTGGCCGTGGACGCGCCGCACAAGGGCGCACCGTCATGCTCCAACCACAGGTGAAAATCATCGACGCTGACACCGTAGTGGCCCGCGGAGAACTGATCCCGGTCCGCACACCAGCGCCGAACCTGATCAACATCGATCAGGTAGACGGCTTTGCCCCCACCAGGACAGTCGATACACACCTCAAAGGTGATTCCTGACGCAAGCATCTGCGCGACGGTCTGATCATCCATGATGCGATCCTTTCTCATATAAAACCATTGTGTTGTGCGCCCGGATTCACCGCTATAGCCGGGTAATCCCCGGCCCGCTCCAACCGCTTGCGCGTGCCGGGCGGAATCCAGTCCAGTTGCGTCATGTCGCCGCGTGCCGGCGTCCAGATCAGCCAGCAATAGGCGGTAGCGGTGCTACCATGCTCGGACAGGCAACCCTTGTGCATGACAACCCGCTCACAGAATTGCAGCACATAGCGCGGCGGATCATCGGCAAACAGATCGCGATACCGCGCGCCGCCTTCCAGAAAAGCCGATCGCACGATCATCGCGACGTACCCGGCACTCGCACGCGCGCGCTCGATGAACGCCAGCGCCAGCTTGAAGGGTGGGTTGGTGATCACCCAGAAGCTGCGCTCAGGCACAGGCCCGAACAGGTAATCGCAGACCGGATAGCCCACGCCGTAATCATGGATGTCCGAAGCATGGACGCGCGCGAAATACTCGCCCAACACCCGCGCCATGTGGCCCCGGTTAGCCGCAGGTTCGCGCACATCGGCCAAGGGCGGGATCATGCATCGCGCCTTCAGCCATTCGCACAGCGCGCGCGTGGCCCAGGGCGGCGTCGGGAAATCATCTAGGCTGTCATGCGGTTCGTGCCGCTGCTGACGCACCGCCGAGGATCTGTTGCCGATCATCTGGCCCCCCCGGCGCGCCCGCGCGAAACACCATTGGGTATATCCAAAGCCAACGCATCCCGGCGCCGGGCGACAGAATCGCGCGAGCAACCCAACTCACGTGCGATTTGGCCCAGTGTGCGCCGCCCATCGGCCATTGCTACAATTGCGTCGCTCAATTCCTCGCCGCGCAAACCAATAGGCCGCGCACTGGCTACACGCCGCCCATGCGCTTTCGCAATTCTTCGAACCGTAACAGGACAACAGCCCACGAGCTCAGCAATGGCCCGGGCAGTTAACCCACGGCCTACAGCAGTCAGAACCGCCGCATGATCCACTGGCTCCACGCGACGCTGCGAAGGGCCATTCACAATCCGGTAAACCGTACTGTGCGAAACATTGTGAGCCCTCGCAACCTGCACACATGACGTCGCAGATGCGACATCTGCGCGAATGCGGGCACGCTTAGCCTCACTCAGACTCCGATTGCCGCTCGACCCACGCCCAATAGTAAAACATCGCCCCCTCAGGTTCCGCTTAGACGGATCGCGCGACACCAGACGACCACCCTTCCAGATATACTCATCCTGAAAGGACGACATCCCCTCGGGAACTCGCCGCTCATTTTCGGGAATGCGCTCCAGCGCCTCATCGATCAATCGACGCAGTTCCGGACTAAGGGAACTCATGTGAGTCCACCCCAATCACATTCAGACTCAAAAAAGGCGACACGTAACCAGACACAGCCGATCAACGCGCCGCCAAGGAAGGGAGGCAAATGTACGGGGGCTTCCGACGCAACACCCGCGCCCCCGTTAATACGGGCCAACAGGGGAGAACTCCAAAACCCCGTCGCGCCAGAATTGCAAAAAACGCGCGAGGTGGCGAGCAGTCCACCCCGCGCGAAGGACCGCGCACAGGCCAGCGCGGTAACTATTGGACGGCAAACCGCCCGGAGTATGACAAGGACAACCGCCATCATGCGCCCCGCCCTTCGCGGCTGCGCAATACATGCCAGCGGGATAACAGATGCTGAACCGGACGACCCCACGCGCGAGCCAGACCGTCCAACAAGACATAGCGGCCAGCGGCCCCGATCAACGCTGCGTCCTGCTCCTCGCTCCAGTTAGGCGATACGACTGATGGCACGATCGGGGAGGATTTAGGCATTCGCATCACGACGCCCTCCGCTTTTCCACTGCGCGTGCCAGATGCGCCTCGGCATAGCCTAACAGCTGCGCACCATCGCGCAGCGCCTCCAGCAAAACCTTGTCACCAGTGGGCCGCGTAACTCCATCCAGCCAGTTACAGGCAGTCTGAAACGTTACATTGAATGCCACGGCAACCAGTTCGGCCCGACCATAATGTGCACGCAAGTATCCAGCCCAAAGATCAGGGAAATTCACCCGCATACGATAAGGGTCTAGCTGCGCGGGCTCCGGGGAAGAACAACCATCGACTACACGCAACCCACTACGCACACTGATAAATTTATTGGGCAAAGACTTTTGACCAGTCGAAGGTGCAGTCTGGGAGCACCCCTCGGACACCGGGCGCACCACAGTCAGAGCAGGACGGCACGGGGCGCTCATATCGACACCACCTCCGCCAGAAAGGCACGACATGTTGACAACACTCGCGACCGACCACACCATAGACGGCGCGCCGGGTCTCGCCCCCCGGCGCGCCACACCACCCGCTCCAATCTTGGAAGGATCAGCGAATGGTAACCGGATCTGGCAAAACCTCTGTCGATGCCAACCAACTTCAAGCCGAGCTTCAAAGATGCTTCGACGCAGTCGGCAAAAGATCCGACACGTCCGAAGACATTGCGTTGGGCCTCTTGGAATTGAACAAACTGACCCTGTGCGCTCTGCTCGATTTGAATCTCATCCAACACGACAGGCTGATCACCGCATTCGAAACCTTGAAATCGCAACGCTCCACACAAATGGGTCAGGCCATCTTCGACGGGCTGATAACCAGCTTCAACAAAAGCCATGGGGAACAGGCGGCGGCACGCGGGCCACACTTGCGCTTGGTCCCGACGCCAAACGACTCCACTCCTCCACCGAAGGACCCGGACTAAAACTGATCCGGATCGGCATGAAATCGACATCACAGGCAGCACAACTCCTGCGCTCAACTGACGTGTCGTTGTCGGTCGCCATTGGGACACCCCTTCAGGGACAAGTGAAAAACAACGGCGCGCCGGGTCTCGCCACCCGGCGCGCCACACCACCCGCTCCAATCTTGAAAGGATCAGCGAATGGATCTCTATCGCCTGCTGATGAACGTCGCCTTGCAGGTTTTCATCGCGGTCTCGGTCGCAGGAACCTTCGTGATGCAATGGCAAGCGCGCAAGCCGGCGAAACCCACCTTCGAAATTCGGCGTTGGCCCGCCCACGAGGCCGAGGGCTGGGACGAGATGGAAATCACAGTCCGCAACCCGGCGCGCACGCCGCTCAAGATCACGGGCATCACGGCACCGCGCTGGCACAAGGCCCGATTCCTGACCCACGACGATTGCGAGATCGACGATGGATATGGCAATGTCACGGGCTCGCCGCGCGATGCCACAGCCACCCCCCGCTCCAGGATCACGCTGCAGGAAATCATCCCGCCCTGTGGTGCGACGCGTTTTTCCGCTGCAACCGGAACCGAGGGCGACGACGCCAAAAGAACGCTCTCCCTCTTTATGACCGCCGCAAAACCCCGCCAGCCGATCATCCTGCACTGGCGCTGGCTGGACAAAGACACAACCGGGCGCGCCAAGGTGCTCGCCGACTAGGAGCGGCGCTGCATCCAGCGATGAAACTCCGCTTCCTCCAGACCGTTCAGCCGCACCGTCAGCTTGTCCAACAGAGCAGCCTGTCGGTTCACCGTTCGCTCCAGATTGTAAAAATCCGACCGGCGACGACTGCGATCCTGTGCCGCCTCCCACTGCAGCCACAACACGCCCAGAACCCCGGCCAGAATGATCAGATCGAATGCGATGGATATCGTCATGGGACACCTCCTCAGGGGCGAGTGAAAAACAGCGGCGCGCCAGCCGCCCAAAACCGGCGCGCCCTCCCACACTGGCCTCGGGGGATGAGGCCGCGCAGAAGCTGGGGACGGGGGCGGTCATGCCTCCCTCCGGTGTTGTGGGGTGCTGGACGTTGCAGGGTGGCGCGCCATGTAGGCAAGCAAGCGATCGACACGGGCCATTGCCGGGCTGTACAGATCGATCGGCACGCGCCTAACGTGCCTCATCAATTCGCCGCCGCAGGAGAAAACAAAATGAGACGAATTATCAGCATCGCCGCCGCGCTTGTCATCAGCCATAGCGCTATCGCGGAGCCAATGGGAAAACAGGAAAACCGCCTGTTCGAAATGATCGGTGAAATCAACTGCAACACCTTTCGCTTCGTCTTGAACTCCAAGGATAAGGAATTCGGACAGATGCGATTTCTGATTCTCGGTTACATTATTGGCCGAACCCAAGAATCCCCATCGGCGACAAACGGACCGATCAGCCTGACCGAAACCGCGTGCATCGTTTACCCCGACTCCGATCTGATCACTGCCGTTGACATGATCGCAGGCGAAAGGACCAACCGAAACCGGTTCAAAAACCCCGCACAATGACATTGCGCCACGTACCGACACTCCTGTGAAAACATCACACGAGAAACACACACCTCGTTTCAGAACCACTTGCGACTGACCGGAATGACAGATCATGCCACATCCTCGATCCCATCGCGCAACCGGGCCGCAAGGCGGCATAGATCATCCGCACACACCATAGAAACGTCATTTCGTCGCTTGGACGCAGCGACAATCGCGTGAAAGTAGACACCTCGTATGGAGTTCACTTCATGCATCTTGTGAACCGTCGACAACTTCGCGCCGATATCGGCAGCGAATTCCGCCCTGCTGGGCCAAGCGTCAATCACATCCTGGAAGCTTGCATACGTCATACCTCAATCATTAATCGATGATTCTTCGATTAGTCAATCGTCGAAATAACTTCGATAGAAAAAACATCGATTTCCTGCGATGCCTAGAACGCGCGACACAATAAAGGATTGTCGGCCTATGAACCCTCACAGCCCCTTTCACCCTCAAGCCGTCGGCCGACGGCTCGCAGCCCTCCGCGTCTACAAGGAAATGATACCCGCACACTTTGCGGATAGCGTCGATATCGACCGCACTAGCTATGGACGGATAGAAAAGGGAGAGAAGCCACTAAAAGCCGACATGGCCTTCAGAATTGCGGAACGCTACGGCGTGACCATGGATTATCTTTATCGCGGGCGCCTGACCGAGCTACCACCGAAACTGGCCGACAGCCTCATGCACAACCTCACGAAGAGCGAACGATAGGCCCGATCAACCGACCAATTGAGCCGCCTAGCGAACCAAAACAACACTCGCTCATCTGCATCATACATCCCGGCACCCCGACACCCTTCCCAGCATAACGTGTAGCATTCTGCCATCTCCACAGCCTGTCAATCGATGTTTCTTCGATTAACGGTATTGACCAATCGACATTTCTTCGATTACGTTGCCTCCATAATCCCACATGGAGACAGCCCAATGACACTCCCCCACACAGCCGCCATCGCTCATGCGTTGGAAATCGTCACTCGCCCGGATCAGTTTGGCGATCAGATGGCCCTTCGCGAATTCGCGTGGCGCCAGCTGGTCGAAGCGCGCGGCGGCACCATGCACCCCCAGAACCTGCCGATGATGCGCCCCGCCGAACCGGGCCGCCCAGCCTGCGGCGTGGCCGGCCATCTCGCCCGCCGCCTATGTGGCACCGCCGAGGCTCCGACACCGAGCCGCGCCTCCACACTGGCCAAATCAACTCTGGCCAAATCAACACTGGCCGCATCGATCCATCGCGCACAGCCTGCCATCCGAGCCGCCATCGCCCGCCGACGCGCCAATCCCTCCGACCACACCCCACCCACAGGCGGGACCGCAGCATGATCCGCAGCCTCATCCCGAACCGCGAAACCGAATGCCGGGTCTATGCGATGATCCAGATGGCACACACGCTGACAACCGAAACAGACCGTATTGCCACTTTGATCGCTGAACTGCTCGACATAGATCCGTCATCCGAAGTGATAACCGAAGCCGTCTGGAACGCCGACGATCCCGCACACGCCATGGCATTACTGAAAGGCGAACGTTCCGCATTTGATTGCGCGCGCAGCGAGGTCAGACAATGACCGACCTGCCCAAGTTCGCCCGATTCTGGATGGTCTGCCGTAAGCCGACCGGCCCGCACTCCAAGACCGAGCCGCGCACCCGTTATTCCAGCCTTTTTGATGCCATGCAGGCAGCCCACAAGCTGGCCGACGACACCGGCGCACAGTTTCACGTGCTGGAAACCGTCGCCACCGCCCGTCCGGGCGATGCGATACAGGCCACCCTGCTGTGACCGCCCCCGGCCACGCACCCACCACCATCGAGGCCCTGCGCCGCGATCTGTCGCTGGAATTCGAACTCCACAGCAGAGCCGCCCTGCCCATCGCTATCCGCGCCGCTGTGATCCGCCATGGCGGCACCTTGGTCGAACCCCGCGAGGCATGGGGTCCGGTCGAGTGGGAACTCTCCCTTCTGGGCGTGACAGGCACCGGCGAAAGCGCCGAACATGCCGCCAAGGCTTGGGCCAAGAACTGCGACCGCATCGCCACGCGCACCACCGGCCCCGAGGCCGACCGCGCCAACAGCATCGCGGCCCTGACCCGCAAACTGGTGCGCATCGCCTTGTCCGACGCGCCCGACCCACAAGCCACCACAGCCGCCCTCGCCACCGCCCTGCATGTCGCAGCAGGCCTGCACGGCTACCCGATCCCGGCCGAGGCCACCAGCGCCGCCGCCAATGCCGCCGACATCCTACGCGCCATGACCGCCCAGAACCAGATCCCCCGCCAACCCCGCCGAACCCCCGGCGCCCAACCTCAGGACACAACCCAATGACCGACCCACACAAAACCGCCCGCGCCCTGATCGCCCTCGCCTGCGCCAGCACCCCGGACCTACCCGAGGCCGAACGCGCCCTTGGTCACGCCTTCATCGCGCTGATCAACCAGAACACGCCCGACATCACCACAGAGGAAATCCGGGGCCTTCTGGGCATCCTGGAACCCGGCGCCACCCAGATCCTCGCCGCCCTGCTGGCCGAGATCGACAGCCGCGACACGCAGGCGATCCGCATGGCGGGCATGCAGTGAAAAACCGCCTCGCCGATCTCAACAATCACCTGTTCGCCCAGATGGAGCGCCTGACCGAAGAAGATCAGACGCCAGACCAGATCGATCAGGAAATCAAGCGCACATCCTCGATCGTCGCGCTGGCCGGCCAGATCGTCGACAACGCGGACCTGCAATTGAAGGCCGCCAAGCTATACGCCGAACATGGCGCCAGCGTCCTGCCGATGCTACCCCAGATCGGCCCGCGCGATGTCACCCCGCCGCGCGCAGCACTGGACGATGACCAGTGAAGGGCCGTCAGATCCCCTACGCCAATGCCGAACTGGCATGGCTACAGGCCCGCGCCGACTGGCCGCGCCGCAAACTGCACGCCGAATTCACCGTCAGATTTCAGCGCGCAGACGTGTCCCTCAACAATCTCAAGGGGCTCTGCAAACGCAAGGGCTGGATGACCGGACGCACCGGATGCTTCGAGAAAGGACAGACCCCGCTCAACAAGGGCCAGAAGATGGCCTTCAACGCCAACAGCGCCAAGACCCAGTTCAAAGCAGGCAGCATCCCCGCCAACCGCAAGCCGATGTTTAGCGAGCGCGCGGGCAAGGATGGCTACATCGAAATGAAGGTGCCCCTGCCCAACCCATATACGACCAGCAAAACCCGCTACATGCACAAACACCGCTACCTCTGGGAACTGGCCAACGGCCCCCTGCCCAAGGGCATGTGCCTGAAATCACTGGACGGCGATTGCACCAATACCGACCCCGCCAACTGGAAGGCCGTGCCGCGCGCCCTTTTGCCCCGCCTGGTTGGCGGGCGCTGGAACAAACCGATGGACGCCTACGAGCCCGAACTGCGCCCCCTCGTGCTGACCATCGCCGAAACCGAATACGAGGCCAAACAGGCCCGCATCGCAAAGGACAAGCCATGATCAACACCCCGCAACTCGACACTGGCACAACCACTCACGAAATGCACAAGGTCTCGATCAACGCGCCGGACCTCTCCACCGCACGCGGCGTGCTGGCAGATTGCACCCACCACGCCGACCAAGTAGTGCAGGCAGCCGCCTACAGCGTGGCCCATCTGACCGACGACGCTGCCGAACGCGCCGAGGCACTGGAATTGGCTCGCATCGTCGGGAACGATCACGTCTGGGTCGAGTGTTGGAATTGCGGTGGCGACGGCGATCTGGAGGGCACCTGCACCTGCATGGAAGATTGCTGCGCCTGCCTCGAGCCCGAGGCCTGCGACGTCTGCAACGGACGCGGGGGCTGGCATGCCTGACCATACCCGCCGCCCTATGCACTCCCTGCCCCCGGCCCAGCAAGCAGGCATCCTGTGCAATGATCCGCAGTTTCAGCGCTTCGCCGCCCTGCGCGCAGGCCTGCCTACCACCCAATGCACAGCCAACGCCGCCGCGCAATACCTGCGCGACGTCTGCCACGTCACCAGCCGCGCCCAGCTGAACCACACCAACACAGCCCGCTTCGCCGCCCTGCGCACCGAATTCGACGCATGGGCCGGACGCATCGCCAGCCAGAACCACTGAAAAGGAATCACAGCATGAACATTTTCCGCCGCGCCCAAACCCAGACGAACGATGCCTACTGCGGCATCGAAATGGGTGATCTGGTCAAGGACACGCTGTCAGGATTCACCGGCGCAGTCATCGCCCGCCTCGAGCACCTGACCGGCTGCAATCAGGTCCACGTCCTGCCCCAATCTGATGCCGAGAACGAGATGAAAGATGGCGTTTGGTTCGATATTGAGCGGATTGAACTGATCAAAAAAGCCGCCGTGCAAATCAATACACGACAGGGTGGCGCGGATATTCCTAGACCACGCACTTCCGGCCCGGCAGTTCAACTCTAAAGGATCACCACCATGCCCGCCTTCAACACCATAGTGCACAGCGAAGTGCGCCGCCTCGCCCGCAAGGGCAAGCTGATGGACACCTGCTTCAAGATATTTCAGCGACAGGTCTACCCCGGCGCACCACCCCACCAGATCACCGATATGCGCATCTGCTTTTTCGCTGGCGCGACCGAGCTTTTCGAAGTGATGACCGCTGGCATGGACGATGGCGTCAGCGAGACGGATGGCGATCTGGCCTTCATGAAACAATGGACCGACGAACTCGAAGATTTCCACAGACGGACCATCGCCGCCAGTCAAGCCGACACCAAAGGAACCCCGCAATGAACGCCGCCGCCACCCCCATCAACGAAAGGACAACCCCGTGATGACGAACAAGAAACCACCCACCCAGATCGTCAAGGCCGCGCCGCACGATCCCTACAAGATGCGCACGTTGGAACAGATTTTCGCCCTGTTCGACGGCGGCGATTTTCTGGCCGAAGTGATGGAAGGCCACAAGCAGCTGCAACTGGATCTGCTGGAACACAAGGCCGAACACGGCACCAAGGGCTGCGCAGGCACGATGACCCTGCAGATCAGCTATGCCCTGGGCAAATCCGGCGACGTTGGCATGGGTGCTACCGCCAGCTTCAAACCTCCGAAAAAGCCGCCCAGCAGCGCCGCCGCCTTCATCAACGATAACGGCGAACTGACCCTCTACAGCCCGTTCATGGCGCGCATGCACCAACCCGTGCGCGACGCGACCGACTACGATCCCGAAACCGGCGAAGTCCGCGATGTGGACTGACCACCACCCGCCAACATCTGACCCACAATCGAAAGGAACCTGACCATGTCAGACAAGGACTACAAACCGATGATCTCGCCGATCGAGAACCCCGCCGAAACCATGCGCAAGGTGATCGAGGATCTGGGCCATCACGATCCCATCGCCACCCCGGACGGTCTGGACCTGACCAAACCGCACCTGGTCACCGTACCCACCTCTCGCAGGGTGCAAGATCTGACCGACCATCACCGCAGCGCGCTGGAGTATCTCAAACCGGCGCGCCGCAAGGGCACCGCGCGTCTGGCCGACCTGAACAGCCTGATCGCATGGTCCAACCGCTTCAAAGGCCCGACATCGGCGCTCTACGCGAAACCCGACATGAAAGCCCCCACGCTGACCTGCATCGCCGACTATCACGCAGAAGGCGCGGCTGATGTCTCCGCCCCCATGGGCGATCCTAGCGCGCGCCACGCCCACCACCGCGCCGTCTATGATTTTCCCCTGTCCGAGGAATGGCAGGCATGGACCGGCATTTCCGGCAACCCCCTCGACAAGGACGATCTGGGCGAATTCATCGAGGCGCAGGCCAAGGATATCATGGACCCCACGCCAAACGTGCTGGACCTCAAGCACAAAGACGGAAATCAGGCATGGGAAACCCGCCTGATCGACACCGCGCTCAAGATCGAAGGCCGCTATGGCCAGCTGACCCAGCTGCTGGCGATGTCCAAGAAGTTTCAGGTCTACGAGAAAAGCGACCTGACCGTCAAAACCAACCGCGACACCGGCGAATCCGAAATCCAGTTCGTCAACGAACACAAGGCGGCCGACGGTTCCCCGCTGAAAATCCCGAACCTGATCATCATCGCCATCCCGGTCTTCATGGGCGGCCCACCCTACCGCATGCCGGTGCGCTTTCGTTACCGCAAACAGGGCGGTCAGATCGCGTTCATCCTGTCAGTCTACAACCCGGAAAAGGCGTTCGAGGCCGCATTTGACGAGGCCGTCAGCCAAGCCACCGCCGCCACAGACCTGCCCATCTTCATGGGCACTCCCGAATCCTGATGCCTCTTTCTGGCCCCCTGCACGCAAGGGGCCAGCGACGGACACCAGACAACGAAAGGAACGATCCAATGATCCGCACTCTCGACTCTCTCGGGGCATCGCTGGCACGAAACGCCTGCCGGACCCCGGAATCATGCATGCTGAATCCTCGGACCGAGGCCACCCGCCCCAACATGCCATTGGCTGAGCTGCTGCGCCCTCTGTCTGCCAAAGTGCAACCGCGTAGCGCCCTGATCGACATCCACGGTTGCGAGATGTCCGAGGATGAGGCCCGCGCACAGGCCCACTACGACCAACGCCTCCGCCCAAACACACGCATCAAAGGTGCACACAAATGACCCACGCCCGCCATTTCCAGCCCCTTGCGGTCAGCGAGGCGACAGCCGCCCGCATGCTGGATATGGCAGGCACAAAATTCCGCGAGCTGGTCAAGCTGGGCGCACTACCCCCTCCGGTCAAATTGGCAGGCGGGATCGAGCGGTGGAGATATGACGACCTGCGCGCTATCTTGGACGGCAGCGCCGCCCGCCCAGCCGAACAGGACTTTGAACTATGAGCCGCCCGCCCAAGCCCCGGATTACCAAGCGCAGACTGGTCTGGAAATGGAACCCGCACCGCGAAACATGGCAGCCCTACCATCGCATCACATGGACCGAGGGCGGCAAACAGCGCGAGCGCGCGATCCTACTGGACTGGCAAGGCGATTCCGAACTGCTGGACGCCCTGTTCTGGGCCTGTGAAAGTAACCGCCACGACAAACAGAAACCCGCGCCACCCCGCTATTCGTGGGAGGCCTTGATCTTGGAATGGCGCGCTGATCCCCGCGTCCAGAAACGCCTGACCGATGGCACGAAACGCAGCTACCGCCGCGACATGGACCGGATCCGCGAAAAGAACGGCCCCAAGGACGTGCGCCACACCACCCGGCAAGCCCTGCGCGCCGCCCATGACAAGTTGGCCGAGACTCCCCGCAAGGCTGACAAGTATCTGGCCACGGTTTCGTTGCTGTGGAACTATGCGGTCAAGACACTGGATTGGCCGCTGGACGCCAACCCCGCCAGCGGCATCGAGCATTTCGGCAAACAGCGCGAGTTCGAGCCATGGCCCGCTTGGCTGATCGCCAAACTCCCCACCGCCCCCGCCCAGGTCCGAATCGCAGCTGAGCTGATCCTTGGCACCGGCCAGAGACCCAACGCCGCGATCACCATGCGGTTCGATCAATTTCAGGGCGACTGGATGGTGGTCATTGATGAAAAGGGCGACAAGGATTTCGAGACCTACTGCCCCCCGCGCCTGCGCACCTTCGTCGCCAGCGTGCCAAAGGCCGGCGCATACCTGCTGGCAAAGAACCTCAGCGAACCTCTTGGCTACAACGTGGTGCAGAAATCATTCGCCCGCTGGCGCAACGCCCTGGGCGACAAGGCCCGCCCCTACACCCTGCACGGGTTGCGCAAGCTCGCGATCATCGAACTGGCCGAGGCCGGATGCACAGACGCCGAAATTCAGGCCGTCACCGGCCAAAGCGCACAAATGGTGGCCTATTACCGCTCAAGGGCAAGCAGGCGCACCCTGAGCCGATCTGCGCAGCAGCGGCGAGAGTGATTCCCCTGCAAATATAAAGGGGGCCTATATACTTAACTAGCCGAAGCTATCCAACTTTCGTAGGCCTGCGGGACCATTGATATTTGATCGTCCGGCACCCTTTCGCCATCTTGGTCTAGAATGTACTCACCATTTGGATGCCGCAAAAATACTGTGTTACCCCGTTTGTCTATTCCAGATGTAACCGGTGCGCACATAAACACCGACCCGCTAGTATCAATTATGTTTTTCTCAGCATCCAAATACTCTTGATGCGTGAACTTCTGGACAATCAAGACGCTTGGGTTGTTTACACCTTTATTTCGGCCAAAAGTCTCTTTCGGAAGATCTATTGAGGCAATGACTTTTGATCGCCGAAGCAGCCAGTCGCGAAGAAAAGCCAGCCCAGGATTGTTCAATATACCGTCGGGGATAACCACCCCGAGAAACCCGCCCGGCTTTAGGAAATTCATCCCCGTTTCCATGAATAGTTGCTCCGCTGGCATCATGGTTCGCCTGTTTTCAGTTCCCCATTCTGCAATTTGATATTGGGAAAGGACATGGGCATCATCAACTCTGACTTCATCGCCAAATGGAGGGTTGGTAATCACAACATCCATTGAACCGAACGGTACGTTCTGCCGTGCTTTTTCGGGCCACTCCCCCGGCCTCAGCAGAGAGCTTGCACGATGTACATTTGTTGACCCGTCGCCATGCATAACAAGGTTCATTTGCGCCGTTCGGACCAAGAAAGGGTTAATGTCCAATCCAAACAAACTTTGCCCACAGATTTGCTTGATACGATCACGGACGCGGGCTGTGGGGTCGGAATTGCCTCGCGCATACTCCTGCTCAATAAGCTTACTACGCAAATTGTCGATCCATGAAACGAGAAATCCACCAGTTCCGCAGCAGCAATCAATCACTTTGATGGTGCTGAGTTCGGTATCCTTGAAGTTCTTCATAATGATCTGAACCGTCATGTCGCAGACATTCCTTGGGGTGAAATATTCCCCCCTGTCACCGCGCAAGTTCGCTCCAACAAGCGTTTCGTATGCCTCACCCTTTACGTCTGTTGCGCTGTTTAGAATTGAGATGAACTGCAATTCCCCGACCACATAGGCCGCGACAGATGGTTCTAATTTGATGGTTTCATCTTCAAGGAAGATGAACGGATAAGCCCCTTTTACATGTTCAAATAGCGGCTTGAGGCGATCCTCTACAAGCTTGCGTTGGCCACCTATCGACTTCTGCTCGGCGGGCGACACTGAAAAATCAAGTTCAATCCCGCCCTCTTGTTCGTCGTAGGTCTTGCAAAATATCAACTTTAGCATTTCGTGGAAAGCCTCGGCCTTTTGAAGGCCGCCATTTGCATGAATGTAATTATGACATCTCCGAAACACCGAAGTTAGCTCGTGTACGACACGCAGGTCCGTGCGCCGCGGCCTACGCGGCGCATCATCTCCTGCCCGTGGTATGTCGGCAACTTGCTCTACCGAAGCGTCCTCATTCTTCTGGTAGCCTCTCATTTCCTGACCTACCCAAAGGCCGAATTTGGCAGGGCATGCGGCCAGATAACTAATGAGTTGCCCATCACCCTCTTTCGCGTCCGATGGCTTGATGTCGTCTCTTTTGACCTCAATGCAAATCGCTATGTTCTCTTGTTTGTGTTCCTGACCTGATCGAAAAATGGTAAGATCGCATTTTTTGGTGGCTCGGCCCATCTTGATGCTGGTTTCAACACCTATATCGGATTTTGGATAGCCGTAATCATCTACTAAAGCCCGCGCCCATCGCTGACGTACGTTTTCTTCAGGAGTATCTTTTCGCAGGACGCCAGTTATGAAGCACAAGACTTTCCCCGGCGGGATTAGTGGGACAATTTTATTGACTTCAGTCATCGTTAATTACCCCTGCTAAATCGGACAACACGTCGTTCATTTGCTTGACGCCGTTGCTTCGCATTTTGTCTGCTTTAGTCGCCAATTTCGAAATTCTCAAAATGGTTTCTGAATCAAGCTGAGGCACCAGACAGGATGCAACTTGGTCACCTGTAATGTGGTCAATTTGCCCACCATGGGTGTGGCTCAGTATCTGCACCTGAGCAAAACTTGACGCGAGATACGCGCGTAAGAAACCCTTCAATTCAGGCTTGTGTGGTGTGATCCGAACAATATCATGGGTTCCCGCCCATCCATCTAACGCGGCTGGAACATCAAACACTCTGCCAAGAGTGCCAGAACATGTTATCAAGATCATTTCCTTTTTAACAATCAGGGGGTCCATTTTGACATTTGATGCAAGTGAGAGATACCGCTCTTGCGCTGGCACCCCTAGAGCGAAATAACTCATAAGATCAGTAGCGTTTAGGTACGGTAGCCCATATGCCGAATCTTGAGCCCAAATTCGTGTAAACATGCTTGGGAGATGTACGTCAGCAAAGTCGGATAGCGGAGCCAAGGTCACACCAAGCGACTTAAGCTTTGCGTTGTTCTCCATGACTGCGGGGTCATAGTGTTCAGCGTCCATGCGCTTGCCGACCTGCGTCGCAATATCGTTAACTGACACACCCCACCCGGCTGGGGTCGTCAGTTGTCTTATTAGATCGGCGTGATCCGGCATCACGGGCGGTTCAGGATTAGGACTATCAGATCTGAGGACAGCACCAACCAGTTCGTCAAAACTTGCGTCTATGGGGTCTATCAAGTTCTCTTTATTTGGCATCTGCAATTAGCTCCCTGTGAGTCAACCGCTTACCTTGCATTTTGTCGATTGTCCCACCAATAAACGCCATGGTCCCAACTTTTGACGTGTTGTGACGGTGCGAAAATTCATCAACATAGCGGTGTAAGTGCTTTTCACTCATGTAGTGGTAAACGCCGATGTACCCGCGCTTTAGCAATGACCAGAAGCTTTCAATACCGTTTGTGTGGGCCATATTGCGGACGTACTCACCAGTAGAGTGGCGGACTGTCTTGTGCGTGAAGCCTTTTGCAGAAAGGCCATTGTAGGCGCGGAACTCGTCTGTAACCACTTCGCCGCGCGCTGGTGCGTTCTCTTGCACAAAGCCGACCAGTGTGGCCGCATCGGTGTGCTTAACGGGTTTTGCGCGGACTTGGCCGCTTTCGTCGCGCATACCAACCACAGCCACCTTGCCAACAGCGCCACGGCCCGCTTTCAGCTTCTTGTCGGCGTGCTTGTTCTTTTCTTTACCGCCCACATAGGTTTCATCAACCTGAACCTGACCGTCCATCTTGTCGTTATTGCCGCCCATCCATGTTTCACGGATGCGCTGCGCAAGGAACCATGCGGTTTTCTGGGTGACACCCAATTCGCGGGCCATCTGAGTGCTGGGTATGCCCTTGCGGGCGCTGGTGAGCATGTAGATAGCCAGCAACCACTTCAAAAGGGGAAGGCGGCTTTCGGCAAGTACCGTGCCTGTGCGGACGCTGAAATGTTTGCGGCAATCTTTGCAGCGGTAGGCCATTGGCTTGTGGTCTTTGCACTCGGTTACAGAAACCGAACCACAGTGACCACAAACAGGCCCACCATCCCAGCGGCGCTTCTCGAAGAAATTACGCGCAGCTTCTTCATTTGGGAATTTCTGGAAGAATTCAAATGTGCTAAGTGTATCTGACATGGGCCTAATCTATCTTGTTGAGATTAAACTGCCAAAAACGAAACCAACGTCAAGAGATATTCGGCTAGTTAAGTATATAGACCCCAAAACAAAAGCCCTCAGAAACCGATATTATACGAATCACCCATTAACGTATTGGGCGCCAACTTCTAAAATCTAGTTACCACAACAGCATCACAGGCTAGCAATCTCTCTAACGGAATCGCCTTCGTACAGGAACAGAACAAATACATAACGGGAAACTGTGAGTGGCCACTGTGAGTGATCTAAGTTCGCAACCTGAACACAGTCATTTCAGATTGCGGAAATCCTTGCAAAACAAGGTGGTACCCAAGGCCGGACTCGAACCGGCACGCCTCGCGGCGGGGGATTTTGAATCCCCTGCGTCTACCATTCCGCCACTTGGGCACACTGCGCACGGTCTAGCGAAGCTGCGCGCAGCCGTCCAGACCCTCAAAGCGGCTTTATGATTATTTTTTATCTGACAATGCATCGAAAGATGAAACCGCCCCATTTTTTCAGGCCAACGCTAGCGAAATTCAGTGGTTCCCTGGCTTTTGCGCCCAATCAGATCGCGGCATAGGTCGCAAACGACCCAAAACAGCGCATTGCAGGGCTTGACCACTCCTGCCCTGCATGGTCTGACGCGCCAACACCGCGCCCGGGAAACTCCAAATATGATCAGACGCCTGTACGACTGGACCTTAAAGATGGCCGAGCACCCACACGCCTTGTGGGTTTTGGCCTGTGTCGCCTTTATCGAAAGCTCGGTCTTTCCCATTCCGCCTGACGTTTTGATGATCCCTATGATTCTTGCGCGACCGAACCGCGCGTGGCTGATTGCGGCGGTCGCGATGACGGCGTCGGTGATCGGCGGGCTACTGGGCTATGCCATCGGCGCACTTGCCTATGAACAGATTGGGCAACCCATTCTGGAAAGTCTGGGCAAGGCAGACGCCATGTCCGAATTCAACACCCGCTTTAACGATCTGGGGTTCTGGGCAGTTCTGACAGCGGGCATCACGCCGTTCCCCTATAAGGTGATCACCATCATGTCCGGCTGGACCGGGATGGCCCTCAGCACGTTCATCATCACATCGATCATCGCCCGCGGGCTGCGGTTCTTTCTAGTGGCCGCATTGTTGTGGAAGTTCGGCGCACCAATTCGTGATTTCATCGAGCGCCGACTGGGCCTTATGTTCATCCTGTTCGTCGTCGTTCTGGCGGGCGGGTTCTATGCCATGAAATTGCTGTAAGGACATCGGTATGAAAATGTCGCGTACCTCTTTGATCGTGCTGGCCGCCGGCGGGTCGGCTGCGTTGCTGTTGGGGGCATTCGCATTTCAGTATATCGGCGGGTTGGCCCCCTGCAAAATGTGCCTTTGGCAACGCTGGCCACACGCTGCGGCCATTCTTATCGGGTTGATCGCGTTGGCTGTTCGCGGGGCTGCCCTTCCCGTTTTGGGGGCATTGGCTGCCCTTACCACTGCAGCAATTGGCGGGTTTCATACCGGGGTCGAGCGTGGCTGGTGGGCTGGCCCCACATCCTGCTCGGGCGGGGGCGCGGGATTGTCCGGGCAATCCGGCAGTGACCTGCTCAGCCTTGAGGCACCAGTTAAGGTGGTAATGTGCGATGAGGTCGCATGGCAAATGCTCGGCCTATCCATGGCAAGCTGGAACATGGTGCTGGCGCTGGTGCTCGCCGCGGTGTGGATCATGGCGGCCCGCCGCAGCATCTAACAAGCGCCCCCACAAAACATCACGACGACGTGGGGCTGCTGCCCAACGCCGGACCCTCCAGTGTTTTTCAAACTGACCCGGCCTGTCAGCCCGCCGACTTGCGCGTACTGAGCAACAGGTTGGTTTCGCTGCTGACAATACCGTCGAAACGCCGGATCTGGGCCAGAACCTGATCCAGTTCCTCTAACGTGGAGGTGCCGATTTCCACGATAATATCCCAGCGACCGTTGGTCGTATGGGTCGCGCGCACCGCGCTAAGCCCGTTCAGCTGGCGCATAATCCGGTCCGCGCCACGCCCTTCCACGCCCAACATCATCAACCCACGCACCGCATCGCGCGCCGTGTCCCCTTTCAGCACGACACTAAACCCTACGATTTCGCCACTCCGCTGCAATCTCTCGATCCGCGACCGCACCGTCGTACGCGACACGCCCAGCCCCAGAGCAAGGTCAGAAAGCGACGCCCGCCCGTCATGGCGCAAGGCCGAGATCAACTGATGATCCACTTCATCCATATCGTCAGAAACACCTTCCGTTTAGATCATAATGGTTTCGAATCGTGCAAAATGCCCGCTTCCTTCGTCCCAGTTTGCGCATCACAACAGGAAAAACCACCCGTGATAGCAATAAGAGGCCTCCATGACCCACAAAACCTGCATTCTGATCGGCGCCCCGATGGACAGTGGCAAATCGCGCAAAGGTTGCCTGATGGGGCCTGACGCGTATCGTGTGGCTGGTATTGACACGGCCCTTTCGGATTTGGGCCATAGCGTTCTGGACATGGGCAACATTGCGCCTGACGCGGCCGACGCCCCTGCCTCTCTGCCCGGTCATCTGCACGCCCCGGGCGAAGTCATTGGTTGGACCAGCGCATTGGCGCGCGCCGCCGAAGACAGCCTGTCGCGTGGCCTGCCAATTTTCTTGGGCGGCGATCATGCGCTGGCCCTGGGCTCTGTTCTGGGCGCAGCGCGCCATGCCGCCGCTCAGGATCGCCCGCTTTTCGTTTTGTGGCTGGATGCACATACCGATTTCCACACTCCGCAAAGCACCGCGTCGGGCAATCTACACGGTGCACCGTTGGGCTATGTCACAGGGCGCGATGGGTTTGACGGTTTCCCGCCCGTCAACCATCCGGTTGCGCATAAAAACATCTGCCTTCTGGGCCTGCGGTCCGTCGATCCAGACGAACGTGACACACTTCAGGCCACCGACGTGCGTTATCACGATATGCGCAGCATCGACGAATCCGGCATTGCCCGCCCACTTGACGCCTTTCTCAAGGACGTCGCAGCGGCCAACGGCATGTTGCACGTGTCGCTGGATGTCGATTTCCTTGATCCCAGCTTTGCCCCTGCCGTTGGTACCACGGTTCCCGGAGGTGCCACCATGCGCGAGGCCCATCTGGTGATGGAAATGATTTGCGACTCGGGGTTGATGACCTCTCTGGATCTGGTCGAGCTGAACCCGTTTCTGGATGACCGGGGCCGCACCGCACAGGTGATGGTCGATCTGGCTGCCTCGGCGCTGGGTCGTCGCGTGTTCGACCGCCCTACCCGTGCCTACAACTGATATCGATAGAAACAGGATTTCGACCATGACAAACAATCCATTCCCGTCGCACAAAGCTCTGGTGCCCTTCGTCAGTGTCGATCACATGATGCAGCTGATCCATCATATCGGCATTGAGCCCATGTTGATCGGGCTTGCTGCCGCTATCGAGCAGGATTTCAAACGCTGGGAGCTGTTTGACAAAACACCCCGCGTCGCCAGCCACTCGGCGGAAGGTGTGATCGAGTTGATGCCAACCTCGGACGGTGAGGTTTACGGCTTTAAATACGTCAATGGTCACCCCAAGAACATGAAGGAGGGGCTGCAAACCGTCACCGCCTTTGGATTGTTGGCGGATGTCGGCAACGGATACCCGGTGCTGCTCAGCGAAATGACCATTCTGACGGCCCTGCGCACTGCTGCGACCTCGGCCTTGGTGGCGAAATATCTTGCGCCCAAGGGGGCCGACACGATGGCAATGATTGGCAACGGCGCACAATCCGAATTTCAAAGCCTGGCCATGAAGGCCGTCTGTGGTCTGAAAACCGTGCGTCTTTATGATATCGATCGGGCGGCAACGCGCAAAGCGGCCAAGAACCTTGCCGGAACGGGTTTGACGGTGGTCGAATGCACCTGCGCAGAAGAGGCCATGGAGGGCGCGCAGATCATCACCACCTGCACCGCCGACAAACAATGCGCGACGATCCTGACCGACAACATGGTCGGCCCCGGCGTGCACATCAATGCCATTGGCGGCGATTGCCCCGGCAAAACCGAACTGGCCGCAGATATCCTGCATCGCAGCGACATCTTCGTCGAGTTCCCGCCCCAGACCCGGATCGAAGGCGAGATTCAGCAACTGGCACCGGATCACGCCGTCACCGAACTGTGGCAAGTGATGAGCGGAACCGCCAAGGGCCGCACCAGTGATGCACAAATTACCCTGTTTGACAGTGTCGGGTTCGCGATCGAGGATTTCAGCGCCCTGCGTTATGTGCGCGATCAGATCAAGGACACGCAATTCTATCACGATCTGGATCTTCTGGCCGATCCAGACGACCCGCGTGACCTGTTTGGTATGGTGAAACGCGCCACACCCCAATAGCGCGGCAGAGTGATCACAGCCCCGTCGCGACGGGGCCAATTACCTTTTATTAAGTCTTGATAGATGGCCCGCCAGCGTCCGCTTTGCCCCAGTATCCGTGAGAGGTAAGGGCAAAAAGGCACTCTGGCGGGCTAGATCCCAAACCGCCGAAAGTATCGGGGGATGAGTTTGGCGATTTGGGTCAACGATTAGCATCGCTTAACGTGAATTGGCATTCGAATTTGCGAACAAAGCCGTATGCCAACAGCCCGCGCGATGCCTATCGTTTGGTTCAACGCGGCCCTCCTTAGCTGTTGGGAGGACCGCAAACTGTTTAGCCTTCACTCGCTGGGGCGGGGATCAAGCCTTGTTCCTGTCCGGCCACCATCTCGGCATCGTCTAGGGCACCATCGCCGTTCGTGTCGAGCTGGCTGAACTGGTCGGCGGTCATTTCTGGGTAGGCCGCCATCATTTCGTCAATGGTCATCACCCCATCGCCGTTGGCGTCCAGTTCGACCACGGATTCAGCCATCGTCATCGAGGATTGCGCCACAGCGGAATTTGCCAGCGCGCCCATACCGATCAGGATTGCGATAAACTTTGTCATGGTAGTTCTCCTATTCGTGTCGTCATTACGGATCATGTGAGCAGGCAGCATTGCCCGTCTCACAGTACAGGACGCACCAATTGCGCTTTGCGTCCTGCGCGGGATTCCGCCGCGCGACACTTCGCTCAACCATTTGAGTGATTTGGCAGGAGGTCGCGCAAAAAGCGCGATCTGGGCCCGTCGGCAAAAACCCCCGCGTTGCGCGCAGGTGTGCGGCTGCGCCACGGTATGGACATCCCTGCCCTCATCGAAAGGTTACGCTGATGACATGTCCCCGTCTTGCATCCGAAACATTGACCGCCCTGCACCCCGACCTGATGCGCCTTGCGCGCAGGTTGGCCAACTCCGAATCCGAAGCGCAGGATTTGGCGCAAGAGACGATTCTGCGCCTTTGGCGGCGGCGCTATGAATTGAACGAGATAGACGATCTGCGCGCCTATGCCCGCACTGCGATGCGCAACCTTTTTCGTCAGGGGTTACGCCATGCACCTTTTCAAACCTTGGAACACGCCCCGGAGCCAACAGAAGGGCCCGCAGTTTTCGGGGCCTTGGCACTGCGCGATGTGGCTGGGGCGATCACGCGCCTGCCGGACGATCAGTCCCGCCTGATCCGTCTGGTTGCCGATGGTGAAACCAGCCCCGCCGCGCTGGCCCGTTTGACGGGATGTCAGGTGGGCACAGTGATGTCCCGTCTGGCGCGGGCACGGGCACAATTGCGCCGCGACATAGGGCTGGGCGCAGCAACCCCCGTCAACGACCTGTTGTAACCGCCAAGGCGCAGAATATTTTGTTGGTATACGCATTTTGCTTGTTTTGGACAGTAAACATGCATGAATAGCCGGATGACCATGCCCACACCCCTCCCCGTCAGGATTGTGATGTTGCTCACGCCGCATTTCAATCTGTCGGCGACCACCGGATTTATCGACCCGTTCAGGGCCGTCAACTATTTGGACGGCACCACCCATTTCACTTGGGAATTCGTATCGGTTCAGGGCGGTGCGTGTCTGGCCAGCAACGGTGTCAGGATTGAGACGAGACCGCTTGCCGATATTCAGGGCGACAAACGGGACATGGTCATCGTTTCTTCCAGTTGGACCCCCGAGCAATATACAAGTATCGCGCTGCGAAGCGCCTTGTGGCGTTGGGCCGGACTCGGCGCAACCTTGGGCGGGTTGGACACAGGTGCGTTTGTTTTGGCACGCGCCGGGCTGTTGGAGGGCCGCCGCGCGACGGTGCATTATGAACATATGGACGCCTTTGGCGAAATGTTCCCCGAGTGCACCCTAAGCGAGGAACTCTATGTGTTTGACGGCGCCCGCATCACATGCGCCGGAGGCAGCGCGTCCGTGGATTTCGCGCTGCACATCATTCGCGCCACACTGGGCGATGCATTGGCCAATGCCACCGCGCGCTATCTGTTTCATCAATCCGTGCGCCCTGCCGGAACTTTGCAAAACGCGAACCCGACCGATCCCTTGGGCAACACCGCCCCCGGCACGGTGAGGCGTGCAATCGCACTTATGGAGCAACATCTGGAAACGCCGATCCCCATTGCCGAGGTCTGTCAACATATCGGCACATCCCACCGCCAGTTGAACCGCCTGTTTGCGACCTATGTGCGCAAAACGCCTGCTCTGTATTATCGCGACATCCGTCTGGATCGGGCACGCGGGTTGGTGACGCAAACAGAAATGACCATGGCGCAGGTTGCATTGGCGTCCGGGTTCGCCAGCCAAGTGCATTTTTCCCGTGCCTATCGTGAACGCTTCGGCCTGCCCCCCCGGCGCGACCGTATAGAAGGGCGCGTTCCCTTTGCGTTTCGTGCATGGCCGATGCACCGAACCGGACGTTAGGGGGATCGCTTATACGCAAGCCCGTCCAAATACGCATAATTGACGGCGATTTGCGCACATTCCCAACACGCGTGTCAGGCACTCTGATCCCATAATTCGTCCAGCACCCACTTGGTTGCCAGAATCGGAGTAGCCCATGTCTCAACTGCCCTCACCCGCCGATTTCGCCAGTATCCGCGCAGGCTATGACCAAGATTGCGGTAAATCCCTATCCCTGCACGCAGATGCCTATACGCGCGACGACTGGTTTCAGGCCGATCTCAGGGCGATCTTTGCCCGCCACTGGCAATGGGTCTGTCACGTTGAAAAACTGCGTATGCCGGGTGATTACATCGCCCTGACGGTTGCCGGGCATCCTATTGCCGTCGTGCGCGACAAAGAGGGCGTTTTGCGCGCATTCTACAACGTGTGCAAACACCGCGCGCATGAATTGCTAAGCGGGTCAGGCAATACAACCCGCATCATGTGCCCATATCATGCGTGGGTTTACAAACTGGATGGCCAATTGGTGCGCGCCCCCGAAACCGAGCACCTGAGCGATTTCACCCCGTCCGAGATATGTCTGGATGAGGTGCAGGTGGAAGAGTTCTGTGGCTTTGTCTACGTCAACCTTGATCCCACAGCCAAATCCCTGTCCGAGCAAAGCGGCAGTCTGGAAACCGAGATCCGCCATTGGGCACCGGATATTGACACCCTGACCTTCGGTCGACGTCTGAGCTATGACATTCAATCGAACTGGAAAAATGTCGTGGATAATTTCCTAGAATGTTATCACTGCCCGACCGCGCATAAGGATTTCTGTGACCTTGTGGACATGGACACCTACAAGGTCACGACCTATGGCATCTATTCGTCGCATATGGCCGAAGCCGGAAACACCCCCAACAGTGCTTATGACGTCTCCAACGCGACCGTGAAAACCCATGCCGTCTGGTGGTTGTGGCCCACCACCTGTCTGATGCGTTATCCCGGTCGCTCCAGCATGATCGTGTTGAACATCATCCCGATGGGACCGAACCGCACCCTAGAAACCTATGACTTCTATCTGGAAACGCCCGAGCCGGATGCAATGGAACTGGACGCGATCCGGTACATCGACGCCGTCCTCCAACCTGAGGATATTGCCCTGGTCGAGTCGGTTCAGCGCGGCATGAACACGCCCGCCTTTACCCAAGGACGCATCGTGAATGATCCTTCTGGATCGGGCAAATCGGAACATGCGGTGCACCATTTCCACGGTCTGGTTCTGGACGCCTACGCCAAGCTGGCCCAAAGCAGCGCAGCATAACCAGCGACCTGATAGACGCTTACGTCCGCGCCTTACAGTGCGGAATGACAACGTGAAACGCCCCATTGAAAGAGAGCGAGATATGAGACTGCAAGGCAAAACCGCATTGGTGACAGGGGCGCGCGGTGGTATCGGGCGGGCCATCGTCGCCCGGTTTGAGCGCGAAGGCGCGCGCGTCTACGCCGCTGACCTGACTGAAACGGGTTCTATTTCAAACGCTTCAGCCGCTGAATTGCCCGGTAATTTCGTCAAGCTGGACGTCACATCCGAGGCCGATGCCATCAACGCCATGCAGCGAGTGCGCGCTGATGTCGGGCATCTGGACATCCTGATCAACGCCGCCGGAATCGAGATTGAGAAAACCATCGAAGATACGACGCTGGACGAATGGAACCGCTCTTTTGCGGTCAACGTCACCGGCACGTTCCTGACCTCAAAACACGCGCTGCCCCTGATGCGCGCCGCCGCGCAAAACGGTGCAACCGCCAGTCTGATCAACTTCGGCTCATACGACGGATTCATCGCCGATCCCGGACTGGCGGCCTATTGCGCGACCAAAGGTGCAGTGCATGCGCTGACTCGCGCAATGGCCTGCGATCACGGCCCCGAAGGCATCCGCGTAAACGCAATCTGTCCGGGTTATATCGACACGCCGATGTTGCAAAGCTTCTTTACCGGAGACGGCTCCGGCGGCGGTGGAAAATCCATAGATGATTTGCAGCAAGCGGTCCGTGATGTGCATCCCATGCGCAGCTACGGCACGCCCGATGACATCGCCAATCTGGTGACTTGGTTGGCCAGTGACGAGGCGCGCTATGCATCTGGGCAGCTGTGGATTCTGGACGGCGGGCTAAGCGCACAGGTACAGCAAATGAAATTGTGACCGCTGCGATCAGGGAACGTGGCCTGCATCCGCTGCGCCGCTTCATCCAGCAAACAGGACGAAACACTCATGACGCAAGACATCGCCATCATCACCGGAGCTGCAGGCGGTATCGGGCGCGCCGTGACCGACCGCTTGCTGTCGGACGGCTTTGGCGTGCTGGGCTGTGGGCGCAGCCCGCGCCCCGCTGATTTCCCCGGCGCGGCGCATTGGGTTCAAGCCAGTGTGGCAGCCCCTGCCGGAGCCGCGCAGATTGCCCGCACAGCTCAGGATCTTGGCCCTGTGACAGTGCTGGTGAACAATGCGGGGGTGCAAATCGAAAAGACAGTGGCGGACACAACCGACGCTGATTGGGACCTGTTGATGGGGGCCAATTGCCGGGGGGTGTTCAACATGTGCCGCGCGGTCCTGCCCGACATGTCGCGGTACGGTGGCAGCATCGTCAATATCGGGTCGATCTCGGCCACGGTGGCGGACCCGTCCATGGCGCTATACAACGCCTCCAAGGCCTTTGTGCACGGGCTGACGCGGTCCATCGCAGTCGATCACGGGCCGAATGTACGCTGCAACGCCATCGCGCCCGGCTGGATCATGACCGACATGGCCGAAGATGGATTTGCGCTGGCGGACGACCCGGCCAAGGCCATGCAAGACGCACTGGCCCGCCATCCGGTCGGACGCATGGGCATGCCTACCGACGTGGCCAATATGGTTGCGTGGCTCGTCTCGGATCAGGCGGCCTATGTGTCAGGCGCAAGTTTCACCGTGGATGGCGGCATGACAGCGGCCTCCCCCTTAAATCCGGGATTGTTTTGATGGATGTCACACATACAGCCTGCCTTGGTGCAGGTGTCATCGGGGCCAGCTGGGCCGCTTTATTTCTGGCCGCAGGGCGCAGTGTTGCGGTTTACGATCCGGCGGCTGACGCGGAATCCGCAACGCGCGACTATGTACAAAACGCATGGCCCACGCTGACCGAACTGGGGCTGACCGAACATGGCACGCCTGACGCGATCACCTTTCACAGCGATCCGGTAAAGGCCGTTAAGGGGGCCGGATTCATTCAAGAAAGCGTGCCAGAGCGCTTGATGATCAAACACGCGCTTTTTGCACAGATTGAACCGGCGCTGACGCCGGGCGCCATCGTGGCCAGCAGCGCCTCGGGCCTGACATTGGGCCAGATGCAAGGGGGCTGGAACAATCCAGCGCCTTTCGTTCTGGGCCATCCGTTCAACCCGCCGCATCTGGTCCCGCTGGTTGAAGTGATGGGAAATGAACGCACCGGCCCCGGCGTCGCCGACCGCGCAGCGCAGTTTTATGATGCGATCGGCAAAGTTACGATCCGCGTCAACCGCGAGGTGCCCGGCCATGTCGCCAACCGCCTACAGGCCGCCGTTTGGCGCGAGGCAATCCATCTAACACAATCAGGCGTCGCCAGCATCGGTGACGTGGACAAGGCAATGTGGGCCGGTCCTGGCCTACGATGGGCAGCGATGGGGCCGACGGCCTTGTTCAGTCTGGGCGCTGGCGCGGGTGGCATGCAGGCGTTTTGCGATCATTTCAAGGATACGTTTAACGGCTGGTGGGACGATCTGGGCCAGCCGGTGCTGGATGACGACACCATTGCGATGATTGTTCAAGGCGCCGCAGATGCCGCGATGGGCGAGGATCAGGCCGATATGGCTGCGCGCAGGGACGCGATGATCACCGCAATGACCAAAGCCCTGCGTCCCTACCGCAAAGCTTAGCAGTCTCAAAAAAGGGCGCAGCGTTTATGGCAATGCTGCGCCCTTTGCCGCCGATTATTCCGCCGCTTTGGCCGTGTCTGTCATCTGGGCGTTAAAGGTGAACAGCTGCTCGCCAGCCACCTGATAGCCGTTGATCAGCTCGGCCGCACGTGCGCTGGTCAGCCACTCTTCTAATTGCATCGCCAGATCATTGCGGATGTGATCGCCTTTGTCAGGATTGACCGGCAGGAATGCGTATTGGTTGAACAACACCGGGTCGCCCGCAAACAAAAGCCCAAGATCGCCCTTGTTGCCAAAGTTCAGCCAGCTGGCGCGATCTGACAGGATATAGGCATTCATGCCCGACGCCGTGTTCAGCGCCGCGCCCATCCCCGCACCGACCGCACGATACCAGTCACCAGCGTTGGCCACATCAATACCCGCAGCGGCCCAAAGGCTCAGTTCTTTCTTGTGTGTCCCGCTGTCATCTCCACGGCTGACAAATGGTGCTTGGGCTCCTGCGATCCCCTGCAAGGCGGCAGCGGCAGTTTCTGAATCTGCCGTCCCGGCCGGGTCGTCACTGGGACCGATCACAACAAAATCATTATACATGATCTCGCGGCGGTGCGTGGCATGCCCCTCGGCCACGCTTTTTTCTTCAGCGGCGCGGGCATGGACCAAAATGGCATCCACGTCGCCTGCTGCCCCCAGCTTTAGCGCCTGTCCGGTGCCAACCACCAGCAGTTGCACATCAATGCCCGTGTCGGCCTTGATTTCAGGAAGCAGCACGTCAGCCAGCCCCGAGTTATGAAAGCTGGTGGTGACAGCCATTTTCATATCTTCGGCCAAAACGGGCGTTGCGGTGGCCAAAGCGACGGCCAGAACGGTAGACATGATACGCATGGGTCATTCTCCTTTTATCTGCGTTAAATTTAACAATGCTGGACGTTCGTCTGGCTATTCTACGATGTCTCCGGCCAGAAACGCCCGGGCCTCTGGCGTTCTTGGCGCGTCGAAAAAATCGGGGGCTGTTCCTGTCTCGTGGATCAATCCACCCCGCAGGAAGATAACATCGCGTGCCAACCTGCGGGCCTGACCCATGTCATGCGTTGCCATGATAACACGAGTGCCGTCGGCGACCGCCTGTTTCAACAATGTCTCGATATCACGCGTGGCACCGCCATCCAAAGACGCCGACGGCTCGTCCAGAAACAACAGGTCAGGCGTGGTGATCAGCGCACGCGCCAACGCCAATTTTTGTTTTTCGCCACGTGACAAAACCATGGCGGCACGGGTCTGCGCGGTCTCTAGCCCGATCCGAGTGCACCAAGTCTGCGCCGCTGCACGTGCCGCACTGCGGCTGGCACCGTTCAGACGCAAAGGATAGGCCAAATTGTCCTGAACCGATCGGCGCAACATCACCGGATTCTGAAACACAAACGCCTGCCGCCTGCGCGCCTCGTCCGCCGGAACAGCCCAGTTTAACGTTCCGTGACTCATCCGGTTGATGCCATGCAGCATTTGCAGCAGCGTGGATTTACCCGCGCCATTCGGGCCAATGACAATGGTCACGCCCTGCCCGTCCAACACCAGATCAATCGGCCCGATCAATCGCTTGCCGCGTCGACGCACCTGTGCGCCACGCACTGTCAAAGGAAGAAGCGCCCCTACCATTGCCGCCCCGTTTCTGTCCGGCTGAGCCAGTGGATTGCCAAATTGACCAGAATGGCGAGTGCGATCAACACAAAGCCCAGCCCCAGCGCCAGTGCAAAATTGCCCTTGCCGGTTTCCAGCGCGATGGCCGTCGTCATCACGCGGGTCACATTGTCTATATTCCCACCAACGATCATAATCGCGCCGACCTCACCGATGCCCCGACCAAAACCGGCCAGCGCCGCCGTCAGCAAGGCCCGGCGCCCGTCCCACAACAGGGCCACGATGCGCTGGCATTGGGTTGTGTTTAGAGAGATCAGCAAGTCATGGTATTCAGCCCACAACTCGCGCAGGGATTGATGTGCAACGGATGCGATAAGCGGCACGATAATGATCACCTGTGCGATGATCATCGCCGAGGGCGTGAACAACAGGCCCAGCACCCCCAAAGGTCCGCTGCGCGACAGCAAAACGTACACGACCAGCCCAACCACCACCGGCGGTAATCCCATCAACGCATTCAGCAGTGCGATGACCGCACGCCGCCACCGAAACCGCTTGACCGACAAGAACGCAGCCAATGGCAATGCGATGGCGCAGGCAATGACCAGCGCGCATAACGTCACCTGCAACGATCGCAACGCGATGGCCGTCAGGTCCGGATCCAAAGTAATCAACAGGCGCGCCGCCTCGGCGAAGCCTGCCCAAAGGTCTGTCATGCAATGCGAATCCCGCGTTGTAAACGCCACGCAGCCTAGCCAGCCAAGCGGAGTTCACAACCCGCGAAATACGCCAACTACCCGCGTGGGGGTAAAACCCTACCCGATTGGCGCGGCATCCGCGTGACCTTGTCCGACCAATTATACCAAGGGCGGCACTCGCCCCCTCCCGGCCTGAATACCCGTCTAGTTGGTCACCAGTGAATATTCGGTGCCCGCGCCCTTGTTCACCACTTGGATCGTGTATTGATCCGCCGTGTCCGGGCGCCATCCACAATAGGCAATATCGGTGATATCCGTGTCTGAACACACCAAGCGCCCGGCACTGTCATAGACATGGAGGTCTAGATTGGACGAGCCTTTTCCCTCAACATAAATCTCGGCGTAGCTGCCACCGGTAAAGGCAATTCCGGGGTATTTATCGGTCTTTTGTGCCGCAATCGCCGTGCTCGAATACACCGGCCCGTCCTGCACACCTTTAACCGTGACAAACCGCACATCCTCGACCAGTTTCTCCAGCGCGGGATTGCCTTGTGCCAGCAGCGCGGCGGTGTTCAGCATCGCCTCGGCGCTTAGCGGGCCTGTCTGGGCGGCGGTGCCGCCCTCGGGGGTGCGTGTGCCGGGCACAATCGGGGCGGTTTTGCGCATCTTTGCAGCGGCCACAATCATCAATGGGTCCTGATCCGCCAAGCCCGCTCGATACATCAAGCGCGAGACCTCCAACCGTTTCAGTAGCGTGATCGGCGCGCCCGTATCGCCCGCCAGCGCGCCGACCGGCAAAGCCGCCATTAAAACGGCACAAAACATCTGAGGCAGGACGCCAATAGGCGGGAAGAACCGGGACATGATTAACGCTCCTATTTTAGTTGCGGCCCCTCCATTGCAGCGGCGCATGCAACACGTGGCCTGAAACCGGCCTATGTCCTGGCAGTATTTCATAACACCTGTGAGCGTGCCAATGGTTTCAGCCCCGTCTGCACGATTGTGACCACGGCAAGGAAAACCACCAAAGAACATCACCTGATCAGTCCGCCCCTTGCGAAACCTCTTTGCGACGGGGTGGACGTCCGTTAGCGTGGCTTCACAGGAAACGAGCCTTGGGGGAGGCACCGCACCGATGATATCTATGCCTGTCAGCATCCTGCGCGCCTGCGCTGCCCCAATCTTGGGGGCGCTTCTTAGTTTGGCGGGATGCTCTGCCGTGAATGATCCAATCAATCAGACGCTCAGTGAAACGGACACACAGCTGGATACGGGGCTGGATGCGCGCGTTTCCAATGGTGCCGATGATGGCATTTACATCGGTCTGGCATTTTCGGGCGGCGGCATGCGCGCGTCAGCCTTTGGTCATGGCATGCTGGAAGAATTGCGCGCCACTGCGCAACAGGCCAACGGGCGCAACGGCCTGTTGGAGCATGTCGAACTGGTTTCGGGTGTGTCCGGCGGGTCCGTCACGGCCGCCTTTTACGGGTTATACGGACCAAACGGGCTGAACCGTTACCGCGAGCAATACCTGATCCAGAATGCCGAAAAATACATGGCCAACTCGCCGTTGAACCCCTTGACGATTGTGCGGGGCCTGTCCGGTGGGGCCAACAGCCGCAACACATTCGCGCGGTTTCTGGATGAAAGCATTTTCAAGAACGCCACCTTTGCCGATATGGCCGCGCGCGGTCATGCGGTGACGTGGATCAATGCCGCGGACATCGCCAATAACACGCCTTTCCTGTTCTCGCCCGAGACTTTTGATGCGCTGTGCAGCGATCTGGGTGCACTACCGGTGTCTGAGGCAGTTGCCGCCTCGGCGGCGTTCCCGCTGGTGTTCAGCCCCATTGTATTGGAGGCACACACAAATGCGTGCAACTATTCCGAACCCGACTGGCTGACCGCTGCGCGCCACAACCCCGAGGCCAGCTCGGCGATGCGGGCCTACGGCAAAACGCTGGAATCGTACCGTGACCCGAAAAAGGTCAAGTTCGTCAAACTTCTGGATGGTGGCATCACAGATAATTTCGGCACCACGGGTTTGACCATGGCACGGGCCAAATCGAAAACGCCGCACGGCCCACTATCTCCGCAAGAGGCCGTCAAGCTGCGCCGCATGCTGTTTCTAGTCGCCAACGCAGGGGTACAGTCTGATTATGGCTGGACCCAAAAGAAAAAAGGACCGGGCGGCGGGCAACTGATCATGTCCATCGCGAAATCCTCGATGGGGTCGGCAACACGGGTGGGCTATGACGTTATGCGCCTGACGCTAGATGACTGGGTGACTGACTTGATCGAATACCGCTGTGGCTTGTCCCTGTCGCAGGTCCGCGCCTTGCGCGGATCAACCGCTGGTTGGGATTGCCAGGACGTCAAGCTGTTCGTCGGCCAAGTTTCATTTGAAGGGGTCGATGCCGACCAACGTGACGCGCTGAACGCGATCCCCACCCGCCTGCGCCTGAAAACAGAAGAGGTCGATGCCGTGATCCAAGCCGGGCGCGATGCCACGCGCTCAAATCCAGAATTAAACGGATTCCTGCGCAGCATCGACGGTTTTGCCGACCCGCTCGGGCGTATTGCAGGCGCACGGCGGATCACACCGCAGTAAACTCACTGCACGCATGAACACGCAAGGTGACGGCAGAAAGCACCCAAAGCGTCTGGGCTTAAACAAAAAAGACAGCAGTTTTCCGCACGCAATGGATTGCGGGCGGGCCGTCTTTCCGCTTTACTCTGCGCCGACAGCGACAGGCGCGCCCCCAGCAAGCACCGAACGCCCATCAGGGGCACGCCGCCAGGGAATGGAGCAAGTTATGCAATATATGAAACCGCAGTCCGCTGCGGAAGCCGCCGAATTACTGGCTGCAAACGAAGGGGTTGCGCGCGTTTTGGCTGGCGGCACTGACCTGTTGGTTCAACTCAAAGCCGGCATGATCGAACCCGACATGATCGTCGACATCAAGCACCTTGACGGCATGGGTGACATCACCGCCGAAGATGGCGGTTTGCGCATCGGCGCAGCGGTTCCTGGCCAAAAACTGGGCGAACATGCCGATGCGGTCGCCATGTGGCCCGGTGTTGTCGAAGCGTGCGAGCTGATCGGTTCAACTCAGGTCCAAGGACGCTGCACGATGGTGGGCAACCTCTGTAATGGCTCGCCCGCCGCCGACAGCGTGCCCGCAATGGTCGCCGCAGGCGCCGTTGCACGTATCACCGGCCCCGATGGCACCCGCGACTGCCCGGTCGAAGACATTCCCGTCAGCCCCGGCAAAATTTCGTTGAAAAAAGGTGAATTCATCACATCGATCTTTTTGCCTGCCCGCCCCAAGGGCGCGTCGGATGCCTATCTGCGGTTTATTCCGCGCACGGAGATGGACATCGCCGTTGCATCCGCAGGTGTGAATATAGAATTGGCCGCCGATGGCACGATTGCCGCCGCGCGCGTGGCATTGGGCGCGGTTGGCCCCAAAGTAGCATTGGTGCCCGACGCAGCGGCGGCCATCATCGGAACCAAATTGGAAGACCCGGCGATTGACGCGCTGGTCAAGGCCTGCGAGGCGGCCTGTAATCCGATTGACGACAAGCGCGGCACGGTCGAGTTCCGCACAACCGTGGCCGGAGTTCTGGCCAAACGCGCGGCAAAGATCGCGATGCAGCGCGCAGGAGACAACGCATGAAAAATATCCACGTATCCACCACCGTGAACGGCGACGAGGTTGAATTTGTCTGCCCACCTCAGGAAACCTTGTTGGACGCGCTGCGCGACCGTGTCGGTCTGAGCGGTGCCAAAGAGGGCTGCGGCACCGGCGATTGCGGGGCTTGCTCGGTTGAATTGAACGGCCGTCTGGTGTGTTCCTGTCTGGTGCTGGGCGCCGAGGCACAAGACGCCGAGATCAAGACAATTGAGGGCATGGCCACAGGGGACAAACTGCACCCGCTACAACAGAGCTTTATCGACAATGCCGCCCTACAATGCGGCATCTGCACACCCGGCATTCTGGTCGCGGCCAAAAACCTGTTGGAACGTAACCCCGACCCGACCGACAGCGAAATCCGCTATTGGCTGGCCGGGAACCTGTGCCGTTGCACAGGCTATGACAAAATCATCAAGGCTGTTCAGATCGCAGCCGCAGAAATGAGAGGCGCATGAGATGAATTCTGTGTCCAATACAAAAGCCGACTTCAAGGTTATCGGCACCCGCGTAGCGCGCCCCGATGGCGTGGATAAGGTCACGGGGCGTGCGCGCTTTGGTGCGGATTTCTCGGTGCCCGGTATGTTGACCGGCCTTGTCCTGCGCAGCCCGCATGCCCATGCAACGATCAACTCGATTGATGCCAGCGCTGCGCTGGCCCTGCCCGGCGTCAAGGCGGTGGTCACATCGGACGATTTTTCCGAGGTCGAAGACGAGGGGGTGCGCGACGCGCAAGATAACTGCATGGCACGTGGCAAGGCACTGTATCACGGCCACGCCGTCGCCGCTGTCGCCGCCAAGGACATGGAAACAGCCAAGGCCGCGTTGAAACTGATCAAGGTCGACTATACGCCCCTGCCCCATGTCACCGATGTCGATGCCGCGATGGCCCCAGACGCACCCGTCGTGCAATCGGGCCGCGTCGACGAAAGCGTTCAGCCGGGATACAGCGAAAACGTCACCAGCTATCACGAATTCGGTCACGGCGATCTGGACGCGGGCTTTGCCAAGGCCGATGTCGTGCTTGAGCGCAGCTTCAAAACCGCTGCGACCCATCAGGGCTATATCGAACCACACGCCTGTCTGGCCAGCTATAACAATGACGGCAAGGCCGAACTGTGGTGCTGTACCCAAGGTCAGTATTTCGTCCGCGAAATGTGTGCAGCGATGATGCAGATGGAGGCCAGCCAACTGCGCGTGACGCCCTCCGAAATCGGTGGCGGCTTTGGCGGGAAAACCACTGTATTTCTGGAACCCACCGCGCTGGCACTGAGCCGAAAGACGGGTCGCCCGGTCAAAATGGTGATGACGCGCGAAGAGGTGTTTCGCGCCACTGGCCCGACCGTATCGTCGTCGATTGACGTCAAGATCGGCATGACCAAAGATGGCCGTATCACCGCCGCCGACGCACAGCTGCGTTATCAGGGTGGCGCATTCCCAAATGGCACGGTCAGCATGGGCTGTCAGGCGGCCTTTGCCGCTTATGATCTGGCTGCAGTGCGCACTCAAGGCTGGAACGCCATGACCAACCGCCCCAAAGAGGCCGCATATCGCGCGCCCGGCGCGCCAATGGCGATCTATGCGGTTGAATCTGTTGTAGACGAGCTGTGTCAGCAGCTAAATCTGGATCCGTTGGATGTGCGCCTCAAGAACGCCGCCGATGCGGGCACGCTGTCGTCCTATGGGCCGACGTTTGACCAAATCGGCTTGAAGGCCACGTTGGAGGCTGCCCAAAAACACCCGCATTACACCGCCCCATTGGGCGAAAATCAGGGTCGTGGCCTGTCCTGCGGGTTCTGGTTCAACTTTGGCGGCAACACCTGCGTCTCGTTGAATATCAACGCTGACGGCACCGTTGGAATCACCGAAGGCAACCCCGATATCGGTGGATCGCGCGCGTCCATTTCAATGATGGCCGCCGAAGAACTAGGTATCCCCTATGACAAGGTGCGCACCATCGTCGCCGACACCAATTCGCTCGGACATAACGACATTACCGATGGCTCCCGCGTGACATTTGCCGTGGGTCTGGCGACGATTGAGGCCGCGCGTGACGCTATTAGCATCATGTGCAGCCGTGTCGCCAAGATTTGGGGCATCGACGAAGACGCCGTTGTCTGGGAGGACGGACACGCTAAACCTTCGGGCGCCAATGCCGGTAATTTCGACCCGATGAGTCTTGAAGACATCGCCGCTATCTCGTTTGAGACCGGCGGCCCGATTGCAGGCCATCACGAGGTTAACGCCGAAGGCGCAGGCGTCAGTTTTGGCGTGCATCTGGCCGATGTCGAAGTTGATCCCGAAACCGGCGCGACACAGGTTCTACGCTATACTGTGTTTCAGGACGCGGGCAAGGCCGTGCATCCCGACTATGTTGAAGGTCAGATGCAAGGCGGCGCGGTGCAGGGTATCGGCTGGGCGTTGAACGAAGAATATATTTACGGCGAAGATGGCCGTTTGCAAAATGCCGGTTTCCTTGATTACCGCGTACCTGTCGCCTCGGATTTGCCGAACATCGACACGGTGATTTTGGAAATCCCCAACCCGGGCCACCCCTACGGTGTGCGCGGCGTTGGTGAAACGCCCATCGTGCCCCCCCTTGCGGCCCTGTCAAACGCGGTCAGCCGCGCCGCGGGCATCCGTATGCACGAATTGCCCATGTCACCGCCCAAGATCCTTAGGGCGCTGGCAACTAAAAACTAGGCCATGGTTCAGGTCAAACTCTGGGGATCGTTACGGGGTCACGCAGACGGGGCCGAGACGGTCGAGGTCGAAGCCAGCAACTTCAAGGAGTTGCTGGACGCCTTGTCGGTCAAATACCCGGGGTTGAAACCACAGATCGACCGCGGGGTAAGCCTCGCGGTTGACGGGCTGGTCTATCGCAACTCGTGGTTTACCCCCGTGAAACCCGACAGCGAAGTCGTGTTGATGCCCTATATGAAAGGCGGTTAAGCGCGCAGCCCAACCAATTCGATCCCGTGAGGGATAATCAGCACGTGCTCCCGAAAGTTCGCAGGACAGACGCATGGGTAACTCACGCAGACCAAAATCACGTGACACGCTCGACGAGATCCTGGCAGGTCTGTCCGGTCGCATGTTTCCGGCGGAAATGGGACAGGCGCGCGTGACGATCCACAGCCAAGAGCCCGACGGAGATGGCGTGTTGCACACGCTGCTCTATGGGCGCTCGCTCTATCCGGTCAGAACCCTGATCGACGCCGGAGCGGACGTGAACCTGATCGGAAATCAAGGCTTTACCCCCCTGCACGTCGCCGCATGGACAGATCACTTGGACGCCGTCGATATGCTGTTGGGTGCAGGTGCGAATGCCGCATTGCGCAACGCTGCGGGCCAAACTGCGTTGGACATCGCTTTGGAGAACGGCTTTCAGAGCGTCGCAAAACGTCTTCGCGCAACCTAAAACACAATGCCCCGAACAGCCCCACGCCCAAACGTCTTTGCAAGCCCGGCCACAGGCCCCTATCATTCGGGCACAACCCAGCAAAAAAGGCCCTCCCATGCTAATCAGAGTCGGGGATGAACGGACGTCCAGTATTGATCTGGTTCTGGCGGGACTTCTGTCCTCAATTGCCGGGGCATTGAACGCCGTGGGCTTCCTGATCGCGGGATCATTTACGGCGAATATGACGGGCAACATTTCGGCTTTTGCAGATCATCTCGCCAATGGAACGGTCTTGATCGCGTTTTCTTTTGCCGGGCTGGTTGTCGCCTTTGTTTGCGGCGCGGGTGCGGCGGCAGCGGCCATCCACCTTGGTGAAAGATGGCAAATCCGGTCCGTTTACGCATTGGTTATCGCCACCGAGGCCATCATCCTCTTGGTGTTGGGCGCGGCGCTTGCACACTCATCCGGCCCCGCACAAGAAACGTTTCTGGTCATCGTTCTAAGCTTTGTCATGGGGCTGCAAAACGCCGCTACCACGTTGATTTCACACGCACGGGTGCGCACAACCCATGTTTCCGGCATGGCAACCGACATCGGTATCGAACTGGCCGCATTGATCGGCGGCCCGAAGCTGCGCCAAGAGGCGCTACCGAAACTTAGCCTTCACAGCCTGACATTGATCTGCTTTGCCATCGGGGGAATTTGCGGCGCACTATTGTTCGGCATCGTCGGGTACTGGTTGTTTGTGATCGCCGCCGCATTGCTTTTGCTGATCAGCTTGCCCGAAGCCCTGCGCGCGCACCGGTCCTGACAATCCCCACGCAGGGGAGACGCAGACGCCCTTTCCCCCTATCGGGCACAGTGTCGCGCGCGATATCCACCCCCAACACACAAGGCCATCAGGGGAGCCAGCCATGTCGATCATGAAACTATTGCAAGAGGCCCAAGGCGGCCAAGGTCTTAGCGAATTGGCCGGTCAACTCGGCCTGGATCAGGACACCGCCCAGAAACTGACACAGATGCTGGCCCCGGCCATTGGCAGCGCCGCCAAACAACGCGCGCAATCTGGTGGTCTGGGCGAGGTATTGGGCGCCATGCGCGGCACCAGCCAGACCGAGATGTTTGACAATGCCGCCGTCGCCGCCAGCGACCGGGGCCGCAGCCAGGGTCAGGCCTTTCTGACCAGCCTTCTAGGCGGTCAGGCCGAGGCAGACGGGCTGGCGCAAGAAGCCGCACAACGTGCAGGTGTTGAGCCGGGCATTGTTCAGCAATTCTTGCCCGCCATCGCCGCCATGGCGCAGGGTGGCTTGCAAAAACGCATGCCCGACGCGTCGATAGACGCAATCACGCCCTCGGCGGGCGCAGCTCAGGGCGCGGGTGGCCTTATGGGGCTGGTCGGTGGCTTGTTGGGCGGCTCCAAATCTGGCGGGGGTGGCTTGGACCTGGGCATGTTGAACGATCTGCTGGACGCCGATGGAGACGGTTCGGCGCTGGACGATGTTCTGGGAAAGTTCATGCGTTAAACGGAACGCGGCAAACTGTCCCCAGCTTTGTCGTACCATTTAGCACATTGCGCCCCCTTCACTCACGGTTCTAGGGGCGCAGACGGGCAGCTGGTGAAAACCCGCTGCCCGTTTTCGGTATCACCCGTCCTTGCGAATGGTCTCGTTTTTCGGATCATACGGGCTGTCCTCGGTTACGGTCGCATCCCACAAATGATCCATGATCTTGACCTTCAGCTTTTTGCCGGGCACCACCAGATCAGGACGGATATAGCCCATGCCGATGGATTGACCAAAAGCGACAGAATAGCCGCCCGAAGTCAGTCGCCCGACCCGCTCACCCTCAGGCGTGTAAAGCACTTCGCGCCCCCATGGGTCGGCATCTTGCGGCCCGTCGATCAGGAACGTGCAGCATTTGGCGCGCACGCCGGTTTCTACCATCGCCGCCTTGCCGTGAAAATCCTTGTCCAGATCGACAAAGCGCGGCAGATCGGCCTCAAGCGGGGTTGCATCCCGTCCCAGTTCGTTGCCGAAGGCCCGATAGGACTTTTCCTGCCGCAACCAGTTTTGGGCGCGGGCGCCGACCAGTTTCATACCATGCGGCTCCCCCGCTTTTTCCAGTAGATCAAACAGATAGTTCTGCATCTCCATCGGGTGGTGCAATTCCCAGCCCAGCTCGCCGGTATAGGCAACGCGGATGGCATTGACCGGGCACATGCCCAGCTCGATCTGGCGGGCGCTCAGCCATGGGAAGCGCTTGTTTGACAGGGCTGTCTCCGGATCGGCGTCGTTGATCACGGCCTTTAGTACATCGCGGGCTTTTGGGCCTGCGATGGCAAAGACGCCCCATTGGGTCGTGACATCCTGAATTTCGATATAGCCGAACTCTGACGCTTTATCCTCGGCGGCTTTGCGCAGGAAATCCGCGTCATATTCCGTCCATGCCCCGGCCGAAACGAGGTAATAGTTGTTCTCGCCGTTGCGCACGATCGTATATTCGGTGCGCGTCGTGCCATGTGCGGTCAATGCATAGGTCAGGTTGATGCGGCCCACCTTTGGCAGCTTGTTACAGGTGAACCAGTCCAGAAATGCTGTGGCACCGGGCCCTTTGACGACATGTTTGGAAAACGCTGTGGCGTCAATCAGGCCCACGCCTTCACGGATCGCCTTTGCCTCGTCCACGGCATGCTGCCACCAGCCTCCGCGCCGGAAACTGCGGGCATCATGGTCGAAGTTTTCGGGCGCATCCAGCGGGCCGAAGTAATTGGGGCGCTCCCAGCCATTCACAAAGCCGAACTGAGCGCCGCGCGCCTTTTGACGATCATAAGCAGGGGCCGTGCGCAGCGGGCGACAAGCAGGCCGTTCTTCGTCCGGATGGTGCAGAATATAGACATGATCATAGCACTCTTCGTTTTTGCGCGCGGCAAATTCGGTAGTCATCCAGTTGCTCGAGTACCGCTTGGGATCAAGGCTTGCCATGTCGATCTCGGCCTCGCCCTCAACCATCAACTGCGCCAGATAATAGCCTGTGCCGCCTGCCGCCGTGATGCCAAAGCTGAACCCTTCAGCCAGCCACATGTTACGCAGCCCCGGCGCGGGACCAACCAGAGGGTTGCCATCGGGCGTATAGCAGATCGGGCCGTTGAAATCATCCTTGAGGCCGCTTTCTTCGCAGGACGGGATGCGGTGGATCATCGCCATATACTGGTCCTCGATCCGCTCGAGATCGAGCGGGAACAGATCCGCGCGGAAACTGTCAGGCACACCATGCTCGAACACGGCCGGGGCGTTTTTCTCATACACACCCAAGATCCAGCCTCCGCGTTCTTCGCGCACATAAGATTGCGCATCAGCATCGCGGATCACCGGGTGTTCGGGGTTACCCGCCTCTTTGCGGAAATCGACCAGCGCGGGATCGGTGTCCATTACGATGAACTGGTGCTCGACCGGAATGGCGGGCATCTTGATACCCAGCATTTTCGCCGTACGCTGAGCGTGGTTGCCCGATGCTGTCACGACATGTTCGGCCGTAATGACAATTTTCTCGTCGGACGCGACCAAGTTCCCGCCCTTTTCCACCATCTTGGAGCAGGTCACTTCCCATGCGTCCCCGGTCCAGTGAAACGCATCCGCCTGCCATTTGCGTTCGATCATCACCCCACGCTGACGCGCCCCTTTGGCCATCGCCTGTGTTACGTCGGCGGGGTTAATGTAGCCATCGGTATTATGATACAATGCACCTTTCAGGTCATCAGTGCGGATCAGAGGCCATTTTTCCTTGATTTGGTCCGGTGTCAGCCAGACGTAGGGAACACCGCAGGTTTCTGCGGTCGAGGCATAAAGACGGTATTCATCCATGCGCTCTTCGGTCTGGGCCATACGCAGGTTGCCTACCACGGCAAAGCCGGCGTTCAGGCCAGTTTCCGCCTCAAGCTGTTTATAGAACTCGACCGAGTATTTGTGGATATGGGTCGTGGCATAGCTCATGTTGAACAGGGGCAACAGGCCCGCCGCATGCCATGTGCTGCCCGATGTCAGCTCATCGCGTTCCAGCAACATCACATCATCCCAGCCGGCCTTGGCAAGGTGATAGGCGATCGACGTCCCCACGGCACCGCCGCCGACGACAAGAGCTTTGACTGTGGTCTTCATGTGCTGCGACTCCCTGAGGCATATGTTGTACGTGTTTTAGCATGCACGACGGCGCGCGCGTATCCACGCCGACCTAAGTGAGTGCAAAACCGACGCGTTGCATCTGCGCCCTAGGGGGCAACGGCCTGATCCAGCCGGTCCAACGGGAAATGCGGTGACAAAATGGGGCGCAGCATGTCACGGCGCGGGTTGGTCGGATCATAAAGCGCGTAACACAGATAATCTTCCAGCAGCGCCGCCTGTTGCTCATAGCCATAGCTTAACAGGCCGGATGCCCTGTCCGGCACGTAGAAGTAAGGATCAAGGTTAAAGACCGATTCCAGCGCCGCGCGCATCGGACGATACCGCGTGCGCGCCCGGTTTTGCCATTGCCAGACATGGACCAATTCATGCGCCATGATCAGGGCCTGCGGAAATTGCGCAGCATGCGGCCACTGCGTGGCCGTGTCGGGCTGATAGATCGGCGCCGTCAGTGAAATGCGATCATACAACGCCCATGCAGGCGGGGGGCCGGACGGGGCCTGAGGCGCGGTGCGATCACAGAAACCGGGGTGAATTTCGGACCCGACGACATGGGCATTAGGGGCCTCGGCAGGTGTTTCAGGCGGAACCGCCAACCCCAGCCCCTGAGAGACGCGCACGACATCCGTGTTCAGCCCAGGCCCCAAAACATCAGCCGCAAAACGCTGCTCGTTCGGCGTCAGGGGGCGACTACACCCGGCCAAGGCGAGGCAGGCCAGTGCCACCATTCCCGCACATACGCGCGCCACAGTCCAACGACACGAATACACCCACGCCTTTCGCACGACAGCCCTCCCCATATCGGAGGATACTGTGGCGCGTTTGCGCCCAAAGGCCAAGAGGCTTGCGCGCAACGACAGTCACAGGTCTGGAAGGTGAATCAGAGCGGTTGGATCGAATCCATAAACCCTTGGTTCAGACTATGGCGCTGCGTTTCATTCGCGACAGAACCGTCCCGACGACCCCTCCAGACAGCTGGAACCGCCCGACAGTTGCAAGCGCGCAGGTTTGGCTTTGTCTGCCTGGCCTGACTTTTTTGCATCGTCACGCGCGCCACCACCAAACAGGTTTTTCAGCTTTCCAAATGCCGAATCCGAGGATTTGGCATGATCGGCCTTGTCATCAGGTATCGCTCTGCCTGCCTGTGCATCGACCAAGGCCAGCGCCCGTTCCTGAAGACCTTCCAGATGGGCCGCCTGCCCTTTGCGCATAGCCTCTAGCGCCAGCGAGGCAACGGCAGCCTGCTGGGCCGGGGCGATCGCCGGTGCTTCCGGTCCGACGGCGGGCAAGGGATTGTCCAACATTGCGTTCAACGCTGCATAATCCACCTGTTCCAACAATGCGCGCAGGTCCGTCTCTGTTGCGCGAGCTTCCACCTCCAACGTGATTTGGGGGCTGATCATCGCCAGCAGTTTTAGACGGACCGGACCGCTTTGGGGCAATTCGGCCGGGCCAACATGAATGTTGCGAAAGAACGGAACACCTTGGATCACAGCATACCCATCCCAATTGCCGCCCAGCCCCTTCAGGCCAGCCCCGGCCAAAGCAACGGCAATATCTGATACGCTGTCATGATCCTCGGGTTTCTCAAACGCGGCCGAAAGACGTACAATCTGATCACCGCGTAGATACTCCAGTGTTTTCGCCTTCGCCTCGCGCTGTGCCGTGGCGCGATCTGACTTGCGGGTTTGGGCAGTCAGGAAATCTGCGTTCGGATCATCAATGACGGTACGGTTGTCCAGATCCGCATGCAAATCCGCGCCTCCCTCGGCGGGCACGAACACCTGCTGCTGCCAGCCGTCGGGGGATTCGGGCAGATGGGTTTTGGCTTTAACGCGCTGCCGGGCGTCCAAAGCGGACGCCTCACGCGTTTCAGTGTAACGCTCGCCAAAGCTGCGCACATAGCTGGACACGCCATAACTACCGGGGGTCTGACCGGCCCTATTGGCCTGATTGATGTAATCAACTGCCCCCACCGCGCTGATGGCGACGGCAGCAAATCCAAAGGCGAAAAAATTCATGTCAGAGCGTCCTAGATGGCATGCGAGTTGCCACTCTATCAGCACTCTAAATCAGGCGATTGTGGGATGGGGCGCAGGCGATTTGGGGGCTTTTGAATACGAAATCCAACAAAACCTCCTGATTTCTTGTCGCATAGAGCCTGACCAAACCCGCAATGCGGCCCTCAGCCCCAATGAAACCTCTTTAATCGCCCAATGCCAGACCTTCGCGGCGCGGATCGGCCCCACCTTGCAAACCATCGCCAATGGCGATCACATGAAGGCCCGAATTCAAATCACGCACCGTCACGTCATACCCCAAGGCCCGCAGCGGCTCAGCCAGAGTTTCCGCCGAGGTTCCCACTTCGACATCGTAACCGCCCCAGCGGTTTACCAAATGAGGCAGCGCCACCGCGGCCTGCACATCCAGTCCCCAATCCAGAACCGCGATCACCGTCTTGGCGACATAGGGGATAATCCGGCTGCCCCCCGGACTGCCCAGTATCAGCACCGGCGCGCCGTCCTTGAGCACGATGGTTGGCGCCATCGACGAGCGGGGCCGCTTGCCCGGTTCCACCCGGTTCGCGATGGGCACCCCCGCGCTATGTGAGCGAAACGAGAAATCCGTCAGCTCGTTGTTTAACAGGAATCCCCCTGCCATAACCCGCGCGCCAAATGCGTTTTCAATGGTCGTCGTCATCGACAGGGCGTTGCCGTAGCGATCCACGATGGAAATATGCGAGGTCGATGGCAGCTCGATCGCGGCATCGTCTGCCCAAAGCAGCGCATGGTCAAACTTGGGCGCACCGGGCGTTACTTTGGATAGGGCCTCATCACCTGCCAATAGCGCACCACGATCTGCCAGATAACTATCAGCCAATAGCCCCTGAACCGGAACCGGTACAAAATCACTGTCTGCAATATAGCGCCCCCGATCCGCAAAGGCCAAACGGCTGGCATCCCCGATCAGCCGCCACGCCTCGACACTGCTGGGACCCAACGCTCCAAGATCATAGCCCTGCAACATGCCCAACGTCTGCCCAACGCTAAGCGCACCGGAGGATGGCGGCCCCATGCCACACACATCATAGCCGCGGTAAGGCGCACAGACAGCTGGGCGTTCCTTGACACGATACAGCGCCAGATCAACCGGACTCAGCACCCCTCCTGTCCCTGTGACCGCCTGAACGATCTGGCCTGCAATCTCACCGGTGTAAAACGGAGCGGCTCCATCATTGGCGAACGCACGCAGGCTGGCCGCGTACTCAGGGTTGCGCAGCAGATCACCCGCTTGCAAAGGCACCCCACCGGGCAGGAAATATTCGCGCGTGTTGGCAAACCGTCCCAGCGTTTCAGCATTGTCCGATATCGACGCGGCCATGCGTGGCGAAACAACAAACCCCTCATCGGCATGGTGCACCGCGTCGGTAAACAGGGAGGTCCAGTTTGCCCGACCCCAACGGCGGTGTGCCTCTTCCAGCAGCATCGGCGTTCCCGGCACCCCGACAGAGCGCCCGCCAACCACCGCATCAAAGAATTTCAACGGCTCACCGGCGGCATCCTGAAACAAACGCGGCGTGGCGGCCAAGGGCGCGGTTTCGCGTGCGTCCAGAGTGGTCAGCGCGCCCGTTTCCCCGTCATACCAGACCAGAAACGCACCGCCCCCCAAGCCCGAGCTTTGCGGCTCGACCAGCCCCAGCACCAATTGCACCGCCACCATAGCGTCGGCAGCCGTGCCGCCCTCGCCCAACACGCGCGCACCTGCTGCCGAGGCCAATGGATGCGCGGCAACGATCATCCAATTCTCGGAGATGACCGGGTTGCCCGACGTGGCGCCCTCAACCTTGCCTGTTTCCGGCGCGACAGTATCGGCCGCCTGTTGCGCGTTGCCCGCCCCTGCCAGACACAGCGCCATAAGCGTGGCGCGCAGCGTTTTGGCCGCGATCATAACATGGCCGGGACGACCTGATCAGGCGGGCGGTGCCCATCGTCAAACGTTTTGATATTGACCAATACGCGCTCGCCCATCTCCAACCGCGCTTCAACCGTCGCAGACCCCATATGCGGCAACAGCACAACATTCTTTAACTCGCGCAGGCGCGGATTGGCCGCGTCTTCATATACATCCAGCCCCGCTCCGGCGATTTCGTTGGCTCGCAACATTCGGGTCAGCGCGTTCTGGTCGATCACTTCGCCACGTGAGGTATTCACAATCACCGCATCGGGCTTCATCAACTTTAGACGGCGCGCGTTCATTAGGTGGAATGTGGACGGCGTATGCGGGCAATTGACGCTGATCACGTCCATTCGCGCCACCATCTGATCCAGACTTTCCCAATAGGTCGCGCCCAGATCTGCCTCGGTTTCGGGGCGAAGGCGTTTGCGATTATGGTAATGGATCTGCATCCCAAAGGCCGCGGCCCGTCGTGCCACTGCCTGCCCGATCCGCCCCATGCCCAGAATACCCAGCCGCCGCCCCGCCATACGACCGCCCAGCAACGCCGTGGGCGACCAGCCGGACCAAACGCCCGATTGCATCATGGCGATCCCTTCGGGCACGCGGCGCACCACACCAAGGATCAACGCCATCGTCATATCCGCCGTATCATCAGCCGCCGCGCCCGGCGTATTCGAGACCAGAATCCCGCGTTGGCGCGCCGTGGCCACATCAATATGATCAACCCCCGCGCCATAATTCGCGATCAGTTTCAGTTTGCCCCCCGCTTGCGAAATCATCGCAGCATCGATCCGATCAGACAAAGTGGGAACCAAAACATCCGTCCCGCGCATCGCCTCGTTCAACTCATCACGGGTCATCGGGACATCATCAGGTCGCAATGTCGTGTCAAACAACTCGCACAACCGGGCCTCTACAGGTTCCGGCAAGCGTCGCGTTACAACAACACTCAGTCGTTCAGATGGCATGAAACCCCTCCTCGATCTTTTCATCCTCGCGCGTTGCTGTCAGAGTGACGCAGGAATGGACGGGGCACAAGAACCCCGCCGACAGAACGGGCAGAATTCTGGATATGAGACGGACATCCATAAAACTATGGGCGTTGTTGGCCGCGTTGGCCTTGCCCCTTACCACCAATGGGCACGTCAATGCCCAAGAGAGCAACCAAACGGACACGCAGCAACGTGGCACCGTCACCAATCTCCCCTTACCCCGGTTTGTGTCGATGAAGGCCAGCGAAGGCTTTGTCCGTCGCGGCCCCAGCCAGACCCACCGCATCGACTGGGTGTATCGCGTGCGCGACACCCCGCTTGAGATCACAGCCGAATATGGCCACTGGCGCCGGGTGCGTGACCGCGAAGGCGCCGGCGGCTGGATGCATTATGCACTGCTGTCTGGCACACGCACGGTTTTGAACCTGACGGACATGCTGGAAATCAAAACCAAACCAGACGCAAAATCACTGAGTGTTGCACAACTTGAGGCGGGCGTGGTCGCTCGTATTCTGGAATGCGGCCCTGAGTGGTGCCGCATCCAGACGCAAGGCTATAAAGGTTGGGCGAAAAAGACGAACTTCTGGGGCGTGCGCCCGGACGAGATCCTCGAATAATCCCGTTATTGTCGACCCGTTTCACAGCCCTGCCCGACTGTCCCCAGAAATCATCTGTTGCCTGCGCGATTTTTTTTACATTCCGGTCTTGCACCACGGCGGCACCCAAGGTAATCACGCGCCACAGTTGGGATGTAGCCAAGTGGTAAGGCAACTGTTTTTGGTACAGTGTACCGTAGGTTCGAATCCTACCATCCCAGCCAATTCACCACAGATGTGACGTTCGCCGAAGATTGGAACCTATCCGGTTCTACTTGGCATCTTGCTCGGGCAAGACTGGCATCAGCTGACATTCCGAACGCCTCACTGTCCAGAATCCCTCTGAACTGACAGACATTTGCGCCTGCGTGACCTCGGCCCTAAACTGAGGTCTGACGAACACGGAGGGCACAGGTATGACCAACTGGTATTCGGCCGACCTGCACTTCGGCCACCACCGCATCATCGACTTCTGCAAGCGCCCCTTCGCCTCAACCGCGGAGATGAACGCGGCCCTGATTACCAACTTTCAGGCCTGCGTTGCGCATGATGATGATCTCTGGATCTTAGGAGATTTCGCCTTCGGTCGCGCTGATGATACGGCACAGTTCGAGAGCTGGTTTCACAGCCTGCCCGGCCGCAAGCATCTGATCATCGGCAACCACGACGACGAAGCAGTAATCTCGCTCCCCTGGGCCAGCACGGAGTACATGGCCGAGATCCAGGACGGCGAACACAGCCTCGTCCTGTGCCATTATCCGATGATCACTTGGAACGGCGCACGCAGAGGCGCCCTACAGCTGTTCGGCCACGTTCACGACCAATGGGCAGGCTCGCGAAACAGCATAAATGTCGGCGTCGACCAGTGGGATTTTCGACCTATCCAGATTGGAGAAATAGCAAAGCGGGCAGCCCGTATGCCGGTTAACAAGCATTGGGCAGATGTCGAACATGGAAACGAGCTTCCGTAGACCTATTGAGCGGGTGTCATCTCGGACCAGCTGGTTGAGCGATCGCATGTTGAGCAAGAGCTCGGAGCTTCGATCTCGCAAGGGCAGCTCGCATCGGTGTTGAAAAGCACCAGATAGTTCTGCCTTTATCGTCAGAGGATTTGCCTCTGCCACGCAGACCGGTGCTGTTTTACTTACGAAAATCCATGCTGCCTTGATCGCCACTCCTGGCGTGTCGATCGCTTCGCAGCGCTTTCCCCTGTCAAATCCGAGGATGGCCCATGAGCGACCATTTCTTCGTCGTGACGGGCGGTCCCGGTGCGGGTAAAACCAGCCTGATCACCGACCTTGCCCGCCGTGGCTTTCAGAACATTCCCGAATCCGGCCGCGCGATCATTCGCGAGGAGATGGCGCGGCGGAGACGCCCTCCCCTGGGCGGACCGCATGGCCTATGCCGAACGGATGTTTGTGCGTGACCTCCGCGTCTACGAGGACGCTCAGGCCCTCTCAGGCCCCGTGATCTTCGACCGAGGCATTCCCGACATCATGGGCTACCTGACCCTCTGCGGCCTCCCCCTGCCGCCCCACGTCGCGGCAGCGACCAAGGCTGCCCGCTACAACGCCCGCGTCTACTGGGACGAAATCTTCACGCAGGACTACGAACGCAAGCAGACGCGCGCCGAAGCCGAAGCGACCTGCGCCGTCATGCGCGAGACCTACACCGCCCTCGGATCCCAAATCACGGAGCTGCCGCGCGCCGACATTGCAACACGCGCCAACTTTGTCTGTGCGCAACTGGCAAATTGACCGAATTCTCCAGATGAACGGAGAACCTACTGAAGCGGACAAACTGCGCAGCTCCCTCCTGCCTCCTACTACCTGAAGCCGACGGCCCACAGGCGACATTCGCCAAGTGGTCATCGCTGCACCGCAGCTTCCCCGGACCAGCCTTTCGGCACTTTGCGCGGCAAAATCGGATGCGCGAAGGGCAGCGGTGAGGGGCCGCTTACTCGTTCGCTGCACTGATGTTGGACTCCCGCTGCATGATTTTGCGACGGGATGAGCACGACGCCTTCAACTCGCTCTCTAGGATCGCGCGAGTTCCCGTGCGAGGTCGACAAAGACCTTGAAGGCCGCCGGCGGATTGCGCCGGCTGGGATAGTATAGGCAAAGCGGCGCCAGAGGCGGCGTCCAGGCGTCGAGAACACGCACCAGCCGCCCCGTTTCGATCTCCTCTCGCACGTCCGACTCCATAAAGAAACCGATCCCGACACCATTGAGTACGGCAATGCGCGCGAGGCTGGCTTCGTCCAGCGTGATCGGGCCCTCGACATCGACGTGAACCGGCTGCCCCTCGGCTTCGAACTGCCAGCGAAAAAGGGCGCCGTTCGGCAGGCGCGTCCGAATGCAGGCATGCGCCATCAGATCAGAAGGCACTTTTGGCGGCTCCCGGCCTTTGAAATAGGCAGGTGTCGCGACGACCGCGTAGCGGCGCGCAGGCCCGAGCGGGATGGCGATCATGTCGCTTGGCACGAGGGTCTGGCTGCGCACCCCAAAATCGAAACCGTCCGCCACGATGTCGATGAGGTTGCCTTCGGTCACGAGGTCGATCTGCACCCCCGGGAAGCGCCGCAGGTATTCGAGGACGAGCGGTGCGAGGATCTCCCTGCCCGCCGTGGCGAAGGTGTTGATGCGTAGAATGCCGCTGGGCGTTTCCTGCTGTGAGCGGACCGTGTCGATCGCGCAGTGAATGTCCTTAAGCGCCGGGCTGACCTGCTCGACGAAGCGCTGCCCGGCAGCGGTTAGCGACACGCTGCGGGTTGTGCGATTGAAGAGCCGCACGCCGAGTTGCTCCTCCAGCTTCGAGACCGCGCTGCTGAGCGCGCTTGTAGACATCCCAACGTCCAGCGCGGCCGCCCGAAACGATTGCCTGCGGGCAATCGCCAGAACAGCGTCGAATTCGGCCAGTTTATAGGTCGTCATTATCCCGAAAATCCAAACTCCACATCCGGATTAATCCCACTTATCCGCATTGTGTCAAAGCCCTAAATTCAAGCTCAGTGCCCCGGTCACGATCCGAGCCAAGAGCTCAAGCGTCGAGATCGGTGGCTACCACTGATCCCTATCCAGAAAGGAGACCCACCATGAGTATCGAGCTGTTAGGTGCGATTGGCGCCTATTTCTCGGCCGACAAGAAAGGCAACGCGCAGGCGATCGCCGAGTGCTTCACACAGGATGCCACAGTCATCGACGAAGGCAATACCTACACGGGTCGCGACGCGATCCGGCGGTGGATGGCGAATGCCTCGACGCAATACACCTATACGGCAGAGCCATTCGACATTGCGCAAGACGGCCAGCGCACGATCGTCACCAGCCATCTTGTCGGCAACTTCCCCGGAAGCCCGGTCGACCTGCGCTATTGCTTCGTCCTTCGCGGAGATAAGATCGCCGAACTGGTGATCGTGCCATGAGCCCCTTCCTGACCCTCGAGGGAAAGCGGGCCCTCGTCACCTCCGGTACGCGCGGTGCCGGAGGGGCGACAGTGGCGCTGTTCAGGGAACTCGGCGCCGACGTCCTGGTGACCGCGCGGACAAGGCCGCCGGAGATGCCGGAAAACCGGTTCGTGGAGGCGGACCTGACCCGTGCCGAGGGCTGCGCCAGAGTGGCTCAGGCCGCGCAAGAGTGGCTGGGGGGCGTCGACATCATCGTCCACATGCTCGGCGGCTCCTCGGCGCCCGCGGGCGGTTATACGGCGCTTGGCGACGACGAATGGCGGCGCGAGCTTGACCTGAACCTGATGCCGGCGGTCCGCCTTGACCGCGCGCTGGTTCCTGAGATGGAGGCGCGGGGCAGCGGCGTCGTGATCCACGTCACATCTATCCAGCGCGAACTGCCGCTGCCAGAGGCGACAACCGCCTATGCCGCCGCAAAGGCCGCCCTGTCCACCTACAGCAAAAGCCTGTCGAAGCAGGTCTCGCCAAAGGGTGTGCGGGTTGTCCGCGTCTCTCCGGGCTGGATCGACACTGAGTCCTCCGTCGAGCTGGCCAAACGCCTCGCGACGGAGCACGGAGTTGACGTGGAAGCGGGTAAGCGCATGATCATGGACTCGCTGGGCGGGGTGCCGATCGGGCGTCCGTCAAAACCTGGAGAAATCGCGAACCTGGTCGCCTTCCTCGCGTCGGACCGTGCGGGGACCATAACAGGCACCGAATACGTGATCGATGGCGGAACCGTGCCGACAGCGTGACCACCTTTATCCCAGCCCATGGCTCCCACACAGTTCGGGCACCTTTCAAAATGCCCTTCAATTAGATCAAGGATGCTGAGGCCAACGGTGATCGCCGAGTTCATCTTCGGGTGAAGCGGCGGAAGCCATACTCAAATGACGTGACAACTTCACCGGCACCCCTCCGGAGCTTTGAAAAAATCGGGCCGGTCGGTAGCGGCCGGCCCCAACCGGACATTCACGAGGTTTATCAATCGCTGCAGCGCAGCTTCTCTAAAGCCGCCATTCACATCTGCATGCAGCGTCGGGCCACCAATGGCCGTCAATCGCTACGGCTATTTGACTGACATCGAACCACGAAGAGGTTTGCCTCAGTCGGATCTCTGCGCATATGCTTGATCATTCGTATCCAAAGGGCCCTCTCATGTCTCTTTCTGACAATGCATTATCCAAGATTTCATCACCTTCGTCTCCCCTGAAAACCCGCACAGACATCGACCGCATCCAAAAAGGCGCGAACGATAGAAAGCGTGAGGTCTACTGGATCGGCTTTCTCGAAGGCGCCCTTTCATCTCACGCGATTGAGCCTGGTGAGGTGGACGCAATACTCGCTGAAGCCGATAAGTTCGCGGAGTTTTTCGACGATCCGGATGCGTCGGACTTGGCTGAAGACATCCGCGCGCGATGCTTTTCTGGCCAAAATGACTTGATGGCGGCGCTGGAAGACGTAGTCGTCGACAAGAGGAATGAGATCCAGGCCGCGGCGCAGTACAGCGAGCGGGACGAAGTGAACGAGTTCCTCGGGTTCTGCGCTGGCATCGTCTGTGATGGACTGATCCTCCCCGAGGAAGCCGACGCTATACTCGCAAGGGTCAGGTCCAGCGATACGCTTACATCCTCGCCGGTCTATCACGACCTCTGGCGTGCAACGGAGGCCGCGATGGCGGACAGAGTGCTGAGCGCTGACGAGGCAGAGGAAATCCGGCAGTGGATCGCCTTACTGGTCGGTGACGGTTACGTGGACACGGGTGTTCCGAACATCGGCAACACCGCACAGCTGAACGAACCGATTTCCGACCCGGCGCTGATTGAGTTTGCAGGTAAGTGCTTTGTTCTGACTGGCCCCATGAGAATGGGTACCCGCAGCTTCATCATCCAGGAGATCAAGCGTTGTGGTGGTGAGGTGGGAAAAACTGTGGCGCGCCGAACAGATTACGTGGTCGTATCCTCGACTGCGTCAAAGAACTGGCGCACCACTCATTTCGGAACGAAGATTGAGCGCGCAAAAGAGCTGATTGTAGAGGGCTACAAGTTGCGGTTCGTTGCAGAACACGCCTTAGAGAAGGCAGTCAAAATGCACGAGCTAAGGACTTGAACAGGCCTCTGCTCACCTGCGAGCAACGGCCCACACCAACCGTTCGCATGGCGCCGCGCCGCTGCAATGCAGCCTCCCGGAAGCGGACATCTAAAAATATGTCTATATAAGACTGACGGGGAGCAACCTTTTTGAAGCCACGCTTTGCGTGGAATCATTATGCATGCTGAACGGGCGCTTGCATAACTTTGCCTCCACTAATGTTCCCCACCCAATCAAGAAATACGCCCAGCCTGCGCAGGCCCGAGACGCGGGTGAGGTAGAGCGCTGAGATATTCAAAGGTGCGGCGTCGAGTTGGCCGGGAAACAGCTCAATCAAACGCCCGGCTTGGATATCATCTGCGATCATGAAATCGGAAAACCGTGCGATGCCCAGACCGCCTAATACCATCTGACGGACGGCCTCTCCATTGCCCGCGGTCAGGGCGGTGGGCACCGTTACCGGCTCGACCAGACCTGTAAAGCGTAGGGTGTTAATGTGCTCTGGTGCCGCGAAGCGCACTTGTTCAAGCCGCGCAAGGTCAGCGGTTTCTTGTGGCCAGCCTTTTCGATCAAGATATTCCGGGGTCGCCACCAATTTCCAATCCGTGCGCCCCAAGGGGCGGTGCAGCATGTCGCTGTCAGGTAGCTTCCCCAGCCTGATGGCAACGTCCGCGTGACTGCCGATCAGGTCCACCAGCGCGTCTGTCATGTCGATAGACAACTGGATTTCAGGATACCTTGCACGAAACTCAGCCAGCCGCGGGGCGAGAACATGCAGGACGTAAGGAACCGGTGCGTTTACACGCAGTGGCCCGGCGGGGGCCCGCCCGCTGCTTGCGATTTCCTGCAGGGCTTCACTGCGGTCCAGAATTTCGCGCGCCTCGTGCAGAACGGCGGCACCTTCGGGGGTGATCTCGATGGATCGCGTGGTGCGGCGCAACAGCGTGACCTTCAGCTGCTCTTCCAGCCGCGTCACTGACCGGCTGAGCGTAGAGGCAGACACCCCCCTGCGCCGCGCGGATTCAGCAAAGCCCCCATCATCGACGATCCCGACAAAGGCGGCCAAATCCCCCATGCGCAGTAATTCGTGCAGTTTCTGCAATGAACCATTCCAAACCTGTCTGTTCTCGCAATAGATAGCGACTGGCATATGTGGCGTCGACATCAAATTTATTGGAGAAAACCGATGCCTCTTGCCCTTTGGGCGCTGACCATCAGCGCTTTCGCCGTCGGAACGACCGAGTTCGTCATCGTCGGCTTGCTTCCCACCATCGCCGCCGATCTTGGCGTTTCTATCCCCTCCGCTGGCCTGTTGGTTAGCCTCTATGCGCTTGGCGTGACCATCGGCGCGCCGGTGCTGACGGCCATGGCTGACCGAGTGCCTCGTAAGACGCTGTTGCTGCTTTTGCTGGCGCTGTTCACGCTCGGCAATGCTTATGCCGCCTTTGCACCCGATTACGGCAGCCTTGTCGCAGCGCGTTTTATTACCGGTCTCGCCCACGGCGTTTTCTTTGCCATCGCCTCGACGATCGCCACCGATCTGGTGGAGCCCGAAAAGGAAAGCTCGGCCATCGCACTGGTGTTCCTAGGCTTGACTGTCGCGCTGGTGACGGGTGTTCCCTTGGGGACGTTCATCGGTCAGAACTTCGGCTGGCAGTCGACGTTCCTTGGCGTTGTCGCGCTTGGCGTAATCGGTTTCATCGCTTCTTCCATCTTGGTGCCGGCCAATCTGACCAAGACAGCCTCGGCAGGGATCAAGGCACAGTTGCAAGTTCTGACTTCACCTCGTCTTTTGCTGGTCTATCTGATCACAGCTGTTGGCTACGGCGGCAACTTCATCGCCTTCACCTTCCTCGCGCCCATGCTGAACGAAGTCACCGGCCTGTCCGCAGGCGCGGTTAGCCTTGTGCTGCTGCTTTACGGTGCTTCTGTCGCCGTGGGGAACATTGCAGGCGGTAAACTGGCCGACCGTATCGGTGCAGTAGCGTCCCTGACGGTGATCTTTGCTGGTCTTGCGATATCACTGGTCGCACTTGGTGCGTTCCTTACACACCCGATTGCAGCCATCGCGGTTGCGGCCTTCTGGGGCGGTTTTGCCTTCGCCAACGTGCCACCGCTGCAGTCTTACGTCGTGCAAATCGCACGCGAAGTATCGCCCGGTGCGGTGGATGTGGCGTCCGGTTTGAACATCGGTGCATTCAACCTCGGCATTGCCGGCGGCGCATGGGCTGGTGGACTTGTGGTGGAAAGCATCGGCCTTGCCGCTGCGCCTTACATCGCCGCTGGTGTGGTGGTTGTCGGGATCATTCTGGTGCGCCTGTCTGGCCGCCTGAACGCAACAACACCCCAAGCTGTTGCTGCCGAATAACCTCATTTGCCCCGCCGCATCTAACGTGCAGCGGGGCAGACCAATGAACAGGAGGTTCGTATCATGTCTGCCCTAAATCTGATTTACAAAGACCGCATGACGTTCGGCATTGAGCTGCCACTGGACCGCGACTGGTCTGAAGCCGGGCAGCGCCGTGCCCGTATCGAGGGGCGCCCGTTTGGTGTGCCAGACACCTCAAACCCCGCCAAGGGCGTGGAGCTGGCCGAGCGCCTTGGCTTCGATGCGGTCTGGCTGCGGGACGTGCCGGTTCACGATCCAAACTTTGGGGATGCCGGGCAGGTGTTCGACCCGTTTCCCTATCTCGGCTTTCTGGCAGGGCGCACACGGCGCATTGCACTTGGCACCGCCGGTATAGTTCTGCCACTGCGGGATCCGATCCTGCTGGCCAAGATGACGGCCAGCCTACATCATCTTTCTGAAGGGCGGTTCATCCTTGGGGTCGCATCGGGGGACCGTCCGGTGGAATACCCTCTTATGGGTTTCGACTATGAGGCCCGCGGAGCCACCCTGCGCGATCGCGTCGACCAGATGCGCACCCTCTGGTCAGGGGATGCGCTGCAAGGACCACAAGGTCCCGTCACCGTGCGCCCCTATGCGCCAGAAAGTATCCCGATGGTGATGGCCGGGATGGGCCAGCAAAGTCTGCAATGGATAGCCCGCACATTGGACGGCTGGTTCACTTATCCCGGCCCTCCCGATCAGGCCGAGCGCCGTCTGTCGATGTGGCGTCAGGCGCGCACCGATGCTGGCCTTCCCCCTGCGCCGGTCCTGACCGCCATGCATTTGGACCTTGACCCTGATCCCGATGCGCGCTTCCGGCCAATCCAGTTCGGGGGGCGTATCGGTCGCAATGCTCTGACAAATCACGTTCGCTCCCTGCACGCTGCAGGGGTCGCCCACATCGCCTTTAACCTGCGCCAATCACAACGCGAAATAGAGGACGTTCTGGCCGAGTTGGCCGAGCACGTCATGCCTGAGTTTACACAAGAAAACACAATGGAGACAGCACAATGAGTATCACCCTGATAGGTCCTGCCCAAATTCCGTCCATGGGTTTCGGCACATTTCAACTTGAGCAAGATACCGTGGCCGACATGGTGGCCGCGGCCCTTTCCGAAGGGTTCCGCCATGTTGATACGGCGCAGGCCTATGAGAACGAAGAGCAAGTTGGCGAAGGTTTGCGCCGCGCCGACGTCCGCCGCGATGATGTATTCCTGACCACCAAGATCTTACCCGAGCACTTCTCGCCAGAAGCCTTCACCGCTGCCACTGATGCGTCTTTGAAACGACTGGGGACGGACTATGTAGACTTGCTGCTACTGCACTGGCCCTCAAAAGATGTGCCGATTGCCGAGACCATTGGCGCATTGAATAAGATAATGCCACTCAAGACGCGTCTATCATCAACGCAGGGCTTGCCGTGGGACTTCGGAAAGAAAGGTTCAAGATGCGCCATCTGGGCGTCGGTCAGCCAGAAAAGATCGGACATGTTCACCGCTCGTTTTCGAACCGTGAATCACGACACCCCCTATGAAATCAATGGGTCCTGACCCTAGAAACTAGGCCAGCGCCATGCTATGATTGGGTCAAAACCTTGAGAGCATTGCGACTTCTATGACTATCTTCCATTCTAGCTTCACAGCCGACCTGACCGAATTTCAACCATTGACACACTTCGGAACGTATGCAGCTGCGTTCGAAAATATAGAGAGAAGCCGCAAAAAAAATCAGTATAATGGGCCAGCCTATATTTATGCGTGCAACATTACTTCACCCGGAAAGATTATATCAATACCGGATCCAGGATCTCCAAGGCCTCTCGCTATTGTAGATTCATTAGCTAAATCTAAATTATTCGCTCCAAGAGGAGATTATGAGGCCAACTGGAAAGCCTCTTCCCAAATACGAATGGAGCTAGGCAGGCTAATGGATGAGGATGATTCAGAAACTTTTCTTGGCGACAAGAAGCTATATAGAAGGTGTAGGGGTCACCTTGCCAATTTCCTTACCTTACAAGGCGTCAAGATGATGAGCTATCAGAATGAAGTTGAGGACAAGGACTCGACTTCATTTATCGTTGTGGACCCGACGATAATAACAAATACGACTTGCATCGTCGCGCATTTGAAAGACGAATATTAATAATAGTGCATTCGCTACGCGAAAGAGGTAGAGGTGCGGCGAACGTCAACTGTCAGACCGCGATTTAGATCACTCCGGCTTTGGCTCGTGATCATGGCGAGATGTCCGCTTCCATGTCTTGGCAAGGGTGCGTTCGCGCCAGCAGAGAAAGTCGGCTCCCCGCCCTTCTAGCCCACGGCTGACACCGTGCCGTCGCTAAAAGTGTCGGCTGTAAAGGGTTGGAAAGGGTCTTCTGCCATCAACGTTTCGGCCTCTGCCGCGCCAGCGTGCGATAGACGGTTGGCCGCGAGACAGAGAAGAGCTCGGCCAAGTCCGACACTGAATACTCCCCAGTTGCGTGCATCCGTGTCAACTCCGCCGCCTGCCGGTCGGAAAGCTTTGGCTTCTTGCCCCTCAGCTTCCCTTTGGCGCGGGCCACCGCCATGCCCTCGCGGGTGCGAAGCCGGATTAGGTCGGCTTCGAACTCGGCGAAGGTCGCCAGCACGTTGAAGAACATCCGCCCCATCGGATCGGCTGGGTCGTAGACCGTGCTTCCTAGCGCGAGCCGTACCCCGCGCTCAGATAGCCCGTCGGCGATGTCGCGCGCGTCCGGCACCGAGCGGGCCAGCCGGTCAAGCTTGGGCACCACAAGTGTGTCGCCCTTCCGCACGGCGGCCAGCGCCTGGGCAAGCCCGGGCCGGTCGCGGTTGCGGCCGGTCAGCCCATGGTCTGTGTAGATACGCTCGGAGGCGACGCCAAGCATTTCCAGCGCTGCGCGCTGCGCGGCGAGATCCTGAGCGTCGGTGGAGCAGCGGGCATAGCCAATACGTAGGTTTGTCATGGGGCAAGTGTAACGCAAGCGGCCCCTTCAGCGATAAACAAATCGTACCACCCTATCGAGACATAGTTTTCCCAACAGCAGAAGGAGCGCGAGGCGAAATCAAAACGTCCGTTGAACGATCCCCTTACGGACGCGAGTAAGCCGATTACCAGGGCAGCACGATCCATGCCGGGACTGCGGGACGTCTAACGGAAACGGGCGGAATGGACCTGTCGCGGTTTGATGCCGCTCCTTTGATAGCATTCACTGCACCAAAGGAGATTGACTATGGGACTGAAACGGACGGACGAATTTCGCCAAGACGCGGTGCGGATCGCGCTGACCAGTGGGCTGACGCGCAAGCAAGTGGCTGATGATCTGGGTGTTGGGATGTCGACGCTGAATAAATGGATCACAGCGCACCGAGACACGGACGTGGTTTCGAATGAGGATTTGGACCTTGCCCGTGAGAATGAACGGCTTCGACGCGAGAACCGCATTCTCAAGGAGGAGAGGGACATCTTAAAAAAAGCAACGCAGTTCTTCGCGAGCCAAAAGCCGTGAGGTTCAGGTTCGTGGAAGAACACCGGGATGCGTTTCCGGCAGCACGCCTGTGTCAGGTTATGGATGTCAGCATGCGCGGTTTGCGTGCGTTCCGCAGTCGGCCAGCCAGTCTCAGGCAGCGATCTGATATAGTGACGTTGGCGCACATCAAAGAACAGTCTCGTCTCAGCTTGGGCAGCTACGGCAGACCACGCATGACGGAAGAGCTGAAAGAGATCGGCTTGGACATTGGCCATCGCCGCGTAGGTGAGGTGCCCCTAACTTCCTAGACGCCTGCCTCGTTCATTTTCTGCTGTTTCATTTCATAGTCAACCGGTGACAGCA
>JAPWHL010000030.1 GCA_027214255.1 Roseovarius aestuarii
CCATCGGCTAAATCAAAGAGCGGCGTCTACCACAGCTTTGCAATCAGGCCCATATACCGAAAGTTTGCGACAGAACCGGTTCGACCGTGATGTCGAGGTCGAAGGCCAGGGTCGAGATGGAGCCGACGCCCTTGGCGGTCTCAAAATCGGCGCTGGTGAATTTGATGCAGTTCGTGGTCATTGCTCTTCTCCTTGTTTGCGTTGCAATGATGGTCACCTTGCAGCTGGCCAAGGCCCGGTCACACCGAAGGCAAAGCGCAACGGAGAGGGGCAGGTGCCGGTCTTTTTGCTGCGCGAGGAATGGCCCGCAGGGTCAGGGGAAAAAGATCGGAGACAACCCTTGTGGGCGGGACGACAGCTGCGACCAGCATGTCATGCAAAGCAACACATCGGGAGAAGTGCGGTGACCGCGAAGAAACCTGGGTGAACAGCCGAGGGAGATGCCCTGAGGACCTTAACTCCCTTCCAAATTCACCGGTGGTAAGACATAATCCAGACGTCAAAGCCGCATCCCCCCGGGATCACTGCCGCGCCCAATGTTCTCGCTGAAGCGCTCGCGATGCGGATGAGTACTCGATGCGCACAGAGAGCAGAATGGAGAGTCGCATCGTCTCATGACAACGCAGCCGTCCAATCTTCCGAAACGACAACCCGCCTGGTAGGATCGATCTGCATATGCGACGGCACATTTGGACAGTTACGCCGTTAGCAAATGACCGGGGATACCGGCAGGCTCTGGCAACAGTTGCCGGCTTGCTCTTCCGGCCTGCAAGCTATACGTCATTGACACATACGCGCCGAAACCTATATGGGACTAAAGATGACACGATTGCAGACAGTGGTTGAACTGCCCGAATTCCAAAGACGGGCCAAGGCAATCATGTCCGACCAGGAACGCGAGGCTGCGATCGACTTCATTGCCACCAATCCGGAGGCTGGCGTCTCTCTTGGTGGCGGGTTGCGCAAGGTCCGCATCCCAAGAGAAGGGGGCGGCAAGAGTGGCGGCTTTAGAACGGTGTATGTCTTTGGCGGGAGCCATATGCCGATCTTCCTGATCACGGTTTTCGCCAAAAATGAAAAGGCCAACCTGTCGAAGACCGAACAGGCCGCTGCGGTAGAGATAAGCAAAGCGCTTGTCGCGAAATATGGAGACGCAACATGAGTGCATTCGAATCCGTGTCCAAAGGCCTGGAAGAGGCTCTGGCTTTCGCAAAGGGCGATTTGGCCGACGCCAAAGTGCATGAAATTTCCGTGGCGGAGGTCGATGTCGCCGAAGTCCGGCAACGAACTGGCCTGTCCCAGGCCGAGTTTGCAAAGAGCATTGGCGTGGCTAAAGGTACGCTGCTGAACTGGGAACATGGGCGCAGGCACCCCACGGGGCCGGCCCAGGTTCTGCTGGCATTGATCGCGAAGAAACCTTCCGTCGTTCAGGATCTGCTGCGCGGTGCGTGAACCGGGGCCTAAGCCCCGATCCTCTTGATGCGGATCCCGAGCTTGCGTGCCTTGTCGACGATGTTCTCGGTGATGCCCGAACCCGGCGTGGCAATCAGGCCCTGTGGCATGGTCTCGAGCATCTTGTCGTTGCGCTTGAAGGGGGCAGCCTTGCCGTGGCTCTTCCAGTCCGGTTTGAAAACCACCTGGGTGACACCACGGGTATCTGCCCAGCGGGCAGCGATCATCTCGGCGCCCTTAGGCGTGCCTCCGTGCAAGAGCACCATATCCGGGTATTTCGCATGGGTGGCGTCGAGGACGGACCAGATCAGGTCATAGGCATGATAGTCCCCGCCCGAAAACGCGATCCGCGTGCCTTCGCGGCAGTGCACCTCGGTCTCCTTGCGGCGCTTGGCCGAGATGTAGGCCCGGCTGTCCACCACGGCGGAGGTGAGACCGCGATGCGAAATCTTGGATCCGGTGCGGGGCAGCCAGGGCGGTAATCGCAACGCAAGGCGTCAGCATAGCTTTGGCATGCCGGTCTTTTGGCCTCAGCCAGCGCTGTTTCCGATACCAGCGGGTTTTAGGCTGTGAGAATGCTGAGTTCGCCGATTGGCTACTGGCGTTGACCAACGCACGGCGGAACTGGGGCTTTGGCCTGTGTTTCCTGTATCTGCGTAACGTGAAGGGCTTTGGATGGAACCATAAGAGGGTTTATCGTATCTACTGCGAGCTAGGTGTTCAGTCCCGGCATCTGGTGGATCGGATTTAGGATCAATCGGTCTGGCTCGGATGTCCAGATCTTGCAGACGTATTCGTAGGGCGTGAGCCCGCCGAGGGTCTTGAGCCTGCGCGCGAAGTTGTAGGCTGCCATGAAGTCCCCGAGATGCGTCTTCAATTGGTCATGGTTGTCGTAGTGGAACCGTTTGACTGTCGCGTCCTTGATGGTGCGATTCATGCGCTCCACTTGACCGTTGGTCCACGGATGGTTTGGCTTGGTGAGGCGATGCTCGATGCCGTTGGCCTCACAAATCATGTCGAAGCGCATTGGCCTGGAATATGCGGTGTTGCGATTGCGCGGTTGCTCAGCGAACTGAATGCCATTGTCGGTGAGAATGGTGTGGACCTGATAGGGCACGGCCTCGAGCATGAACTGCAAGAACTCCCAAGCGGTCTTCCTGTCTGCCTTCTCGACGAGTTGGGTCACGGCAAACTTGCTTGTGCGGTCAATACCTACGAACAGGTAGAGCTTGCCTTCAGCAGTCTGAACCTCGGCAATATCGATGTGAAAGAAGCCGATGGGGTAGCGCTTGAACTTCTGACGCTTTGGCTTGTCACCTTCCACATCTGGCAGCCGAGAGATGCCATGACGCTGAAGGCACCGATGCAAAGCTGAACGCGTCAGATGCGGGATCGTTGGTTGCAGTGCATAGAGACAATCGTCCAACGGCAACAAGGTGTGCCGTCTGAATGCGACGATTGTCGCCTCCTCGGCTTCGGTCAGGACGGTCGAACGAGGCTCCTTCGGCCCGGTCTTCAGGTCTTCAACTGTCTGGCGTTTGCGCCACTTCGCCACTGTTTTGGGATTAATGCCCAGTTCCTTGCTCAACTGCGCGAGCGAAGATTGCGATCGCTGTATTGCAGCTCTGACGGCGTGCGTGGTCGTGGCGCTCCCATGACGAACTTGTCCCATAATGCTTCCTTCCATTCCTGCGAAAGGATTGCACCATCAAACCATGGGATCAAACACCTAGCAAATAACGCTATTTGGACCCATAAGCGCTGACGTCAGACATGCAGCGCTTCGTCTTTAGCCCTCCGCAACCCGAAATTCCTTCTCCGCCCCCACCCGCCGTCGTTCCGTTCCTACCATGCTCTACCAACAGCTCGAAGCTTTCGCGGCGTGGCAATCTGCAGAAAACGTCGCTTAACGTCCAAACTGCTCCCAAACTTGCAGACTGAACGAGTTAATTTGACAATACCCTTGCGGTTCCTGGCCGACTAAATCGGGAACGAAGCGGGGAATATGGCCGGTTACGTCATAGTTTGCGATGTAACCTTTCTGAACCAGTTGAATTACTTCCAGCGGCTGATTGCGACGGCTACAAATTACGAACGAGCAATCCCACTTACGCATCCGCTCCGGCGCCCGCCATAAGCCAGTCGAATACCTTGGCTGTCGCCTTGTTCTTCTTGCTCTCGGAACTCGCGATATAATATCCCCAGTTGCTCAAGGGATAATGCGGTAGCGGTGCGACCAACAGGTTTCTTTCTATGTAGATTTGCGCAAGGCTATGAAGCGTGACCACCAGCCCCATTCCTGTCGCCGCCATTTCCAGAGCGACGTTGGATGCGTTAGTGCGAAACCCCCTGTCATGGTCCATCGTCTCGAGACCGAGGGCCAAAATGTAAGTGTCCCAAAAATCATGGCGACCCAGAACGTGGATCCGCGGAATGTCCATTAGATCCGCAGGCCGCGATATTCGCTCCGCGATACTGGGGGCGCATAGAAGAACGAGCTGTTCTGGGCAGAGCAAGTCGCTGCCCTTGGGGGCATCGTCATCGCGATTGATCGAGATAATGATATCGGCAACGGAATCGGGCTCGGACTCCCAGATCGTACCGTGAATGACGATATCAACCTCCGGATGCACCTCTTGGAAACCGCCAAGAGCCTGTATCAGCCGATTCTCAGAAAAGCTCATCGGGGCCGAGATGATGACGGTCTGGCTGCGGGCGCTAGACAGGATGGTCTCTGTCGCGTTATCGATCTGGCGTAGCGCCTGACGCAATGTCGGCAGGAATGCCTCGCCGGTTTCGGTCAAACTCAGGCTCCGCGCGGATCTCAGAAAGAGCGGAAGCCCGATGTAGGTCTCGAGCGATCTCACATGCATGCTGATCGCCGCCTGGGTAAATCCAAGCTCGTCAGCGGCAGCCGTAAAGCTCAGATGGCGCGCTGCGCATTCAAACGAACGAATTTGGTTCAGCGGCGGTGGCGGTCTTTTGCGGGTCATGGTGTGTCCTAGTGGCTTAGGGCAAAATAGTGCAGCGCGCTCATGACCTCAATTTTCTTTTGCAAAGACCAGAAAATACTCACATGCCGAGACAGTGCAAAAATATTATCATGGCATAAATGCGCGCGCCGGATTCAGCCGGATCGCGACACTGTCACGTTTACCAATAGAAGGCGTATTTCCATGCGAACCCATGCACAGGCCGTCGTCATCGGCGGAGGCGTCATCGGATGCTCTATTCTTTATCACCTAGCCAAGCTGGGATGGAGCGATGTCGTTCTTTTAGAGCGGTCCGAACTGACCTCTGGCTCCACCTGGCATGCGGCCGCCAATATACATGGGCTGCATGACAACACCAATATCACGCGCCTGCAGCATTACACGATGAACCTCTACAAGGAACTGGAGGCCGAAACCGGCCAGAGCTGCGGCGTCTATCAACCGGGCAGTCTATATCTGGCTCAGACCGAGGAGCGCGAACATCAGTTGCGCCTGCAAGAAGCCAAAGCGCGCCGTTATGGCATGAAGTTCCACGAGGTCAGCCGCGACGAGGCCGAGCGCCTGCACCCATTGGTCAATTTTGATAGCATTCGCTGCATCATGTTTGAGCCGGATGGCGGCAATGTAGACCCTTCGGGTGTGACAAATGCCTATGCCGTGGGCGCGCGGCAGCGCGGCGCGGAGATCTACCGCTTCACTCCCGTGACCGCGACCGAGGCGCAGCCCGATGGTACCTGGATTGTCCGTACGGACACGGGCGACATCCGCACGCCCTGGGTGATCAACGCCGCCGGTCTTTGGGGCCGCGAAGTCGCCGCAATGGCCGGGATCGAGCTGCCGCTGATCCCAACCGAGCACCAGTATTTCGTGACCGAATCCATTCCTGAAATTGTCGGACTCGACTGTCGCCTGCCTTCCGTCGCCGACCGTGACGGCGAATACTACCTGCGGCAAGAGGGCAAGGGCCTGCTGGTGGGCGCCTATGAAAAGGACATGAAATTCTGGGCCGAGGGTGGTACTCCGCAGGATTTCGGGCATGAGCTTTTCGCCGATGATCTGGAGCGGATTGAAGACAACATGATGCGCGCCATCGACCGCGTGCCTGCCGTCGGTACTGCGGGGATTAAGCGGGTGATCAATGGCCCAATGATCTGGTCGCCGGATAGCAATGTGCTCTTCGGGCCTGTGCCGGAGTTGACCGGTTATTTCTGCTGCAACGGGATCATCCCCGGGTTTAGCCAAAATGGCGGCATTGGCAAGCTGGCCGCGGAATGGATGATTGAGGGCGAGCCATCTCTGGATATGTTCGCCTGGGACATGGCGCGGTTCGGCACATGGGCCGGCAAGGCATTTACCAAGGCGCGGGTGAAGGACCAATATGCCCACCGCTTCAAGATTCATTTCCCGAACGAAGAGCGCAGCGCAGGTCGCCCGGTGCGCACCCGCCCTGCCTTTGAAATGCAAAAGGAAATGGGCGCGATCTTCGGCCTCAATTACGGCTGGGAACACCCCTTGTGGTTCTCGGCCGAAGGCGAACCACGCGAGGAGACCCTAGGATTCACCCGTCAGAATTGGTGGGCGCCGGTGGGCCGCGAGGTCCGCATGCTGCGTGAGGCCGCGGGCATCATCGACATTTCGAATTTCGCCAAGTACGAGGTGAAGGGCGCGGGTGCGCGTGCATGGCTGGACGCCCTTTTTGCCAACACCATGCCGACCGAGCCGGGCCGAGCCTGCCTGACTCCGCTCATCGGCAAGCGTGGCGGCGTTGCGGGCGATTTCACGGTGATTTGCCTTGCCGAAGACGATTATCTAATCGTCGGTTCGGGCATGGCCGAGCGGTTCCATCAGCGCTTCTTTAAGGCGCTTCCGCTACCCGATGGCACGACTTTTGCAAGCCGAACCGAGGTGATGTGCGGCTTTAATATTGCCGGGCCGCGCTCGCGCGAGATGCTGCAAACGCTGACGAACACCTCCTTTGCAGGCGATGATTTCCGCTTCATGCGCGCCCGACGGCTGAACATGGCAGGCATCGACGTGACTGCGATCCGCGTCAGCTTTACAGGAGATCTGGGGTGGGAGTTGCATTGTGCCGTCGAGGACCAAGTGGCACTCTATACCGCGCTGCTCGAGGCGGGCAAGGCCTTCGGTGCGGGCCCGGTGGGAAGCCGCGCACTGGGATCCCTGCGTATCGAGAAGGGCTATGGTAGCTGGGGTCGCGAATACAGTCCAGAATACTGGCCGCAGGAAAGCGGGTTAGACCGGTTGGTCAAAGGCGGCAAGGAGTTCCTCAACAAAGCTGCTTGGCTGGAGATTGCCGAGAAACCCGAACGCGAGAAGATCGTGATGCTGGAGATTGAAACCGAAACCGCGGATGCAACCGGGGGCGAGCCGATTTTCCTGCCCGATGGTACTCCGATCGGTCAGGTCTCGTCTGGGGCTTACGGGTACTCGGTCGATAAATCGCTGGCGATCGGCTATGTGAAGGCGAAGCATTTCGAGGTGGGCCGGAGGGTCCATGTTGCAATCCTTGGTCGCCCTCACACGGCACAGATCCTGGCAGAGCCTGCCTTTGATCCCTCCGGGGCGCGCCTGCGCAGCTAAGAGCCCATAGTAATCAGAGGACACACTGCTGATGGTCCGTTGAAGGATCATCAGCAGCTTTCAGTCCGACCGCGACACGTCCGTCGTGATTAGCCTATCGAATAGCTTCATGACATCGCGGCAACGCGGTCGCCCTTCCGATGGCCTGCATTCTCCATGATGCCATTGGAATTATCGTATCTGCTGCGCAGGATACTGGGATCGGCGTGCTTCCGGCAACCGTTGCGCATCCCAGCCTGTTCCGATCTGCGGGTCATTGCTCAGCCAGGCATTACCTGGCGACACGGTAACATTCATCGAGCGGATTGAAACGATTGGAGCGCATTACAAAGACGAGGGACACCTACTTGCGCAAGCATTTCGTTGTCGGCGCGGCGCCTATTTTATGTTTCAACGCCGCCAACGTAGTCAGTTTCGCGGATGATCAGGTCGGCGATGACATTTTGCATTTGCTCAAGAACTTGCAAGACCAGCGCCGTGGGTTCAACATGAAGCGGTCGTATAAGCATGCATTTTCGGCTACCTAAATGGGTGTTGATCGGACGAATGCAAAGGGCGGAATCACTAATCAGCTTGGCCGACAGTGCGGGCACTATCAGAACGCCGAGACCCGCGCGAACCATGAAAGCCATAGTCATAAGACGAGCCGCCTCGGCGCAGAAATTGAAATCAATCTGATAGGCGTGTCCGAACATCTCGATCATGCGGTTGGATGCGGTCCCGGCAGGCGGGCGGATCAAGGGGAATGGCGCAATCTGCGGCACTTCAATCGAGCCTTCCCCGGCAAGGGGATGATCGACCGGACACACTAAACAGGGATGATCCATGAACAGAAAGCTGCACGATAAATCATTGTGCCTTCCAATCATGGAAGTTAGAGCAAAATCGACCTCGCCCGCCCGCACCATGTCATAGACTCGGAAATCATCGACCTCCTTGAAAACGGGGAACACCTCGGTGTCAGCGTCCTTCAGTGCGGCAATGGTTGGTGCCAGAATATGCGCAACCATCGAAGTTGGGGTTGCGATCTGAAGGATGGTTTGTTTGCTTTGGGCAGCGGCGCGCGCTTTGCTGACCACCAAACCGGCCGACCGTTCAAACCGCTCCAGTTCTGGCAGGATAGCCTGCGCCTTTTGCGTCGGAATCAGACCGCTGCGGCTGCGTTCGATCAACGGGATCGACAGGATGGATTCAAGGCGTGAAACATGCTGTGTGATGGCGGGCTGTGTGAGATTGAGCGCCTGAGCCGCCTTCGTATAGCTCTGCATGCGCAGGACTGTCAGATAGCTTTGAACCAATTTGGGTTGCAAATCTAAGCGGCGCATAAGGGGGCCTTATCTCGCATAATGGTTCTTAATTTGACGGTGTTGTAATAATGAAAAATGGTGGGGGCAACCTTTTCTGGATCAGAAGGACGCTGTCCGATGTCTGCCATGGCAACCATCAAAGAAATATCTATTAAGCCTATCGTGATGCCGCTGAAGCAACCGTACCACTGGTCGCAAGGAATTCGCGAGACTTTCGCCGTCAATCTGATTGAGGTCGTGACCACAGACGGCATCACTGGCTACGGAGAATGTACCGTCGCGCCAGATCAGCAGGCCACTGCGCGAATTCTATCGGTTCTCAAACGTCATTTTATTGGCACGGATCCTTTTGAAATGGTGCCAGTAAAGGCGCGCATTTTGCGAGACGATTATATGGCACTTGGTGCCAACTATATGCGTGCCGCCAACCAAATGTTCGCCGGTTTCGATTTTGCTATCTACGATGTGCAAGGCAAAATGACTAGGCGCCCAGTTCATCAGTTACTGGGTGGGGCACACCGAGAAAAAGTAGGGTATTTTTACTTTCTCCAAGGAGACACACCCGAAGATTTGGCGAAGGATGCGGCCAACGGGGCTGCCGCCGGCGAACGGGTTTTTTACCTAAAAATGGGACGTACGGAAGAACGTGATCTCGACATTGTTAAGGCTGTGCGCGCGGAAATCGGTTCGGCCCGTCTACGTCTCGATGCGAACGAGGCGTGGGATCCGTATACCGCCATCCGTATGTGCCGTAAGCTAGAACCCTACGACATTGACCTGATCGAGCAACCGACCCCGTCGTGGTCAATCGAGGCGATGGCCCATGTCCGTAAATCAGTCGACATCCCCATCCTTGCGGATCAGTCAGCGTTCACCTTGCACGATGTGTACGAGATTTGCCGTCAGCGTGCCGCCGACATGATCTGTATCGGTCCGCGCGAAATCGGCGGTATTCACCCGATGTTGAAGGCCGCCGCCGTGGCCGAAGCTGCGGGGTTGAAGATTTGTATTCACAGTTCGTTCACGACTGGCATCACCACTTGCGCCGAGCACCATATCGCGCGCTGTATCCCTAATATGGACGATGGCAACCAGATCATGTGGCAACTAGCGCGCGACAATATCGTTGCAGATCCCAACCTATCGCCAGAAGGCGGATGGATGACCCTGCCTAATCGTCCGGGGCTGGGGTTTGACCTGAATGACGATGTCGTGGCAGCCGCACACAAACGTTTCCAGGACCAAATGGCGCATGAATAAGTCGGCATTTTTCATGCCGAGCAATGGCTTTGAGCCAAACACTGATGACACAAACATAAAACAAAAACGGGAGACTGAAATGAAGAGTAAATTTCTAGGCGCAGCAACTGCATTGGCCCTGTCTTGCAGCGTGGCCTTTGCCGGCGATGTCGAACTCAAGGTCACGACGGACTCCGGGTTTCCAGATTCCCCGTCAGGTATGGCAATCGCCGCCTGGGCCAAAGCTATCGAAGAAGGCTCCAACGGCGAGATCGAGGTGAAGGTTTTCTATCAGGATGAACTCGGCACACAGCTAGAGGTATTCGACCTGCTGGTCGCCGGCGAAGTCGATCTGATGCTGGCCTGGCCATCGACCACTTACGACAAGCGGATCGGCGTTGTGACCACACCCTTCATGGTTTCAAGCTGGGAAGAAGCAACCGACGCGTTGCGTCCCGGCGGCTGGGCCAACTCGATCATCGACGAGGTCTTCGCGGGCATCGGTCTGAAATATTTGGGCGCGTGGCCCGAGGGTTTCGCTGGTATTGCGACGCGCGGTAAATACGCGACAACGATCGAAGGCGCGAATGATATTAAGGTACGTACCGCACCCTATTTCCCCAACCCTGAATCCCTCCAGGCAATGGGGTATCAAACCGAAGTCATCGAATGGGGTGAAACCTATACGTCTATTCAGACGGGTCTGGTCGATGGGGATTCCGGCAACGTGATTTACTGGGATTACGAGTATTTCGGCGACCTACTGGACTACTTCGTACATACCAAACACAAGTTTGGCACGGGCAGCATCCTGGCCAGCAAAGGATCGTTTGATGAACTGTCGCCCGAGCATCAAAAGTTGGTCGTGGATACGGCTACGCAGATGATGGAGATTCAGTTCGACGCGGCCCAGGCTGAAGACGACAGAAACATCGCACGCGCCATTGACGGCGGGATGAAATACATTGAGTTGTCCGAAGAAGAAACCGCCGCGTTGAAAGAGGTCGTGCGGAGCAAGGTCTGGCCGCTGATGGACGAAAACATCGGCTCTGAGATCATGGATAAAATTCGCGCGCACGCGAAATAATTGAACAAAAACGGGTCGTCAGACCGTCGTCTGGCGGCCGGTCCCGTTAAGGAGGGTGTGCGATGTCGATGTTGAAACGGTTAGATGATGCGCTGATTGCCGTCGTCAATCTGATGATCCTGATTTCAAGCGTGGCAATGTCGTTACTGGTGTTTTTTCTGATCATGTCGCGCTACTTTTTTGGTTCATCAATGATCGGGGTTCTAGAACTGGCCACGGTTGCCGCGCTGTGGCTGTATATGTTCGGCGCGATTCTGTCGTCGCGCAACAATGACCATCTGACGGTGGATTTCCTTGAGAAGGCCATCACCAACCCCAAACAAAAGGCCGCGTACGATCTGCTGCGCTCGATCTTGGTGTTGTTTCCGGCGATCTTCATGCTGTTCCTGGCACGCGACATGCTAAATTGGGGCATTATGCGCCCGCAAACAACGCCCTCGCTTGGTATCCCTTTGCTGGTGCAGCAAGGCCCGATGCTGGCCGCTAGCGTGTTTTTCACGGCCTATGCGCTGCGCGATATCCTGAGGGCAGTTGCCCAACTCAAACTCACTAATTCTGAAGGGGCCTAGGGCATGGAGTCCGTTTTCGCAATTTTTCTGCTTATCGTACTTATGGTCATTGGGGTACCCGTGGCTTGGGCCTTTGCGAGTGTTCTGGCCTTTCTTGTTTGGGTCTTTGACGTGAACACGCAAACCCTACTGCTGCAAGGGTTCCGAGGACTCAATTCCGTTATTCTGCTGGCCCTGCCGCTGTTCGTTCTCGCGGGATACCTGATGCAGGCGGGCGGGGTGGCCACCAGATTAATTACTTTCATGGAAGCGTCGGTGCGCGGGCGCAAATCCGGTCTGGGCGCTGCAATGATCATGTCATCGGGCATCTTCGGGGCCATTTCCGGTACCGCGACTGCTGCGGTGGCGTCGATCGGCACGATCATGATCACGCCACTGGCGACAAAAGGATATCCCCGAGCCTATTCCAGCGCGCTTTTGGGTATTTCATCGCTCCTCGGTATTTTGATTCCGCCATCTATTACGCTGATCTTGTTTGGCGTCGTGACCAGACTGTCGATCACTGCGCTGTTCGCGGCCACGATCATCCCCGGCTTTTTGTTGATGATCGGGCTGATCATCTACAACAACATCGCCAGCCGCGGCTTTCTGGCCGAGTTCCAGAAACAGGAGGCCGCCAATCCACTGCCTGGCGGCCCCGTGCCGACATTGGCTGAAACAGACGGGTTCTGGAAATCCGCATTCAAGGCCGTCCCGGCCCTGATGATGCCAGTGATTATTCTAGGAGGTATCTATGGTGGTTTCGCTACCCCGACCGAGGCGGCATCCATCGCCGTCGTGATGACCGTCGTCGTGGGGTTTCTTGTCTATCGTACGCTGACGTGGCGAAGCTTAGTGGGTAACATCTTGAAGGCCGGTGAAACCACCGGCACAATCATTCTGATCTTGCTATTTTCGATGATGATCGGGCGCATCATGGTGGCCCAAAGCGTGCCACAGGATCTGACGCATGCCGTGACTGCCGTTACCGAAAACAAGGTTGCGATCCTGCTGTTGGTTAATGTTTTCCTGATTTTCGTCGGCATGATTATGGACGACATTTCAGTTACGGTTGTCATCGCGCCGCTCTTCTTGCCGCTTGTGACCTCAGCAGGCGTTGACCCGGTGCACTTTGCATCCATTGTGGCCTGCTCTGTCGTGATTGGCGCGAACAGTCCTCCTATGGCGCCAATTTTGTACTTGGCCTGTAAGATCGGCAAAGCGTCCATTCACCAAGCCGTTATGCCTGCGTTGCGAATGATTCTGTATGTGGCGCTTCCGGTAATGCTTCTAGTCACATTTGTACCCGAATTGTCGTTGGCTTTACCGAAACTGTTTGGAGCTTACTGAATGTTCTGGAAGGTACCGGCAGAAAGGCGGTTCTGTTGCAAAGTTTTTAACAGCGTGAAAAAGCGCCTTCACAGGATGCGGCGTTACCAAGTTGTTCAGCCCTGCTGGGCTGGCTATTGGGTGGCGCATGAAAACACCTGACACAATGCCACGCCTTAAGGGCTTTCGTTAGCCCCATGAAATCATCGCTTATCGAAGGCCCGAACACGAACCGAGATCGAAGCGCTGATCTGCGTGAATTTGGCAGGCAGGCTGAGCGCGAGTTCAACGGTACCAGCCGCGGAGGGGCAGGTGGTGATGCTCAGGGTGACTTAGAAAAGGCAACGCGTCGTGCGCTTGGGATTGTACGGACTTCGGGATTGGGCGACGCGGGTGAGTTCTGGCACGAAGATCTGGAGCACACGCAATTCACCCTTTCGCGCGACCGTAACCTTCAACGTCGCGTCCAGCAGCATTTGACGGCCGCTGATGCAAGAGCAACCAAGAATGTGAAGGCCAACCGTAATATCCTCGATCGACTTGCCACCTCGTTGGGAAAGAAGACCGTTGTGAAGGGTGAAGAGCTGACCGGATTGTTGTCCGGTGTTGAGATGTGCGTCACCGGACAAAACGGCGATGCGTCAGTGTTGCGCTTGCAGAATGTCGCTGGGACAGGAAAATACCCCCCTTTGGCTTACGTGATCAAACGGAGGGACCGACTTATGGAGGGCGTGCTGGATCAACCGTTGGCTAGGCGTTGAGGTGCCTCCTGAAACAAAGGATAAGAATACGAAAACTATAAGAACGCGCCAATCTAGTCGGCATCGAAAGTCATTCATTGCCTAAAACATGGGTTCGTCTTTTATTGAATGGTTTATCATAAAAGGAAACGGGAAGAAATTATGAAAGGATTCCCGCTGCGTTTACAGGAAAATAATGCGTTTGGCGCGGAATTCCGGCTCATTGGCCACTTTGGTTACCATCATAACAGCTTTGGCCATTCATAACTCAAGCTTTATCAACTGCATCGCCAAGTTATCGGCATTCATGGCAGCGAAACCCCGAATGCCACGTTTCAGGCCGCTTTCAACTCACGCGTGATGTCGTCCCGGCTGCAGTTTCAAGAGTTTCTGTCTGCACAGGGCATCGTCAAGTTGTTGACGGAGCATCTGGCTGATCTTTACAGATACCAATGATCAGCCAAATCCCCCATAGCCCATATCACCTGATTGATAGCGCCGAGATGTCAGGCCAAGATAGGCACCAACCGATCTTGGTTTGGAAATCCGGCTTGGATCATCGGTTGTAGCAACGTGGGTCACTGCACTCATCGGTCCAACGCCGGGGATTGCCCGGCTGGATCAGGTAAGATGAACTTTGTCCGGAAAAGTACATTTTTTTGCCCCTCGCTAAAAACGAGAAACCCGCGAGCAAACGGAAACTCCGGACAACCGCGTGCACATATTGTCCGGCGGGGAAGACCTAATGACTGGTTATCCACAGGAAATACCTCCTGAACGCTGATTCCGGACATGTCTGTGCGTGGCTGACAGAACTTCAGGTTTTATTCTGTTGAACAGGCGCCACCACTTCGGTGCGCTGTTGAATATAGGATGAAACCCATGAAACACGAACGAGATAAAGCGGTGTTCCGTTCAAACAGAAGCCGCAGGCTCAAGATGAACGAGGACAACAACGGACCTGACGATTGTGACCTCCAAATCAGCGAGGACGATAACGTTGAAGACCGGGACGTCCCCGATGACTTCAAAGATCCGGATGAGCTGGGAGCACCTGAGCCATTTGAACTTTACCCGGAGGGGCTGTTCAAGGCCATAGCGGGGCCAACCCCCATGGATGATATTTCGGTTCCGGTCGGCGACTGGATCCAGGTGGCCGCAAAAACACGCCAACCAAACGGACATGGGTATGGTTTGTTGGTTGAGCATATCTCTGCAGACGGTGAGCTCCGGGAGACAGTAATTGAATCGCGTCGCTTGGAAGAAAGCCCACGTCGGGTCGTGGGCGATCTGGTCGATAAGGGTTATCAACTCTATCGGCGTAAAGATGCGAGCAACGACCTTATTTCGGCTTTGAGCCAGTGGAAGGTTGATCGTTGGGTCCTGGTTTCGGATCGCCGCGGTTGGCTGAACGAGCGCACATATATTTGCTCGGATGGGAAGGCGCTTGGCGATGACGCCAAATACATCGCATTTGATGATGAGAAAGACGATCAGCTGCGCGGGACGTTAGAACAATGGCGAGAGACAATCGGCGCACGGGCGATTGGAAACCCTCTTATTGTGCTGGGGTTATCCGCGGCTTTCGCGAGTGTCCTGATCGAGCCGTTGGAGCAGGAGAACGCCGGCTTACATTTTGTCGGGATGTCCGGCACCGGCAAGACTACAATCATGCAAGTGTTTGCCAGCGTGCACGGAAGCCCCAAGAGTGTCCGCAGTTGGCATACGACGGGGGCAGCACTTGAGGTGACGGCACTGGCATCCAACGGCATGGCGATGTGTCTCGATGAGCTTGGCATGGTCCAGGCGAAAGTTGCCGAGACCATGGCCTACGCACTCATGAACGGCTGTGGGAAGTCTCGATCAGGCTTCAATGTTCAAACCGCCAACACGCATGTTTGGAAGCTCGTTCTCATCTCAAATGGCGAGGTGACGCTGAAAGAAAAACTCGCCTCGGAGGGGGTCAAGATCAATCTGGGTCAGATCGTCCGCGTTCTCGACATACCCACGGACGGGCAACAGTACGGCGTATTCGGGGATCTCCATGGCGCGCCGGATGGGCGCATCTTTAGCGATGAGTTGAAAGCTTCGGCGGCACGGAACCACGGGGTTGCGGGACCGGCATTTGTGAAGGGCATTCTCGAGGACAGAGATGAGGTGCTGCAGTACGCGCGTGACGTCATGCTGCGCTGCCGTGATATGGCACGGACCCGTTATCCTCAGATCCAGAGCAATCTACAGGAACGGGCACTGACGCGGTTCTGTGTGTTTGCGGCTGGGGGAGAGCTTGCCAGTCGTTTTGGCATTACGGGGTGGCCGCCAGATGAGGCTTTGAATGCATCACTGGAGCTATATGGATCCTGGCTTGAGCTACAAAAGCCGGAGGCAGAACTTGAAGCAGAAGAAAGTGTCACCCGGATGCGGGCCTTCCTGCGCAAAAACGAGAGCCGGATTCAGGACCTTGCGGATGGTGCGCCTGCGGTTGCGACCCCGATCGGCTGGCGCAATGGAGAGCACATCTATCTGTCGCGTGGAGCCTGGATGCAGGCCCATGCCCAGCATAATGCCCGTACCGCTGTCCATGCGTTGGCAGCGTATGGTTTCCTCACCTTCGGCGAAGGACGCAACGCAATGTCCAAAGCTCCCAAAGGGGCAGGTATCGCACGGGGGTACAAAATAAGCATGCGCATCCTCAGGCCAGATATGACCGCCAGCGAACCATATGATTGAACAGGGTGGGACGTTTTGTCGGATTTGTCGGAATTCGTGCAGTGGACTTCCGACAAATCCGACACTTCCGACAAATGACCAGTCTACCGCAACCAAGTTATCGGAATGGCCTGCCAGCGGCTGTAACTGATTGGTTGGGTGTTCCTCCGGGATGCCTAAGAACAAACGCGCTTGTCGGCAGATCTGACCGGTTAACGTGACTACACCATTTGTTGGAACTGGAACAACTCATAATCTGAGAGCGAGATTCTATTCTCGCGTGCACGAAGACTGGTGCGAATCTTCTGTTCGCGGCCCCAACATCGCTCAAATCTCCCGCTCGCCTGAAGAATTGAATCGGCAACTTACGCGTCGATCAAGCATGAGTTTTTAAACAAAATTCGCCCTTTTTACACTTTCTTTCGGCGCCGCTCGATCCCTGTAAGTATTCTTGCATCAAAAAAATCCCGAGTCGCCTCTGCGACTTAGCGTGCGTTGCACGAATTTCTCGCCCGTTGACTCTTGGAAGCCAAAATCTCAGCCATAGATTCTTAATCGGAGCGCTGAACATGTAGCGTTCTTTAAGTCGGGCGAAGCGGGAGTTGGACCCTCCCACAACGCCCTAACCACGCCAATCTGCTGAGGAGATCAACATGGCTGATTCAATCCCTAACACGCCCCCCGGCGTGCATGAAGTCCCACATTCACATACACCTGTGAGCCACGCGTTTCGCGGGTTGCTGCGCGCGGCGCATCACGCGGTGACGTCAGAGAACGACTTGGAGTTCGCTGGCGGTGCCCGTTTTGATCCGTCGCTGGCGCTGTTCCAGAGCGAGGCCGATGAGGCTTGGTCTGCGCTCGATGCGGCGTTGGAGACAGTGCTCAGCACCCCTAATCGCCGCGCTGCCGATCGCGCGCTCAAACAGATCGCGCAGGTCTATCAGCTGTGTCTGTCCTTGACCGATTATGGCGATATGCTTGCGCTCTATGAGCGTTACATCCGCCACAGTGGCTTGTTTCGTGTCCGCGGCGCGACCGCGTCTGATCTTGCTGTAAATACGTTGATCGCCGAGGCCGACGCGTCCCTGAACGCGCTCTTTGCTTTGGAGCGGTTTGGTGCTGTCGCCTACCACCGTGATGATGATCCTGATCCCACACCGAGCGAGGCCCTGACAGCGCGCGTGGCATAACCCGCCGCGCCTGTCAGTCGCGTGCCGGACGTCAGCGCCATTTTCGGCATGACGTTTGGCGCGCCCCCTGCCCTTCACTCGAAAGGATCAGATCATGATCACTCAACCCTATTTGCGGGGGCTGGATTTGCCACGCCACCCCACGCCGCGCGCAGACGCGCTTGTTCCGCTCACCGAGCTGCACACGTTTCCCGACATCTCGACGGCGGCCAAGACCCACCACGCCAAACGCTTTGGCAGCGCCGCTGAGCTGCTCTGCGATAGCCTCTTGATGCGCCTTGGCATCGACAGTCATCCGTCGCAGGAGTTCCAACCATATGATCGAGTGATCTATCTCGACGATCGCCCTCTGCGGTTGCAAATCAAGGTCCGCTTGAGCGCAGAGAACAACGCCTTCTGGTTCAAGGTCGCCCATGGCAACCCGCGCCACGCCAGCGGGGTGCGCGGTTATCGCCACGATGCCTTCGATCTGCTGGCGCTGGTGATCCTGCATCATAATGTGGTCAAGTTCAGCGCCTCCAAGGCCGCACAGCAGCAGATCGCATTATCGGAAATCCCACGCCTGCGGGACCACCCGTTTGAAAGTCTGCGCAGTGCGCTTGACGCACTCGAGGCGAGCGAGACGCTTGATGAGGCGCCCGCGCAGCTGAACGCCGCCTGAGCGGTTCACCCTCCCCCTTTATAAGGTCGCGGCACTGTCGCCGTGGCCTGCGACCCAATGCTTTGGAGGTCTGCCATGACCCAGAATTTTTCCTCACTCCCCGGCTTTTCTGCTGCCAAGTCCCATCTGCTCGAGCACGCCCTGACGGTCAGTGATCTCTTTGAGCGGATCAGTCACGTCGATGACGAAGTTCCGGGCTGGCCTGAACCTGAAGCTGCCCCCGATGACCCACCCTTGCTCGATCCGCCGGCGCCCGCGCCGCTCAACGGCACACATTGCATGCAGGCTCTGGCGATCTTGCAGCTCGCCAAGACCTTTGAGGATCGCGCTCTGACGGCGATGATGCGAGATGGGCGGCCAGTCTGTCTCACCTTGCCCGATCACGATATGGGTGAGTTCGTCGAGATTGCTGCTCAAGCGCTGTATCCGGAAGCTTTTGCGGTTGGGCGCTCCGGCAAAATCTGGCGCGCGCCAGAGGCGGCCACCAGCGGCAAGACCATCATCGCGCTTGCGGAAGTCAAACTGCGCAGCTTCCTGCATGAGGGGCACAGCGTCTTGATACTCACCCCCTCCGAACAGATCACCTCTCCCCAAGTGCAGGACCTGGTTGGGCATGATCTACGTCTCGCGCCTACCAGTCACGAGATGATCCTCGCTGTACTGTCGCTGACGCATACGCCGACCAGCCCAGGTGTCACCGATGCGCTTGTGGACACATTGCCGACGACCACAGCGCTTGGCAGCCTCACGAATTTAAAACTCATCATGGCCTTCCAGGCCGATACCGCAATCGAGGTCGCGCAGCGCCTGTCGCGGTTTGCCGCCGCTGCGCCGCGGGCAGCGGGACCAATGCTCAGTGATGTCTTTGGTCAAGATGAGGCCGTCGCGGCCTTTATGCAGCTACAAGAGGATTTGAATTCCTGGCAAGCCGGCGAGGTGTCCTGGGACCAAGTCACATCTAGCCTGCTGTTTTATGGCCCGCCCGGCACTGGTAAAACCCTTCTGCCGACCGCATTTGCGAACAGTGCGGGCCTGCCGCTGATCAAGACAAGCTACGCAGATTGTCAAAAAGCGGGCCATCAAGGTGACATGCTGCGCGCCCTCGACATGGCTGTCAACGAGGCCATCAACAGCGCGCCTTCGGTGCTCTTTATTGATGAGATCGACGCCTTTTATGCTCGAAGCAGTGAGGTCCATAATAGCCGATACATGATCGGGGTCGTCACCGGCTTGCTGACACAAATCGATCGCGTGAATGCGACGGCAGGCGTGGTTCTTGTCGGGGCCACAAACCACCTGACTGTCGTGGATGAGGCGGTGGTCCGCGCCGGTCGCTTTGATCGTCACATTGCAATTGCCCCGTTAAATCTCGTAGCAATCACCTCGTTTCTTCAGGCCAAGCTCGGACACGTGGTTGAGGCGCGCGAACTACGCCACATCGCGGCACGCATGATCGGGGCGACAGGGGCAGAGATTGACGACTTTATTCGCAAAACCCGGACACTCGCGCGCGAGGCGCAGAGCGATATCTCGGACAGGCTTTTGCGGCGCGCGGCCGACCTTTATCTACCGTGTCCGGACACCCCCTTGCTGCGCCGGATTGCAGCACACGAGGCCGGACATTTGCTCATTGGTCACGTTCTAGGGTTGCCACGTGCCACCCTCGCGCGGGTCACCTCAAAAGGCGGCGCGGTGCTGCGTGACCAACGGGTGATGCAGACCAACAAGACCTTGAACGACGACCTGGCGATGCTGCTCGCGGGCCGCACGGCCGAACACCTCTTGTGCAACTCGATCTCGAACGGTGCTGGCTGCGGGATCGACAGCGATCTCGCCAAGGCCACCCGGCTAGCCCTGCAAGCCGAAGCCCAGTTTGGCTTTGCAGAAAACACAATGCTCTGGCACGACATCCCCCATCCACCGCGCCCCTATGATATCCCACATGACCTGGCCGTCCGGGCCACAGCACGGTTGAAGGCTGCAGAGGCAAAGGCGACCGCGCTGCTTTCAGAAAACCGACAAGCCCTGATGAACATCGCGGACACCCTGTTTGAAGCGCGCGAGATCGAGGGACGGGCGTTGGAGGTGCTGCTGGAAGAAGCGGTCGATCGCGCAGATGACCCGATGATTGACGGGCAAGATGTGCCAACAACCAATGAGGCTCGGTTCTCAGTGCAACACCAGGGCGACCTACAAACTCACTTGATATTGCGAAAAGCATAGGCCTAAATGGCTACCGAGGCATCAACAGATGTCACACAAAACCGTCAGACTGAAACACAACGAAATAGGCGCAATATAAGTAAAACAATAACTTATACGGGTTAATCTCAATTTAGTTCCGATCCCTACCAAGAGAACCAATTCTCTGGTCACTGGACAATCCAATCGAAATGTTGCTGGCACCCGAAGGGCTAGACCTTGTATATCGTCAGGTGGAATTGCCAAAGCTCATGGTTTTATTGCCCGAGTTCGCGATCAGAACCGGCGTAGAAAGCTATCTTGCTTTAGTCCGAAATTCCTAAAAATCATTCAATTGCGAAACGATTTGATTGCACACTATTCAATCTCAAGTTCAGGCAGATCTCGTAAACTACCCAGATCGAACGCCACCAGAAACGTCTTCGTCGTCACGAAGGTATGCGGCGCGCCGGGCCGCGGCGAGCGTGGACCACTTGCGATCAGATTCTTATAGCGCAGCCGAGCTAGCAGATCGCGGCTGACCTCCTTACCGAAGATATCCGCCAGACCGGCGCGGTCGATCGGCTGGTGATAGGCGATAGCGCAGAGCACCCCCATCTCCATCTCCGTGAAGGCGAGCGACTGATCCCCGAAATCGGCAGCCGCCTTGATGGCATCCGCAAACTGAGGTCGGGTCCGGAACATCCAGCCACCAGCCGCCTGCGCCAGCTCATACGGTCGGCCAGTCAGCTCTGCCCGAATATCCTCGATCAACATTTCGACCGACGCCCCCTGCCCCACCACACGCGCCAGATCCTCACGTCCGACCGGCGAGCCACTGGCAAACAGCACCGCCTCGATCCGGCCCATCCACTCGCGCCAGCGCAACTCCTGCGGCAGATCGTCGAGGTTACGGTCAAAGACAGCACTGCCCTCGTCCGTCGGTTTTCGTTTCCTGGTCGCTACCGTCATGCCGCGATCCCGTAGAGCCGGAACGTCGGGCGCCCAGTCAGCTCCCGCGCGACACCCAGCTCGACCAGCCGGTCGCAAAACCGCCGCGCCGCGCGATCCGTCATCGGGATCGAGGTTCCTTGAATACGCGGTGACAGCATCGACGTCGGCGCCACCGCATCCTCGGTCAGGAACAGATCGACCGCTGCGACAGACCCTTTGGCCCGCAGCTTCGGCGCAACAGAACGAAGCGCTTCCGCGCTGCGGGCAAGGTCCCGCACCAACCCGATGACACCTTCGATGCTCTCCAGAATCCGCGCCTGAACCGCCAACTCGGCCCCCTGTCCGCGCTCGGTTAGGTCACGTAGCGTCGTCTTTGTCAGCCGATGTGCCGAAACCGGCAGCACAATTTTCCAGTTAAGTGTTCTCGCCAAAACAACATCCGAGAGCATGCAGGCAACCCGTTCCGCACGGTCCTCGGCGCCGAGAACGGCGCGCAGGACAGCAATGCAGCCTGCCAAGGGACCGTGGGTCAGCGCACGCTCCTGTCCGGTGTCGAGCCAGACCCCCACCTCTCTCGCGAAGTCAGGACCAACCAGGTCGGCGATCTCGCCGGGCCCACGCAACCGAAGCCTCACCGCGTCGCGCCAGAACGCCAGCAGATCGCCATCCGGCCCTCGCGCCTCGCCCGGCGGCGCAAGGTGATAGGAGTCTCGGATATCCGACTCTCGTGCCAGCCGCCCTTCCAGCTTCGAGGTCGCCGTCGCGGCGGTCAGGGCCAACCGGTTCGCCAGCAATTTCCGCGGCACGCCATGCCGCGGATCGGACACAAGCTGATCGAGCACGGCAAGCGCCGTCCCCGAGCGAAAGGCCAAAGTATCAAGGGTTTCGGCACGCCCGGTGGTGACCCAACCAGGCAGTTTCGGTAGCGTGAGGAAGTCGTTTGTGATGGCGGTGGACTGATATGTCATGTCACAAGACTATACCTTAACGGCGCTTTAGTCCATAATTTGATGAACAAACCGCCCCACCTTGAATTCACCCAACATGTCCAATAAGTTTGCATTATCGGACATAAAAAGATAGGCTGCGTCAACATCTCAAAACCAGCGAGATTTCGGGGAAACTATGGGCTCGAAGACCGGGAAACCAACGTTGTCACACTCCGACTCATCGGTTGGTGCTGCGGACACCGAGACAGATCAGGAGAATATCCTCGCCATAGCCCTGCCCTCTCACATCGCTGGCTCGGGGTCGCTGGACCGGTTGGTCGACACCGCCCGCCACTACGCGCAGCACGCCGCATCCGAGAACACGTTGAAAGCCTATGCGAAAGATTGGGAGCATTTCACGCGTTGGTGCCGGATGAAGGGCACCGAGCCGCAGCCCCCATCCCCCGAGATGATCGGGCTCTATCTGGCGGATCTGGCGACGCCTGCGGGCAACGCCCCGGCCTTGGCTGTCTCGACCATCGAACGGCGTCTGTCGGGCCTCAACTGGAGCTTCACACAACGCGGCTTTGCCCTGGATCGCAAGAACCGCCATATTACTGCGGTCCTGGCCGGGATCAAACGCAAGCACGCGCGCCCGCCGGTGCAAAAAGAGGCCGTTCTGCGCGACGATATTCTGGCGATGGTGGACACCCTGCCCTACGACCTTCGCGGGCTGCGCGACCGGGCGATCCTTCTTCTGGGCTATGCCGGCGGGTTGCGCCGATCCGAAATCGTCAGTCTGGATGTTCACAAGGATGACACGCCCGACAGCGGCGGATGGATCGAGATCCTCACCAAGGGCGCCCTGCTGACGCTAAACGCCAAGACAGGCTGGCGCGAGGTCGAAATCGGTCGCGGCGCGTCCGTACAGTCCTGTCCGGTTCACGCGCTTGAGCAGTGGCTGCATTTTGCAAAGATTGATTTCGGCCCGGTGTTCACGCGCACATCGCGGGACGCAACGCAAGCCTTGCAGGCCCGGCTCAGCGACAAACACGTCGCGCGGCTGATCAAGCGCACCGTGCTGGACGCCGGCCTCCGGTCCGAACTACCCGAGAAAGAACGCCTGGCACTGTTTTCGGGCCACAGCCTGCGCGCGGGTCTGGCCAGCAGTGCCGAGGTGGACGAACGTTATGTCCAGAAACATCTGGGCCACGCCAGCGCCGAGATGACCCGCCGCTACCAGCGCCGCCGTGACCGGTTCCGCGTGAACCTGACCAAGGCTGCGGGGTTATGACGCTCACCCTTCCAGGAGATAGGCCGTCAGGTTCTGGTGAGCATGTATTATGCGGATAATCTGGACTCCCTGCCTATCCGCTCGGTAGATTACCAGATGCACCCCGCTGGGATGGATACGTACCGGGGGGGTGAACTCACCGCGCTCACGGGCCATCTCTGGAAAGTCAGCAAGCAGGTCGAAGAGCGCGAACAATCCATCGGCATAGCGATCCGCCTGCTCGATGCCCCAGATGTCCGCGCCGCGGTGCCAGATGTCAGACAAGTCGGTTTCAGCGGCGGGTCGGATGACCCAACCACTACTCTCCGGCATACTTGGCGTGCATCCGGGACTTGAACGTGCTGCGATCGAGTGGGGCTGCGGTGCCGCTGGAGAGGCCAGCATCAACAGCTTCTTGTATCTCTGCAATCGCCTCACTTCGCATACGGTCGCGCCGAATCAGATCGCGTACATAGTCGCTAGAGTTAGCATAGCGTCCGGTTTTTGCCTGATCTTCGACCCAGCTTTTCATAGGGTCCGGCAATGAAATATTCATGGTGCCCATCATGGTCTCCTTCCAGATGGAGAGTATGGCAAAGTTTGTCAAAACTCAATATCGCTGATGACACACTCAGGGTCAAACTGTCGTCTATTGGGGTATCTGAATTTGCAAATGGACCGTTTTGATGTCTTTGATCGGCTATGCCCGCGTCTCGACCGAGGAACAGACGCGCCTGCCCCAGTCCGAAGCGCTGAAAACCGCCGGCTGCGTCGAGATTTTTGAGGAACAGGCCTCAGGCGGCAATCGTGGCTTCTGTTTTCTGATTTTCGAAAGTGTGGGCATTTAACTTCGGCCCGATAACTGCCTACCAGCGGCCCATTAGGGTTTCACCTCGGCTGCGTTGATTGTAGCCAGTGACTTTCTGCCAGGCCATCCGCCCGCGGGCTGTGATCTCGGCGATATGGCAGTCAGGTTCCGTCGGATCCTTGGCCGCATTGGGGCTCAGTATTGCGTTTTTGGGAGGCGGGATCATGACCTCGATCGTCGATCCGAACCGAGCGGCAAGCAAATCAGATGTTGGCTCTCCGTCGTAAGCTCCGTCTGCGAGGAATAGATCAACCGGACCGTTGACTTGATCCACGAGACTTGGCAGCGCTGATGGAGAGTCGGCGTTATCGGTGGTGAGATCCGCACAGACAATCTCGCCACTAACCAGATCAAGGTCGAGGTGCAGCTTGCGCCAAGAGCGCCATTTACGCCTGGTTTTATGCTTCTCCTCAAGCCATTCGCCCTCGCCGAATATCTTCAGTCCGGTGCTGTCAACCACCAGATGGATCCCGGCTTGGTTGTCCGTCCTGTGTTCCGCTTGCAAAACTAAACCGCGGCCCCAGCGCGATAAGGTGGAAAAACCCGGCACCGCAATATTAATCCCCAGCAACCCTGCAATGGAGCGTATCAGGCCATGGCTTTGGCGCAGCGGTTGCATGAAAACCATGCCCAGTGTCAATCCGTGCAACAATCCCGTGAAATAACAATTTGTACGTGGACGTCTTCGGCTCCTGTTGATGCCGCCACTCCGGTGCAGTTGCCGTTCAATTGTCCACCGCGGTGGACAGATGCTGGTCCAAAAGGTTTCAAGGAACCAGCATACACCTATTATGTTCACTTCGATCTCGTCGTTAGACTGGTACGCTACCTCGTCAAGGTCACAGGCGTTGTTACTGTTAGATGTCCACCGCGGTGGACACTAAATAGCTCGCATATTAGATAACCGTTTGACCAAAATTAGTGGATCAAATTGATCTTTTCGATGCCCCATAGTGATACTGTGAAAATAAGCGCCGAAATCCCTGATGCGTTGCCCAAGCTGTAGCAAGATGAAAATTGCGCACGATACTTTTTGAGATCCTGCAGTACTTTTGGCTCTTTCGAAGGTTTCCGGGTGAATGCCTACCATTGGTGCGAGCGTTCGAGCATGGTTTTCGATATCCTTCCAGCTTCTAAGCTTTTCTGTGGAAAAGGATGTCGCCTGATCGCAAACCGACGTTAGCAACTCAGTTGTCAGAATTTCAGTGACTGGTTCTTGTTCTAAATCTTTTTTTTCTTCTTTAGACTTTGATATGTGCCGGACAGTATGACCGTCATTGACGGGCAATTGCATAGTTTCAGGAGCGTCATCCGGGGTGGCTAGACGCTGGCATTCTGCCTCTGAGTCGGCCAGTAACGCGCGGTAATCGGGGAGGCTTAGCTTCCTTCTTAGCTGTTTGCGTGCTTGGTGGATAAATGTGTTTGCGGGATCGTGTTCTTCCAAATGGGCGAGTTTTGTAAGGATTTGTTTGCGGATGAATATCCGATCCCGTCGGTTATTCTCGATTTCTTGTGCGATAGCGATAAATTCGCTAGCGCGATGGAGCAGGGGGGTCAGAGATAATCCATAACTGATGCACTCCCCACTGGATGAGCGAGTGCGGTACCTTTTTCGGTTCGAGCTGTCATTGCGTTTGATGAAACCAAGTTCAACGAAACGATTGATGTGCCTTCTGAGTGTCCGTTCGTCTATCCCGCCAACACGTTGGCAGATAGAGTTATTGGACGCAAAGACGGTTTCTCCATGGCCAGGCTTCAAGAAGCTAAGCATAGCTTGGAGCGTTTGGATGTGCCCAGGCCGCAGGCCGAATGCGCTTCGGGCATCTCTCAAGGCTCTGAAGATGCTCCAGACGTCGGTTTCAGGCGTTGAAATTGCGCCGCTAGTTGCGTTAGCCCCTGCGGTTCCGATCGACAGTTTTGTAAATGCCATAGTTTGTTCACGATGACCGTTAAGCCCACAACTTTCCTGTCTCTTCCCTCGATTTCTCGTGGAAAAAGGGAACAAAAGATCGTCCACCGAATCGGTGACTCTTGACCGGTCTGTCGGAGCTTGCTACATCATGAGTGCAAATCGAATGATGAGGGCTCTCCAGGGGAAACTTTGGGGGGCTCTTTTCTTTTGGTCTTCGCTTCTCTCCTCTGCTCGTGTTGCTCTGTATGGCTTGGGTTAGGACCCAGAGCCTCTCTCATTCCGCCATTGTTCAAACAGCTGCAAAAGCGTGGTTTCTGCGCGCTCTTCCAGCCATTGGCCGAATTCTGGATTGTCCTTTTTAAGGACCTTGATGGCGATCGCTTTCTCGTCGACTGTCAGCATGCCCAGTGAACTGCCGGTCTCATCTTTGATCACAGATGTCAGAGTACGATTGGGCCGCTTTTTGTCGCCCCGTGCTTTGGTTGTGCAAGCCGAGTAGACCGCCTGGAACTTTTCAGAACTGGGGGTGTCGTCGGGCAGGGCGGTGATTGCCTCTTTGGCGATGTCCAACAAATTCACCTTCTCCGCTAAGGCCGCCAGATCAGCCCACTGTCGTCGACCGATGCCATGTGCCGGTCCGATAAGTTGAACAAGCCCATCAGGCAGCTGTTCTATGACGACTCTGTGGTTGGATACACCTTGCCGGGTCAGGCCGAGAGCATCTTGAATGACACCCGGTTTGTAGCCAGATTCCTGCATCTCTTTGATAAATAATGATTTTTCAATGAAAGACGGATCAAGCCTAAGGTTGTTTTCTTGGCCCTGAGCGATCAAAGAAGCGTCGTCGTCCAGGGTTCGAACAATCGCCTTGACCGTTCCTCCGGCCTTGCGGATTGCCGCGAGTCGCCTGCGGCCATATATGATGCGGTATCTGTCCGGTTGCGCAGATGGACGCACCATGATTGGCACTTGCTGACCATGTTTGGCGATACTATCGGCCAAGTCATCGATGCTGGAATCTTCCAATACCAGGCGATCGCGTAGACCATCCATGTCAATCTGATCTGGTTCAATGTCCCGGATCGAGTTTGCTGTGATCTCGCGTAAAGAGTCACGTAATCCGCCAACAGACCCCGGCAGCTTTGCCGCTTTTGGCGGGGTAGGGGAGGGGGCCACGCTCTCCTTGTCGTCCTTTGGAGGCTGGTTGAAGATGTTTCGTGCCATCAGCGACGTCCCCATGCCATTTGGATCGTCTGCTCCAGTTCGTCGCCAACGCCGTTTACGCTGGTCAGGGCGCGATCAATTGTTTTTCTGATGAACTGGCTTGGATCAACCTCGTAGACAGTCTGCTGGGTCATCCCTGCGTCTGAAATTGCCGTGGACTTCAGCATTGGCTCCGTCATGACTTGTCCGGCCAGAATCGATCTTAGGTAGCCTGCCATTTGGGTCTGAGGTCCGTCCGAGGGCTCATATCTGGTAATAAGGAATTTTACAAAATCCCATGTAACATGCCGACCGATGGCTTCTTCCACGGCTTTCACCGTTTCTGAAGCAAGCTTCAGGAATTGGCTCATGGATGCGATGTCAAGCATACCTGGTACGACGGTTACCAATAGCCCCGTCGAGGCTGCCAGGGCAGTCAAGGTTAGAAAACCAAGTTGTGGCGGACAGTCGATCAGGACAATGTCATAGTTTGCCTCAACCTCTTCAAGTGCCAAGGCTAAACGCTCTGCAAAAATGGGTTGTACGCGCCGGGCGAGAGCGTTTGCAGTCTCTGTTTCGTACTCAGAAAGCATCAAACCGGCTGGAACCATGTCAAGATTATGGAAGTAAGTCTTTTGAATAACGTTCGAAAGCGGAACTTGGTCCTCGTACCGCAGGGCATCATAGATTGTGCCGCCATCGGCGAACTCAAGCTCGGGTCGAAAGCCAAAAAACGTCGTCAAACTTGCTTGGGGATCGAGGTCCAGGACCAGCACACGATAACCGCGCAAGGCATATCGTTGTGCAAGATGTATCGTTGCCGTTGTTTTTGAGCTGCCGCCTTTGAAATTGACGACAGATATCACCTGAAGTCGGTCGCCATCCCGGCGGCCTGGACGATAGGCTTCGGCGTTCTTTCCCGTGCGTCCCAAAACATTTCGCAACGTGTCGACTTCTTCAGCCGTGTAAAATCGGTGCCCGCGATTGTCTGTGTGCACTTCCGGAAAGCTGCCGTCTTTGTGTCGGTTGCGCAGATTAGAGGGACTTACGCGCAAGAGGCCGGCCACTTCGGTCGAGCTGAAACGCCGCAGAGACTTCCGCTCTTCGGGTTCGAATGCGATCTTCATCTGGCGATCCAAGGACTCGGCCAAATTGTCGGCAAACGCTCCAATGTCAGAAGAGCCTATGCCTTGCGCATATCCAGCGTTACGTTCATCCATGTCCTGTCGCCCGCTCCTGGCCTCTGTTGAGGCTCTTGGTCATTCTGACGGCGTACAGCTTGTCTGACGCTTTTTGCCGTCAGAATGGAAATGCCACGATCCAGCGAGTCCGGCAAGGAAAATCTAAATGTAGTGCGAAAGTTATCCACAGTGCCAATAGGCGTTGCAACAGGTCGAAACTCTTAACAAACTGTTATGTATAATTAAAAGTTCGTTTCTGTGCCTATTTGCAATTTCGGCATGTTGGGGCTGTGTTACCAAAATCCATGCACTAGAGAGTAAACCGGGCATTCTGATGCCTCTTGGGGAAATGGATTCTAATGGCTTCGGGCCTAGTGAACAGACCTAATAAAGTTCGGTTCGCCTGGAATACGGTCAGGCCGATACGTCGGTGTTGTTTCGTTGACTTGTGGGAAACACGACAGGTCGAAATTGCGCCCCTTAATTTAACAATGCTTCTATAATCTACTCCGCCGCATTCAGAGTTGGGCTGATAAAGGTCTTTGGCCTAGGATATTGCGGAAAGGCAGTGGCGTTTTGGACGGAAGATGGTCGCGGCCAGATCGTGACCGGATAGAAAACGCTGTGCCTGGCGGGGGGATTTGAAACGACCCATGATTTTTTCTCTTCGTCGTGTGTGTCGATGCGACGCCTCTGATCGATTGTTCAAACCCTTGTGGGAGCGATGATTGACGCTCGGGCAAAGGTCACGCACCGCCACGCCATAGCTGCGCAGTTTGTCGGTCACGAGGACACTTGGCACACCGCATCGCTTCATCAACTTCATCAGGAAACGCTTGGCTGCATGGGCATTTCTGCGGCTCTGGATCAAGATCTCCAGCACGCCTCCGTTGGCGTCGACCGCTCGCAAAAGCCAATGTTGTCGCCCTCGAATTGAAATCACGACCTCGTCCAGGTGCCATTTGTCGGCAGGAACCGGGCAATTGCGACGGATCTTGGCCGCTATCTGCGTTCCGAACCGCTGGCACCACGCCCGGATGCTTTCATAAGAGAGGATTATGCCCCGCTCGGCCAACAAATCCTCGACATTGCGCAGGCTCAGGGCAAACCGATGGTAGGCCCAGACGGCATAGGAGATGGCGGACCGAGGAAACCGGAAGCCCTTCAGGCGAGGCTGTGAAACTTAGTTGATCATGAGAGATGGTTATGCGCGCAGCTAGGACGCGTCAACAACATGACAAAGCCGCCGCAGGTGCATCACGCCACCTCAACACATTGCGATTGATGAAGATAATCCCGTTCAACACACGCCGGGGTATTGCCAAGTTGTTGGCTGGGTTTGGTAAATGTATGTTGGCCCGATGAATATTCCAATTACTATGCCACGCCTGAAGGGCTTCCGGTATCCTCGTGAGATTATTGCGTACGCTGTCTGGGCGTACCATCGGTTAGCTCTGAGCACGGCTGATGTTGAAGACCTGTTGGCAGCGCGGGGAGTGATTGTCAGCCGGGAAGCGATCCGACTGTGGGTCAATCGCTTTGGTCAACACTTTGCAAATTGCATCCGCCGGGATCGACCGCGGCCAAACGACAAGTGGCACCTGGACGAAGTCGTGATCACGATCCGTGACAAGAAGCATTGGCTGTGGCGCGCGATCGACGCCAATGGAGACGTTCTTGATATTCTCGTGCAAACACGCCGTAGTGCCAAGGCTGCGAAGCGGTTTTTCAGAAGACTGGTTACCAAGTTTGGTGAGCCTAGGGTCGTCATCACCGATAAATTACGCAGCTATATAAGTCCGATCAAAACACTGGCCCCGAACGTTGACCATCGTGCGCACAAGGGATTGAACAACGCGATCGAAGTGTCGCACCGGCCGACACGCAAACGAGAGAAGATCTTCGGCAAATTCAAATCCCACCGGCAGGCTCAGAGATTTTTGACCGCACATGACCAGATCAACCTGCTCTTCCGTCCCCGCCGCTATCAACTGAACGCAACTTCATACCGCCACGCCCGCTCCGATGGCTTCAGCCTCTGGGTCGATTACACCGCTGAAATGGCGGCATGATCCAACCTTTGCCAATAAATCACAATCTGCTGCCAACAACTTGGCAATATCGGAGAACGGTCCACGGAGATATATGACAACGATCCAGGGTCTGCGACTTGGGCGGAAACCGACTTCGTTCGCCCTTGTTCGGAATGCTTCCAAAAGAGGGCAGGGGGCCCTGTCGGGAACACTTGGTTTAGGTTCTGCAAAGATGGTGCTGACCATACTGCCATAACCGCGCCTTACACACTCGCTGCGCGTCATTTTACAGTTAATTAGCGAGACAACACCAACGCTAAAGTCGCACGTTCAATGGCGTCAATAGACCTCTCAAGCAAATCGGCACTGGTTACCCGTTCGGGCAAATCACAAGGCGTATGAAAGTTGGGGGCTTGTCCCGCCACAGATAGCATCGGCCTGCCATTGTGTGCCCAACACATCGACTCTCCGATCCAATCGTCGGGATTAGTTGCGTCGGCGGGAAGTGTCGGCGTGATATCTATATTCTTTAATGCTTCGGAAATATCTCGGGTCGTTTCGGGCTCAGCGGACAGCACACTTGTCATCTGAGCATCACTATTCGCAATACATGATCCAAGGTGGAGCACCGCAAGCTGGTCTGCGTTGTAGTTGTTTGCCAAATGAAACCCTCCTAGAAAGCCAAGCTCATGGCCGCTGGCAAGAAGAAGGTCGACTGCGAAATGCTCCGACAGCCGCTTGGACACAATGATCGCAACTGCTATTCCACAACCTCGTTCACCTGCACATCTAAACCAGCCTGAAATCGGTGTCGTCACGACAATGTGTCGTGCGTTTTTCGGGCCAGGGAATTGAGCAATCACATTGGTTGCCTGGCTTTGGTGGATGGACGATTTGATGGATACCTCTGCCCCCTGCGCTCGAATTGTCGCTAGATCTTGTGGTGCAACAAGGACAACGGGGAAATCCAGATAACTCTCATATGTCCGGTTAATATTGCACTGAATTCCTGTAGGACACATCGTTCCAAGGATCAGCCCATCGTGTCGATCAGCCCGCGCCATGGCGACAAGCGCATTGATTTCGCGGGTGATCACCGCTTCGTCGGCATGAGCGTCGACAACACCCGCGGCGGGATTGCGTAGGCTGGATTGGCCCGCAAATGAATAGTGGAGCGCCTCGGCATTGATGTGGTTTCCGGCGCTTTGGACCTTCAGATGTGCGTCGAAATGGTGATACGGAAATTTCTGGAACAAAACCTCAGCGCCACAGGCCGTAAGTTCAGAATCCAGCCAGCGTACCGTGTCTTTATCAACCTGTGTTCCGGTGCGATGATTGCCAATCTCGGAATAGGCCTGCACGATTGAGAATGCGTAATCACCTGTGGTCAATTTCTGATCTCCGTACAACCTGCGCTACATTTATTGGGACGTAGGAAGGGGAATGGTCGGCATCACACCGGCCATTCCCCCATTTTCCAGACCTAATTGAACCACCAACGTTCCATCCAGCGCTCGCCGTCAAGATCCCAGTTTGACCCGAATTCGCCATGCCCCACCTTGTCGCTGAGAGCAAAGACGTAGTTGGCGAACATTGGTACGATCACGCCACCATCGTTTGACACGATGTCCTGCATTTCCCAATACATCTGGCGCCGCGTGTCTTCGTCAAGCTCGGCACGGGCGGCGACTAGAAGTTCGTCGAAACGCTCATTGCACCAGAAACTGTCGTTCCAGGATGCGCCACATGAATAGGTGGTCGTGAACATCTGATCTTCGACCGGACGGCCGGCCCAGTAGACGGCGGAAAAAGGTTTCTTCATCCAGACATCGGACCAGTAGCCATCGTTGGGCTCGCGCGTTGGCACGATGTCTATGCCGCAAGGCTTGGCCGAGTTCTGGTAGAGCGTTATGGCATCAACTGCACCGACAAAGGCCGCGTCGGCCCCCGAGAGCGCAACCGAAATGCTGTCGACCCCCGCCTGCTTGAGGTGCCATTTCGCCTTGTCCGGGTCATAGGTTTTCTGTTTCAGTTCAGTGTTGAAATACCGCTGCCCCGGGCCGATCGGGTGGTCGTTGCCGACGGTCCCGTAGCCAAACAGGATCTTGTCGACCAACTCTTGGCGGTCCACGGCGTATTTCAGAGCTTGGCGTACATGGTTGTCGGTGAACGGATCCTGATTGGTGGACATCGCGAAGGTATAGTGTTGCGTGCCCGCAACCGACTGGATCGCGATGCCCGGCTTGCGCGCCAGCAATCCTGCGGTTTTCAGATCGACCCGGTCGACCGCATCCACGTCACCAGACACCAGCGCGGTGGTGCGCGCGTTCTGGTCGACCAAGGAAATCATCTCGACAGTGTCGAACCAACCCACATCATCGCGCCAGTGGTTTGGATTGCGCTCGAATGTGGCGCTGACACCGGGGTTGAAATCCTTCAACATGTAGCTGCCGCAACCGATGCCTTCGGACCAGTTGATCTTGCCATCCTTGGACGGGCAGATCGCCAGATGGAAATCAGCAAGAATAACCGGGAAGTCAGCATTGCCGCCGGACAATTTGAAGACAACGATGTCGTCACCATCGGCCTGAACGTCAACGATGGGCTTCACGATCGGGCCCGCCGCCGAGGTCGAACCCTCGCCACGGTGGTGATTGATAGAGACGATCACGTCCTCGACGGTCACGGGCTTGCCGTTATGGAAGGTCACGCCCTGACGGATCTTCAGCCGGTATTCCGAGGCGTCTGGGGTCGCTTCCCAACTTTCCGCCAGTTCGGGTTTCAGCGAGCCGTCCTGGGCAATTTCGGTCAGGCGGCCATGAATGCTGTGGTTCAACGCATTCATAAAGTTGTTTTCCGCCGTGCCCGGATCCAGCGTATCCGTGGTCTGTCCATGCGCCACGCCCATGCGGAAATGCCCGCCGCGTTTGGGTTCGGCCATCGCAGCGCCCAGCGGCAAAGTCGTCACGATGGCCGTTGCCGCTGTCGTCTTCAGGAACGTTCGGCGATTAAGATTGGATAGGGACATTTTTTCCTCCGATGCAGGATTTGTTTGCTATGGTTGATTGCAGTCATCAGTAGGTCGCAATCGATGGGCCGCCCGCCTTGGCTGCGGGTGGGAATTCTTGTTTCATCTGCTGTGTGAAAAGGCGGCGTTGCGCGGCATACTCTGGATCGGCGAACAGGTTCGCGTGTTCCCCAGGATCAGAGCGCAGGTTGAACATTTCCCCCCAAGCCGGGTTCTCGGGGTACTGGGTAAAGCGCCATTCCGGCGTCAGAATGGATTGATTGTAGGTATCCATGCGGGTGCGCGGATGGTATTCCGCAAACATGTAGTCACGACCGGGGGCATCGGGACGGGCAAGCATGTCGGCAAATGACTGACCGTCTGTCGCGGTTTGGCCCAGCCCCAGATGGGCCTGCAGGGTCGCCCGCAGGTCAAGGTGGCTTGTGATGCCACTGCGCGGGCCCTTCGCAACGCCCGGACCGGCCATCACCAGCGGAACCCGCAACAGCGACCGATAGGGGCAAGGGCCCTTGCGGATCAAACCGTGATCGCCAAGAAGCTCGCCATGATCGGACGAGAACAGCACAAGCGTATCGTCCGCCATGCCAAGCGCATCAAGCTGCGCCAGAATGCGCCCGACGCAGTCGTCGATCATCGAGACCAGGCCATAGGTATGGGCAATCGCCAGCCGCAGCGAGCCTTCCGAGAACCGCTGTGTGGTTTGCAGGAACCCCTGTTCGCGCGGCGGTCCGGGGTTGCGCAGGAAATCCACATAGCTTTTCCCCCCTTCTTCGCTGTTACCCTCCAGAATATAGGACGGCATCGCCGTCAGTTCGCCCTGCAGCGCCGAGGGCAAGGGGATGTCTTGCGGATCATACATGTCGCACCACGGCGCCGGTGGAGAGAACGGATGGTGCGGGTCCGGAAAGGACACGAACAGAAAGAAGGGATCGGCGCCGTCGTGGGCTTTCAGGAAGTCGCACGAGCGATCGGCAATCCAGTTGTTATAGTGCAATTCGGCGGGAATCGCCGATTTCCACACCTCGTCCATATCGTCCGGCGGCGGTTCCAGCGCGTTTTCCGGCGAATAGAGGGCCGCAGCGTCCGGCGCGACCGCGTTCAGCCAGCGGGCATAATGCCCGCCTTCGGTGGCACCGACGGATTCACCTATCAGGATATCCACCGTGTCAAAGCCGTAAAACGGCCCGTTCCAATCCTCGCTTTCGGGCTGATCCCAAAAGGCGTTGGAATCCGGCATCATATGTTCCTTGCCCGCAAGTATCGGCTGGAAGTGAAACTTGCCCACACCATGCGTTTGATACCCGGCCGCCTTCAGGTCATGGGTCAGAAGGGGCGTCTTCTCGGGCAGGGCGACGCCGTTCCGGGTCAACCCGTGATGACGTGCATAGAGACCCGAAAACAGGGTTGATCGACTGGGTGAACAGATCTGGTGCGGGGTATGGTGGTTGTGAAATACGGCACCGCGCCTTGCCAAGGCATCAATATTCGGCGTTTGCACTATTGAATTGCCGGTGCAACCCAGGCTGTCGGCGCGTTGCTGATCGGTCATGATCACCAGGACGTTGGGTGTTCCACTCATAAGGCCGCTCCCTCTCGGTTGGGCGCGGGCGTATGATTGAACCGGGGCCTGTTTTCGCAGGCCTCCCGTCCACCCAGTTCCGCGATGCGGCGTTTCTGGTCGGCAAAGCACCGCGCGTTGACTGCGTCAGGGTCACAGATCCCGAACAGCCGGTGCCGGCCCTCGTGCAGCACCGCCTGAACGACGGGATCGTTGACACGATCAATCGCAAGATTACAAAGCTCGTCTGGGTCCGCCCCAAGATCAAACAGTTGCGGTTCATGTCCGACATAGTGGACGTATTTCCAGTTCTGCCAGCGCACCATGAAGGTGCCGGTGGTCGAGCCGCCATCGTGGTATTCACTCAGGATCGTACGATCCATGTCGTCGGGTGCGTTTGCCAATGCGCGCAGCGACCGCCCCGGCAAGGCCCGGCTTTGGGCATCGTGGTCCACACCGCAGACATCGATCGCCGTCGCGGCGATATCCACCAGGGACGTTCCCGTCGCGACCCGCCGCCCCGCGGGAAGGCCCGGACCGGCGGCTATCATCGGCACACCAGCCGATTGTTCATACATGACCTGTTTGGTCCAGAAACCCTGATCGCCCATCATGTCACCATGATCCGAGATGTAGATCACAACCGTATCTTCGGCCTGTCCGCTCTGATGCAGCGCCTGCAGGATGCGGCCGACGCAATCGTCCATGAAGCTGGTCAATCCGTAATAGGCCGCCTTGGCCTCGCGCATTTTCTGTTCGTCAAAGTATCGGTCGTAATCGAAGAACCTTGCGACATTTCGAAGCTCGCTGTGGTCCGGATGCGCATGCGCGGCATAGCCCACCGGCAGATCCATCTCGGCCGGGTCGTACATGTCGTAAAATTCCTGTGGGCAGGTCAACGGATAATGAGGGCTGACCAGAGACACAAACGCGGCCCAAGGTTCGCGTTGGCGCTCTGAGGCTGCAAGCCACTCTTCTGCCATCCCGGTAATCTCGCGGTCGTAATCGGTATAGGTGCTGGGCCCGATCCCGACCTCCTCGGCCAGTTCCGAGGCCGAGGTATATTCAGGAGGGTTTTCGCGCAGCAGGCCGACGGGCCATCCGACACCGTCGACCACATGCATCGCCAGCAGTTCTTCCGTGAAGCCATTGTCGTCCCGGGATGACCGGAAATGCAGTTTCCCGATGGATGTAACCGGCACGCCCTGCCTTTTCAGATGGCTCATCCAGCTGCGCACAGCGCCGTCGTAAGGGGTCGCGCTGTCCCAGTAGCCAGTCTTGTGCACATAGTCACCGCACGCAAGGCTGGCACGGGTCGGCACACACATGGGCGACGGGGTATAGGCGTTTGCAAACACTGTGCCTCGCGCCGCCAGCGCGTCAAGGTTGGGTGTCTTGACGATGTGGTGACCGGCACACCCCATGGCGTCCTTGCGATGCTCATCCGAGATGATGATCAGTAGGTTCGTCGGCTTGGATGCGAGCGTGCTCACTGATGATACTCCAGCTATTCGCGCTCCGGGGCGTTGCGGATCGCTATTGTATTTATGCGCCCGATTTCAAAAGGACCGCATCAAGGGCGCGCGGGGTGCATCGCTGCTGCCATTTATCGAGTTTCCTTATGATCGATGAGTTGGGATGGTAACGGTTGCATTTTCACGCACCATCAAATAAAAAAAACCCGTATCAATAAAATAATTTATGCCATGAAAACACCGATGAACTGGCTTCACAGCTTTGAAGCCGCTGCACGTCTGGGCAATATGACACTGGCTGCCTCTGAGGTTGGACTGACCCAGGCGGCTATGAGCCAGCAGATCAAGGCACTGGAAATCCGGCTTGGGCGGCAACTGTTTGTTCGTGAGCCGCGCGGTGTGTCTTTGACCGCTGCGGGCACCCGGCTTTATGCGGAAATTGCCCCTAGTCTTGATCAGATCGGGAACGCATTGAAAAGATACGCCACACCCCGGCGAAACCGATTGCGTTTGTTGTGCAATACAAGCCTGGCAACGAGGTGGCTCAACGATCTGCTTCCCAAATTTCAGCGCATGCACCCGGACATTCTGCTGGAGTTGCGAACGGCGTTATGGCCGCCGGACCGGCTTGGATATGACGCAGACGTCGAGATTTTTCTTGGGTTTGGCGTACGGCCCCCACGTGCGGAATTCTTGGTGCAAAGCCCTTTCGTCGCTGTTGCGGCGCCTGAAATTGCCGCCCGCGTGGTTTCTCAGGATCAAGGCATTCCCCTGATCAGAATCTCTGGTCTTAGTCATGTTTTTGATACCTGGCTTTCCCGAAAGGAAAACAAGAAAATCAAATTTGTCGACGTCGCGGAAACCGACAGCAATCACGGCGCCCTTACAATGGCCGAAGCCGGACTGGGCTTGACCCTGTGCTCATCGTTCCTTGCCAAACAATCAATTCACGAAGGCCGGTTGCAGGTATTAACCGACGCGAAAGTCGCACCTGATGTCGCCTATTGGCTGCAACTAAAAGATGTCACTAAGCCCGCAGCTATTCTGTTCCGAGATTGGATCATGGCGACTTTGTCTTAAACAAGCGATTCCATTTATGCTGAAAAACATCGTTATCCTATTCGGCGGGACCTCCAATGAAATTTTCGCTGACAGGACGAACGGTATTGCCAAGTTGTTGGCATGAGCTTGTGGATCTTGGCAAAGGCAGGATCATGCCATCATTTCCGCAGTGTAATCTGCCCAGAGGTTGAAAGCATCGGAGCGGGCGTGGCGGTATGAATTTGCGTTCAGTTGATAGCGGCGAGGACGGAAGAGCAAAGTGATCAGATCATGTGCGGCCAAAAACCTCTGAGCCTGCCGGTGGGATTTGAATTTACCGAAGATCTTCTCTCGTTTTCGTGTCGGCCGGTGCGACACCTCGATCGCGTTGTTCAAGCCCTTGTGCGCACGATGGTCAGCGTTCGGAGCCAGTGCTTTGACCGGCTTGATATAGCTGCGCAATTTGTCAGTTATGACCACCCTCAGCTCGCCAAACTGTGAAACCAATCTTTGGAAAAAGCGCTTTGCTGCTTTGGCATTGCGGCGTGTTTGCACGAGAATATCGAGGACGTCTCCATCCGCGTCGATCGCGCGCCACAGCCAATGCTTCTTGCCACGGATCGTGATCACGACTTCATCCAGGTGCCACTTGTCGTTCGGCCGCGGTCGATCCCGGCGGATGCAATTTGCAAAGTGTTGACCAAAGCGATTGACCCACAGTCGGATCGCTTCTCGGCTGACAATCACTCCCCGCGCTGCCAACAGGTCTTCAAGGCCGTGTTGCACAGATCATAATCTGCTCGGAACGCGCCCTACCCGAAACGGATTTCAGGCGGTGCGTTCAAAACTTGGGCGGCCAAGCCCAGTCATTCGATTGAGAACCCAGACGCAAATCTTGGCTTCTGTTTTCTGTTTTTTGAAGTTGCGCGCCTTTAGCTTGGGCCCAATGACAGCCTTCCAACGGCCCATGAGAGTTTCACCTCGGCTGCGTTGATTGTAGCCGGTGGTTCTGTCGCAAACTTTGCGGCACGACGGAATGCCTCGTGTCGCTGGACACAGTTAACCAGCGAGGGCCGCGAA
>JAPWHL010000031.1 GCA_027214255.1 Roseovarius aestuarii
CACGCTCAACAACCTGCGCCACAGCGTCCTGTTTGAACTCGTCTGTAAACCGTATTCCTTTGGTCATATCCGTCTCTACTTGGTTCCAAAATTACCAAGCAAACCGTCTACAAATCTAGGGGCACCTCAGGATGCCATGCAGGATTGGTTATCGTTCTATCGTCACGAGACTGATTTTTATGGTGCACCCATCAGGATTCGAACCTGAGGCCTCTGCCTTCGGAGGGCAGCGCTCTATCCAGCTGAGCTATGGGTGCCTTGCGGGCGATATAGACCGCCCCGGCCCTGCTCGCAACGGGTAATTCCGCGTAAGGCGTGCTTCAGCGCGCCGTCACCTTGCAAATGCGCCTAGGCAAATAGATCATGGCACAATTCCAGCCCGTCGATGAGCGCGTCAACCTCGTCTGTGGTGTTGTAGGCCGCAAAGGATGCGCGGCAGGTGGCTGTGACGCCCAAATGCTCCATCAACGGCCCCGCACAGTGATGCCCGGCCCGCACGGCCACGCCCTTTTTGTCCAAAATAGTCGATATGTCATGCGGGTGCCCTGCCCCGTCCAGCGTAAAGCTAAAGATAGCGCCCTTGTCCGGCGTCGTACCTTGCAGGTGCAGCCAGTTCAGCCCGGCCAGACGTTGGGCCGCATAATCTCGCAGGCTATCCTCATGGGCGGCAATCTTCCCCATCCCCAGCCCCATCATATACTCCAGCGCCACACCCAGCCCGATTGTTTGCACAATACCCGGTGTGCCTGCCTCAAACTTCATCGGCGGATCATTATAGATTACCGCATCGCGCGTAACCTCGCGAATCATGTCGCCCCCGCCCATAAACGGGCGCATCTCGGCCATGCGGTCTTGGCGCACAAAAATTGCGCCAGACCCGCTGGGACCATAGAGCTTGTGCCCGGTGATGGCATAGAAATCACAACCCAGATCATCAACATCGACGGGCATATGCACCGCAGCCTGACTGCCATCAACCAAGACAGCAACACCGCGCGCGCGTGCCGCGTCACAGATTGTTTTCACATCGACCTTTGTGCCCAGCACATTGGACATCTGTGTGATCGCAATCAGTTTGGTGCGCGGCGTGATCGCATCAATCACCGCCTGCGGGTCCAACGCACCCGTTGCGTCAACATCGACCCATTTCAGTACAGCCCCCTGACGTTCACGCAGGAAATGCCAAGGGACGATATTGGCGTGATGCTCCATCACGCTGAGGATCACCTCGTCACCGGTTTCAAACCGCGGCATGGCCCATCCATAGGCGATCATGTTGATCCCTTCGGTCGTGCCCGAATTCAGAACGATTTGATTGTCATCCGCCACCCCAAGAAAGCGTGCAATCGTGCCGCGCACGCTTTCATATTTCTCGGTCGCCAGATTGCTCAACGTGTGCAGCCCTCGATGCACATTGGCATATTCATGGCTATAGGCCGTGGTGATCGCATCAATCACCACCTGCGGTTTTTGCGCCGAGGCGCCATTGTCCAGATAGACCAGAGGCTGTCCGTTTATCTGTCGGGTCAGGATCGGGAAATCCGCTCGCACTGCGTTGACATCAAGCATTTTACGCCCCCCCCATAACAGCGGCCATCAGCACGCCCAGTATAGCCGACAGCCCAACGACCATCGCCATGACACACAGTATCAACACGGCAGCGGCCTTGAACAGATTGTCGAACCCATGCGCCCTGTCGATGAAACACACCAAGATTGCAACACCCCAAACAGAAGCAACGACGGCCAAAAGAATGCCCAGTACGGGCATGACCACCACCGAGACCAGCAACAAAAGCTGAACCATCAGGCGCATGACCTGCAACCATACGATCAAAGCCAAGACATCGCGTATCTGGCCGCGACCGCCCATGCTCTGTCCGATCCACGTCAGTGTCAGAACTGTGACAACCAGCGCTCCGACCAGAAAAAGCGCCATCAGACCGGGCGATTGAAACGCCGTGGGGATGAGCATTTCTGCATCGGGTTGAGGCGGGCCGCTGGCCATCATGGACAATGCATAGACCATGGCATTCAGCACACTCATCAGTGCCAACGCCTTCCACAGCCATTCACGCGAAAAGGGTAGCGCGATCAGCCGCGACGCTGCTGCTCGCGGATCAAACAACGTTTGGCGTGTCAGATCCCAGATAAAGTCAGTCGTCATTTGTGCCCCACTCGGCCTCGCGCAGGCCAAGGCCCCAGAACAGGGCAAAACACCCCAGCCATATAACACCAACGATATTTAACGCTGCGCCCGGACCGACAAACCCGGCCGTCAGCCCCTGCAATAAAATCAACGGGCTGGCAGCCAGCAAGGCCCAGAACAGCGCCAAGCGTGCGCCAAACCCACTGCCACGCCCGCCAAACGCGCGGGCGATCCAATGGCTGATCAGTGCCAACACATACAGAAGCAATGGCGCAATGAACATCCATGCCAGCAGGGTTCCCCCCAACAGCGGGTTCAATTCTTGCCCCGTCAGATGCGCCTCGCGGGCCAGCCGCGGCATTTGCGCGATAAACATCACCGCGCAACCCGCCACCAGTATTGCCAAGGCACGATCCTCGCGTTCGCCCATTGCCAGCAAGCGCCGCATTACACGGCCCGGCCCGCGATATGTCGCGGCGATATCGCGGGTGACAGACATCAGGCGCGCCGACGCTCTAGCCAGCCTTCCAGAAGGCTTACGATTTCTTCGCGCAAGGCGTCATCCTCGACCTCGTCCACCGCCTCGGCCAGAAAGGCGAGCGTCAGAAGATCGGTCGCCGTTCCGTGCGGCACGCCGCGCGCGCGCAGGTAAAACAGCGCCTCGTCGTCAATCGCCCCCGACGTCGATCCGTGCGAGCACGCCACATCATCGGCATAGATTTCCAACTCGGGTTTGGCCAGAAACTGGCTGTCGCCATCCAACAGCAAAGACTGGCTGATTTGATAACCGTCTGTCTTCTGAGCCCCCGCCTTGACCAGGATTTTTCCCTGAAACACGCCGGTCGCGCCATTGCGCAGCACCTTTTTGAACACCTGACGGCTTTCGCACCGTTCGGCGTCATGGGTGATGAACACCGTGTCGTCATGTAGAAAATCGCCATCGCCCATGGCGGCCCCCGCCACATGGGCCTGCGCATCGTCACCGGTCAGCTCGATCACGCATTCGTTGCGCGTCAGCACCCCATTGGCCGTCATCGTGAAAGATTTGAACGCGCTGCGATGGCCCAGACGGGCGAACATATGCGTGACCGCACGCCGCTCGTGATCGCGCCCCTGCACACGCACATGGTGGAATCCGGCATCATCCGCGACATCCACCTCCATCACTTTGTTAAGCCGAGCCGCGGCGGGACCGGTTTCCAGAATTGTGACATCCGCGTCGGCATCAATCTTGACCAGATGATGCAAGATCGCGTCAGATACTTTTGATTTATGATGATAAATCAGGTTAATTGGACGGCTGACCTTGCCCGTGACATGCATCACGATCCCGTCTGTGGCCGCCGCAGTGTTCAACGCGGCCAACGGGCGATTGACCGGGGTCTGCCCGCGCGTTTCCAAAGCACCGTAAAGATCCTTGGCCCAATGGATGTCGGCCGCAGCCGCATCAGAAAGACGTTCGATCGCAACCCCTTCCAGCGCGAAATCATCGCTGGCATCGGCGTCAAAAACCCCGTCGACAAAGACAATCTTCAGCCGATCAAGGCCATCAAACACCTCTTTGTCGCCACCGTCAAAGATCGCGGCCTCGACAACCTCGGCTTGGGTCAAACTGTCTGGGCGGGTGTATTTCCAGTATTCATCGCGCCGCTCGGGCAGGCCCATTTCCTGCACACGCGCCAATGCATCATTGCGCGCCACAGTGGCCCAAGTCCCACCAGCAGACACCGAAAGCCCACCTAGCCGACTCTCGGTCAAGGATCGCTTTGCCTGACTTTGTGCCATTACGCCACCTCCGCCAGAATGTCGGCATATCCGTTTTTCTCGACCTCAAGGGCCAGTTCCGGACCACCGGTTTTGATGATGCGCCCGTCGGCCATGATGTGAACAACATCAGGTTTGATATGGTCCAGAAGCCGTTGATAATGCGTAATAACCAAAAATCCACGGCCTTCGGTGCGCAGCGCATTCACACCCTCGCTGACCAGTTTCATCGCGTCCACATCCAGACCTGAATCCGTTTCATCAAGGATGCACATCCGTGGTTCCAGCATCGCCATTTGCAGAATTTCGTTGCGTTTCTTCTCGCCACCCGAAAAGCCAACATTGACCGGGCGTTTCAACATATCCGCGTCAATTTTCAGATCCTTCGCCTTGGCGCGGATCACCTTCAGGAACTCTGCTGCGCTCATCTCGTCTTCGCCGCGCGCCTTGCGTTGGGCGTTTACGGCTGTGCGCAGAAAGGTCATGTTACCAACACCAGGGATTTCAACCGGGTACTGAAACGCCAAGAACAGGCCTGCGGCGGCGCGCTCTTCCGGCTCCATGTCCAGAATGTCATCGCCGTCCAATGTCGCGCTGCCCTCGGTGACCTTATACCCGTCGCGTCCGGCCAAAACATAGCTGAGCGTCGATTTCCCCGAGCCGTTTGGCCCCATAATCGCATGCACCTTGCCCGCCTCTACGGACAGGTTCACACCCTTCAGGATTGTTTTGTCTTCGTCTTCAAGATCAACGTGCAGGTTATTGATATTCAACATAAGTAGCCTCGTCATACAGAGTGTTTCGGTGCGGCCTCAGGGCCAGGTCATCATTGTGTTACGCATCGCCGACCGGCCCTACGCATAAGCGGTGTGTGCCCGTGTCGTGGTCCATCGCGGCATCGGCGTCAAAATACATCTCGTCCGTTTCTTGCGGGAATGGCAGCCCATCGCAAAAAGGCCTTCGTCAGGATCTGCGCGCCGATCTTAGGCGAAACAGTCAGATCCGAATGGACCACAAGGTTTAGCCCACCGACCCTTCCAGAGAAATCGCAACCAGTTGCTGTGCCTCCATTGCGAATTCCATCGGCAGGGCCTGCAACACGTCCTTGCAGAACCCGTTGACAACCAGCGCAACGGCCTCTTCCTCGTCCATGCCGCGCTGGCGGCAATAGAACATCTGATCGTCGTCTACCTTGGAGGTCGTCGCCTCATGCTCAACGCGGCTGCTGTTGTTCTTGACTTCGATGTAGGGCACCGTGTGCGCGCCACATTTGTCACCGATCAACAGGCTGTCACATTGCGTATAGTTACGTGATTCCTTGGCCTTAGGGTGCATACTTACCAATCCGCGATACGTGTTCTGCGCCTTGCCCGCACTGATGCCTTTGGACACGATCCGCGATTTGGTGCGTTTGCCAAGATGGATCATCTTTGTGCCTGTATCGGCCTGCTGCATGTTGTTGGCGATCGCGATCGAATAAAACTCTCCCTGTGAATCGTCCCCGCGCAGGATGCAGCTTGGATATTTCCACGTCACGGCAGAGCCGGTTTCAACCTGCGTCCACATCACCTTGGCCCGGTCACCGCGGCAATCGGCGCGTTTGGTGACAAAGTTATAGATGCCGCCTTTGCCGTTCTCATCACCGGGGTACCAGTTTTGAACGGTTGAATATTTCACCTCGGCGTCTTCTTCGATGATGATTTCCACCACCGCCGCATGCAGCTGAGATTCATCGCGTTGCGGCGCAGTACAGCCTTCCAAGTAGCTGACATAGCTACCTTTATCGGCAATGATCAACGTGCGCTCGAACTGGCCCGTATTTTCGGCGTTGATGCGGAAATAGGTGCTAAGCTCCATCGGGCAACGCACCCCCGGCGGCACGTAAACGAACGAGCCATCCGAAAAGACTGCGCTGTTCAATGTCGCGTAAAAGTTGTCGTTCACCGGCACAACCGAGCCAAGGTATTTCTTGACCAACTCGGGATGCTCGCGGATTGCCTCGGAAATCGAACAAAAGATCACGCCCGCTTCGCGCAGTTCCTTTTGAAAGGTCGTGCCGACAGAAACACTGTCAAACACCGCATCCACAGCCACTTTGCGCGCCTCGGCAGGCATTTCGCCCGCACCTTCAACGCCAGCCAAAATAGCCTGCTCTTTCAAAGGAATTCCCAGCTTGCTGTATGTTGCCAACAGCTTGGGATCGACCTCATCCAACGACTTGGGTTTGACCATCATCGATTTGGGACGGGCGTAATAATATTGTTCCTGAAAGTCGATTTCCGGATAATCGACCATGGCCCAGTCCGGTTCAACCTTGGTCAACCAACGCTCATAGGCGGCCAAACGCCACTCCAGCATCCATTCAGGTTCTTCGTTTTTCTCTGAAATCAGGCGCACGATATCTGTGGTCAGGCCTTTGGGCGCATATTCCATTTCGATATCAGTAGACCAGCCATATTTATAGGCCCCGCCCACTTCGCGTACCGCGTCCACCGTTTCCTGATCGACCCCGTCCTTGACCTGTGTGTCGTCCAAAACCGTCATGGTCCACTCCTTAAAATCTCACGCCCCGCGGGCGCGGTGTCTTTCCAAGCGCTTCAGCCAAACATCGGCAAAACGCATTACATCCTGTTCCGTCGTTTCAGGCCCCATTGAGACCCGAATCGCAGAGGCCGCCAGATCGGGGGCGAACCCCATCGCCGTCAAAACCCGGCTGGCGCGCACCTTGCCGCTTGAACAGGCCGAACCCGCCGAAACGGCAAACCCTGCCAAGTCCAATGCCATAACCTGCGTCTCGCCTTTCCAGCCCGGCGTCAGCATGCAGGTCGTGTTGGGCAAGCGCGCCACATCATTCCCGACAAAAATAGTATCTTTTGCGCGGGCTGCAATGCTCTTTTCTAGAATGTTTCTAAGTTTTGCAACCCGCGACCAAACATCAGCATTCAAATCCTGTGCTGCTGCCTCGGCTGCGGCCCCGAAGCCCGCGATTCCAATCACGTTTTCCGTCCCCGAGCGCCGCCCCATTTCCTGTCCGCCGCCCTTGATTTGGGCCACGACATCCGTACCGCGACGCACCACCAATGCGCCGATTCCCTTGGGCCCGCCCAGTTTATGCGCCGAGATCAGCGCCATTTTCACGCCTGATGCGTCGAAATTCACCGCGATCTTGCCAAAACCCTGCGTCATGTCGCTTACCATCAGGTCTTGCGGCAAGGCCTGGATGATCCCGGTTTCCGAGTTCGCCAGTTGCAAAACGCTGTGCGCAGGATCGGAAAGTGTTACACGACCCTGTGAATCCACAGCCAAAGAGTTATCGGTCCACGACGACACGGCATCGTGTTCGATCCACGTCCCGAACAACCCACGCCCGGCGCAGGCCAACGCCGCGGCCTCAGTTGCGCTAGAGGTGAAAATCACATCATGGCCCTCTGCGCCAAACGCCGCAGCCACCTGCGCGCGGGCGCGCTCGACAACCCCCTTGGCGGCCCGGCCTTCGCCATGCACGCTAGAGGGGTTGCCACAGACATCCATGGCAGCACACATCGCCGCACGCGCCTCGGGGCGTAACGGCGTGGTTGCGTTATGATCCAGATAAATCCGGGTCATGCCCGGCCGCAAACACGACGTGTCTGGCCCATCCTCATTCTTCGTCCACCACCGCAAAAAGAGTTGGGACCGCCGGACACGGGGCCAAGGTATTATCGATCACGTCGCTTAATCTGGTCTGGTGCAAAAACACATAGACATGTGCGCTTAACCCTTCCCACAAACGGTTTGACATAGATTGCGCGCGCGACCCCGACGCGCCGCCGGACGCCCCCGCTCCCTTGTGCAACGCATCCACGGTCTCATCCACTGCGGCCAGAATCTCGGACACCCGAATTTCAGAGGCCGGTCGCGCCAGACGATAGCCCCCACCCGGCCCACGCACCGATGCAACCAAATCCGCGCGGCGCAGTTTCACAAACAATTGCTCCAAATAAGACAGTGACACCTGCTGACGTTTGGACACATCACCCAGCGTGACCAGACTGTCCGCAGGCTGCAACGCGATATCGGCCAGTGCGACCATCGCATAACGCCCCTTTGTACTGAGCTTCATAGTCCATCCCCTTTTGCCCCCGGATACGGCGGCTTTGTCGTCACCCAACGTCGAAGCGATTGACCTTGCGCCTCTCAGCGCTTATCTCGCAGTGCAGCCAATCTGGCCGGAACACTCCGGGCAGAATTTAGAATTATTCTAAGGTGTGTCGGCATATCCGTCAAGATTGCGCCGCGCCCCACCACCAAAAGGACCACGCATGCCCGAGGTTATTTTTGCCGGCCCCGAAGGTCGCCTGGAAGGTCGTTATCACCCGCAAAAGGAAAAGGACGCACCGATTGCCATCGTGCTGCATCCCCACCCCCAATTCGGCGGGACCATGAACAACAAGGTTGTCTATAACCTGCATTACGCCTTTTACAATATGGGCTTTACGGTTCTGCGGTTTAACTTTCGTGGCGTTGGCCGCAGCCAAGGCGAGTATGATCAGGGTGTAGGTGAGCTGTCAGACGCCGCCTCGGCGCTGGACTACTTGCAGTCCATGAACGCCAATTCCAAACATTGCTGGGTTGCTGGCTTTTCGTTTGGAGCATGGATCGGCATGCAATTGTTGATGCGCCGCCCGGAAATCACCGGCTTTATCAGCGTCTCGCCCCCAGCAAATATGTATGATTTTTCGTTCTTGGCACCCTGCCCTTCATCAGGGCTGATCATCAACGGCGCAAATGACCGTGTGGCCCCGCCCGCCGACACAACCACGCTGGTGTCAAAACTGCACGAACAACAAGGTATCACCGTCCAGCATGACGAAGTCGAGGGCGCAGGCCACTTCTTTGAGGACGACCACATGGACACGATGATCAATACCGTCACCGGCTATGTCAAACGCCGCCTGACCGAAGGCACGCGTTAAGTCATGGGTGTCACCGAGGATCTGGCAGACGAACTGGCGCAATCCGTGCTCAAGGCCGTCGACATCATCGGCGACGACCAGATTATCGCGGACTTGGCCAACATGATGGGCGCGACCTCGCAAACCGCCGAAGAAGCCTTTTTGACGGCGATCCGCGTGCGTCGCGCCAACATCAAAGCACGCGAAATGCTGACCAAACGCCTTCGCGATTTCAAAGCCAGCCAGGACGCTCAACGCGCGCAATCAGATTGAGCGCCTACGGCGCCCTGCTTTCTTTCATTGGCGTCCAGTAGAACGGGTTCGCGTTTCACCCAATTCTGCATGGTGACGCTGACCGCAGTAGCCTCCGGCGGGGATATTTAGGGCCAGAAGATACGGTATAGAATCTACTGAATCTTCTGGCTTAAAATATCCCGGGGGAGACGTAGAATTTCCACGGAAATTCTACGTTGGGGGCAGCGCCCCGACCCGGCATCACCCTTTGTGACGCTTCTTTTCAGCGACGACCTTTTCAGCCAAGTCACGTGCGATGGCGAACGCGCCCTTGATCTTGTCGCTTTCCTTGCTCCAATCGCGGCGCACGACAATCTTGTTGTCACGCAGTTTTGCCAGCCCCCGTTGATCTTCGATGTATTGCACTAAGCCTTGGGGCGATGCGAATTTATCGTTGTGGAACTGGATCGTCGCGCCTTTCGGGCCACCGTCCAGCTTGGCGATCCCGGCCTTTTTACACATTGCCTTGATCCGAACCACCAGCATCAGCATGTTGACCTCTTTGGGGAGTTTCCCAAAGCGGTCAATAAGTTCAGCAGCAAATCCTTCCAGTTCCACTTTGCTCTGCAAGCCACTGAGGCGGCGATACAATCCCAGTCTTACGTCCAGATCAGGCACGTAATTTTCCGGAATCAGGACAGGAACGCCGAGATTGATCTGTGGGGCCCACTGATCATCGGCCTCGCTAAGCCCTTCCATTTCGCCCGCTTTGATCTTGGCAATCGCGTCTTCCAGCATGGATTGGTAGAGTTCGTAGCCAACGTCGCGCATCTGGCCGGATTGCTCTTCGCCCAACAGGTTGCCCGCGCCGCGAATGTCCAAATCCTGACTGGCCAAGGTAAACCCTGCGCCCAACGTGTCCAAGCTTCCCAAGACACGCAGGCGTTTTTGCGCGGTTTGCGTTAGCTTCATGCGTGGTTTTGTCGTCAGGTAGGCATATGCGCGGGTTTTGGAGCGTCCGACTCGCCCCCTGATTTGATAGAGTTGGCTGAGGCCGAACATATCCGAGCGGTGGATAACCATCGTGTTCGCTGTGGGGATATCCAGCCCCGATTCAACAATCGTCGTCGCAACCAGAACATCGTATTTGCCATCATAAAAGGCGTTCATACGGTCGTCCAGCTCGCCAGCCGCCATCTGCCCATGGGCAATCACATAGCTAAGTTCCGGCAATTGTGCCGTCAGGAAGTCTTCTATGTCGGGCAGATCGGTGATGCGCGGCACCACGTAAAAGCTTTGACCACCACGATAATGTTCGCGCAGCAATGCCTCGCGGATTGTGACCGTGTCGAATTCGCTGACATAGGTGCGAATCGACAAGCGGTCGACCGGAGGCGTGCCAATGATCGACAGGTCGCGCACCCCCGACAGGCTGAGTTGCAGCGTGCGCGGAATCGGTGTGGCTGTCAGCGTCAGCACATGCACATCGCTGCGCAGGGCCTTTAGACGTTCTTTATGGCCAACCCCGAAGCGCTGTTCTTCGTCGATGACCAGCAGGCCAAGGTTGGCAAAACGCACCGACTTGGCCAACAACGCGTGGGTGCCAACGACAATATCCACCTGCCCGCGCGCCAACCCTTCGCGGGTTCTGGCCGCTTCCTTGGCACTGACAAACCGCGACAAGGGGCGCACAGTAATGGGAAAGCCGCGAAACCGTTCGGCAAAACTTTGATAGTGTTGGCGCGCCAGCAAGGTTGTTGGGGCAATCACCGCCACCTGCATGCCCGACATTGCGGCGGCAAACGCGGCGCGCATTGCCACTTCGGTTTTACCGAACCCGACGTCGCCGCAAATCAGGCGATCCATCGGTGTTCCCGCCTGAAGGTCGGCCATGACATCCTCGATCGCGCGCAGCTGGTCATCGGTTTCTTCATATGGGAAACGGGCCGAGAATTCCTCCCACGCGTGGTGCTCGGGCTCCAGCACGGGGGCCTTGCGCAGGGCGCGTTCGGCGGCAAGCCGGATCAGCCGGTCCGCCATCTCGCGGATGCGTTCCTTAAGCCGGGCCTTCTTGGATTGCCAGGCCCCACCACCCAGCCGATCCAGCAACCCGTCTTCGTGGCCGAATTTGCTGAGCAGTTCGATATTTTCAACCGGAAGGTACAGTTTGGAGGATTCGGCATATTCCAGCACGATACATTCGTGCGCAGCGCCAAGGGCCGTCACCACCTCCAACCCGTGATACCGCCCGACTCCGTGATCGACATGGACCACCAAATCACCGGGGCTGAGGCTGTTGGCCTCGGTCAGAAAATTCTCGGCACGTCGGCGCCGTTTGGGTGCGCGGATCAGGCGATCCCCAAGAATATCCTGTTCGGCAATCACCGTCAGGTGGCGCCCTTCAAACGGTCCTTCAAATCCGGTTTCCAGCCCCCAGACGGCCAGATGCAGCCCGGATTTTCCCAAACGTGTGGCGGCGGGTACGGTAACGGGGCCAATCAGGCCTTCGTCTTCCAACAGGCCTTCCATGCGTTCGCGCGCACCTTCTGTATAGCTGGCAAGAAGGACCGGACCATCGGCAAGTTTCGTCTGAATATGATCTTTCAACGCGCCGAAAAGGCTGATGTTTTCCTGCTGGCGTTCGGGGGCGAAATTGCGGCCTATCCGCCCGGCTGCATCGACAACGCCCAACCCGGTTGCCTGCGGCAGCGCGGACAGTTGAATGACGCGCCGCCCCGTCATGGCCTGATCCCACGCGGCATCATCCAGATAAAGCAGCCCCGGCGGCACTGGTTTATAGACGGTATCGCCCCGGCCCTTGGATTTCAGCGCATGTTGGCGCGCCTCATACTGGTCCTTCACAGTGTCCCAACGGGCCAGACGTGCGGGCGTCAACCCATCATCCAACAAGACCGGCGCACCCGGCAGATAGTCAGGCAACACCTCAAGTTTTTCGTGGAAGAACGGCAACCAATGTTCGACGCCCTGCGCCTTACGGCCCGCGCTGACCGCCTCATACAACGGATCATCCGTCCCGGCCGATCCAAACTCGATGCGATAATTCTGGCGAAATCTCAGAATTGCATCGTCGTCAAGGATCACCTCGGACACCGGGGCAAGCTCGATCATGTCCAGTTTTTTGACCGTGCGCTGAGTTGCCGGATCAAACTGGCGTACCCCGTCCAAAACATCGCCGAACAGGTCCAGTCGCACCGGCCCACCCGGGCCGGGCGGGTAGATGTCGATGATTCCACCGCGCACGGCATAATCGCCCGGCTCGGTCACTGTCGGGCTTTGCACGAACCCCATCCGTACCAGAAAGGCGCGCAGCGCCGCCTCGTCAATGCGCTGATTGACCTGTGCGGCAAATGCCGCTTCGCGCAGGGTTGCGCGGGGGGGGATGCGTTGCATCGCGGCACTGAGCGTGGTCAGGACGATAAACTGCCCCGGCATTTCATGCACAAGTGCCGCCAATGTGGCCATGCGCGATGCCGAGATATCAGGATTGGGAGACACCCGGTCATAGGCCAAACAATCCCAGCCGGGAAAGGACAATACCGGCATGTCAGGCGCAAAAAATCTGAGCGCAGCAACCATCGCCGCCATGCGTTTGTCGTCGCGTGCGACATGGATCACAGGCCCTTTTGCCCGTGCGACCTCGTCCAGTAGCACCCGGGCGTCAAATCCCTCGGGTGCGCCCGATACGGTAAGTGTCTGAGAACCGTTCATTGCGGTATTACTCCGGCTTGGGGGGATCTTTTATCCGCCAAGGGCCGACGAGGACATGTTTTGCAGCATCCCCCACATGGCCGTCACGAAGATCGAGATAATTCCGATGACCTGCACGATGGTCCGGTGACGGTTCAGGCACTTGATCAGCGCGATCCCCTCCAGTTCCAAATCACGGATGCGTGTTGCGGTAAACACCGTCAACAGCCAGACAAGCGACATCGGCAGCCCCAACAGAAATACCGCCTGCGCAAATTCACGATCATAGACGAACCCAAGCAGGCCGAGGCTGGTCAGCAGGAAAAACGAAAATCCGGCGATCAACAAACCGGACTCTTGGGCGATGAACAGGATGCGGCGCACATTGATCTGCACCATGGCCTCCATGTCCGCCATAGGCTGATCGCCCCGTTTGCGCGCGCGCAAAACCATGTCCCACGGAACTCCCAGAACCCAATGGCTGGCAGAGGACCACATCACAGCCAGCGCAATCCAGAACCACAGGTTGCTGAAACTACGCATGTCAATGACTTCGAAAACGCTTGTATACCAATCCACGCGGATGCCCCGGAGCTGTGTTCAACGCCCTCTTACCTGCGCGGCGCGACAATTCCTACCCTTGAGATGCGCCAAATTCCGTGGCAACCAGACGCAGCACCATTCACGGATAAAGGCACCATCATGCGCCCTACCCTCGCCCCCTTTCCCGCCACGCGCTTGCGTCGCATCCGCCGCAGCCCCGCCCTTCGGGCATTGGTGGCCGAAAACACCCTAAGCCCCAGCGATTTCATCTGGCCCGTTTTCGTGCGCGATGGTGATGGTAATGTAGAGCCCATCGCCTCTATGCCCGGTGTCAACCGGCTGAGCGTGGACAAGGTGGTCGAGGCCGCACGCGAGGCTTTTGCCATGGGTATTCCTGCGATTTGCCTGTTTCCCTACACCGATGCGGCCGGACGCACTTCGGATTGCGCCGAGGCCTGGAACCCCGACAACCTAAGCAATCGCGCCACTCGCGCGATCAAGGCCGCCCTGCCAGATATGGTCGTGATGACGGATGTCGCGCTGGATCCCTATTCAGACACCGGGCATGACGGCTTTGTTGTGGAGGGCGAAATCGTCAATGACGAAACCGTCGAGGCATTGGTGAAACAAGGCCTTAGTCAGGCCGAAGCCGGTGTCGATATCATCGGACCATCTGATATGATGGATGGGCGCATTGGCGCATTGCGCAGCGCGCTGGAAAGCGCGGGCCATCAGAACGTGATCCTCCTGAGCTATGCCGCGAAATACGCCAGCGCCTTTTACGGCCCGTTCCGCGATGCTGTTGGCGCATCTGGTGCATTGAAAGGTGACAAGCGGACATATCAGATGGACGCGGCCAATTCCGACGAAGCCATGCGCCTGATCCAGCGCGATCTTTCAGAAGGCGCCGATATGGTGATGGTCAAGCCCGGAATGCCCTATCTGGATATCTGCCGACGCGCCAAGGACATGTTCGGCGCCCCCACTTATGCCTATCAGGTCTCGGGTGAATACGCGATGATCATGGCCGCCGCGCAAAATGGCTGGATCGACGGCGACCGCGCGATGAGCGAAAGCCTGATGGCGTTCAAGCGCGCGGGATGTGACGGAATCCTGACCTATTTCGCACCGGCAATGGCGAAGGCCATGCAAGGGTAAGCCAGCGCGCGCGGCATTCTGCCCATTACCGCGTATGTTGCGTGACAAGAACGGTTTGCGGCCCTATACTTGGCCGCAGATCGGTTGAACAAACAATCGGCACTTGATCAGGCAACAAGCAGGCATAACACCATGAGCATTCTTTCCCGACGCGGATTCACGCTGGGCGCATTGGGCGCAGCCGGTTTTACAGCAGCATGTGGCAACGGCATCGGTAGCCGTAGACCCGAAACAATCGACGCACGTGTCGACACCACGCTGGACTATCTGTTTTCAAACTACCCCAACACGCAATCCTTGGCCGAAAAGTCAAACGGCATGTTGATCATGCCACTGGTCACCGAGGCCGGTCTGGGCGTGGGCGGCGGATACGGGCGCGGCGCGCTGCGCATCAACAATACCACCGTCGACTACTATTCGGCCACCAAGGGCAGCATCGGCTTGCAGATCGGGGCACAACAATTCGCGCATGTCCTGTTCTTTATGACCGAAAACGCATTGTCACGTTTCCGCCGCTCATCCGGTTGGGCTGCGGGCGCGGATATCGAATATGTGTTCAAGGATACGGCCGAAAACCTGCGCGCGGAAACAACCACGTCGACGGCGCCTGTTATCGCCGTGGTCTTCGGTCAGGCCGGATTGCTGGCTGGGATCTCGCTGGAAGGCATGAAGTACACACGTATCATACCTTAAAACACAAACCTGCCCCGGCACGTTGTTGGGGGCTCTGCCCCCAACGTTGAATTCCTTTAGGAATTCAACGCCCCCGGGATATTTAAAGCCAGAAGATGCGATGAAAGATCAGTGCAGGGTGAATTCGCCCTGCACGTTGCGCCATTCGCCCGGTGAAATCATCTTGCGATGCGTGAAGCGAACAGAGTGCAGCGGGCCTTCTATTTCGCGCTGCCAGAATTCGATAAACTCGAACAGGCGCGGATGGTCCGGCGCGATATCATAGTCCTGCCAAACAAAACTGTTCAGCACATGTATGTAATCGGGCATACCATAAAACAGTTCGGCCGTGGTCAGGCCATAGCCTTTTAACATCATTTCGGTTTCGGACATTGTCATGTCTCTTACTCCTGTAAAAGCACCCCGAAATCAGACGGTGTCATGCGGTGAGATTGAGTGTGCCTTGATTGCCTGTAACACCACTGTGACACATCAAATTTACTTTTCAATGAAAACAATGTGTTATCACTGTTCCGGCGCGGCTGCCAAATGCATCTGCCCTGCACCATTGCGCCCAATATCCGCCCTCTGATATAGATTGATCCACAAGATGTGGATTTAGACGACAAGGCAGGCCCCCGTTGACCGATACGCCGCAACCCCCCGAAAACATGGACGAAAACACGCCGGACCGGCCAGCCTACACTGGCCCCTCCGTGTCGATTGCCGATGAGATGAAGACATCTTATCTGGATTACGCGATGTCGGTGATCGTCAGCCGCGCTATTCCGGACCTGCGTGACGGGTTGAAACCCGTCCACCGCCGTATTCTTTATGCGATGTCCGAAGTCGGCAACACGCATGACAAAGCCTATCGAAAATCGGCCCGCCCCGTTGGCGATGTGATGGGTAAGTATCACCCGCACGGAGACAGCGCGATTTATGACGCTCTTGTGCGTATGGCGCAGGATTTCTCGATGTCGCTGCCCCTACTGGATGGGCAGGGCAACTTTGGGTCCATGGACGGCGATAACGCCGCCGCCATGCGCTATACCGAAGTGCGCATGGACAAGCCTGCGGCCTATTTGCTGGCGGACATCGACAAGGAAACGGTTGATTTCCAAGACAACTACGACGGCAAAGACCGTGAACCCACCGTTTTGCCGGCGCGTTTCCCCAACATGTTGGTCAATGGTGCGGGCGGTATTGCTGTTGGCATGGCCACCAATATCCCGCCCCACAATCTGGGCGAAGTGGTGGATGCCACCTTGGCGTTGATCGAGAACCCGGATCTGAGCAGTGAAGACCTGATCGAGTACGTTCCCGGACCGGACTTCCCGACTGGTGGTATCATCTTGGGCCACACCGGTGCGCGCAAGGCCTATCTGGAAGGCCGTGGTAGCGTCATCGTGCGCGCCCGTACCCGCGTCGAAGAGATCAGAAAAGACCGATATGCCATTGTGATTGATGAGATTCCTTATCAAGTCAACAAGGCCACAATGATTGAGCGGATCGCAGAAACCGCGCGCGACAAGAAAATCGAAGGCATCGCCCACGTTCAGGATGAATCCGACCGTAACGGTGTGCGCGTGGTGATCGAGCTGAAGCGTGATGCGACGGCCGAGGTCGTGCTGAATCAGTTGTTCCGGTTTACGCCGATGCAGACCTATTTCGGCTGTAACATGCTGGCCCTGAATGGCGGGCGGCCCGAGCAATTGACCCTGCGCAGATTCCTGACCTCCTTTATCGCCTTCCGCGAAGATGTGGTCGCACGACGCACGGCCTATCTGTTGCGCAAAGCCCGCGAGCGCAGCCACATCTTGTGTGGTCTGGCCGTAGCAGTCAGCAATGTCGACGAGGTGGTCGCCACCATCCGTGCGTCGGCCGATGCTGCCGAGGCACGCGTGAAACTGATGACGCGTCGCTGGCCCGCCGGAGATATTCTGGAATATATCGCGCTGATTGACGACCCGACCCATCGCGCCAATGACGATGGCACCTATAACCTGTCCGAAACACAGGCCCGCGCCATTCTGGAACTGCGCCTGCAGCGTCTGACCCAACTGGGTGTCAACGAAGTCACCGACGAGTTGAAAGAGCTGGCTGGTAAGATCAAGGAATACTTGGAAATTCTGGCAAGCCGCGAGCAGATCATGGGCATTATCGCCGATGAATTGCGCGAGGTCCGCGAATTGTTCGCCGTTCCGCGCCGGACAGAGATGGTTGAGTGGTCCGGTGACATGGATGACGAAGACCTGATTGAACGCGAAGACATGGTCGTGACCGTCACCTCGGGCGGCTATATCAAGCGCACCGCTCTGGCCGATTTCCGCGCGCAAAAGCGCGGTGGCAAGGGCGTTGGCGGCATGGCCACCAAGGAAGAAGACGTTGTCACCACGCTATTTGTGGCCAACACCCATACCCAACTGCTGTTCTTCACAACCGACGGCATGGTTTACAAGCTCAAGACATGGCGCCTGCCCCAAGGGGGGCGCACCTCCAAGGGCAAGGCCATTGTCAATATCCTGCCAATTCCAGCGGGCGTCAGTATTGCCGCCATCATGCCGGTGGACCGCGACGAATCCGAATGGGACGATTTGCAGGTTGTCTTTGCCACCTCGGCAGGAACCGTGCGGCGCAACAAGCTGTCGGATTTCACCAATGTGCGCAGCAACGGCAAGATCGCCATGCGATTTGAAGACGAAAATGCCGGTGTCACGCTGATCAATGCCCGCATCGCCAGCAATGACGACGATGTGATGCTTGTCACCTCCTCTGGGCGTGCCATCCGTTTCCCTGCAACCGATGTGCGTGTGTTTAACAGCCGCGCGTCTTTGGGGGTACGCGGCATTCGCCTGACTGGGGATGACAGTGTCGTATCGATGTCGATCATCCGCCACTTTGATGCCTCCGCGGATGAGCGTACAGCCTATCTGAAGATGCGCCGCGCCGTTGCCGGTATGACCGATGACGACGCGATTGCGGATGAAGAGGTAAACGAAAACGCCACAATCAGTGCCGAGCGTTACGCCGAAATGTCTGCGTTCGAAAATCTGATCCTGACGATCACCGCCAACGGCTCGGGCAAGCTGAGCTCAAGCCATGACTATCCGGTGCGTGGGCGCGGCGGTATGGGCGTGACGGCGATGGACAAGGCGATGCGCGGCGGCCCATTGGTGGCTTCGTTCCCCGTAGAGCTGGATGACCAGATCATGCTGGCCACCTCCAAGGGCCAATCGATCCGTGTTCCGGTTCAGGGAATTTCCTTCCGTTCACGCAGTGCAGGTGGTGTCAAAGTGTTCACAACCGGCAAAAACGAAGAAGTTGTAAGTGTCGCCTGGATCGCGGATCAAAGCGACGAAGAGGACGCATTGGCAGATGCCGACGCCCCCACTGACGGCACCGCTGAGGAATAACAGCGCGTACAGTAAAAGATCGCCGGGCATCGTCAGGTCACTGACATGCCCGGCATTTTTTTGGGGGCATGGCCACTGCCTCACCTGAAAAAACGCAGGGCAAAACAGACCCCACACGCCCGTCAGATTGACAGACATATGAGTGGACTGAGCCACACTTTTTCGGTTTGTATGTTACCCTTCGGGGTAAAGTGCGCCGAATTTTTCCTGCAAATACGCCATCAACGGCGCTTCGGTGGGTTCGAACCCGCAGGCGCGGGTGATCAGCTCGCGCGGGGTGTAAAGGCCGCCGTGTTGCTGCACGTTCTCGCGCAACCATGCGCTGGCATGGCTCATATCCCCGACCGCCAGATGATCATCCAGATCGGGTACGGCCTGACGCAATGCACTGTGCAGACATCCCGAATAGACATTGCCCAAACTGTAGGTCGGGAAGTACCCAAACAGGCCAACCGACCAATGCACGTCTTGCAAACACCCCTGCGCCGCATCGGGCACGTCATAGCCAAAATCAGCCTTGAACCGGTCGTTCCACGCGGTCTCCAGATCGCTGGCGGCTAAATCACCGCTGACCAAGGCGCGTTCAAGATCAAACCGCAGCAGGACATGCAGGTTATATTGAACCTCGTCGGCCTCGGTTCGGATGAACCCGCGATGCAACGCATTCACGGCTGCGTAAAACGCATCCGCGCTATCGATACCGAAATCACCGAAGACTTGCTGCATCTGGGTATAAAGCCAGCCGGTAAACGCCCGGCTGCGGCCCAGCTGATTTTCCACAATCCGGCTTTGGCTTTCGTGCACCCCCATCGACACGCCTGCCCCCAGAGGCGTCAGCGCATAGGCCGGGTCGATGGCCTGCTCATACGTGGCGTGACCCACCTCATGCAGGGTCGAATAAAGACAGTTAAACGGGTCCGTGTCACTGGTGCGGGTGGTGATGCGCACATCACTGCCCGACCCGGATGAAAACGGATGTACCGCCTTGTCCAGCCGCCCGCGTGTCATGTCATAGCCCGCAACCTTGGCCAGTTGGCGCGCCAATTTCATCTGCGACTGCGGATCAAACACGCCCGTCACAGTTGGAGCAGCAGATGCATGTGCCAATGCAGCTTCGCGCAGATCGACCAGACCGGGGCGCAGCGCACTGAACATCGCCTCTAAGTCAGCGGCGACGGCACCGGGTTCATAATCATCCAACAGCGCATCATAGATGTCGCCTCCATCGGCCAGAGCCGCGCCCTCCTCGCGCTTTAGCGCGACGACCTCGGCCAGAACGGGCGCGAAGGCGGCGAAATCGCCCGCCTCGCGGGCCGCAGCCCATTCGCCTTGCGACAATGCCGTTCTGCGGGCCAAGGCCGCAGCCAGATCAGCGGGCACGCGCACGGCACGGTCATAGCCGCGCCGGATGTGGCGCACCTGCGCCTCACCGACCTGATCCAACGTCTCGCCCTCGACCGCGTCCAGCCATGCAGCAACACGCGGGTCGGTCCGGCGCGCATGCAACACCGCATGCAGCGCGCCCACCTCTTCCGAGCGCTGAGCCGCAGCCCCGCGCGGCATCACCGTTTCCTGATCCCAGCCCAGCCGCCCGGCCACCTGCCCCAACGCTTCGGTCTGGCGTTGAAACGCCATCAGCTCGTCATATGCGCTCATCTCAGGATCCCCTTACGGATTGCTGCGCCGGATACCCAGCATAAAAACGCGCGCGCAGGATCAGCACCCACAGCGCAACGGCCAACAGTTGATGCAGAATTGCAACCTGCCACGGCGCGGCAAGAAACACTGTCACGATACCCAACACGACCTGAGCCACCAAAGCAACAAACGCCAAGGTAAAGGCCCCCCGCGTTGCCCCATTCGCACTGCGCCGCGCACGCAACAGCACGACGATTGAAAACGCGAACAACGTGTATCCGACCATACGGTGAATGAATTGCACCGTACCGGGGTTCTCAAAGAAATTACGCCAGACGGGATCAATCGAAAACATCTGTGGTGGCCACAAACCACCCGCCATTAACGGCCATTCGGCAAAACTGCGCCCGGCATCAATGCCAGCCACCAACGCACCGATCAGAATTTGTAGAAAGGCAAAATGCATCCACCCTGTCGAAAGGCCGAACAGCCGTGTTTCGCGGCGGCGCCGTGCTTGCATCACGTCCCGCTCGGGACGGGACAGCAACAGAACATACCATGCGATACACCCAAGAATGACAAACGCCAGCCCCAGATGCGTGGCCAAACGGTATGACGCCACATCTGTCGCGTCCCCGTCCAAGCCCGATGACACCATCCACCAGCCAACCGCGCCCTGTAATCCGCCCAACGCACCCAGCAACACCAACCGCCCTGTCCAGCCCGTCGGTATCTGACGTGTCAGGGCAAATCCGAAGAACCCCAGCGCCCAGACCAGACCGATCACACGGCCCAACTGCCTGTGGCCCCATTCCCACCAATAGATCATCTTGAAATCTTCAAGCGTCATCCAGCTGTTTTGAACCTGAAATTCCGGAATCTCTTGATAAAGCGCAAACTCGGCCTGCCAGTCGGCCTCGTGCATCGGTGGAATCGCGCCGGTAAAGGGGCGCCATTCGGTAATCGACAGCCCCGAGTCGGTCAGACGGGTCAGCCCGCCAACCGAGATCATCACCACGACCAAGGCAAACAAAACGATCAGCCACAAACGAATGCCGCGTCTTGCGCCACCGCGCCCGGCATCAATCATGCCCCCTTTGGGGGTGGACGGGGCCTGCGCCTCGGTGCCAACCTCTTCAAAAATGCTGCGTTTAGAGGCCATTAGCGCCGCTCCCTCGTAGATCTTCGGACGTTACAGTACTGCGCCGCGCCAGCCCCTTCAAGCGGTGCCGTCGTCGCGCGACTTCCAACGCACCATTTGACGCAGCACCCCATGCAACAATCGGGCGTCAGACTGTGTCAACGGCATGCGCGACCAAAAATTGCGCATGGTCTGGCGCATGCTATCTGCCTTGTGTTCGGGAAAAAAGAAGCCTGCGTCTTCCATGCGGGCCTCGTAATGGGCGGCCAGCGCTTCGACTTCGATTTGACTGGCCCAATCAGTCCCGGCCAAATGCTCGACCTTGGGTGTCACGGCCTCGGTTGCACGCCGCCATTCATAGGCGGTCAACAACACACATTGCGCCAGATTGAGGCTGGCAAAGTCGGGATTAACCGGCACGCTGATGATTGCGTTTGCCCGCGCCACATCGCTATTCTCCAGCCCGGCGCGTTCGGGACCAAACAGCACGGCCACCTTTTGACCCGACGCGATGCGTGCCGCGCTATCTTGCATGGCCGCTTCGGGGCTCATCACCGGCTTGGTCAGATCGCGCCCCCGCGCCGTGGTCGCATATACGAAGTGGCAATCTTCCAACGCGCCGGGCAGATCATCAACCAACAGCGCCTCATCCAGCAACCGCCCCGCGCCGCTGGCCATGGCCGTTGCATTCGGATTGGGCCAGCCATCACGCGGCGCAACAATGCGCATCCGGTCCAACCCGAAATTCCACATCGCACGCGCCGCTGCGCCGATATTTTCGCCCATCTGCGGACGTACCAGCACAAAGGCCGGTTGCGGTTTTCCGGTCGCCATCGACGCCACTCCCTTTTGCCTGCGTGATACCGCGCGCCCTGCCCGGGGAAAACCCCGCCCCCTCATCTTCTGGCCAAAATATCCCCGCCGGAGGCATTATTGTTCTTCGGGAGCCGCCTTCCCCCTCGCGCCCCCTTGGCCCGGACACCGATTTGGCGCTATAGGGGGCCACCACCCGCCCAAGGAGCGCGCCATGACCGACGCAGACCAGCCCCAGATTTATCTCATCGCACCCTCTGATCTGGAACTGTCACAGTTTCCCGATACATTGGCCCGCGTGCTGGATACGCATCCCATCGCCTGCCTGCGTCTGGCACTTGCTACGCGCGACGAATCCCGCATCGCCCGCACCGCCGATGCCTGCCGGGAGGTGGCGCATGCCCGCGATGTTGCCATCGTGCTGGACACGCATTTTGCGCTGGTTCCGCAACTGGGTCTGGACGGGGTGCATCTGAATGACGGCGCGCGCTCGGTACGCAAGGCCCGCAAGGCGCTGGGTCAAGACGCCATCGTTGGCAGCTACTGCGCACAATCGCGCCACGAAGGTATCAGCGCAGGCGAAGCCGGTGCAGATTACGTGTCCTTTGGCCCCATGGGAGCCAGTCCATTGGATGACGGCGCGCAGGCCGACCCCGAGATTTTCGCATGGTGGAGCGAGATGATCGAACTGCCCGTTGTTGCCGTGGGGGCCTTGAACGCGACCCTGATCAGCGCCCTGTCCCCCGTGACCGATTTCTTCGCCATCGGGGACGAAATCTGGAGCGACGACGATCCGGCCTTGGCGCTCACCACGCTCCTTTCGGCGATGAAGCAGGGCTGAACCAACCGCTGCACCAATAGGCAGCTAACGCGGTGCCTGCCCCATCACGATCCCGCGCAAGTCACAAGCCGCGCCGGTCTTCGGGCATGCCCGCGCGCACGGTGGCCTCGACATGCGCGGCCAAGGCCTTGCGATTTTCAAACGTATCAACACGCACAGGCGGATGATAGACAACCCTCACAGAGCCTTGCCGCCGTGCGCCCAGCGTCTTTAGCAAATGCCCTCCGAAACTCATGTCTCCCCACCAGCCATAAAACCGCGCATCCTGCCCCTTGGGGGCCGTATAGATCAACGACACGGGTTGCACGCTAAGTACATGGTGGAGTTTCGGGCTGAAAAACGCCTGAAAAAGTGTTGTTTTAAAGGGCAAAACCCTATTCCCGTCCGTCGACGTGCCTTCGGGGAAAAACAACAGTTTATGACCGGCCAGCAAACGTTGCTCGAACAATTGGGTCTGCGTGTGTGCCTGTCGCGGATCACGTGCAATAAAGACTGTACCAGTAATTCGCGCCAACAACCCAATTCCGGGCCAGCTTGCAACCTCGGACTTTGATACGAAATAGACCCGTTTGCTGAAATTCAGAGAAAAGATATCCAGCCACGACACATGATTACACACAACCGCGCCGGGACCTGACATCGGCGTGCCTTGCCGCGAAAACCGCAAGCCTAACACGGCAAAAGCGGCGCGGCATACGGCTTGGGTGATGTAGGGCGTGACGGGACGTTGCAGGCCATAGAGCGGGCGCTCAATCAGGCGCAAAATGGCCATCATGACCACCCCGACAATGATGACCATCAACAATGGTATGCCCCGCAGCAACACGCGCAGCCAGTCAGCAGGCGTCAGGGGGCTGTGCGGGGGGGGGTCATTCGCAGACCAGGTGACGCTCATCCACGCCGACCCGGAGAATAAAGATCACGATGCGCCTGACTTAGGCGCGCGGTATCCATGATCAGGCACACGTCGGTCGTGTTGAACGCGTGATCTATATAGGCCCCGTCCCCGACGCATCCGCCCAAACGCAGATAGGCCTTGATCAAGGCCGGCATCTGCAACAACGCCGCTTTGCGATCCAACGCCTCGACGTCAATCAAATCCATGGATTGATAGTGCTTTGAACGCGCACGAAGCGCACTGGGTGCCAAATGGCGATGGTGTAACAATGACAATGGCGCGGCCAAGGCACGCGGGTCGGTTCCATGAAAACTGGCCACGCCAAACAGCACATCAATGTCATGATCCGCCACATAGCCCGCCAGACCCTGCCACAGATGAAACAACGCCTGCCCGCCCCGATAGCGCTGCTCAACGCACGATCGGCCCAATTCCATCAGACGTCGCCCACTCTGGCGCAACGGCGTCAGGTCATATTCGCCTTCGGAATAAAATTGCCCCGCCTGTGCGGCCTGATCCTCGCGCAGCAGGCGGTAGACACCCACCACCTGAGCATCCGCGCCGATGTCTGAATCTGTGTCAGATATCGCCAAATCACGCAGGATCAGATGATCGAACCACGGATCGAACCGGTCTGTCTCAAGCCCGGCGTCATGATCGACCATCGCACCATCGCCACCCAGTTCCTGCACAAACACACGATAGCGCAGGCGCTGCGCCGCCCGAACATCCTGCGCGTTTTGCGCCAGTGAGACCTGAAACTGAGGCGCATGCATCGCTATCTGATCTCCGGTCTATTCATGGCCCCGGCTTTTATGCCGCGACCACGCCAAAAGCAACACGCCCCACCAGCGGTGAACTGGCACGCTTGATCGGGAGTGGGGTGAGTAGGTTGATAAACCTGTAGCCCGTCAATTCACGGCCCGTTACACTGTAACCATTAAACCCATGAATTGTTAACCTTATAGTAACCATGCGCTTGCTACCCATCAGGACGGATCAAAAACCGGCAGCAAAGCCACCTGCCGCGCATCGATAACGACCTTGCCAGCATCGGGAAAATTCACCGTGACCTTACCTCCCACACTCGATTGCACTTGCCCTATGCCCCAATCAGGCTGGTCCGGATGTGTCACCTGCATCCCCGGTTCTAGAAAGGTGTCAAAATCTGTCATGTCTGTTGTTCTTTCCGCTGGGGTATCGTGATGCAGTCTAACCGTAATCTGGGCGCGCTGATAGGCTCGCGTATATGTCACGACATGATTAGCCCGGTTGGTGCAATCGCCAACGGTCTCGAGCTTTTGACGCTGACAGGCGTGCCTAGCGGGCCAGAGATGGATTTGATTACCGGCAGCGCGGCACAGGCCAATGCGCGCATCAAGTATTTTCGTCTGGCCTTTGGTCTGGCCTGTGACGCACAGTTCATGTCAGCGGGCGAAATCACAGGCATTCTGAGCGACATCTACAAAGGTGCAATTGATCTGGAATGGCATGTCGATACCCCCTTGGCGCGCCCGATCGCACAGGCCACAGTCCTTGGATTGATGTGCGCCGAACAGGCCGTACCTCATGGCGGCACATTGCATGTCTCCGGCACACCGGCCAGCCTGAAAATACAGGCCACAGGCACACGCCTGAACCCGAATGCAGACCATTGGGCGTTGCTGGACGCAGCGCTCCACACGCCCCCCGATATCCCGGCGGCGCAGGTGCAATTCGCCTTACTGCCCGAAATCCTGCGTGACCTTGGCCGCCCGCCACAGGTGGCGCTGAACGCGGATGCCGTTACCCTGCGCTTCTAGCGGTTTCATCCGCGTCATCCGTATCGGTTGACCGTTAAGCGCGTATGGCCCCATCGCCGACCACAAGATACTTGAAACTGGTCAGCTGCGCCGCGCCCACCGGACCACGCGCATGCAGTTTGCCCGTCGCGATGCCGATTTCGGCCCCCATTCCAAACTCACCGCCATCCGCAAACTGTGTCGAGGCATTGTGCATCACAATCGCACTGTCCACTTGGGCAAAAAACGTCCGCGCGGCGGTCTCGTCTTCGGTGATGATGCAATCGGTATGATGCGAGCCGTATTCCTCGATATGTCCAATCGCCAGCCCCAAATCGCCAACCACACGTGCGGCAACCACGCTGTCCAGATACTCATGCCCCCAATCGGATGCGCTGGCAGGCACCGTGCCTTCGATCGTTGCCAGCGTTTCGTCGGCGCGCACCTCAACCCCGGCCTTGATCAAGGCCCGGATCAGGTCATGGCCCAGCCCCCCGACCAGATCGCGGTGAATCAACAAGCATTCCACCGCACCACAAATGCCTGTACGGCGCGTCTTGGCGTTCAGCACCACGCGCATCGCCTTTTCGGGATCGGCCGCAGCATCAACATAGATGTGTACGATCCCTTCCAGATGCGCAAAGACCGGCACACGTGCCTCGCGTTGCACCAATCCAACCAGCCCCTTACCGCCGCGCGGCACGATCACGTCTATGGTGTCGGTCATGGTCAACATTTCAGACACGGCCGCGCGGTCACGTGTTGGCACCAACTGTATGGCTTCTTCGGGCAAACCGGCCTCGCGCAGGCCCTGCTTGAGGCAGGCGTGAATAGCACGCGAGCTGTGAAAGCTTTCAGATCCGCCGCGCAGGATCACTGCGTTGCCAGCTTTGAGGCACAGCGCGCCCGCATCTGCCGTCACGTTTGGGCGGCTCTCATAGATCACACCGATCACCCCCAATGGCGTGCGCACACGGCGAATATTCAATCCCGAAGGCTGTTCCCATTCTTCCAGAACCTTACCGACCGGGTCATCCTGAGCTGCCACTGCGCGCAGGCCATTCGCTATGGCCTGAACCCGCGTTTCATCCAGCATCAGCCGATCCAGCATTGCAGGGCTGAGATCCTTGTCGCGGGCTGCGGCCATGTCTTTGACGTTGGCCTCGATGATCGCGGCTCGGCGTGCCCACACCGCATCCGCAGCCCCATTCAGCGCAGCATTCTTGCGCGCGCTGTCGGTCACCGCCAATTCGGTTGCAGCGGCGCGGGCGCATACGCCGATCTGCGCCATCAGTGCCGGAATATCCTCAAGGTCTTTCATTGTCGTTGCCTTTCAGAGAGCAGAATACGTTTAGATCACGTGGCCATGTCGTCACGGTGAATCAGCGCCGCGCGCGCAGGATAGCCCAGAACCGGCTCAATAGCATCCGATCTGAGGCCTTTGATCAACGCGGCATCTTCGGATGTGTACCGCGTCAGGCCCAGACCCAGTTGTGCACCATCCGGCCCGATGATTTCCACCGGATCACCCCGCCCGAAACTGCCCTGCACCGCCGTCACGCCAGCCGGCAGCAAGGAACTACCACGGGACATGGCACGCACCGCGCCCGCATCGACCTGTAGCTGACCTTTGGGTTTCATCGCGCCGATCCACGCTTTGCGCTTTTGTTGCGGAGTGCCTTGCGCCACGAACCACGTGGCGGCAGCACCGCGTTCCAGCGCAGATATGGGGCGTAGGGGCGAGCCTTCGGTAATCGCCATGTCACACCCCGCAGCCATCGCCGTGCGGGCCGCCATCAGCTTGGTCTTCATGCCACCTTTGGACAGGCCCGACACTGCGTCACCCGCCATTGCCTCGATCTCGGGGGTGATCGCGTCGATCACATCAAATCGCCGGGCCGCCGGATCGCTGGCCGGATTGGCGGAATAAAAGCCGTCAACGTCGCTCAGCAGGATCAATTGATCCGCCCCGGCGGTCACTGCGACCTGCGCGGCCAGTCTGTCATTGTCGCCATATCGAATTTCATCGGTGGCAACGGTGTCATTCTCGTTCACGATGGGCACGGCGCCAAGGCGTACCAACTGTTCCAGCGTAGCACGCGAATTCAAGTAACGACGGCGGTCCGCGCTGTCTTCCAATGTCACCAGAACCTGAGCCGCCACCAAACCGTGGCGCGCCAATGCCGTGCCATATGCGCCAGCCAATCGGATTTGCCCCACGGCGGCAGCTGCTTGGGATTGCTCCAACGTCAGATCCGTACGGGGCAGATTCAAGATCCCGCGCCCCAACGCGATCGATCCCGAAGACACCAGTATCACTTCAATTCCGCGCGCGCGCAGGTCCGCAACGTCGTCGCTCAGCCCTTCCAGCCAGTCCGCACGCAGGTCGCCGGTGGAGCGGTCCACCAACAAGGCCGACCCGACCTTTATGACCAGCCGACGCGCGTCGGCTACGGCCGCCACGGCTCGGGCTCGTCTTCGGGCAGGCGATGGCGCAGACGGTCTTCGTCGATCTCAGAGCGCAAGGCGCGCAACACATCAACGACACCTTCGCGCGACACGCCCGACATCGTCATAACCGGCCCACCGCTTGCTTTTTCAAGCGCGGCCTTGGCGTCGGCCAATTGGTCTTCGTCCAGCGCGTCAATCTTGTTCAGAACGGTCACGCGCGGTTTGGCCGACAGCGGGCCATCATAGGCCTCAACCTCGGTGATAATGGTCTGGTAATCTTCGGCGACGGTTTCAGAAGTACCGTCAATCAGGTGCAACAACACCGCGCAACGCTCGACATGACCCAAGAACAGATCACCAAGGCCCCTGCCCTCGCTCGCGCCCTCGATTAGGCCCGGGATATCAGCCACGACGAATTCCACATTATCCACGCCAACGACGCCCAGATTGGGGTGCAACGTGGTAAAGGGATAGTCCGCAATCTTTGGCCGCGCATTCGAGGTGCTGGCCAGAAACGTGGATTTCCCGGCATTGGGCAGGCCCAAAAGGCCGACATCCGCAATCAGTTTCAGCCGCAGCCAAATGGTGCGCTCGACACCTTCTTGACCGGGGTTGGCGCGGCGCGGGGCCTGATTGGTCGAAGACTTGAAATGCAGGTTGCCAAAACCGCCATTACCACCACGCGCCAATTGCACACGCTGGCCCAGTTCGGTCATGTCCGCGATCACCGTTTCCTGATCTTCGTCAAGAATTTCGGTGCCAACAGGCACGCGTAGCACAATGTCATCACCGTCTTTGCCTGTGCGCTGCTTGCCCATACCAGGCTGGCCACTGCGGGCAAAGAAATGCTGTTGATAACGGAAATCGATCAGCGTGTTCAGCCCATCAACCGCCTCGGCAAAAACCGAGCCGCCGTTACCGCCGTCACCCCCGTCGGGTCCGCCGTATTCAATGTATTTTTCCCGGCGAAAGCTGACACAGCCCCCACCGCCGCCGCCCGAACGGATATAGACTTTGGCGAGATCAAGAAACTTCATGGGGCGTCCATAGACTGTTGCGGGGGCCGGCTCAATCGTGTTCTGCGGCCCACGGCATAGGGTTGGAATTTTGTGCCATCGGGATCACCCCGATTTCAGACTGTATGTCCAGGTCGGCAACGTGGCACCGCGCGCGACGCAATAGCCTTCGGCATCACCAAGATACTGGAAACCGCAGCGCGTCAATACCCGCGCCGAGGGAGAATTGTCCTGAAACACACTGGCGCAAAACACCCGCGTGCCACAAGGATTGGCCGAGATCAGCTTCTGCGTGGCCTCGGTTGCGACACCGGTGTTCCAAAACTGCGGTGCCACCCAAAAGCCAAGTTCGCTAACCCCGCCATCCGAGTGCTTAAGCAACACCACCCCCAGAACCTCGGGGCCACCGCTTTTGGTGGCGTCGATTGCCCACGCATCTTCTGTGCGATCCGCAGCATTCACGCGTGAAACATATGCCTCGGTCGCGCCGGGCGGCAACGGATGCGGGATCGTTCCCGTCATCTGGGCCACACGTTTGTCACCGGTATGCATCGCGATCAGCCCCGCGTCCGACGTCCGCAAAGGACGCAGGGTAAAACGCTGGGTCTCAATCACCGGGCGTGTTTCAATCGTTTCTACTTTCATGCCTCTCCTCCTCCGAGCCGCACGTGGTCACCCAGTACCACCAAACTGGTGGCGTTGGGTCTGTCTTATCAAAGGTCGGGCGCCACCGCCGCCCTGCATTCTGGCCCTCGATACATATTGGGTTGGAACAAGACCCGATCAACGCCTCCCCGCGTGCGATTTGGTCTAATTCATCCGGTAATGTTGCGGACCTACGAAAAAGGGGACCGGCCTGCGCCGATCCCCTGTTGTTCTATCAAAAACCTTAAGGTCGACTTACTCGGCGGCCTCCGCCACAGGCAGGACCGAAATAAAGGTACGGCCCTTGAGGCCTTTGTGGAATTTCACGTTGCCTTCGACAGTCGCGAAAATCGTGTGGTCACGGCCCAGACCTACGCCTTCGCCCGGCCACATTTTTGTGCCACGCTGACGCATGATGATGTTGCCAGGAATGACGGATTCGCCACCGTATTTCTTGACGCCAAGACGACGACCCGCGCTGTCGCGGCCGTTCCGGGATGAGCCGCCTGCTTTTTTATGTGCCATTTGGTCTCTCCTTAGCCTTTAATCTTTTCTTGAGCCTGAGCGATCCAGCCTTCACGCTCGATCCGGCCCTTGAACGACAGTTTCTCGTCCATATCAGCTACGTCTTCGGGCGTCCATGCCGCGACTTGCGCGAATGAGGTCACACCGTTTTCATGCAGCTTCTTTTCCAGTGCAGGACCGACGCCCGACAATTCCTTCAGGTCGTCTGCCGCGCCGCTAGCGGCCTTGGCCGCTTTGGCTGGCTTTGCGGCTTTCTCGGCCTTGGCAGGCTTTTCTGCTTTCTTGGCAGGTTTGTCGCCCGCTGCCAAAGCAGCCGCAGACACCGAACCAGCGCCGATTGCTGCTTTGACGCCGGACTTGTCCGCGCCTTTGTCCAGAATGTCAGTCACGCGCAGCAGGGTCAGCTGTTGACGGTGGCCCTTGGTACGCTGGCTGCCGTGCTTACGGCGGCGTTTGACAAAGTGGATAACCTTGTCGCCTTTGATCTGATCGACGACTTCGGCCTGTACAGCAGCACCGTCAACCAGAGGCGCGCCGACAACCGGGCTATCGCCACCCAGCATCAGAATTTCGTTGAATTGAACCTTTTCGCCCGCATCGGCGGCCAGTTTCTCGACACGCAGCAAATCGCCCGACTGGACCTTATACTGCTTGCCACCGGTTTTCAGAACCGCAAACATCTGTCTTTCCTTCGTCATTTTCGCGTCATCCGGCCCCCTTGCGGGTGTTCACGGCTCAAAAGCCACCTTAAACAGCGCGCCACACTGGCGTCATAGATATAAACCCCGAAGCAGGAGAACCCCGCCGGGATGCGCGCTTATCGGGGGTCCGCCCGCGCAAGTCAAGCGCCTTTTCCCGACGCCCCCGATGATGCGCGACCCTCCAGAAGGAGCAAAGCTAAAACACGTACCAGATATGGTTCTATAGTGGCGCGCTGGTCAGATGTTCAGCCGCAGCACGGGCCAGAAGATAGGACAGTTGGTCATACATCCGGTTGAATCCGATAAACAACGCCCGATTCAGATCCCGCCCTTCGGGGGTGCGCCACATCGCGGCATATTCCGCCAGTTCGTCTTTATCTAACGGAGCATAGGCCAGCATCAAGAACGCCATCAGCCATTCTCGCGTATCGGTGCGCGTGGCCTCTTCTTGGGCCCAGACATCTCCCAGAATATCGTCCTCACCCAGATCCGAGGCTCCGCCATCGACCAGCCCTCGCAAAAACAACAGGTTGGCATTCAGCGTTCCTGCGACATTCAACTCTACCAGATCGCTATCTTCAATCATTTGCGCAATTTGATCGCGCAGCTCGGCGCGCGGGCCGTCCATCAAAACCGCAGCCTGTCGCGCGGCGGCCATTGCGTCGGCCTCGATCGCCTCATCCATGAAAGCGCGGCGCGCGCCAAGTTCCAGCGTAATAATGCGCTGCCCAATAGGCGCGGTGTAAAAGGCCAACAAAGGGGCCAGATCCGTGTCGCGCAGCGCCTCGCGCATTCCCTGCTCTACCACACCCCGCATCCTATCGGCGTCGTGAATATCCGACACCGTGCGCGCCCAACTGTCCAGGTCCGCATCCGGCATCAAATCCTGAGCAATCTGCGCTCCGTAAATCACACCCTCGGCACGCATCACATCGGCATTGCCCGCAATGTCCAACGCTTGAAACAATGCCTCAATCTGTGCTGGATGATCCTCGGCCCGTCCCGGCCCGACCACCAACATCAACGCGGTCATAAGCCCAAAAAGGCGCAAAGCCCATCGCATCGTCACAATGCCTGTCCCGGGTGCAAATTGGCCATCCTGCCGGCCAGAACCTCGAACCGGTTGGCCATCACCTCAAACTGGATCGCGTTCATCAACTCATACAGTTGCTGCATTTTCGGGTCTTCCAACGCAGCCACATAAACGCTCAAATCCGCTGACGAGATGTCTTTATATGTAAAAGCAGCATTCCTTAACGCGTTGGCCTTTAACGTTTCACGCAGTTCGCCGTCCTGTTCAGCCAGCAACGCGCGCAATGTCGCCTCGTCAAAGCCGCCCACCAAAATTCCCGCCGCAGATGCCGCCATCAAAAACCGCACCTGAACTTCGCGCACCGCGATCAACCCGACAGAGTTACTGTCAATCGCCGTGACCAGCCGCTCCAGCACCGACCGCCGCCCCTGATCCGCGCGATCCAGCAGACCCGCGCCTTCATCCAGTTTCGCCTCGTCATCTTCAACCATGTGCGACGCATTCTCGACCGCGACCAACTGTTGCCCCAGATCCGAGCCATAAAATTCGGCCGCATGGTGCAACACCTCATCCGATAGCGTCTTTTCCAGAATATCCAGCGCCATGCCCCGCATCACATTCGGGGCAAACACCTCTTCGGCCATGCGCGACCAATCCGCGCCAAAATCTTCGGCCTGCATCCCCAGCATCATCGGCGCATCCCTTGCCGCAAGGGCAATACTATCCAGTGCAACGTCAAAGCCCGTGACCTGCAAGAACGCTTGCAACCGATCCCGTGCATCCGCCTGCGTCTGGGACTCTATAGGTATCAACGAAACCTGCGCCTGCGCCCCCCCCTGCACAAACGGTCCGCTGCCGGTCAATGCCACGGCAAGTACCATCGCCCGCACTGCCCCGAAACCTACCCAGCCTTGCATCATCAATCCTCCTGCCAACAGGTTAGAACGCCACTTCCCCCGGACCCTATGCAGTTTCTCGCCCGAAACAATGCAAAACCCCTTGTCTCGCCGCACAAAGGTCATTACACGCCCGCCTACGATCCCCGCGGAGAGGTGCCGGAGTGGTCGAACGGGGCGGTCTCGAAAACCGTTGAGCCTGCAAGGGTTCCCAGGGTTCGAATCCCTGTCTCTCCGCCACGATCGCCTTCAGTGGCGATTTTTTCTTCCAACATTATCAAACACATATACCGAAAACATCAGGAAGCACCGCCTGCTATTCTTGATTTGCTACGCATTTTGCACCACATTTTGCTACACATTTCATCTGCTTGTGGAGGTGCCTCATGTCTAAACCCGTCTTGCGCGGCGGCACTTGGTATCTAAGAAGGCGGGTTCCCAAAAGATATAAGACTGTCGAACCTCGTAGAGAGATCTGGGAAAGTCTTAAGACAGATTCTTATCGTGTAGCCATGCAAAAATCCGAAGGCGTTTGGTTAGCATATATAGAGGCTTGGGAAGCGAAGCTTGCTGGTAGAGATGGTGACGCCGTCCAAAAATTTCGAGCTGCACAGCAGCTAGCCAACATACGGGGTTTCCAGTTTTTGACGATCGATCAAATCAGCCGCCAACCTGTTGACGATATTTTGAATCGAGTTGAGGCCACGCGTAGCCCAGATGGTACCCCGGATGAGATCACAGCAGCGGCTTTGCTTGGCACGGTTGAAGTGCCGGAGCTACTGCTGTCTGATTTATTGGCCCATGTGGAAGATCTCGCAACCTACGACAATCGCTTCAAAAACGATGAACAGATGCGTGTGTGGCGCTCATCTCGCAAACGCGCAGTGAACAACCTCATACAAGCAATTGGAAAAGACTTGCCTGTCATGGCAGTGGGCAAAGCCGAGGCCAGAGCCCACAAAAAATTCTTGAGTCAAAGAGTACTGAATGGGTCGATACAACCCGAAACCGCCAACAAGGATTTCAACTACCTCTCAGGAATGCTCAGCCGTTTTTATGACGATCTTGACCATGAGGCCCCCCCAAAGCCTTATGCAGGCTTGACCTTTTCTGATCGGAACACCGAGCCCACCCAAAAGCTGGAAGTTCCCGTTAATTGGATTTTGGAAAAATGGTTTGCACCCGGCGCTCTCGATTGTTTGAATGATGAGGCGCGCGATATTCTTTTGATCTCAATAGAAACGGGATCCCGGCAAAACGAAATATTCAATCTTCCAGCTTCAGCGATCCATCTAGATGAGCCGATCCCACATCTTCTTGTTGCAAACCAAATGTCCGAGAACCGAAGTGATCGGCGAGAAATAAAGAATATGCCATCTCGAAGACAGATCCCCTTGGTGGGCGTTGCCCTCGCCGCTGCTCGCAGACATCCCGATGGTTTCCCCCGCTACCGCAATAAGAGTGCTTATAGCAACGCGGTTAACAAAACCCTACGCAACAATAATCTGCTACCCGAAGGCATAACGATCGGTGGGGTGCGCCACAGTTGGGAAAGCCGCATGAAAAAAGCAGGATATGCAAATGACGACCGTGGCGAGTTAATGGGCCACTCGAGGAAAAGAACTCGAGGACGCGAGGCCTACGGTGACATCATGAGCCTAGAAGAGCGGCTGGCGATTGCACAGGAGATATCTTTGCCTGCTCCAGATCATCTTTTGTAGTGCAGCAGTGAGAGCGCCGAGCCGCATACTCTGCAATAGCTGAAGTTCAGAGATTACCACGGAGCCGCCTTGCGCGTTCCAAGGTTTTTTGTACTTCGGCATTTGCTTTCAACTCCGCCTCAAGCTTTAAGAAGAGCGGCAAATAAGCGGTGTTCTTCTCTAGAAGAATGGCAAGTGTTGTCAAAGCGTCCTTGATACGCTGCCGCTCATCCGCCGAAGGGCAGTCTCTAATAACGGTACCATTTTCATATAACACAACATTGTCGTTCGACGGCACGCGAACGGATTGGCGCGCCTGACTTGGCTCGTCCTTCCGCAAGGATATCGTCGGTTTTTTTGACAAGGCGTATCTTCTCCGGCCGCCAAAAGCCGATTAAGCCCTTGGCGTTGTTTGTCTTCTTGAATGACTGGTTTTAAAAACCGCGCTCGAGATCAATTTAAAGCACGCGGCCCAAAACAGCTTCTACAGACATGTCCGGAAAACTAACTTTCTGTGGAAAACTACCTTAATCAATTGATATAAAACAGTAAATCTTTCGGTGAAAATGAAACTTCTCTTGACCGAATGCCTGTCCGGAGAAACGCAGCTGCGCCTTTTCCTTTTGCATTGTCGTAATTTCCAAGTTTCCCGGACAAACATTTGCCCTTAAGGTGCCCAGTCCGGAGTAATTGCAGCATCCGAGATTACATGCCCAGAGAACGCATCGTAAACTTGTGTCGTCACATTGGGCTGCTCTTCGAGCCAATCAAGTAGATTATCTCGGATCATGTCGCAGGCATCGGCAAAATCAGGTGCAAGGCACCCTACCCCATTTAGGCCAACATCAGCGACGGGGCGTGCATCGACAAGCAGCTCGATCTTCCACGCCTCCGCATCCTTCAGCCTGACCACAACATCCTCACGAGGAAAGACCGTGCCTGCCGCGCGGCGCACAGCACGAACGAAATCGATCAATCTTGGGGCATCGGCGCCATCAAGCCCCTGACCAGACGCGACAGGTCGCCCTGCATGCGCTGTACCGTTAACATCAGGGCCTCCTGCCGTTGATCCAACCGTGTCACCTTCTCCTCGACCGACAGAATGCCGTCCTGCGTTTCCGTCCATTTTGTCAGCACCGCCGACAAGATATGCATCTGGGTTATGAGTTCGTCCATCTGGCTGCTCAGCTCGTTGTCCGCCCTTTGTCTCAGCAGCTCTTCGATCTGATCTGAAAGTTCCTTGATCAACCTGATCGCCAGATTCAGGTCGGCTTCCAATTTGGTTGGCTCGGTCATTAAGATTCTCCATTTTTCGGATGTGTTTTGCGAAGTCCGGAAAGGGTTTTGCCCGCAGGAGCCGGGACATCGCGGTGAGATCGAACAGATGGGTCAGCCCTGCCTTCATGTGGCTATGAATCTGCCCCAAGGCGGCGTTCAATCGAGTGGCAAGCGTCACAACTTCGGTGCGCTTTTTCTTCTTTTTGGATTTTCGGCTTCTCGCCGGCTGTGATCCGCCCGGCGGGAAGCCCGGCGCGTACGTGTTGTGATGACACGCCGGCAAGTTCAGATTGGGACGCTCGACAACGCTATCAATGTCCGGTGCTTTCAGGTCCCATGTGTCATCGCCGAATGTGGCCCGATTTTCGGCCGCCCGTTTGTGCCATGCCACGTGAAACCTCTCGGGGGCCGTTCTCAGCTCGGCTTTGCGTTCGGCAATCTCTTCGTTTGTCGCTGGGCCTGCTCCATCAACGTAGCGCCCCCGCAAGGCAACCGTGTCGCGCGCCCTCCCGGCCTCAGGGCCAACGATCAAGGACGTGGCGCTCTGTTTCAACCGCATGTAGCCGCAAGCCTCAAGAACTCCGGACAAGCCGGCCTCGAAGTCTGCAGCGGGTCCATTGCCAAGCCGCAGCAAAGACTGCGCCAAAAACAACTTGGGCTGGCTTGTATCGAACGTCACACCATGTCGCTCGGCCTCCGCGACTTCCTTGTGGAGATAGTCCGGGAGTTTGATCCGGGCGGCGCGAGATGGGCAGCGCGGGTCAGCCCAGCCAAAGTGCAAGTTCAACAGATCCTCAAATGCTTCAATATCCTTCTCGCTTCCCCGCGTAGGTGGATGGATGTTAAAGCTCCGGACGTGGCCTTTGGCGTTCCGGATCGCATGAATCACGAGGATGTTGATCTCGAGTTGTCCCGGCACATGCGTGTGCGTGCCCACGATATAGGGCAGCCTGTTATCTCTCGGAACACCCGCAAACCCGAGTTCCAGAAACAACTCGACCGCAGCAGCCACCGCCCGACGCGCTGTCGTGCATCCGCTATTAAATGCAATTGGATCAAGGTCGGATCCGGCGAAGGTCATCACCGCCGCGCGATACCGGTTTTGAAGGTTCAGCTCGCGGATTGCAGCAACCACCGCCGTTGGTGACCCGAGAAGAAGTTCAGGCTCGGGATTACGGACAAAGACCTCACGCCGGTTTCCGAAGGATTTCTCGATCATCGGCGAAAGCGGATATACCGTCGGATCATGGCCGTCCGCGGCTTGCTTGTGTTTTGAAAAGCCGACCCTCATGTTCCGGCCCCTTCATCGCGGTGGGCCAAGGCCGCCTCGAGCGCACTGCGGATCGCCGCCATATCTGAGATCAAAATCGCAGTGCTGGCGGAAGTCAGATCTCGGCCCTGCGGCTCCAATCTCTCGAACAATGAAGCCAGGTGAGGTGCCCCTAGATTTGTAGACGGTTTGCTTGGTAATTTTGGAACCAAGTAGAGACGGATATGACCAAAGGAATACGGTTTACAGACGAGTTCAAACAGGACGCTGTGGCGCAGGTTGTTGAGCGTG
>JAPWHL010000032.1 GCA_027214255.1 Roseovarius aestuarii
GCGGCCCGCAGCGCGTGAGCGCGAGGACCCGGTGCCGTTGAATGGAGTTGCCCGAGGGGGAGGGCGCGGCCCTCCCCCTGACCTTCACCCTGGCGGCATCGCTGCGACCAGCTCGTCCACATGGATCGCCTTCATGCCCGCAGCACGCGGCCCCTCGATGTCGGTACGGGGCGTATCCCCGACAAACAGCACCGCCGCATAGATCGCGGGCTCCGGCTTGATCGCCCCTACATTGTAGGACAGCACCTCAACGTCCGGCAGCTCGGGCATTTCGTTTCGCAAGGCTGTCACGTAGTCGCTGGCGAGATTGGAACAAAGCGCCAGGCGCAGCCCCTCGCTGCGTAGCCGCGTCCAGATGTCCGCTATGCGGAAACGCAGGACAATAGAGCTGGTCTCGACCATCACCCGCTCCATCACCTCCAGAAGCACGAGAGGATCGACCTCAGCCCCAAGCGCGTTGGGCCAGTCCGTGAACGGCCGATCCTCACGCATAAGCCGGTGCTTCAAATCGCGCCGTTTGTCTGGCGACAGAGCCTTAAACAGCGGCCGAAACGCTTGCCGCTTCTCGGTGATCTTAACTAGCGTCGAAACACAGCGCTTCGATCCCATCAAAGATCGTCGGAAGCCTACCCCCGGTTTCCCGGTTGGCACGTGTGTCAACAACGCCGGTCAATTATCTATAGTCAGCTCATCCAGCTTCTGATCGAACAAAACCACGCGCCCGTCGCCCTTCTTCGGATCATTGACCAGAACGAACGGAACGTCTGCTCCATCCTTCTCGAATAGACAACGGTATTTCATCTGGCCGTCGAGCGGATCACACACTTGGTCATAGCGGGAGGTGTATGTCTCGCCAGCCTCGTCCCACCGTTTCACGCCGACGCGCGTGACAAGCGAAAGAGCTTCGCCGTCCAGCAGGATCGTCTCGCCCACGTTAAAAACTTCGTTCATTCAACCTCTCTCCTTTTCCAGTTTCGTTCGGTCCCGTCAGTGACTGAGGCCTGGGTCGCGGTCTATCTCTCGATCAATCTCGCGTTCGTTCTCGACCTCCCGGTCTTTCTCCGGTTCTTCGATCTCCAGCTTCTCACGCGGTTTGTTCAGCACATCGTCCAGGCGCTCGCGGATCGACGGTTTCCCGCCATCTTCCGTGCCCGCGTCCCGCTCAGTTCCCTGATCCTTGTCCAGCGCCTCGCGCAATCGCTCCTGCGTAGAGCGCATCGGTTCTTCGTCACTCTGCACACCGTGTTCCAGTGCGTCCCGATCAGGACCGTCCCGCCCGGTGATCTGCGCCAACCGTTCCCGGATATCGTCCGACGCCCGTGGTCCACGTTCTTTCGATGTCGCCGCCCTGAGTGCGGCCAGACCGGCGGAGACACGCCCCTGCCCTTCTTCACGGGCCGTGCCATAGGTCTCCCGCGCCAGCTCCAACCGCTCGCGCATGTCGCGGAACGCGGCGCGCGCCTGGCGTGCGGCATGAACGACAGCGCCGCGCTCTGTGACCGGCACATATTCCCGGCCCTGACGTTCGGCCATCGCCTTCGCCCGCCGCTCCATCGAGTTCGCCGCCGGTCCCAGCTTCAGCTCCGGGTCGCGGTCCAGCTCCTCTGCGGACAGCGTGTCGCCGCGCTCGTGCGCCGCCTCCCGCTGCTTCTCAAGCGACCGGTGATCGACCCGCTCGACCTCACCGACACGCTCCAGCGCCCGGTTCTGCAACTCGGCCCAGACACCGCGCATCCGCTCGATCTCGACGCCGCCGGTCTTCGCGGAATCGAGAACCCGTGTCTTGGCCGTGAAGCCCTCGGCTTCCAGCTTCCGGGTGCTGGTCAGCACATGGGCATGATGGTTGCGCTGATCGCCCTCGCGGTGCGGCGCGTGGATCGCCACATCGACGGCCACGCCGTACCGACTGACCAGCTCTTCGGCGAACGCGCGGGTGATCTGCGACCGGTCCTCGGCGCTGATCTCGGACGGCAGGGCCAGCTCCCACTCACGGGCGGTGACGGAGTTGCGGCGGGTCTCGCTGGCCTCGGCCTCGTTCCAGAGTTTGGACCGGTCCTGCGCCCAGGCCGGGGCCGTCTCGGGAGCAACAATGAACGTCTCCTCGATGCCCTGCTTGCGGGTGTAGTCGTGGATGCGACCTTCGCGCTGGCACTCGATGCGCTCGCCGACGCGGTAGGCCGCCGCTGCCGTCGCGGTGCGCCCGGCGCTGCGTTTGATCGTCTTCACGGAGAGGTGGTAGCTGGCCATCAGCGCGCCGCTCGACGGAAACGCAGCGCACCTTTGCTGACCCCTGCCCATGCCCGGACATGGGCCACCGGGTCAGCCGTCTTTTCCCCGCAGGACCGCGCCCCATAACGCTGGGGCCGGAGGGGAAAAGACAGCCCGTCCGAAGGGGTGTATCGCACCTCTGAGGCGCGGGCTTGCACGGAACATCCCACAACCTGCCCAGCCTTATGGTGGGCGGCAGGATGTGGATTGTTCCGTGCGGTTTGCCACCGGCAAACCCGGCAAGGATCGGCGCCGACAGGTCCATCGCAGTGCCCGTTGGCACAGATCCGCGCAGCCCGCAAGCGCGGCACCCCCGGCAATCCAGTCCCGGACACGGGACACAGGATGCCGTCAGGGTGTCGAGATGCGGGACGCGATCCAACCGCGCAGGTTGGTCGTAGAGGGTTTGGGAGAGACGATGTCGTCTCCCATTTCGATGCGCGTCGCATCGAAGGGGTCTGCCATCGGCTGGGGCTTTGCCCCGGAGAGATCGCACGCAAAGCTCGGAACCGCAGGTGGAGAGTTTGCATAAGTGCGCCCTTGTCCTTTACAGGCTTACGGGTAAGCGCTTAGGTTTGATCTGGCAAGACTAACCTGTCCACCTGCTTTCTCAAAGATGGAGCCACCGATTGGCCGAGACCGAGCTGGAACGCGCCGAGAAACGCTATGCCCAGGCCAAGGCCCGTCTTCAGGCGCTGAAGAACCGGGAAGCGACCCGACAGCGTAAACTCGACACCCGGCGCAAGGTGATCCTGGGCGGCGCGCTCCTCGATCTGGCGGAGCGGGATTCCGGGGCGGCTGCCATGCTCGACCGGCTGATCCGCAACCTCGCCCGTGAACAGGACCGCAAGGCCTTCGCGGACTGGGGTGGACCGTCCACCGCCGCCGATGGTCCGTCTGCTACACCCTCCCCTGCCCCGTCCGGCTCTGACCCGGACACGCCGTCCTGATGCGGGGCGTGATCCGCCTCTTTGACGGACTGTTCCGGTTCTTCGGTCGGTTGATCTTCACCCCCATCCTGCTGGGCTGGATGATCGGCGCTGTCCTGTTCGGCGCGATGATCGGGTTCATCATCGGGGGCGTCGTGGCCATGACAGCTTTCGGACCACCGCTTGGTCACTCTGCCGGGGAATGGGCCATCATCGCGCCGCCTGTCTTCATCGGCGGCGTCTTCGGGTTCCAATACTGGCGCAAGACCTCCGGGGCCGATGCCTACTTCGGACTGACCGGCGACAGTCACGGCTCGGCCCGCTTCGCCAGCCGCAAGGAGCTGAAGAAGCTCCAGGGGGATGACGGTCTTCTGATCGGGCGCAATCCGCACACTGGGCGGTTGCTGCGGTATGACGGTCCCGCCCATCTGATCACCCTCGCCCCGACACGGGCCGGGAAAGGCGTCGGCACCGTCATCCCGAACCTGCTGGCGGCGGAACGCTCGGTCCTGGTCATCGACCCCAAGGGCGAGAATGCCCGGATCGCCGGGGAAGCCCGGCGGCGGTTCGGAACGGTCCATGTCCTCGATCCGTTCGAAGTCTCCGGGATGCCCTCTGCCGCCTACAACCCGCTCGACCGGCTGACACCGGACAGCCTCGATCTGGGCGAGGATGCGGCCTCCCTGACAGAGGCGCTGGTGATGGACCCGCCGGGACAGGTGACGGAAGCCCACTGGAACGAGGAGGCCAAAGCCATCCTCGGCGGGTTGATCATGTTCTGCGTCTGCCACGAGGAGAACAACCGGCGGTCTCTCGCCACCGTCCGGGAATATCTCACCCTGCCCCCGGAAAAACTCCGCGCTCTGCTGGAACTGATGCAGGACAGCGATGCGGCGGGCGGGCTGATTGCCCGCGCCGCCAACCGCTTCCTCGGCAAGGCGGATCGGGAAGCCGCCTCGGTGCTATCCAACGCACAGCGCCACACCCACTTCCTCGACAGCCCGCGCATCGCCAAAGTCTTGTCCCGGTCGGATTTCCACTTCTCCGATCTGCGCCACCGGATCACTTCGGTGTTTCTGGTGCTGCCGCCGAACAGAATGGACGCCTACAGCCGCTGGCTGCGCCTTCTGGTGTCTCAGGCCCTTCAGGACATTGCACGGGACGCTGAGGCGGCTACACAGGCCCCTGAGGCCGCCCCTGCCCTCTCTGATGCTCCTATAGCCCCTGTGAGCGCCACAGGACGCCTGAAAGCGCCGACCTTGTTCTTTCTGGACGAGTTTGCCGCCCTGGGCCGTCTGGAGGCCGTGGAGCGCGCCATGGGGCTGATGGCGGGCTACGGGCTGCAGCTCTGGCCGATCCTGCAGGACATGAGCCAGCTCAAGGACCTCTACGACGAACGCGCGGGCACATTCATTGCCAATGCCGGGGTGCAGCAGGTCTTCGGGGTGAATAATTTCGAGACGGCCAAGTGGCTGAGCCAGATGATCGGCCAGGAAACCACGGGCTTCCAGACCGACAGCTACAAGCCGGGGGACAATCCCAGCTTCAGCAACAACCTCACCGGCCGCGATCTGCTGACCCCCGATGAAATCATGCAGATGCCGCCTGAATTGCAGCTCCTGCGCGTCCAGGGCCAACCCTCGGCGCTCGCCCAAAAGCTGCGCTACTACGCCGACCCCGAGTTCAAGGGGCTGTTTGTCCCGCAGGACCAATGATCCGAAGGATGACCCGCCATGGCTGACACGCCTGATCCAGACCAACCCGAGTTCCCGGCCCTCTCCGATGACGAGCTGCGTGAAACCCTCGATCTCATGGCCACGGCGGTTGCCAGCATGTCCAACCGGATCGACGGTCTGACAACGGTTGCCAACAAACAGATCGCGGTCTCGACCGAAGCGCGGATCGCCGCCTTCGCCGCGCGGGACCAGACCAACCCGAAAAAATATGGCGAGCTGATCGGCCAAACCGTTGATGGTGGTATTGCCGACAGTCTCAAGCGTTTGAACAAAACGGCTGGGGTTCTGCTAGACAGCGCTGAAAGATCAAGCGCATCGTTTCAGGAAACGACGACCGCCCATTCCAACACGCTGCGATTGATGGCTGACCTTCGCGAAAAACAACGGCAGGACAGACGCTGGCTTCCATGGGTCGGTCTGGGCGGTGTCGTTCTGGCTTTGGTGCTGACGGTGACGCTTCCGCGTTTCCTTGCCAGCAACCCCACCACATGCGCGCTGATCGGGGCGACATGGACAGCGACCTCCACCGGCGTCAATGCCTGCGTGTTTTACGGCGAGTAAGACGTAGCGTCCGATCTGCCGCTTTGCCCCCTTCTAAGCATCTCGGTCGCCACAGGCGACCAGGAGGCTCTGCCTCCTTTGCCCCTTCAGGGGCATTCACCTCCGGGATATTTGTGGAACAAAGATGTCGTGGTAGGATCGTCTCGCGGTACAGGCGGGGACGCCGATGGCCGTGAACGGAGATGTCTCCGAGCGCCCTTCCCCTGCAAAGGTGAGGGGCGTTTTCTTGCCGAGACACTGAGAACGGGTCGGCTGAGTCCGCGAAGCTGTGTGTTATATATGTGTTAGAGAAAGTGTTACGAGAATCGCCCGATCTCTAAGCATCTGATTTCTAATCCTGATTCAGGGGTATTTTCTTCCTTCGGTGTGTAGAGTATCGAAGAACGGTGGGTAGACTATCGAAGATTGGTGTGTAGAGTATCGAGTAACACATCTGCTCGGTGGGCAGACTGTCGAACAAAGTGTGTAGAGTATCGAAGAATGGCGCGACCTCGGAAAAGGACAGCTTTGCTACCACAGCGGCACACAGAGCCGGACCTGTTTGTGTGCGATATTCTTGATGCGACCCCCAAGAGCGACCGCGCCTCTATGGAGCATCCCTTGTTCTCGCTCTCGGTCAAGAAAGACCTCGCGGCCTTCGAGTATGAGCAGGGCAATGTGAAGGTGAAGATCACGCCAGCTGCTGAAGAAGGTCGCGCCAACGTCTTTGACCGGGACATACTGATCTATGTGCTTAGCCAGCTCATGGCCGCGAAGAATGAGGGCCAAGAGATCGGCCGCCGTGTCAGAATCTCCGCACACGACCTTCTGAAAGCCACAAACCGGCATACGACCGGACAGGCCTACGCAACCCTTCGGCGCGCCCTCACCCGCCTCCAGTTCACTCAGATCGAGACCAACATCCATGACCACGGTATCGGCGAATGGCGATCAATTTCGTTCATCACCGATGCACGGATCGTCAAGGAAGACTCCACAGGTCGTCTTCTCGCAGTCGAACTTGAAATGGGTGACTGGCTCGTCAAAGCTATTGAAAACAAAAACGTTCTGACGCTCAATAAAGCGTATTTTCAACTTCGCAAGCCTCTGGAACGGCGTCTTTACGAGCTGGCAAGAAAACACTGCGGGAAACAGGATGTCTGGCGGATCGGTCTGGACAAATTGCAGCACAAGACCGGTTCGACCTCGACCTCGAAGGAGTTCAAGCGTCTGGTAAAGGCGATCTGTAAGGCGGACGAAGATCAATCGCATATGCCGGACTACAGGTTCAGGCTGCTGCACGATGTTCTTGAAGTTTCCCCCAAGGCTGAATTTCTCGATATCTATGGGGATGCACCAACGATCACTTCGGAAGTATCAGTCCGGCTCTCATCCGATGCCTATGGAAAGGCGCGCGAAGCCGCTCCGACATGGGATGTCTACTTCCTTGAACAGGAATGGCGAATGTGGATGAGCGAACCGCCCCGTCACCCGGATGGGGCTTTCATCGGGTTCTGCCGAAGATGGTACGAGCGAAAAGGCAAGGCTCCATAACTAGTAACTGATAATAGATAGCTGTTATGGCATATCTGTTATCAGTTGACTGTTAAGTGTTACCTGTTAGGGTTTCCAAAAACGAGGGTAGGAAATGGTGCAGGTTATCAGCGTAGTTCAAGAGAAAGGTGGCGCAGGAAAAACCACCCTTCTGACGGCTTTGGCGAGCCTCATGGTCGAAGATGGCGCAAGGGTCGCAGTGATCGACACCGACCCGCAACGGCATCTGGAGTCGTGGGCTAAGAAGGATAAGATGGACCTTGATTGGCTCTATGAAGAGAACGATGAAAAGCTGATCCCGACCGTCAAGGCTCTGAAAAAGACTGAACCTGCTTATGACGCGATTTTTGTGGATACGGCAGGTTTCAAATCGGCCATGGCGATGCACGCAATCGCGGCCGCCAATCTGATCCTGATTCCTTCGAAGGCGAATGAGGCGGATGCGAAGGGGGCCAAGCGGACGTATTCTCACGTTCAAAGCGTTGCAGAGACAATGGAGAAGGAAATCCCAGCGCTCGTGGTGATGATGGACGTGGATACAAACACCAATATCACGCAAGCGATCACGGATGCGCTTGATGCGCAGAACGTACCGCGCCTCAATGCAATGTGCGCGCATCGTACCGGGTTCAAGGAAATGACCTCAACGGGTCAGTCTCCACAGGGATCGGCCCGCCGGTCCGCGAAGTCTGTGCTTGCCGATTTGCAGGGCAGGGGCCTGCTCAGCTTCTACAGGAGTGGTTCATGGCCAAAGTCAGCGTAAATCTCGATGACGATTTGGAAGATGATACCGGCTCCCGGAAGCTGAAGGAACTGGCTGCGCCGCTGCCAAGCGTGAGTAGGGCAAAATCCTCCGCTCTCAAGGACGCTCCACGGGTCCAGTTTTCCTTCACGAACGTGCCGGAACCGATCAAGGAAGCCTTCGCCCAAGCGGCCAGGACGCGTGGCTTGACCAAAAAGGAGCTGCTCTATGAGTGCCTCCGCGCAGGCGGGATCGACATACCGGATTCCGCTGAAATCGACGGCCGAAGACGGTAAGTGTTATCTGTTATGGATTACGCTTGGCGTCTACGCACTTCGCCAATGAAGTCGCCGACAGACCAGAGCCAGCCGCGCTGCGCATCGGTGTAGCTGCCATGGACAGGGGAGGGGACCACGAGCTGAAGGCTGGACGCCTCCATCTGGTCCGTCTGTGGCTCCGAAATCCCGGGCTCCAACGTCAGAAGGTGCTTCCGGCTGATCTTCTCGGCTTCCGCCAGAACCTGCCGCCAGCGATCCTTGCAGGTGGACTTGGCCCCCAGCATCGTCAGGTGGGGGTCTCCCCCGGCCGGTGCATCCAGGTAGGTCTCCAGATCGGGAAACAGGAAATCTGGCTTGTGGTTGTGTTCCGTAACCGCGCCCCGCACATGCCGGATGTCATGCGCTCTCAGGACGGCGGCAAGATGGTTCTCCAGTGAATGCCCCATGCGGGATTTGCGCCGGTTCTGGACGCTCAGGGAAAACCCGATGAACCCGTCCACGTCCGTGCCCTCGGCGTTCATGAACCCGGCCTCGATCCGCGAGGACACGACCCTGCGTTCAAGCCGCCGGAACAGGGCTTCCTCGTGGTCCAGCCAGGCAATGAGCGCCGCGTCCGGGTCGTCCTCGGCGCGGACCTCGGGCAGGGTGAGGCGGGCCAGATCGGAAAACTCGGCCGTCTTCGGGAAGGTGGTGCCGAACTTCTCGATGATGCTGTCCAGCTTGTCGACTTCCGGCTCCTCGAACTCGATGCCGATCTCGTCCAGAATGAAGCGGGCGGCGAAATCCAGCTCCGGCTCCTCGTCGGAGAACTCGCGGGAGACGAAGGATTTGCCTTCGGGACGCAGCCCGAACAGCCAGAAGAGCTGCTGTTCGCTGGTGGACCCCTCCGGGGCCACAATGAACCACAGGACGCCGCCCCGGTCCCTGGCGAGGAACAGGGTGTCTCCGGCCTTCATGGCCTCCGTGACGGGGTTCGAGGGATAGTAGAGCCGCCATTCGGGCGCACGGTCCTCTTTCCTGATCCGCGCGTCGTAATGCGTGGCCCAACTCTCCTCGGTAAAACCCTCCTGATCGCCGCCAAGCCAGATGTAGATCGCGGGGAACTTCTGCTGGTGCGTCTCGCCGAGAAAGTCGGCGCGCATCTTCACGGTCGTGCCGACCTCGTGCTGGTTCGATGTCTTCGGTTCGGCATCCACGGCGGACAGTCGCTTGACCCCGACACCCTCGAAATAGTCAGACAGTTGCCCGCGCTGTATCACCACTCACCTCCAGTGTTTTTATATCCGATTTCAACCATATGGAGCATTGATCGACAACGCTGTCGAAGGGCAGGCGGGTCTTTCCCTTCAGGGCGCATTCCCAGACCGTGCCGATGCGCCAGCCTGCCTCGGCCACGGCGTGATACTGCCGCCGGTCGCGCTCGATGTTCGCCCTGATCTTGTCGCGCCAGAAGTCCTCGCGGCTCTTCGGCCAGCGGAACAGGTGGCAGTCATGTCCGTGCCAGAAACAGCCGTGAACGAAGATCACCGCGCCCCGGCCGGTGAAGACAAGATCGGGCCTGCCGGGCAGGTCCTTGCGGTGCAGCCGGAAGCGGAATCCGCGCCGGTGAAGCGCGGAGCGGATCGCCAGTTCGGGTCTGGTGTTCTTGCCTTTGACAGCGGCCATCATCCGGCTTCGGACGGCGCTGGAAACGGTGTCGGCAGGCATTATGCGTTCGCCAGCGATGCCTCCAGCATTTCCAGATGCTCGGCTGGCATTTCGCTGGTGGCGTAGGCGCGCCTCTCGTCCAGTGGCAGTGGAGGCTGTATGGCGGCGGGAACATCCCGCCCGTCCAGCTCCATCGCCTCGGCGATCCGCGTCTGCATGAGCTGCGCGACCGCGTTCACGACCGGCACGACAACCGCATTGCCGAACTGGCGGTAGGCCTGCGTGTCGGAGACGGGGATTTTCCAGTCCGTTTGCCGGGGTTTCTCGAACCCCATCAGGCGGGCGCATTCGCGCGGGGTCAGGCGGCGCGGCCGGTTGCCCTTCTGCTCTATCAGGATTTCGGAGCCGTCCTTGTAGTAGCGGGCGGACAGGGTGCGGGCCACGTCCTTCGGGCCGAACAGCGAAAATCCGAACCCGTTTCCGGCGCTGCGGTGCTTTTCCTTATAGCCCTGAAGGTAATTCCACATGTGTTCGGTAAGCGTATATTTTGGATCAACATCCTTATCGAGGATGGAGCCAAGGGTCGGGCCATCGCCCTCCGGCACGGCGAGCTGGTCGAAGTCGAACTCGATGCTGTGATCCTTGAAACCGACGATGAAGATGCGCTCCCGCTTCTGCGGCACCCAGGGTGTCGAGCTGATGACCCGGTGGAAGACCCGGTAACCCAGCTCCTTCTCAAGGGCATGAATGATCGTGGCGAAGGTCTTGCCGCCGTCATGGCGCTCCAGGTTTTTCACGTTCTCCAGCAGGAAGGCGGGGGGACGGTGGTGGTCGATGATCTTGGCCAGGTCGTAGAACAGCGTTCCCTGCGTGTCGCACAGGAAGCCGTGCGGCCGCCCGAGCGCGTTCTTCTTGCTCACACCGGCAATCGAGAATGGCTGGCACGGGAACCCGGCCAGCAGCACTTCATGGGCCGGGATTGTCTCCGGTGCGTCCGCGTAGGGCCGCACATCCTCTGCGAAGACATGTTCACTGTCGGCAGGCTCGGGGAAATTGGCGCTGTAGGTCTCCCGGCTGAAGCGATCCCACTCGGCCGTGAAGACACATCGCCCGCCGATAGCCTCGAAGGGCAGGCGTAATCCGCCGATTCCGGCGAAGAGGTCGATAAACCGGAAACCCTCGGGCCGCTCGCCCGTGCAGCGCGCATCGGCCGTCTGGCGCAGCTTCTCCAGCCGGAGCAGGTCGATCCGCTTGCCTTCGCTCTTCATGTTGCGCCGGATCGTGCGGTCACTCACGCCCAGAAGCTCGGCAGTGGTGTCGATGTCGAGGCCCGCCCGCTCCATCAGTTCCGCAAATTCTGTCCGTGGATGCGCGTTCATATGCTGCCCCTGCTCTGTGTCTGTTATTGACAACATGTCATAAAGTGTCCCAGAGGTTTTGGGAACCCTGTTTCTGGCATATGTTCACACTTTGTTCTAATATGGTGTTAAACGTATCCGGGCGCTATGTTCACCGGCAGGGCATCACAGATTCCGGTGTTTTGGTCCACGGCACGGGCTTCATGGACTCAAACAGAGACTTATAAAGACAGTTTGTGTTGAGCGTAAATATCTGAATATAAAGCGAATAGTCGTCAAAAATCTCTTCTATTCCCGTGAAGTGTATCTAGATATGATTGGTGGAAGATCGCATTTTTTCGGCATGATCGACCGAAATTTTGCGAAAGGACCGCCAGTATGCCCTCAGACGATTTCCTCTCTTCCCTGCTTCACGCGCCCCCGACCATTCTCGCGTTGCTCCTCGGCATTGCCGCTGTAGGGGTCGCCGGACTTGCCCTGCATGTTGTCCTGCGCGCCATCACGAAGGAGCGCGGAGAATGAACATGCGGAAATGGGTAAAGCTCCCATCCGCCTGGATGGAGGAGGGCGGCCTGTCACGCTTCAAGTGGCGGGCGGAAACCGGAGCCTCGGAAACAGCCGCCCTGATGGTGCTGATGGCAATCGCACATCGCGCCGATCTCGCTGACGGGCTTGCGCGGACAACCTATGACGAGCTGACCACCGCGACCGGGATCAGCAGGACGAAGGTTTCCGATGGTCTCGATGTCCTGGAAAAGCGCGATCTCGTGATCCGGGAACCGGACGGCCGCAGCACATACCAGCTCACCAACTATGGTGAAGGCCATGTCTGGGCCGCACTGCCTGCGAAACCTCTTTATGACCGCAACGGTGCGATGCCGATGTTCGATGATTTTCATCTGCGTAAAGCGGCAGAGCTGGACGCCCTGAAAATCTATCTCGCGCTCGCGGCTCGCCGCGACACGTCACAGAACGTCACGCGGATTACCTACGACCAGATCGGCGGCTATGCCGGCATTCATCTGGGGAAGATCAAGCGGGCACTCGGCGTTCTCAACATCAACGGTCTGATCACGGTCGAAAGCTACGAACGGGCGGACGGTCAACCCGGTGCCGCGCATGGCTACAGGCTGTCGCACCTGTTCTCCAGCCTCCATGCCGGAAGCACGGGTCGCGCCTCACGCCTGTCGCGTCACGATTTTGTAGATATGGAATAGCTGTCGACGGCCGGTGTGCGGGACTGAACTGCCGTTAAATGCGCCAGTCCAGATGTCCGTTTTCACGAGTTTCCAAGCAACTACGATTTCTGAGCCACAACGTCGAACCGCTTGCAGATTAAGCCTTCTGGCGTTCGATATGTCCGGAAGCCCATCGCTTCGTAGTAGGCCAGCGCTTCAGGATTGTCTGCCGCAATGGTCGCATCAATCTTCGCAATTGAAGCCGTTCTGGCTGAACTACAACTCACTTCAAAAAGCGCACGTCCCACACCTCGGCGCGCGGCGGATGGCCGAATATGCGTTCCGATAATGCCCCAACCTGGCTCGACGCCATATGGATTACCAGCCACGGCACGTTTTAGGGACTGGAAGCCAAGCACGATACCGTCTTCCTCTGCTACTGTGCAGCGAACCTTGTTTGGGTCATCAATATAATGCGCAAGCACGAAGCCCTCGTCGTCTGGGCTTTTTCGCTTTCCCGCTGCTGTCAGCTCTTTGAGAAATGCGCTCATTTGTGCAACGTCGCCAACGTCAGCTGCTCTGGTCCTCATGATTACATCTCTCAACAACTGCCGACTTTGACCGGAAGATCTATCGCTCCCACCGTTTGCGGACGTTCGATCATCGTGCAGCGTCCGTCAAGATGGGCTCGAACCGGACCTTTTTCGCAGGTTGAACCACGCCGCCTAGAAGGTCCAATCTTCCTCTTCCATGAAACCTTCCAGCGAAACGCACGGGATGCCGAAATGGCGGCAAATGTTGGGAATCTTCGCGCCGTTGGCAGGTTCGCCCTCAAGCGTCACGACCGTGCCACCGATGGCGTGGGCGCGCGCAATGATGAACGGGTCTGCGTTGAGACCGCCCTTCAGGAGCTTTTTGCGTTCGATGATCTGGAGAAAATGCGGAACAGCGAAAATCTGTCCGACAAAGCCTGCTTCCGCTGCACTGGGCGTCGGAAACAGTTCGCGCTGACCTGCCGCCCATTCCCGCAATGCGACAACCCGGTCGCCCTCGATCTCGCGCGCCACCTCACGCGTTGACGTGATTTCGCCGTTCTCGATCAGCTCGTCAAACTGCTCCCAGAGTGTCGGGAAACGGTTGCGATAGTAGCTATGGAACAGCTGGGAAAATGCGTTGGTGTCGAAAACGTAGCTCAAGGCGCTCTCCTTGAGACGTATTCTTCAAGACGGGTCAGGTTCTTGGGCTTGGTATCGAGGATGTCGGCAAGCTGGTTGTAGTCGATCCGGTTCTGATAGAACCGCTGGAATGCGAGGTTGATATACTCGGTCCCGAGATAGGCGATTTTCGTATTGTAATGATCGCCTCCAGTGCCGCGCTGACCCTGCTCGGCCCATCGACGCGCTGCCTGGTCGTACTCGGCCGCTGTAATCAGGTCACGGTCGAGAAACTTCCTGAAAATGAACTCGCGGCTGACACTGAACAGTTGGGCGAGCTCGACGGCCGTTGCCTCGGTCGGTGCCTGACCCACGAAGGTGGCATCGAAGGTTTCCTCCGGCACCAGAAGACACGCCGCCATACGGTTACAGATGACCTCGATCCGCCGATCATCTCCTGCCAGCTCGTTCACGAAGCCGTCGCCGGTCCTATCGACGCCGCTGGTATGAAACAGCAGGTGCGCCAGCTCGTGGAACAGCGTGAAAATCTGTCGGGTCTTCGCGGTGGTGTTGTTCACATAGATGATCGGGAACTCGTCATCGTAGAGACAGAACCCGGAATAGTCCGGCTCGCGGAACTGATCCTTGAAGACATAGACCCCGACACCCAGAAGCACCTTGCGCCACTCCTCCAGCGCCGTCTCCGCGTCGTCCCATGCGAACTGCTGCTCCATCGTTACGCCCAGATAGGCGCGGACCTCGGCCGCAATCTCCTCGATTTGGTCGGTAGGGCGGAACGCCAGATCGCGTGTGATCAGGCGCTCGGCGGGATTTCGGCCTCCGTGCAGCTCCTCCAGCCCCATCTGGAACGTCCGGGCCTTGCGAAGCAGCAAGCGGATGCGCGGCGGAATCTCCGCAATCTGGTCAGGTCCAAGCGTGCGGAAGGTTTCTTCGATGGGCGGCAAGTCCGGTGGTGCCGGAAAGAAGAACACGGCAACCGGAACCTTGAACTTCTCGGCCATCCTTTCGATCTGGGGGTAGCTGGGGAACGCTTCGCCTGCTTCCCACTCCGCAATCCTGCGAAAATCGGCCATGGCGGCGTCAATGGAAAACCCGGCGCGCTCCCGCGCCCACCTAACGACCTCGGGGGTGATTGGCATCGCCTCGGCCATCAAATAACCCCGCCAGTTTCACGGTGCATGGCCCGCTGGAGCGTGCTGCGGTTGACACCAAGGATTTCGGCCATCCCTGAAACTGTCTCGCGCTTCGCCTCGATGGCGGTCTTTGCGTGGGCGATCTGGGCGGCGGTCAGGGCAGGGGGCCTGCCAAGGCGTTTGCCGCGATTCTTGGCGGCGCGCAAACCTGCTTTAGTCCGTTCCTGGATCAGGTCACGCTCGAACTCGGCAAGTGCGCCCATGATGTGGAACACCAGTCGCCCGCCAGCGGTCGTTGTGTCGATACCGTCCGTCAGACTGCGGAACTCGATGCCGCGCTCCCCGAACAGCTTCAGCAGGTGGATCAGGTCAGCGATGGACCGGCCCACGCGGTCCAGCTTCCAGACCACCAGTAGGTCGCCTTCGTCCAGAAGCTCCATCGCCTCGGAAAACCCTGTGCGGCTCTCGGCCGCTGTCGCGCCGCTCTGCGCATGGTCGGTGATGATCCGGTCGCACCCGGCCTCGGTCAGCGCCTCGATCTGTAGATCAAGATTCTGCTCAACAGAGGACACCCGTGCATAGCCGATTTTCATGCGATCTTTTTGCACGAGGTTTTTGCGTCAGTCCAGCGCAAAGAAAATCAGTGACTTGGCGGAAGGCCGACAACTGCCGCGAAAAGGGTCGTTTTTGCGGCAAAATGGACTGGCCATAAACCTGTCAGAACCGCCCCAGTTCTGCCGGTAGTTTTTGGCTGCGCTAAGTCGCTGATCCTGCCTGGCGTGGGGCAGGGGGACAGAATCCACATGGTGTGATTGCGGCGGTCGCTCTCCAGTGGCGAACGAGGTCCGGTATGTTGGCCTCATGGATACAAGCCGTGAGGAGAACGACCTATGGAACACTATGCCGGTTTGGATGTGTCACTGAAAGAAATTTCGATCTGCGTTGTCGATCGTGATGGCAAGACCATCGCGCGCGGGACGTGCCCTGCGGACCCGGAATGCGTTTCCGGTTGGTTTCGCAACCGATCGCTCGCGCCACACCGGATCGTGCATGAGAGTGGGATGCTTTCGATCTGGCTGCAGCGCGGGATGACGAGGCTTGGTCTTCCGTCCACATGCATCGATGCCCGCAAAGCGCACAAGAGCCTGTCGGCGCGGCTCAATAAATCGGATGCTGCCGATGCCGAAGGCTTGGCGCAGCTCGCAAGCACCAACTGGTTTACCCCTGTCCATATCCGTAGCGAGGAAGCTGATCGGCTCCGCAGCCTGGTCGGTGCACGGGAACGGTTGGTAAGACTGCGTAAAGACCTCGAAGGTCACATTCGGGGCGTTCTGAAAACCTTCGGCATTCGCATGACCGGAATTGGTCAGGGTCGACAGAGACAGGCGTTCCGCGATCAACTCGCAGCAGCTAGAGAGACTGATCCGATCCTGCGCACGATCGCTGATGGCTTCATCGCGGCCCATTCGACTCTGTGCCAGGCGGCTGATGATCTCGACAAAGCCGTGAAGAAAAAAGCCAAGGCGCACCCCGTCGCGCGCCGTTTGATGACCATTCCGGGCGTCGGGCCAGTGAATGCGCTCAGCTTCATCGCTCTGGTCGATAACCCAGACCGGTTCAGCCGGGCATCTGATGTCGGCGCGTTCCTCGGACTTACACCAAAGCGACATCAGTCCGGCGAAATGGATTGGTCGGGACGGGTGTCGAAATGTGGAGACGGGGCGATGCGGGGACTGCTTTTTGAGGCGGCGTCCTGCGTCATCCGCCAAGTGAAGCGTTTCTCGCCGCTGAAGAGCTGGGCGGTGCGACTGTCCGGACGACGCGGGTTCCGAAAGGCCGCGGTCGCGACCGCGCGCAAGATCGCAGTCCTGATGCTGACGATCTGGAAATCTGGCGCGGACTATCAATGGACAAAGGAGGCTTCTGCCTGATCTGAATTTCCGCCGCTGAGAAGGCGGGAAGCAAAGTCCTGACGGGACGGAGGTAGATCGATCTCGTAAAAACGGTTGGGACGCAGGCTGGCCTGCTCACCCCGCAAACCACATTGGAGACGATCCACCACCGAACACCATCATGAGGCGCAACGCGCGACCTCGGAGAGAACCATGAGCCCGAACGGACAGATCGCTATCCCGCTTGACAAGGCCGCAATCAGAGAACCGTTTCTGGCCTATGCATCGTAGCAGTGCGCATCCAAACGTTGATGCTACCGTTGCCTCCTCCACCACCGCCGCGCTTTTCCATAGCAGTATATTGAAACAGAACGGAAGCAGTACTTGGAGGTCGACACCGCCTTGTCTCCGACGATACCTCAAGCTTGATGGAATAATATTTCACAGAAAGCCGCGAAATAAGTTCCAGATTTCATCATGTGTGTAAATTAGAAATATCTAGTTGCACACAAAAACCGAAGCTTATCAGCAAAGCCTAGGGGTGCAAATGATCAACGGGAAAGAAAACTCTGCTCAATATGCTTCACGGTGCAGTCGTTGCGTCGCAGCCAATCATCGGCCGGAACCAACTGGGCAAGGATGGGGCCGCTCTCGATGTGTTAAGGCTAGCGGTGAAGCAAACGTAAACAGAAATGGGTTCGTCATTGAGACCATGCCCGACGAGGTATGCAATCCGATATTTGATTTCGTTCGTCGCGTGCTCGATGTAACTGCGCGGCCACTTTTGCATAGACCCACTGTGTTGGTTGGGAATCTCGGCTGGTGCTGTGTTGGGTGCACCCAATGAGCAATGATCATTCTAGTTCAGCGTTACACCGCCCCACCTGGCTCAGAAAATTAGCAACGGCTCTCGATAAGGCGTCAAGTTTGATGTTGTCCCTCGCCATGATCTGCATTTCAGCCATTTGGCTTCTGATGATTTCAGAAGTCGCTATTCGAACTTTTGTCGGCGTGTCACTTCTAGTCACATGGGAATTCAGCTCATATCTACTTGGCTGGTCGACTTTTCTTGCTGCACCAGCTGCCGCTCGAAACATGGTTCATGTCCGCGTGTCGGCGGTAACAGATGCGCTGCCCAGTACCTTTCGACAACTGGTTGTGGCCATTGCGTACCTGATAGCGTTCGTGGCGGGAGTTTTCTGCAGCTGGGCTATCTCAAAGCAGGCGTTAGAAGCGCTTGAAAGAGGCGTCGTCACGCAAACCATTGCGCAACTTCCACACTGGATTCTTTTTTCCGTACCTGCCTTAGGCATGACTATATTTGCAGCAGTCTCCCTTTTGAGTGCCTTAGAAACCCTGGCTGATGGGTGGAGCGGCAGCGCGGGAGCGAAGGTATGACAGCTCCGATTATCCTTGTCATTTTGATACTGTTTTCCCTCCTCGCCTCGGGGACTTGGATCTTCATCGCGCTCATCGGAACAGGGGTGCTTTCTCTCGAACTTCTGCGCGACTTGCCAGTGGAGAGGCTACTTGCGCCAAATTTGCTCTCTTCGACATCGACGAGTTCGTTACTCGTGCTTCCTCTTTTTATATTGATGGCTGAGATACTGTTTCGTAGCAAACTGTCCCAATTGCTGTTTGAGGGACTGACGCCGTTTGCGAGCCTCTTTCCTGGAAGGTTACTGCATGCGAACGTTATGGGATGTACACTGTTTGCAGCAACATGTGGATCATCGGCTGCAACGACGCTTACTGTGGGGCGAGTAACATACAATGAGCTGCTGGACCGAGGATACGACAAAGGCTTGGCGATGGGCAGCCTCGCAGGACCCGGCACGCTGGGGCTCCTTATCCCACCTTCAACCGTGCTCATTGTTTACGGAGTACTGTCCGATACCTCTATCCTACAACTCTTCCTCTCTGGTTTCGTACCAGGTCTAATCTTAGCAACTCTGTTCTCTGGATATGTTGCTCTAGCCGCCAAACTAAGACCCGAACGGGTGCCAGAAGAGGCTACCCGATATCGCTTGAACGATATCGGTGGCGGACTTCTAAAGGTAAGCCCTGTCGTTGGTTTGGTATTTGTGATTATGGGCTCAATGTATCTAGGTGTAGCCACTCCTACGGAGACAGCCACATTTGGTGTGCTCGGCGCGATCGTCATAAGCGCAGCTCAAAAGTCGCTAAGCTGGCAGGCGCTAACCGAAGCGCTCAAAGCGACCGCCATGACGAGTAGCATGCTGGGACTAATAATTGGAGCGGCAGTCTTCCTAAGCACGGCCTTCGGGTTTTTGGGCATTCCCCAATCTGTAGCGCAGTATCTCGGACCGATCGCACAGAGCCCATTCCTCCTGATAATCGTTCTATTGCTCTTCTATATTCTTTTGGGATGTTTTCTCGAAGGTATATCGATGCTTGTCATGACACTTCCAGTAGTGCTGCCGCTAGTTTTGGCCGCTGGTTTTGATCCGGTTTGGTTTGGCATCTTCCTCGTTATTGTGATCGAAATGGCGCAAATCACACCGCCTTTAGGCTTCAACTTGTTCGTTTTGCAGAACTTGACCGGAGAGAAGCTCGGTCGCATCGTTAAGTCTGTATTTCCGTTCTTTCTGATCATGTGTGGCTTTGTAGTTCTAATCACGATCTTTCCTCAAATCGCCATGTTCGGGGTCTGATCATGGCCACGAAAGTTCGAGTTACGGTGTCCCTTGACCAACCAGGTAAACGGACTGGCCATTGCTTGGTACCATATTCAAGCAACCGCTCAGCATATGGTTCTGTCGCCATCCCCATCGGTATTATCTCGAATGGTACTGGGCCAACGGTCCTTCTCAGTGGGGGGCTGCATGGTGATGAGTACGAAGGACAAATAGCGGTACGAAATCTCTTCAATCTACTACGGCCTGAGAACGTTATGGGGCGAGTACTCTGCCTTCCCTTTCTCAACACTCCTGCGACGCGTAGTGCGACGCGGGTCTCGCCCATTGACAACTTAAACCTCAATCGAATTTTTCCGGGAGACGCTAACGGAAGCCCAACAGAACAGATCGCGGCCTTTCTGAATGAGATTCTAGTCCCACAAGCAGACCTATGGATTGACCTTCATGCTGGTGGATCGTCCCTAGATTATTATCCGTGTGTAGCGCGGCATCGTTCGTCTGACGATGTATTAGACGCGAAAGGAATGAACTTTTTGAAGGCGTTTGGTGGCCCATATGGACTTGTTTGGGAGAACTTTACAGAACCTGGGCAAGGCGCGTTCACTGCTGAAGCGCACAACACGGTATACATTACAAGCGAACTCGGCGGCGCAGGTCGCGCAGACGACGCGGCAACGTCGCTGGCGGAAGCCGGGCTCCTTCGCTGTCTTGCATCTCTGGGCTGTATTGAAGACGAAGTTGAACAACAAGACGAAGAAATGACGATCCTCTCAGCAGATCACGGCCGCGACTACTACGTGACTGAGACATTTGGCTTGTTCCGCCCTCGAGTTCGCCTTGGTGAGAGTGTGAAATCAGGACAACTTCTTGGCGAGGTTTATCCTTCTTGGGACTTTGAAACTGCAGTGACATCTTTAGTCGCTCGTTGCGATGGACTGGTGGTTTGCAGACGGCACCCAGCACATTCTGAGCCGGGTGACATACTTTTTCATTTGGCTCAACCAATTAGCACCTAGAAATCGCTTCGCACTACACTGGCGGCGATAACGCTTTGGTGGTCATCAACCACGATCTCTCAATATAGAGCAGCTGAACATTTCGTTACTCAACGCTTGCCGCATATATTATCTGCTCCATGATTTTGAAATATCCTTTCAAAATTTTAGTCAGTATGAAATTTTCAGAGAATGCAGTCGAGTAACCTGAACATGTCCACACTGACGTAAAGGGGAAGTTAGATGGCTGTTCTTGGAAGTGTTCTTTCGATGGTCGGTGCCAGTAGGCCTTTGTCGATGGCTAGAAACTCTTTGTTCTGCATGATGCTCTGCTCACCTGCAGCAGCGGCCGAAGTTGAATGGGAGTTACCGGTACAGTGGCCCGAGAGCAATTTTATGACGGAAATAATCAGGGAATACGCTGCAGAAGTAGAGTCACGCAGCAATGGCGAGATTCAGCTCAATGTACAGTCCGGCGGTGCTTTAGGTGTCACCGGTCCAGACTTAATGGGTGCGATACGAAGCGGCGTATTTAAGATTGGTGAATACAGTCTGGCGCAAGCGGTAGGCGAAGTGCCGATATTCGGGCTGGAACGCTTGCCAGGGCTTTACGAAGACTATGAAGCGTTTGCCGTATTTCAAGCAGTCGCTGAACCCTACTTCCAGAAAGAGCTGGCCGAAAATAATCAGCTAATGCTCTTCAATGTTCCTTGGCCGTGGACCCATGTTCATACCAGCATTCCAATTGACTCACTAGCCGACATGGAAGGCATGAAAATCCGAACATTCGATCCGTTTGGCACCAGCTTCTATCAAAAATTAGGGGCAAGCCCGATACAGATGCCGTGGGCGGAAGTTCTTCCCGCTTTGGCATCTGGTGCACTCGACGGAGTCCACACATCGGCGTCTTCGGCCGTCGATGGCAAGTTCTGGGAGTTTCTGCAGGGGACTGAGTTACTTGGGCCTCAAACGTCAACGTCCGGTCTCTTCATCAATCTAAATGCATTGAACGGGCTGAGCGAAGAACACCGCGAGATTATCCTGTCGACGGCGCAGGACATGCAGGTAGGGTTTTGGCTTCGGTCTCAATCAGACGAAAACAACAAGATATCTGAACTCACCAGCAATGGTATGTACGTCGAGCCAGCGCCCAATGATGTCAAAGAAAGAGCCAACTTGGCGGCTAATGAAATTGCCGAAGAATTCGTTGAATCCACGCCCGCTGCTAGGGAGATTGTCGAAAAATACTTTACCTTGCGTGGCCGTACTTCAGACTGACAACGTATCCTAGTTACTTCAGCGCGGCCGGGCCTTTGGCCCGGCCGCGCCATGTAGAAGCATCTGCCATACAACACAAACGCAAGCATAATCAGTTAACCTAGTAAATTTATTCTACAAAAACCCTTGATAGAAACCTTCAGATCACCGGGAAAACTGAAATATCTACTCTATACAGACACGGGTTGAGCGCAGCCTTCTATCTCGTCTCATCGAAATGAATTAGAGGTTGGAACTTCACGGTCTTAATGGCAAAATAGCTGTTTATTGACTGTATGACTTGCACGCTAGCAAGAGGCTCTGTGATCTTAACTTCAAAGTCTGACATGTCGGTAAGAATTGAAATGAACATGAGGTCTCTGTCACCCGTAACGTTATAGCAGACGATTACCTCTGGAATCGCACAGATCAAGCGGATCGCTTCGTCACGGCCGCGCCGATCATGATTGTTCAGCCTTACTTCAGAAATGGCCGTGAGGCATGAGTCAGCTTTACCCATGTTCGCCAGAGCTATTTCACGTTCGATGTAACCCTTCTCGCGCAAACGCCGCGTGCGACGAAGACACGATGGAGGAGAGGTCCCGACCTCGCTTGCCAGATCGGCGTTCGTAATCCTGCAATTCTGCTGCAACCGATTCAGTATTTTTCGATCGATCTGATCGAGTCCCGCTCGTCTCGACATCACTCTTACCTCTCCGTGACGCGTTATACTCCACAATCAGGCTTTAGGCCAACATCAAATTTCATCTTTCACCCCAAGAAGAAACCTGACGACATAAATGGTCGATATCATGGTGGCACAACGACAGCTGCAGGGATTTCACAGTGGAAGTGCTCGACTTCAGAAGCGATACGCTGACCAAACCCACAAAACAGATGCGCGAGCGGATGGCTGATGCATCTGTTGGTGACGATTTTTACGGTGAAGATCCGACCATAAGGATGCTTGAAGAGCGTGCCGCCCTACTCTTGGGAAAGGAGAGTGCTCTCTTTGTTTTGAGCGGTACAATGGCGAACCTCGTAGCAATCCGAGCGCAAGTAGCGCCGGGTTCTGCTGCGATCGTAAGCGCATCATCCCATCTTCATCTGAACGAAACGGGCCATCTCGCCTCAATCGGCGGCATCACCTCTCATCCGCAACCCACACCTGGTGGTCACTTTGACCTTAAGGCACTGGCGAAAGCCTACCCCGTTCAAAAAAGCAATGCGAAACCCTCAGTCCTTGCACCGAAACTGAAAGCGATTTGCATCGAGAACACACACAATGGCGAGGGTGGCAGGTGCCTAGGTGTGCACGAGATGCGGTTGCTAGCAGACTTCGCCAACAATCGCGATTTGGTGTTTCACATGGATGGAGCGCGGCTCTTCAATGCGGCTGTTGCTCTTAATTGTTCGCCATCAGATTTGGTCTCGCCGGTCGACAGTGTCTCTTTTTGTTTGTCGAAAGGGCTTGCTGCGCCTGGAGGGGCTGTGCTTGCTGCTTCAGAGGACGTCATCAACGAGGCCCGCCATTGGAGACAAATGGTCGGTGGCGGAATGCGTCAGGCTGGAATCCTTGCAGCTGCTGGCCTGATGGCCCTTGAAAACAACATTGAACGTTTGTCGGAAGACCATGACAACGCGAAGCTGCTTGCGGTCGGATTGCGGGAAGCCGGACTGAATTTAACCGTCGACGATGTGGAGACAAACATCGTTATGGCATATCTACCGGAAAGTCTTGGCGAGCCCGACACCTTCCATAGTCTCATGAGAGACATTGGCGTTTTGACTTTGCCTCCCAAAGGCAACCGGTTTCGGTTCGTCACGCACCGAGATGTCACCAGAGTTCACGTAGAAAAGGCGATCCAACATTTGGCTCGCTTGGTTTCGCAGGTGACCGAGGAAATGACGCATGTCTGAACTGTTGGTTTGTATCTATGAAGCCCAGAACATTTTGGCTGAATGCCCCGTTTGGAACGAGGCCGAGCAGGCTCTCTACTGGGTCGACATAACCGGAAAGTTGCTTCAGCGTTATGACATCAACACCAAGGGTTATGATAAATGGGACCTTCCCGACGAGTTTGGATCATACGCATTTCGGCAAAATGGCAAAGGTCTTATCGCTGGAACACGAAACGGGTTCTGCCTGTTTGATCTGGCGTCAGGCAATATCGAGCAACTCGAGCAGCCGGAAGCCGATCTACCGCAAAACAGGATGAACGACGGGAAATGCGATCCCGTCGGAAGGTTCTGGTGCGGCAGCATCCACGAGGTTTCGAACCCCTCGCATCGTCAACCTCTTGCCTCAGTCTATCGCGTAGGGACCGACCTCAAGCACGACAAGATGCGCGGTGAGGTGAAAACGTCGAACGGGTTTGCCTGGAGCCCAGACGGAAAAACAATGTACTTTACTGACACGCCGACCCTTCGAATCCTCGCGTTTGACTACGACTTGCTTGACGGGACGGTTGCAAACGAACGCGTGTTTGCAGCTTTGCCCGACAATGATGGCCGACCCGATGGAGCTTGTGTTGATGTCGAAGGGTGTCTGTGGAGCGCACACTTTGCTGGCTCGAAGGTCACTCGTTATTCGCCTGACGGCAAAATCTTACAGGTGATTGATTTGCCCGTCTCTCAAGTCACGTCCTGTGCCTTCGGTGGAGAAAACATGTCCACCCTATTCATCACAACCGCGAGAGAAGACATGACGGAAGAAGACATCAGAAGAGAGCCGTTGGCTGGTGGCATTTTTGCAATCGAAACCGACACGACCGGCGTTCCAGTAAGTGGCTTCGCTGGATGAACGTTTTCTGAAGATGGAAAAACCAATGCAACGAGTGTTGATCACCGGCGCAGCCGGACGACTGGGTAAGGTCTTGAGGACCGGCCTTTCTTCCAATGACCGCGTCTTGCGCTTGCTCGATATCGTGAGCCTCGGTGAGGCGGGAGAGCGTGAAGAAATCGTCTGCTGCGATGCAACGGACATGGAGTCCGTTCTCGAGGCAATGGAAGACGTCGATGTGGTGCTCCACCTCGCCGCCTATCCCGAGGAAGCTCCTTGGGAAACCATCTTCCCCTTAAACTACAATCTCACATACACCGTCTTTGAGGCGGCTCGGCGGTCTGGAATCAAACGCGTTGTCTTCGCGAGCTCGGTACAAGCCGTGGGGTTCCATCCCATCAGCGAAAAAATTGACGATGGCGCGCGACTAAGACCAAGCGGTTACTACGGTGTCTCGAAGGCTTTCGGTGAAGCGCTGGCCAGCCTTTATGCAGACAAACATGGCATTTCATTTGTATGCGTGCGCGTTGCTTCGTTTGAAGCGGAACCCACGGACACTCGTATGCTCTCAACATGGCTTAGCCACGAAGATGGAGTCCACCTTTTTGATCGCTGTCTTAGGGCACCCGAGCACCACTTTTTTACGGTCTACGGGGTTTCCAACAACACACGAAGTCAAGTCGACAACGCACATGTGAATTGGTTGGGATACAACCCTATCTCAAACGCCGAGGACTTTGCTGAGAAGGTCATGTCAAACGGAGATGAGCTAGGCCCGTTGGCCGCCAAAACCCATGGTGGGGGAGCATGCGATGTCGGCTTCGACGCGGACATCATGCGTTCTCTCCACGCAAAGTAAGACCGGCAGACACAAAACCCTGAGCGCAATGTCAATGACCTATAACGACCTTTATATTGACGGTAAATGGATGCCAGGAGCAGGCGGAAGGCGATTTGACGTTGTGAACCCCGCAACCGAAGATGTGCTAGCAACCGTTGCTTCAGCCGACATTGCCGACGCCAATCGCGCGCTCGACAGCGCCTGCCGGGCCATGATGGTTTGGAAGGAAAAACCGCCACGCGAACGCGCGGAGGTCTTGCGCCGCGCCTGGGAGCTTATGAACTCCCGCCTATCCGACTTCGCACGCTTGATAACGCTCGAAAACGGGAAAGCAGAGCAAGATGCGATGGGCGAAGCGGTCTATGCTGCCGAATTCTTTCGCTGGTTCGCAGAAGAAGCCGTGCGGATCGAAGGGTCCCTTTCCCGTGCACCTTCATCTGGTGCACGCATCTTGGTGGATCATCGACCAGCAGGTATCAGCGTCTTGGTTACTCCGTGGAACTACCCTGCGGCGATGGCAACGCGTAAGATTGCGCCAGCTCTTGCTGCTGGATGTGCCGTGATCCTAAAACCGGCGGCCGAAACACCCCTTACAATGCTCGCCCTGATGCCCTTACTGGAAGAGGCAGGGGTGCCCAACGGCTTGGTCAACGTCCTACCGACCGACAGTCCAGGTCCCCTCGTTGAGCACTTGTTAAACGATCCTCGTGTACGGGTCGTAAGCTTCACTGGTTCAACCGATGTTGGGAAACTGCTTCTGAGAAGCGCTTCACATCAGGTGCTCAAACCCGCAATGGAGCTTGGCGGAAACGCCCCCTTCATTGTCTTTGAAGACGCGAGTGTTGATGATGCCGTTAACGGCGCAATGCAGGCCAAAATGCGAAACATTGGTGAGGCCTGCACCGCAGCAAATCGTTTCTTTGTACATGAAAACGTCGCGACTGAATTCACTGCGAAGTTCTCTGAGCGAATGGCGTCGCTAAAGGTTGGGAATGGACTCCAACCGGAGAGTGATGTCGGACCGCTGGTTAACGCAGCAACTAGAGACAAAGTGGCCCATTTGGTGAAGGACGCCGTTGCGAAAGGCGCCAAGATCGAAACCGGTGGAAAAGCACTTGATGGCCCCGGCTATTTCTATCCTCCAACCGTCTTGTCCAATGTATCCGCTGATGCGACGTGCAACGCGGAAGAGATATTTGGTCCGGTCGCCGCCATACAAACCTTCACTGATGAAGATGCGGTGATCAAAAGCGCCAACGAAACTGAGTATGGATTGGTCGCCTACGTCTATACTGGCGACATGCAACGAGGCCTACGCGTAAGCGAATTTCTCGAATTCGGAATGATCGGGCTGAACCGAGGGCTAGTGTCTGATCCCGCTGCTCCTTTTGGGGGTATGAAGCAATCCGGCCTTGGGCGCGAAGGCAGACGCGAAGGAATACAAGAGTTTATGGAAACTCAGTACATATCAACAGAATGGTAAGAATCCATTCCGAGGATTCGAGCGCTCCTAGACTTCTTGAAATCAAAAAGCTGATTTGCAGGCTTCCGCCTCGCAAATCTGCCACGTGGCGAGCGCGGGAGGGGGCGAGACAACCTTATTCGATGGCAGTGGTGCGGCCCGCAGCGCGTGAGCGCGAGGACCCGGTGCCGTTGAATGGAGTTGCCCGAGGGGGAGGGCGCGGCCCTCCCC
>JAPWHL010000033.1 GCA_027214255.1 Roseovarius aestuarii
CCCTCGATCCCCAGGCGAACGGGACAAACGGACAGGGCGGCGTTCGGCTTGCCCGAACCCCCCTGTCCGTCAAAGGCGGTTTGAGTGTAAAATCACGAAAACTAGCTTTCAGGGGAGAATGATGAAAACCGTTGTCCGAGTATTAGCCGCGCTTTTGCTAGGTGCTGTATCGGCTCAAGCTGACCCAACCGATGTGAAACGATGTTGGAATGTCGATGTTGAACAACCGTTCGTTGATGTAACCGTGCGGTTCGAGATCGACCAGACCGGCCGGTTAATCCCTGATAGTATCGAGCTGGTAGGTGTTGCGGCGGATCACGGCCTGCTCGATGAAGATGGGTTCGATCCATCCGTTAACACGGCTTTCCAGTCTGCGCGTCGGGCAATCCTTCGGTGCTCGTCAACGAAGGATTTTCCGTTTGTGCAATCCGGTCGCAACTTCATGGAAATCGAGTTCAGTCCACGAAAAATGCGGATGCAATAGGGCTGGATCGCTCGTTGCCGCCCGCCCCAGCGATCGTCACCCGAATGGGCCGCTCACAAGGTCCAGGGCGACCATGATCCAAGGTGCGCGCGGCGGCTCGGCACGAGACGGCGCGCGCGCCATTGGATCAGGAAGGCCAGGATCGCAGGGTGCGGGGCGCAGGCCGCCCGCCGGCCGGAGCCTAGAGCGCGGTGACACGACGCCCGGTCAGGGCGGCGGGGCAGGGGCCACACGCTTTGGTTTTCGATTTTCATAAGATGGCGGTATCCTGAATCCGACGAAGCAAATGGAGAAAATCAGGATGTTGGACACGAAATACAATGAGCTGTCACAGGTCACGCCGGTAACGGTCCAGTTGAACCGCTGGGCGACGATCATGGAAACCGGATCGAACGATCACGACAAACTTACGGCAGCGACGCATATTTCCCGGCTCGGACAGGAGATCGTGAAGCTGGGCGGAATCGACGGCTTGAAGGAGATCCACGCCGAACTGGATTCCGACCGGAAAAGGACGGTCGAGCTGCAATGGTTCGGACTGACGGCGGAAGATGGGCGGCAATGGCTGCCGTGACAATCAGTCAGGGTCGTCCAGCGCAGCGACGATAAGGCCGGTGAGGCTGGCATAGGCCATTGACCCGTCCGGCTTCTCGGCCCGCGCGAGAGACTTGGCAATGTCCGCGGGCCGGTGGCCGTGCTGTAGCAGGAGAGAAATGAGGACGCAGGCGTCCTGAATCTGGAACTCCAACTGCGACCCGGATTTGAACCCGGCCGAGTAGAAAACCTCGCGGGGCCGATCCGGCTCGGCGGGGTCGAACCCGATCGACAGATGCACGGTCTGCCCTTCCGGTGTCTCGATCCGCCGGGTTTCGGCCAGCCGCCTGGTCGGAAGATCGTGGCGCGGATCGGGCGTTTGCTTGTAGTCGTCCATGACGGTCTCCGCGAAGCCGGGGGCGAAAGAGGGCGGGCGGCCCAGGGGCCGCCCTTCCTTCCCTAGTTTTCATCTTTGTCCCGCTTGGGGAAGGCGACCATTTCGACGTTCGGGAACATGACGTGCTTGACGGTTGTCGCGTTGCCCTTAAATCTGAAACACGACGCGTTCGGGGATATTTTTTGCCCTTAATTATGAGATTCGACTGCCATCGCGCCTATGCTTTTCGCGCGCTGCCGGGCGATGTGATCAACCGCGGCAAGCAGACGTGGCTCCTTATCGAAGGCGCGCAATAGAGCAACCCTTGCATAGTCGTCGATGCCGGAGCTTGAGATGGCCGCTTTGACCAGTGGACGGGATTGGGCTGCATCAATTGCAGCAAGGCCAAACAGCCTTACTTCCGGCCTGTGGCCCTGAAGAGCGTATAACGGATCTCCGCGGAAGGCCTTTAATGATATGGCAAAGGTGACCGCGCGCATTGCGCGCCGAAGTTGCTTGGGGCTGCGTAATCGCGCGGCGTATTCAAGCCGCGCGGCGCCGTTGCGCGCACGATTTATCAGCTTTTCGGGCATCTGTTCGCCACTGAGCTTGCCGAGCGTCGGCACAAGTCTCGTCCCGCAAACCTGGCAGTCGAATGCCCAGGCTCGCCTCCAATGCTTGAGCGAAAGGCCCTCTCTGGAGCATTGCAGGCAATGCTGGAATGGCATCTGGGCCGTCAGCGAGGCTTCTCGTGTCGTCATTGCTGGAAAGGTCAAAGATCGCACAACATCTGGGTCAACCCGTGCGGCGTTGGCAATCTTCGCCGCCGCAGCCGCGTCGACGTTGAAGTTCAAGGCGGTGCCATGCGCGGTATCGATTCTGAGATGAGCCAGTAGTTCCGCATCATCACAGTAGTTGGCCGCCGCCAGCCGAGACAACCAACCTGACAACAACTCGTCTGGCAGCGGCGCGACAGTCTTGGGCAGCGGGTGCGGCTTCACACCCCGGACTTCTCGAGCCGCCGATGGGGGTTCGCATGGCGCGACCAAACCGGCGTCCATTTTGCGATTGCGTCATCGGTGATGCATTCATCACCTGTTACAATGGCGTCGATGGAAAGATCCTTGATCAGGGCGAAAATGCGCGAGGTCACCCCACCGGTCAGTGCAAGTATCTGCTTGAGTGACTTGACCTTCAGGTTGGACTTCTTTTCCAGTGGCATGGCAGCAATAAGGGTCTGGATCATGTCCGAGAACTCGGCATCGTCGCGCCAGTTTGGCAGATGATGTTCGTCCAGCCGTCGGGCAAGCTGGATATCACCACGGATGGCATCGACGGCCTCGCTGACCCCAAGACAGACCAGTGACACCTCGAGCTCATTGCTGAGATAACGAAGAACATTGAGAAAGCGTCGCTGTTCGCGGTGGGTCCCGGCCAAGAGGTTGTGGACCTCGTCGATCATGATCATCCGCAGGCCAAGGTCGCGCAAAAGCGCAACAACACGGACTTCGAGGGAGGCCACATTTTGAGCGCGCGCGCCCAGTGCCGTGGCCGGTGCCCCGACGGACGCCAGGATGTGCAGATAGAACCGCCGTTCGTCGGGAGCTGGCGGTGCTTGTAACAGCAAGAGCGGCGTTCGCGTAATTCCCGATGCTGGGTCATATTCCGGTGCATATCTGCGCGACAGGTTGCGGGCGATCATCGTCTTGCCGATTCCGGAAGCGCCATGCACAAGAAGCCCGGGCATACGGGTTTGCCTCGGCGCTTCGATCATACCCTGTAAACGGTCCAGAACTTGTTCGGCCCGCGGAAAGCCAATCCAGATATCCGATTGAATGAGGGCGATCCGACCGTCTTCCTCAGTTGTCCCTGCCCTCAATTCACCATCTCTCTACCTTGAACAACGGGCGCGATGTATCACCCGTATCGATCGCGCGCAGCCCTTCGGTTGACGAGACGGCCGAGTTGGCGCTCTCCAATGTCCCTTTTCTTTCACGGGTTCTGCGTTCGGCCTTCGTCAGGCCCCGGCTTTCAGTCTCGATCTGGCGTTGCTGTCGGATCAGCTCAGCCAGGACCAGCTCATTGGACCCGGATTTGCCAAGGGCACGGGCCTTCCTCATGGCTTCGCGATATTCCCAGAGCGGCACGGGCGGAATTTCCAAGTTTCGGTAACGCGCCTCAACATATCGGCCATCGTCCAATTCGACCCAGATCATTGAGATATCGCGAGGGTCGTAGCGAACGACCACCTTCCCATCGCCGCGCCCAATGTGGCCTGCAAGAGCATCCGACCAGTACCGTATCTGGAACAGATGGATGCCGTCACGCCTGACCTTACGCAGTTCGCTCGGCAAGAAGCTCACCCGAAAAGCTTCCATCTCGAAGGGGATGTCGTCCGTCATTTGCTCTGAGAGTGCCTCCCATTTGGCGACGGGCGTACAGCCAAGACTTGAATGAATGCTGTTGTTGTAACGGCAGATTTCCAAAGCAAACCAGCGATCGAAGTCGCTTAAGGTCATCGTGGCCATGCCCTCGGCGTCATAGTCGCCCTTGGCCACGACCGAGGACTGCGTTGTTCCAGGCAACAGGTGCACGGCCCCCATCATCGTGCCGATCAATCGTTCGATGTGCCCTCCGAAATGAGGACTGCCTGGCGGCCGATAGACCAGATCGATCCCCCATTCCGCACATGCCGACCGAAAGGCATGCGACCGGAAATCGCGCCCGTTATCGACGTGGATGCTATGCGGTTTACCCTGCGCGGGCCAAGGAACATTGCACACCAATTCCGCCAGAAGTTCCGCTTTGGGGGCTACAGCCTGTGTCAGGCAAAGCGCCACTGACAGACGCGAAGGTGCCTCGAGAGAGGTGTAATATCCGGTCACCATCCGCGTTGCGACGTCGATCGCCAGCGTGACCCAAGGCCGCCCAATTGGTTGGCGTTCAAAACTGTCGACGAGAATGATGTCCGCAGGCGTATGGTCGATTTGCACGACCTCCAGTGGCTGACTGGCCTTGTTCTCGCCTGTGACGGCCGCAAATTTTTGGCGGGCGGCCTTTGCCCCCTCTCGTGCCTTTGCAACTTCGCGGCCATCCATTGCATCCAGACGACGCTGAACCGTCCGACGCGTCGGCGGTTGCAAGCCCTGCTGCCAGCACGCGCTGCGGATTTCTGTCACGACGCGCGACAGGCTTGGACGTTCCCGCCGTAAGAAATAACGGCGAAGATGTTCTTCGATCACCGCTTCCACCTTGCCGGATATCAAGGTTGTACCAGTCGGGCGGCCCCGTTTCCGAGAAGCCAGCGCGCTGGTGCGCCCACCCTCTTCGGCCAGACGCTTTATCCAGCGCCAGACAGTCGCCCTGCTGACACCAAGCTCCCAAACGGCGTCATTGATGCCACTTTCCAGACTGCCAGTTCCTTTGAGATATGCCTGAACAAGCGGACGCAGTACAGCAGCCCTGCGCGCCTCTTCAGCACCAAGGGCAACTGACTCTTCGTCATCATTTTCCATCGACATTTGCCGCAAAAACCTGTGAACCCTGTCTCAGGTTTAAGGGCAAAAATATCGGAATTAAAGACAAAATATCATATTTAAGGGCAAAGGGTGGCCGTTGATTTCGTTGGATTTCTCATCTCACAATTACGGGCTACGCGACAGTAGGTCGCGTCGATCATGACCGTCTTCTTTTCGCGATGTTCGGCGGCCAAGCCGACCATTATCCGGGCAAAGACCCCCTTATCGCTCCACCGCTTCCACCGGTTGTAGAGCGTCTTGTGCGGACCGTATTCTGCAGGTGCATCGCGCCAGCGTAAGCCATTGCGATTAATGAAGATAATTCCACTCAGAACCCTGCGGTCATCGACCCTTGGTTTGCCGTGAGGCTTTGGGAAATAGGGCTCTAGACGCGCCATCTGCGCATCGCTCAACCAGAAAAGATCAGACATGACACCGCTCCGTTTTCGGAGCCGTGAATCACGCGGCGCGACTGAAATCAATGGGTCCTGAGCCTACACCCGGTGCATACGGTTTTCGATCAGGTCGTCCACAACGCTTGGATCGGCCAATGTCGAGGTGTCGCCAAGGCTGCCAAAGTCGTTTTCGGCGATTTTGCGCAGGATACGGCGCATGATCTTGCCCGAACGGGTTTTCGGCAGGCCCGGCGCCCATTGGATCAGGTCCGGCGCGGCGATCGGGCCGATCTCTGTGCGCACCCAGGTGCGCAATTCCTTGCGCAGGTCTTCGGTTGGCTCTTCGCCCGACATCAGGGTGACGTAGCAATAGATGCCTTGCCCCTTGATGTCGTGCGGGTAGCCCACAACGGCGGCTTCGGCGACCTTGGCATGGGCCACCAGCGCGCTTTCTACTTCGGCGGTGCCCATACGGTGGCCGGACACGTTGATCACGTCATCGACGCGGCCGGTGATCCAGTAATCACCATCTGCGTCACGGCGGCAGCCGTCACCGGCGAAATAGTAGCCTTTGTAATCCGAGAAATAGGTTTTCTCGAACCGCTCATGATCGCCCCAGACGGTGCGCATCTGGCCCGGCCAGCTGTCTTTCATGCACAAGACGCCTTCGGTCGGATAGTCGTGGATTTCTTCGCCCGAGGTGGGCTCAAGCACCACGGGCTGGACGCCAAAGAACGGTTTCATCGCCGCGCCGGGCTTGGTGGCATGGGCACCGGGCAGGGGGGTCATCATATGCCCACCGGTTTCCGTCTGCCACCACGTGTCCACGATCGGGCAGTTTCCTTTGCCCACAACGTCGTTGTACCAGTTCCATGCCTCGGGGTTGATCGGCTCACCGACAGTGCCCAGAACCTTCAGATCGCTGAGGTCGTATTTCTCGACAAATTCGGTGCCTTGGCCCATCAGCGCGCGGATTGCCGTGGGCGCGGTGTAGAACTGGTTGACCTTGTGTTTTTCACACACCGCCCAGAAGCGCCCGGCATCGGGATAGGTCGGCACACCTTCGAACATCAGCGTGGTCGCACCATTGGCCAAGGGGCCATAGACGATATAGCTGTGCCCGGTGACCCAGCCCACATCCGCCGTGCACCAGAATATATCGCCATCGTGGTAATCAAAGGTGATTTCGTGCGTCATCGACGCCCAGACAAGATAGCCGCCCGATGTGTGCACAACGCCTTTGGGCTGCCCGGTTGAGCCCGAGGTGTAGAGGATGAACAACGGATCTTCGGCATTCATTTCCTCGGGCGGGCAATCGGCACCGACCTTCTCCAGCTCTTCGTGCAACCAGTAATCGCCCTCCGAGCGCCACGCGATCTGATCGCCAGTGCGCTTGACGACAAGGCACTTCACATCGTCAACGTCATGCAAAAGCGCCTGATTGACGTTGTCTTTCAGCTTGGTCTTGCGGCCACCGCGCGGGGCGGTGTCGGCGGTGATCACCAGCTTGGCGTCGCAGCCATTGATCCGCGCGCCAAGGGCATCCGGCGAGAACCCTGCAAAGACGATAGAGTGAATGGCCCCAATCCGCGCGCAGGCCAGCATGGCATAGGCCGCTTCGGGGATCATCGGCAGGTAAATGACCACACGATCGCCTTTGCCGACGCCAAGGTTCGTCAGCACATTGGCCATCTTGCAGACGTTTTCGTGCAACTGGCGGTAGGTGATGTGCTGGGCTGCGTCGCCCGGCTCGTCGGGCTCCCAAATGATCGCGGTCTGGTCGCCACGGGTTTCAAGATGACGGTCAATGCAGTTGGCCGCGACGTTCAGCGTGCCGTCCTCGAACCATTTGATCGCAACATTGCCCGGCTGGTAGCTGACGTTCTTCACCGCTGTGAACGGCTTCATCCAGTCGATGCGCTTGCCGTGCTCGGCCCAAAACCCTTCCGGATCGCTGATCGACGCCTGATACATCTCGGTGTAGCGGTCCGCATCGACATGGGCCTTGGCTGCAAAATCGGCGGAGGGGGAATAGGATTTATCGGACATATCTGACCTTTGCGTTCTTGGATTTGGTTGAGCAGGTTGTGCGCTGTCAGGCGACCGATCAGGTGCTGCCCATATTGCTGAGAATGCTTTCTGCGTTGAGTATAGATTGTGCGATTTCGGTGGTGGTCGTTCGCTTGGCCATGGCTTGTCTACGAATGAGATCGTAGGCTTCGCGTTCTGTGATGCCGCGATGGCGCATCAGAATGAACTTGGCATCATTCACCTTTTGCATATTTTCGAGCTTTTCGCGCAGTTTTGTTAAGTCTTTTTTGAACGAAAGCTGTTCCTGCTGAAATCGCCGCGCCATCAACATGCAACTCAGCACGCCGGCAGCACGCACGGGTTTCATTAGCACGGAATGGGCATCGATTTCGAAAATGAGATTAAGAACAGACGGGTTTTCGTAGCCGATAATCGCCACAATGCAGGGCGATTTGGAGCTGCTTGCGATGAACGACTTCAGATTGTGCGCGCTTTGATCGGTCACGTCGATGAAAACAAGATCAAATTTCTCTGGCAGGGTTTTGGGTAATGGCCAGAAATGATCAAAGTTGCATCCGATCCTGTTGACTTGCTGCATAAGCTCGTCGGCGCTTCGGTCCCTGGGGTGGACGACAAGCGCATGCAGATCCCTGAGGTCCTGAATCGGATCACTCATGCCGACTTTCGCCTCCAGCAACCTTCATTGTTCGGAAACTCCAATCATGGATAGCAGGATAAACCAAATAGGGATCTGGCTTGATAGAACGCCTGACTTTGAATTCGATCACAAATTCACCGTTGTCGTCCACCTTTGCAATTCTGGATTGAAGGTAGGTGTGGTTGTTATCGGGATCGATTTTGATCTGACCCTGAGGCGCATCAAAGCTGGCCCCAAGAAGGGCTTCGCGCAAACATTCGGTGTCTATCTCACCTGTCTCTTCAAGCGCGCGCGCGAACATGTAGACCTGACTGTAGGCCGCTTCACAACAACTGGTGACATCCACCGTCGAGCCGAACTTTTGTTCATAGGCTTTGAGAAAACGGCGGTTGGCAGGTGAATTGATCGTCCGGAAATAGGGGGCAGCCGTAATGTGACCGGCTGACGCCTCGCAGCCAATGGCGTCAATTTCGCCTTCATTTGTGGTAAGGCTGGCGATCGGGCAGATCCGACCATTGCCTCCGGCTGCGTGATAGGCCTTGTAGAACTCGATGCAGGACTGTCCGACAACGGTGGAAAAGATCGCATCGGGTTTTACCTGCATGATTTCGTCAACGACCGAGGCAAAGTCATCTGCATTGGCGTGAAGCCCGAAATAGACCTCTCCGGTGACTTCCCCGCCCCCCTGACGAAGAACATTCCGCATGACCCTGTTTGATTCCCTTGGGTAAATGTAATCCGAGCCCACAAAGAAAATGCGTTTCCCAAAGGAATTCATCAGGTAATTTGCCAGCGGAACACTGTTTTGGTTCGGGCACGCGCCGCCATAGATGACGTTCGGGGAATATTCGAAACCCTCGTACAGCGTTGGATAGAAAAAGAGCGCGTTGCGACGTTCTACAACCGGCAAGACCTCTTTTCGTGAAGACGACATGTAGCAGCCGAAGATCACGCTGATCTTATCCTCGACGATCAGTTTCTCGGCCAGCTCTCCGTAGCGGGTGACAACAGAGGCGGGATCATAGCGAACGGGCTCGATCGGGCGGCCTAGCACCCCGCCTCGCGCATTGATCTGGTCTATGGCCAGCAAAGCCCCGTGTAGCTGCGATCGCTCGATGATCGAGGTCGCCCCTGTTTCCGAGAAGAGCAACCCCACTTTCCAAGTTTTCAAGGCTTACTCCTCTTCAATCCTGACTAAATGAAACAGTGCCATCTTGGTAATTGGCCTGCAATCTAACGATGGAGCTTCCATTCGGGGGGGAAAAGTTTCCGTCATCGCCAAGCAGGTAACTGGCCAGAGGAAACTCCAGATAGCGCCTTATTGCCCGGCGTAGCCCGCGCGCACCGAAACGCTTATCGAACCCTTTGGAAGCGACAAAATCCCTTACCTGATCCGTGATTTCAAGCCAAATGTCGTGTTTTTTCAACCTTCTGTTCAGGCGCTCCAACTCTACATCAATCAGTTGCGGCATCCGATCCCGACCGATTGCATTGAATGTGTCTATATGGTCGATCCGGTTTACCAGTTCAGGCGGGAACCGATCCAGCAGGCATCGCATGACGATATCCTGTGCGCGGTCTTTTCGCGGTTTGTGCGCGGTAGTCAGTCGCGTCCACAGGCTTCGTAGGCTTAGATCGCCACCTTCGTTAAGCGCCATCAATTCGCGCGCACCAAGGTTGGATGACATGAATATCAGGCTGTTTCTGAATGAATAGGTGCGCTCACCCGAGGCCACGGTAAGAATGCCGTTGTCGAATACGTTCATCAGCGCCAGCACGACCTCGTTGCTGGCTTTTTCCAGTTCGTCGAACAGTACAATGCCGGGCAGGTTGCGGGCGCCCTCGATTTTTTCCTGATCAAGGATCGTCGTGCCTTCTTTCGAGCCCACGTAACCAGGCGGCGCGCCAGTCAGGGACGCGGCATAGTGTTCTTGCGACAGGGTATTCATGTCAATCCGGCAAAATGCATCGGCATCGCCGTACATTGCCCGCGCAATGGTGCGCACCGTTTCGGTTTTGCCAACCCCGGTTGGGCCGCAGAAAAGAACCGATGCCAGTGGCTTGCGCGGGTCACCGATATCGGCGCGTACGACTTTGAGAATTTCGAGGATTTGTTCAATCGGCTCGTCTTGTCCGATGATTGACGCGCGCAATTCGGACTCGATCAAACCGATATCGAACGAAAATCGCGATGCAAGGGCCGATGACAGCCCTGACTTTTGACCGGTGCGGTCGATCATGCTGGCGTTTTCATCCGCAAGGGCGGTCGACAGCTGTTGCTGTCTTTGCGTGTCGTGCAACCGGTCAGAAAGGAAAGGCATGTCGACTCCAAATGATAATGCGGTGGCCGGGCGGCCCGTCAGGCCCGCCCGGATGGTTTTTCAGCAGATCAGTCTGCCTCTTTCTCTTTTGCGCCTGTTGGCAAGCCACCGACAGGGCAGCACGCGACACCTACAGTTGATCTTGTAAACGACTCGACATGTTCGCGCGTCTTTTCGGCATCGTTCACCCAGTTGCGATAGAACTCGAACGGGCATTCCGCGACGCCCTTATCACCGTCACCGGATGCATGGACCCCGGTGTATCCGCGGTGAAGCAGCTTGAAGAGGTGGTTTTGCGACTGGTCATTGGCCCGGGCATCGCGAATTTCCGGGATCGAAAGCTGAGCATACTGAATGCCCATCTCTTCTTCGCCGCATTCGCCCAACGTGCGCCCATCGAAACCGATGATGGCCGAGTGGCCAAAGTAGCTGTAGACACCGTCGAAACCAGCCGCGTTTGAAACGGCAACATAGCTGTTGTTAGCCCATGCCATCGCCTTGGCCATGATGACCTGCTGATCCTTGGCAGGATACATGTAGCCTTGGCAGCGAACGATCAGCTCGGCCCCCTTCATCGCGCAATCGCGCCAAATTTCGGGATAGTTGCCATCGTCACAGATGATCAGGCTGACCTTCAGGCCCTTTGGCCCTTCAACGACATAGGTCTGATCGCCGGGATACCAGCCTTCGATGGGATTCCAAGGCAGGATCTTGCGGTACTTCTGCACGATCTCGCCCTTGTTGTTCATCAGGATAAGCGTGTTGTAGGGGGTTTTCTTGGGGTGTTCTTCGTGACGCTCACCAGTGAGCGAGAAGACCCCCCATGTGTTTGCCTTTCGGCAGGCCCTTGCGAAAACTTCCGTTTCATCCCCCGGAATAGTCGCAGCCGTTTCCATCATTTCGTCAGGATCATACATAATCCCGTGTGTGCTGTATTCGGGGAATACGACCAAATCCATACCCGGCAGGCCCTTTTTCATCCCGATAATCATTTCACCGATTTTTTCGGCGTTCTCGATAACTTCTGCCTTGGTGTGCAACCGTGGCATCTTGTAGTTTACAACGGCAACGCCGACGGTGTTGTCGCTGCTTGAAATATCACCATGTCTCATGTCTGGTCCTTTCCTGTTGGTCCTTGATGGTGGATTGACCTGCCTTTTCAGAAGGTTAGGTGTTTTTCGACGACGTCGTCGCTGAGCTCTTGGGATTTCCCGCTCAGAGCGACGCGTCCCTTGTCGAGCACAAGAAAACGATCCGAAGCAGATCGCGCAAAGGGCACGTTTTGCTCGACAAGGATGATGCCCAGCCCGCGTTCGCGGTTTAGCCGGACAATCGCATCCTCGATCTGTTTCACGATGTTGGGCTGAATGCCCTCGGTAGGTTCATCGAGAATGAGAATCTTGGGATCCATCGCCAACGCTCTGGCGATGGCCAGCTGTTGTTGTTGCCCCCCCGACAGGTCACCGCCGCGCCGAGTTATGAATTCATTCAGGATCGGGAACATCTCGAACAGGTAGTCGGGGATCTCGCGCTTGCCGTCGGGTCGGGCAAAGGTGCCCATAAGGATGTTTTCGCGCACGGTGAATTGCGGAATGATCTCGCGCCCCTGCGGTATATACGCGATGCCTAGCCGCGACCTTTGAGGTGTCGACAGCCCAAGTATATCCTGACCTCCAAAGGCAAGCCCGCCATCGCAACGGTCCGTCAGGCCCATGATGGACTTGAGCAGCGTTGTCTTGCCCACCCCGTTCCGGCCAAGCACTGCCAGAAACTCGCCGGGGGCAAGATCGAAGGACACGCCCTGAATGACGGGGCTTTTTCCGTAAAACGAATACAGATCTCTTGCTTGCATGGTTTCCATGATCAATGCCCCAGATAAGCTGTCTTGACGTCTTCATTGGATTCGATCTCTTCGATCGAACCTTCCGCCAGCATTGCACCGCGGTTCATGACGATGATCCGGTCCGCAACGGTGCGGACAAAGGACATGTCGTGCTCGACCACGATCAACGTGTGGCTGGCGCTTAGAGATCGGAAAATTTCGGCGGTTCGCTCGGTTTCCTGAATGGTCATGCCTGCGGTCGGCTCGTCCATCAGGATAACTTTGCTGTCTTGTGCGATCAGCATGGCAATTTCGAGCCACTGTGTCTCGCCATGAGACAGGTTGCCGGCCAGTTCATTACTCTTGGAACTCAGGTCGACCCGCTCAAGTATTGCGCCGGCCTCGCGCACATCCGAAAGCGCGAAACGGGACAACGCACTCCAGATGCCCGGGCGCTTGGATATTGCGACAGACAGGTTTTCAGCGACTGTCAGATCCTTGTAGACCGACGGAACCTGAAACTTGCGGCCGATGCCAAGGCGCGCGCGGTGAAATTCCAGCATCTGCGATATCTCGGTCCCGTTTAGCCGGATCGAACCGCCAGTTGGTTGGGTCTTGCCGCAGATCAGGTCAAGCGTGGTGGATTTCCCGGCCCCGTTCGGCCCAAGAAGACACAGGATTTCGCCTTCTTCTACATTAAAGGTCAATCCGTCCACGGCGCGAAGACCGCCGAATTCCACATGCAGATCGGTGACTTGTAGTTGCTGCATGGTTACGACTCCTGCCCGGTTTCAAGTTGTTTCGTTGAGGATGATTGCAGGTCCGTTTTGCGATGCCGCCGTTTTGGGTGATGAAGCCTTTTGGCGGTTTCGGTGATCACGCCGTAGATGCCGCGCGGCATAAACATGACGACCAGTACGAAAATCACGCCCAGCATGAGATGCCAGCCTTCAACGAACACATCAGAAAGGCGACCTTCGAGCATATTGACGATTATGGCGCCCAATGCCGCCGCGATGACGGATTCCCGTCCGCCAACGGCGCACCAGATCACGATCGCCAAACTGAACGAAACGCCCATGTATGTTGGGGATGCGAATTCCAGCACCATCGTGTAGAGCATCCCTGCCCACCCGGCGAGCGCCGCCGAAAGGCAGAAGATCGCGGTTTGGTAGGTCGCCACGTTGTAGCCGAAAAAACGCGTCCGGTCGGCATCCTCGCGGATGGCGCGAAGGATTAGGCCGAACTTGCTGTGGGTCAGATACACCCCGATGGCCAGCGCAACCGTCAGGCATCCGGCAACAAGGTAGTAAAATCCAGTGCTGTAGGGGTCGACTGTCCAACCGGGCAGAGACAGCTGCGCCAAGCCCGTCAGCCCGTTTTGCCCCCCGGTCATACCCTGCTGGTTGATCACCAGAAGCTGGAACGCCACAAGGAAAGCCAAAGTGATGATCGCAACGAACACCCCCGCAATTCTTGCGCGGAACATGAAAACTGCGGTCAGTCCCCCGATGAAGGCTGGGATCAAAAGTCCGGCCAGCAGCGTGAAGGCAAGTGACTCGAACGGCACCCAGATGAGGGGAAGTTCGGACACGTTGTTCCACCCCATGAAATCAGGCAGCCCGTCACTGGCGCGCAGCTTGAGGTGCATGGCCATTGCATAAGAGCCCATGCCAAAAGTCGCAGCCTGTCCGAGGTTAAGCAGCCCGGCTGTGCCCCACGATAGCGCAAGCGCCATAGACGCAATTGCCAAGGCAAGATAGCGGGCAAAGGTGTTCAGTTCGAAACCGTCGTAATTCATCAGGGCCGGAACCCCGAAGGCAATCACGATCGCGAAAATCACAAGAGCGATAAGATCGTAGTGAAATTTGGAAGTCATACCGGGTTCCTCAGCGACGTGTTTCGGTTGGAAAAAGGCCCCGCGGACGGAAGCGGATCAGCACGATGATCCCGGCCAGAACGGCAATGCGGCCCAAAGTGTCATTGATCACGATCGAGAAAAGCGCCGTGGCTTCGCCGATCAACACAGCGGCCGATGCGGCCCCGATCAAGCTGCCCAAACCGCCGACAATCACCACAAGGAAGGCATCGACCACCAGCCCCGTACCCATGGTCGGGATCGTGCTGAACAGTGGCGTGATCAACGCCCCGGCGATACCGGCCAGTCCTGCGCCATAGGCAAAGGTCAGGGAATAGATGCGTTTGGCCTCGATCCCGTAACATTCGGAAATGCCGCGGTTCTGAATGATGGCACGCAGCTTCATTCCGAATTCTGTACGTGTCATCAACAGCCACGTTCCATAAAGAACGGCAACCGAGAAGAAGATCAGGAATATCCGGTAGTTGGACATGATAAGCGGCCCGATCTGGGTGTTCCCGGATAGTAGTTCTGGCCCCTTTACGAACCGCGACTCGGCCCCGATACCCAGACGCACGGCTTGTTGAAGGATGATACCGATCCCCCAGGTTGCCAGGATCGTGTCAAGCGGTCGGTGATACAAATTCTGGACAACGACCTTCTCGATGATCCAACCGACAGCAGCCACGACAATGAATACAATAGGCAAGGCCAGCAAGATGCCGATCCCTGCATAGGTCTGAAGCGCCCAGGTTGTGTAAGCGCCAAGCATAACGAATTCGCCATGCGCAAGGTTGATGACCCCCATTGCGCCATAGATGATCGCAAGGCCAAGCGCGATCATAAGCAGGATCGACGCCATGCTCAGCCCGGCAAACAGTTGGTTCGATATCACGTCCATAAATACACCCTTCCCTTAGGCCCGGCTCGTGTTTCAGAGCCGGACATTGGTTTTTAGTCAGGTTTTTTTGATTGGCCTCAGGCCTTTACCAGACCTTCGCCGGTGCAGGTTTGCCCCTCGTAAGCGGCGTACGGTTTGGGTGCGACCCGTTCTTCGGACTGAATCAGAACTTCGGCTTGACCGTTGCTTTGCCATTGGCCGATCTTGGGCCACAGGTGAGTGTGCAGGTTCTCGTCGATCAGGATTTCACCCTGCGGCGCCTTGAGCTTCAAGCCGACAGCCGCATCGCGGATCGCCTCGGGCGTGATGTTTGCCGGGTCCAGTTTTTCAAGTGCGGCCTTGAATTGGTACACTTGGAAATAGGCCGCTTCCGAGACGAAATGCGTGACCTGATCGCCGCCATAGCGGGATTTGTAAGCCTCAACGAATTTTTCGTTTTCGGGTGATTTGTGCCCCATGAAGTACGGAGCTGACGAAAAGTGACCGGCAGCCGCTTCACCGCCGATTGCTTTCACCTCAACTTCGGAACGCGTCAGGCTGAACACCGGCATCTTCTCGGGGTCAAGTTCGGCTGCGTGGTATTGGCGCGCAAACGCCACATCTGAATCGCCAACCACGGTCGCAAAGATCACGTCGGGCTTTTCAGAACGGATCCGGTTAATAACCGAGCTGAAATCGGAATGACCCATCGGAACGTATTCTTCGCTCACAACCTCTCCACCCAGTTCGGAAAGCAGTGACTTACAGTAGTTATTTTCCTCTTTGGGATACACATAGTTGTTCCCGATCATGAAAAATCTGGGGCCAAAATTCTCGACTAGCCATGGCACCAAAACATCTTGCTGTTGGTTCGGAACGGCACCACCATACATGACGTTGCGCGAACATTCGCGGCCTTCATACAGGGTCGGATACCAGTATAGGTTTTTGCGTTGCTCGGTGACTGGTAGCACAGCCTGACGGCTGGATGACGTGTAAGACCCGAATACGCTGACGCACTTGTCGCGGATCATCAGACGGCGGGCGCGATCGGCGTAGGTTGCTGGGTCGGACGCGGGGTCTTCGATGATTGGCCGAAGCTTCCGACCATGCACACCGCCGGCGGCGTTGATTTCTTCGATCGCCATCAGGGCTGCATTATGCAGGGTGCTTTCGACCACCGCAACGGCGCCAGTCAATGAAAAAAGCAACCCCACAGGAATATCATTACCTTGGGCCATTGCTCTTCCGGCTGTTGTAAGAAGCGAGGGTGCTGACAAAACACTGGCGGTCCCGACAGCGCCTACACCTCCAAGAAAATCGCGGCGTTTCATGAATTCTTCTCCTCTGTTGGTTTGAGCAGCCATTTAATAGGCAATAAAAAAGGCTCTCCAACGCGACACGTGTGCCACGATCGGAGAGCCTATTTGCTCATTATTTTTTAGACTCGCATTTGAGCCTGAAACAATCGTTCACTAAGCCAGCCCTTATTGCAAGAAAATTTTTTTACCTATTTTCAGTCACCTAACGAAAGCTCCAATCACGCCTGATCCCACATTTCCCAGGCAACTCGCTGATTTCGCTGTCGTGAGCGTATTATTTCCGTTAAAAATCATGGTGTTGATAGTTGTGAGGGGCGTGTTTCATGGATCACCCAGAGGGTGCGGGCTTGCAGCGGGCAGATCGGGTGGATTTCGACCCTCGTGTTCGGCTGGAATTCAAGGGCACACAGCTGAGTTCGGACGGCGGTCTTTTGGTGATGCGCGAGCTTGATGACACGCTCGGGCTGTCCGATCTGGCTGTCGCGTTGCCCTTAAATCTGAAACACGACGCGTTCGGGGATATTTTTTGCCCTTAATTATGAGATTCGACTGCCATCGCGCCTATGCTTTTCGCGCGCTGCCGGGCGATGTGATCAACCGCGGCAAGCAGACGTGGCTCCTTATCGAAGGCGCGCAATAGAGCAACCCTTGCATAGTCGTCGATGCCGGAGCTTGAGATGGCCGCTTTGACCAGTGGACGGGATTGGGCTGCATCAATTGCAGCAAGGCCAAACAGCCTTACTTCCGGCCTGTGGCCCTGAAGAGCGTATAACGGATCTCCGCGGAAGGCCTTTAATGATATGGCAAAGGTGACCGCGCGCATTGCGCGCCGAAGTTGCTTGGGGCTGCGTAATCGCGCGGCGTATTCAAGCCGCGCGGCGCCGTTGCGCGCACGATTTATCAGCTTTTCGGGCATCTGTTCGCCACTGAGCTTGCCGAGCGTCGGCACAAGTCTCGTCCCGCAAACCTGGCAGTCGAATGCCCAGGCTCGCCTCCAATGCTTGAGCGAAAGGCCCTCTCTGGAGCATTGCAGGCAATGCTGGAATGGCATCTGGGCCGTCAGCGAGGCTTCTCGTGTCGTCATTGCTGGAAAGGTCAAAGATCGCACAACATCTGGGTCAACCCGTGCGGCGTTGGCAATCTTCGCCGCCGCAGCCGCGTCGACGTTGAAGTTCAAGGCGGTGCCATGCGCGGTATCGATTCTGAGATGAGCCAGTAGTTCCGCATCATCACAGTAGTTGGCCGCCGCCAGCCGAGACAACCAACCTGACAACAACTCGTCTGGCAGCGGCGCGACAGTCTTGGGCAGCGGGTGCGGCTTCACACCCCGGACTTCTCGAGCCGCCGATGGGGGTTCGCATGGCGCGACCAAACCGGCGTCCATTTTGCGATTGCGTCATCGGTGATGCATTCATCACCTGTTACAATGGCGTCGATGGAAAGATCCTTGATCAGGGCGAAAATGCGCGAGGTCACCCCACCGGTCAGTGCAAGTATCTGCTTGAGTGACTTGACCTTCAGGTTGGACTTCTTTTCCAGTGGCATGGCAGCAATAAGGGTCTGGATCATGTCCGAGAACTCGGCATCGTCGCGCCAGTTTGGCAGATGATGTTCGTCCAGCCGTCGGGCAAGCTGGATATCACCACGGATGGCATCGACGGCCTCGCTGACCCCAAGACAGACCAGTGACACCTCGAGCTCATTGCTGAGATAACGAAGAACATTGAGAAAGCGTCGCTGTTCGCGGTGGGTCCCGGCCAAGAGGTTGTGGACCTCGTCGATCATGATCATCCGCAGGCCAAGGTCGCGCAAAAGCGCAACAACACGGACTTCGAGGGAGGCCACATTTTGAGCGCGCGCGCCCAGTGCCGTGGCCGGTGCCCCGACGGACGCCAGGATGTGCAGATAGAACCGCCGTTCGTCGGGAGCTGGCGGTGCTTGTAACAGCAAGAGCGGCGTTCGCGTAATTCCCGATGCTGGGTCATATTCCGGTGCATATCTGCGCGACAGGTTGCGGGCGATCATCGTCTTGCCGATTCCGGAAGCGCCATGCACAAGAAGCCCGGGCATACGGGTTTGCCTCGGCGCTTCGATCATACCCTGTAAACGGTCCAGAACTTGTTCGGCCCGCGGAAAGCCAATCCAGATATCCGATTGAATGAGGGCGATCCGACCGTCTTCCTCAGTTGTCCCTGCCCTCAATTCACCATCTCTCTACCTTGAACAACGGGCGCGATGTATCACCCGTATCGATCGCGCGCAGCCCTTCGGTTGACGAGACGGCCGAGTTGGCGCTCTCCAATGTCCCTTTTCTTTCACGGGTTCTGCGTTCGGCCTTCGTCAGGCCCCGGCTTTCAGTCTCGATCTGGCGTTGCTGTCGGATCAGCTCAGCCAGGACCAGCTCATTGGACCCGGATTTGCCAAGGGCACGGGCCTTCCTCATGGCTTCGCGATATTCCCAGAGCGGCACGGGCGGAATTTCCAAGTTTCGGTAACGCGCCTCAACATATCGGCCATCGTCCAATTCGACCCAGATCATTGAGATATCGCGAGGGTCGTAGCGAACGACCACCTTCCCATCGCCGCGCCCAATGTGGCCTGCAAGAGCATCCGACCAGTACCGTATCTGGAACAGATGGATGCCGTCACGCCTGACCTTACGCAGTTCGCTCGGCAAGAAGCTCACCCGAAAAGCTTCCATCTCGAAGGGGATGTCGTCCGTCATTTGCTCTGAGAGTGCCTCCCATTTGGCGACGGGCGTACAGCCAAGACTTGAATGAATGCTGTTGTTGTAACGGCAGATTTCCAAAGCAAACCAGCGATCGAAGTCGCTTAAGGTCATCGTGGCCATGCCCTCGGCGTCATAGTCGCCCTTGGCCACGACCGAGGACTGCGTTGTTCCAGGCAACAGGTGCACGGCCCCCATCATCGTGCCGATCAATCGTTCGATGTGCCCTCCGAAATGAGGACTGCCTGGCGGCCGATAGACCAGATCGATCCCCCATTCCGCACATGCCGACCGAAAGGCATGCGACCGGAAATCGCGCCCGTTATCGACGTGGATGCTATGCGGTTTACCCTGCGCGGGCCAAGGAACATTGCACACCAATTCCGCCAGAAGTTCCGCTTTGGGGGCTACAGCCTGTGTCAGGCAAAGCGCCACTGACAGACGCGAAGGTGCCTCGAGAGAGGTGTAATATCCGGTCACCATCCGCGTTGCGACGTCGATCGCCAGCGTGACCCAAGGCCGCCCAATTGGTTGGCGTTCAAAACTGTCGACGAGAATGATGTCCGCAGGCGTATGGTCGATTTGCACGACCTCCAGTGGCTGACTGGCCTTGTTCTCGCCTGTGACGGCCGCAAATTTTTGGCGGGCGGCCTTTGCCCCCTCTCGTGCCTTTGCAACTTCGCGGCCATCCATTGCATCCAGACGACGCTGAACCGTCCGACGCGTCGGCGGTTGCAAGCCCTGCTGCCAGCACGCGCTGCGGATTTCTGTCACGACGCGCGACAGGCTTGGACGTTCCCGCCGTAAGAAATAACGGCGAAGATGTTCTTCGATCACCGCTTCCACCTTGCCGGATATCAAGGTTGTACCAGTCGGGCGGCCCCGTTTCCGAGAAGCCAGCGCGCTGGTGCGCCCACCCTCTTCGGCCAGACGCTTTATCCAGCGCCAGACAGTCGCCCTGCTGACACCAAGCTCCCAAACGGCGTCATTGATGCCACTTTCCAGACTGCCAGTTCCTTTGAGATATGCCTGAACAAGCGGACGCAGTACAGCAGCCCTGCGCGCCTCTTCAGCACCAAGGGCAACTGACTCTTCGTCATCATTTTCCATCGACATTTGCCGCAAAAACCTGTGAACCCTGTCTCAGGTTTAAGGGCAAAAATATCGGAATTAAAGACAAAATATCATATTTAAGGGCAAAGGGTGGCCGTTGATTTCGTTGGATTTCTCATCTCACAATTACGGGCTACGCGACAACGGTGATCGAGGTGATGTTGCCGCTGTCGTCGGTGTTGACGAAGACCACACCGCAGTCGGACCAGTAGTTCTTGCCGTCCTTGCCTTCGTTCTTGACGTTCAGTTTGAAGTGTTGGTTAGCCATTGGTTCGTTCCTTGATTTCGTGTTTCGATGAACATGCTTGGCGGATGGGTGGCGTGTGTCAAACGCTACTTTGTTCCGCGAGGAATGACCCGAAGGGGCAGGGGAAAGTAGTGATTGAAGCGAAGCGTCTCACAGAACCCATTCGCTATGTTCATCAATAAGAAACACGTATCGGGGAACGGACGAACAAGGGCTGACGGCAGTGGAACAGTCGAGCGCGAAGGCGGGGCAAGAAAGGATGGTTCGACGGTGATGGTTGGAACGGCACCGATAAGGCACTATCGCCTCACCGACAAGAGAAGCGGGTTTCCAGTTCGGAATGGCGGTTTCGCGCGACAAGGAAAAACGGGAAAAGGAAGGGCGGTTCCGGGCCGCTCTCAAACGACTAATGCAAAAGCGAGGCCCACAGGAATGACGATAGCAAGCGCCACGATAAACGTCGCTTTGAAGCGGTTCGGACGAGGCTTCGGCTTCCGAAAGTCGAGCGGTTTTCGCGGCGGCATGGCGGTCGGATTGGTCCTTCTTCTCGGGGCGCTTCCCTCAACCGGATTTAGTGAGCAAGTCGCGGCTTCGCAAATATACGTTGTGGACGGTGACACGATAGATGTTTCAGGCGAGCGCGTCAGGCTCGTCGGCTTCGACACGCCGGAGACATACCGTGCGCGATGCACCTATGAAAAGCGGCTTGGCGATCTTGCGACGGCGCGGGTGCGTGAGCTGCTGGACGGCGTGGTGCGCGTCGAGCTGATGCTGCTGCCGGGGCGGGACAGGTATGACCGGCGTTTGGGACGGCTGATGGTGAATGGCACGGACGTGCGCGACACGCTCGTATCGGAGGGGCTGGCCCGGCCCTACGAAGGCGGGCGGCGGCAAGGTTGGTGCGGGTGAGTGCGGGGCGCTGCGCTGTCTAGCCCGCACGGGGAACGCAGAAAAGCGGCCCCGAAGGGCCGCTGATCCGTCAGGGGGTCGGACCCCCGAAGCCTACAAGCGCGTTGGCGACGACCAGCGTGCCAACGATGATCGCAAGGACAAGCCCTTGAACCGTCAGCACCGCTTGGAAGAGGTCGCCCTTGCGGACCATGTTGTCCTCGACGTTCTTCATCCGAACGTCGTTAGCGTCGAAACGCTGCATGATCTGCTGGAATTGCTCTTGGCTCATGTTCGTGTCGCTCATGGTGAGTTCCTTTCCAATATAGGTTGAAACCGCGAGGAAATCAAAGCTCTCGCCCGCCCCGCGCGGTCGCAGGCATACGGACACGCGAGGTCAAGGACGCCGAAGGCGCTTGCAAGATTTTCGGACGAAGGACGAAAATCGCCGTCCTTGAACCGTGTGGTAGAATGACAAGACCGTGTGGGGTGGGGAGGTCCGGCCCTGGGCCGCGCCTGTGGCGCGGGCCAGGTTAACAGCCGGACGCCTTCTGCCCGGTCAGACACAAGCGCCGGTCAGTCAGTGACGCCGCCGCTGGAATGGCAATGACATGCGGCTTCGGCGCGAACAGCGCCGGATCGAGCGGGGCAGGGCGAAGTCCTGGCCCGCCCGATCATACCTAGATCTCGTAGGCCGACAGATCGCCGCCGTTCTTTTCGAGCGCGGCCTTGAGCCACTGCGGCTTCCGGCCCTTCCCGGTCCATGTCTCGGCGGGGTTGTCGGGGTTGCGATATTTCGGCGGGGTCGTGGACCCGATGCCTTTCGCGCTCCCCTGACCGCCGAACAGGTCTTCGACCGTGAACCCGTGGTCCCTGGCCGTCGCCCGGACGGCTTTCTTGGCTTCGGCGCGGCGGGTCTTCTCAAGGTTTCGCATCGCGCTTTCAACCTCCTTCTGGTGTTCGGCCAGTTGGGCGTAGGTCATTTCGGAAAGGTCCATCGTTGTCTCCGGTATGGAAGGGCATGGGCTGTCGTCGGATCATCTGTAAGGCGTAGCGAGGATCGAGTGCGAAAAAAAGGCCCCGCCGAAGCGGGGCCAGTGTTCCTCACCACAAGGAATAGGAATGTTCAGGGCTGTCCGGTCGAAACGGTATAGCGCCCGCGCATCGAGCCGACTTTTCCCAAGCCGCTCGGGGCTATCATAAACGGACCGCGCATCTGGCGCTGCTTGGCCGCGACAATCTCGTTTCGCAGCGCGACGCCCTTGATCGCGCAGAAACAGAACAGACCGATCAGGAAGACGGTGATCGTCGCGGGCAAGGCGGGATTGAACAACGTCAGCGCAACGTATCCGAAACTCGCGAAAGCCGCGACGGTGATCGCGCCGATCCATTTGTAAAGGCGGGATTGCTTTTCTGCGATCCGCGCGGTCTCGCGCTCGTAGCGATCAAGATCATAGGTCATTGCAAATCGGCTCCTGTCGTCGTGGGTTGGCGAGGCCATACCGAATGTCGTTCTCGATGAAGTGACCCGTGAAACCCAGAAACCATGCGCGATGGATTTCCGATCCGGCAATCAATCGGCGGACCCACGCGGGCAATACAAAACCGCTGTAGCCTTTCAGGTAGGTCCAATGCAGCACGGCTTTTCTCATCGGGTCGTATCCTGTTCCTGCCGCGCCGATCATCACGCGAAGTCTAGCTCAATTTCGTTCGTGCAGCCAGTGATTACGGCCCGTTCCGGCCCTAGAAAAACGATGGTTGCTCGGGCTGCGGGCGGATGCCAGCGCGTCCCCATGGGTCGATGGTCCAGCTTTCACCGATCCGTTCGATGCTGGCGTCTGGTCCGTGCTGCTCGATGAACACACGGTCCGCCTCGGCCTTCCGGCTTTGGTGAAGGTCGCTGGCCTTGTGACCGCTGGGCCGGACGCACCAGATACCAGGGGCCTTGTGACAATCGGGGCAACGGACAGCCAGGACGGGGTGACGATGGGCAGTGAAGTTCGGCATGGTCTCGATCCTTCCGGCAATCAGATTATCGAAAATCGGGATTCAGGACGGGCAGGGCGCGGCATCCCTCACGGATGCGCTCGTAGCCTTCCATGTCGTCCAGCATGAACAGAAGGCTCTCCTTCGCTGCCTTGAACGGCACAGGCGGTCCCATGCGGCTGATCTGGTCGAACGCGCGGATCGCGTAGCCAGTGCGGGGATGGTCGGCGGCATAGCCGCCGCTCGTCTTGTAAAGCGCCACGTCCACGGGCGTCTGTCCCTCACGGGCAAAGCTGACGATGTGGCCCTTGCGCGTCTCCGTCTCGGCGCGGTTGGTGGCGATGGTATAGGTTTTCATGGGCATGGCGTCGGTCTCCTGCGATCTGGGGAAGGGGCAGGGCGCTTGCGCGCCCTGCGCTATGGTCAGGCCATGCCTTCGGGAAGCCATTCGGCGATGCGGGCGATCTGCTCGTCCGTCAGGCCAAGGGCGGTGCGGGTCGCCTCGTCGGTGAAAAGGCTTTCCAGCCGCTCGGCCTTCTCGCCCTTTTTCAGCCGCTCGAACGTGGTGATCGTCGGATGATCCGCCGCCAGTCCCAGAAGGTCGCGCCACAACTCGTTGAGGTAGGGGCCACCCACGCGGGAAAAGAAGTTCGCCGCCGTGGGCGTCCAGACCTCGCGGATGCTCGGCTGCGTCTCGCGGTCAATCATCGCCGCCAGCTTCTCGTCGCCACCGCGATATTGCGCGGCAAGGAACCGGACCAGTTCGCCCCGCACATGCTCCGTGCCTTTCTTGCGGAACGCGCGGAACGATGCGCCAAGGTCTTTCGCATCCCACATATCGCGGGGCGGATTGGCGGTCAGTCGCTCGTCCAGCGCGTAGCCCTCGGCTTCGGTCGTGGGCCAGTTCGGCACGTCCGTCAGGCTGATCCCCAGCGGGTTCTTCCAGTTCAAGGCATGGCTCAACTGATAGGCCAGAAGGTCGATCAACAGGTCGGGGTCACGCAATGCCGCGTGTTGCCGTGCGCCCTGTGCCACGCGGTTGAGGTCGTCGCGCAATTTCTGGCTGATGGGGTCTTTCGGCCCCTCGTCCTCGTCGCCCGTGTGGCGGCTCTTTTGCAGAACACCCGCGGCGATTGCCTCGGCCTTGTCCGCGCCGCGCACAAGTCCTTCATAGCCCTGAATACGGCCCTCGTTGTCGATGTAGAGGATCGCGCCCGCATGGGCCTTCTGCTCGTCGGTATAGGAACCGTCCTGCTTTGCCTGCAAAGCGTCCAGTTCGGCCTGCCCCTCGTCGTCCAGCACGTCGCCATTCGCCAACTCGGCCAGTTCGTCATACCGCTCGGCTTCGGCTTCGGTCAGGTCGCCCTCGACGGGATAGACCCGCTCGAATTTGCCCTGCTCGATCTGATACCAGCCGACATAGGACTCGGCGCTGACCTCGACCCATTTCCAGCCCTGCTGCTCCTTGTGCAGCTTCGCGGCTGCGTCCAGCTTCTCCCGGAAAAGCGCGTCCAGCGTGTCGGGATCATCGAACAAGGTTTCGTCTGCGAACAGGTCGCCGCCGATCCGCCCCCCTGCGGCCTTGTAGGCGTCCACGCCGACGAAGATCGCGCGGCGGTCGCTGCCGCGCACGGTGTCGGGCTTCAACAGGCGCTTGATGTGATAGTCGGACGTGTTGGAACCGCGCACCTGTTCCAAGACTTCCAAGCTGCGCTTCTCGTCGTCTCCGATGGTGAAGGCGGCGGCGCTGGACAGGGTGATTTCGTCGGCCTGCAAAGCGTCCAGCACGGGCGCGGGAAGGTGGGCCAGTGCAAGGCGGCGATAGACGTGCTTCTCCGTCACCGCGAAGGCGCGCGCGATGATGGCCGGGGGCGCCCCTGCGGCTTCCATCTTGCCATAGGCGCGGATTTCCTCGGCAGGGTGCAGGTCGCGGCGCGCGATGTTCTCGGTCGTCGCCCATGCCTCGGCGGTCGTCCGGTCGGGCGCGAGATTGACCAGCGGGTTCGCCAGTTGGGGATGCGTCTCGGCCATGTCGGGATGCTGCTCGGCCAGATATTGCAGGGCGCGAAGCCTGCGGCCACCCGCGACGATTTCGGCTCCGCCCCCATCGGTCGCCAGTCCCGAAAGGTTCTGGATCAGGCCAGCGGTCCAGATGCTTTCGGCCAACTCGATCACGTCCTGTTCCGGCACGTTCTGGCGTGGGTTCATGGTCGAAAGGGTAAGGCTCGCCAGCGGAAAGCGGGCTTCGGCGGCGGTAATTTTCGTTTGCTTGGTCATTGGGACATTCCTTGTCTGTGTGGTGAGTTTCGTGTTATTGGTTGCCTCGCCCCTGACGGGGCGAGGCGAGGGGCCTTAGATGGCTCCGTGCTGGATCAGGAAGCGGCGTCCGATGCCAAAATCATCGCCCTTCCTGACAAGCGCCCATGCTTCCGCAATTCGGGCTGTCAAAGTCTCTCTGCTCATGCTGTCACCTCCTTTCCGGCGCGGGTTGCGCCTGACGGGTGCGCCCCTTTCGGGACGCCCCGATTTCAGTAGTCGGCGGGGAACATGATGGTCAGGACACGGCGGGTCTGCGCGGGATCGTCGGGCGTCTCCGAACCCCAGTGATAGTCGAGGTCGTAGAGGTCGATCTTCCACCAGACGCGAAGGCCCTGAATGGTGACGGCTCCGAACGTGTGATCGCCGTAGGGGTCGTTATCCTCGGTGAACGTGCTGTCCGCGATCACGGCCTCGGCGGCTTCCAACTGAAAGCTCGGCCCCATTTCGGCGATGCTCTGCGTCATAACGATGCGGCCTTGCGGTGTGCCTGCGGGTCCACCCGTGAGGACGTGCTTGCGGAACTGGTCGTTCTGCTCGGCGATCCGGCGGGCTTCGGGGCTGATTTCGATTGTGTCGCACATGGTTGCGAACTCCTTTGTGGTGGTGGCGCGGGGTGCTTTGGTGCGCCCCTTTCGCCCCTCCTTTTTACCTTGTTTATATGGCCCGGCCCAGCTTTTTATTGCCGTTTTCTGCAATTAAATAGTTTGACACAAGCACCCCCTTCGGACTTCCTTCGATGCCAGAGGCGAGGGAGCGCACGGCCCCCAAAGGGGGCCAGAAAATCACCGTCACCGCGCAGCGGTGTCAGCTTCCTGACCGGAGCGCACCGGGGCCGGGTCTGACTTCCTCGTCAGCCTTCGGGTCGGTCGCGCAAGGACAAGCAGGACGGCTCGAAACCGAACGCACAAGGGGACCGTGGAATACCGCAGGAGCGCAGCGACAAGGATATGCCGCGAAAGCCCCTTGGGCGGGCGGGGGCGAGCTGTCAGGCGAAGGACGCGACCGATCCCGAGGGAGGCAAGGCAGACCCTCGATCCCCAGGCGAACGGGACAAACGGACAGGGCGGCGTTCGGCTTGCCCGAACCCCCCTGTCCGTCAAAGGC
>JAPWHL010000034.1 GCA_027214255.1 Roseovarius aestuarii
AGCTTCAACTTCTGCGCAGAGTCATAGCTCACATACAACTCGGGAATCGGGGTCAGGTTGCTTAGCATCGTCATGGGGAATTTCCTTTGAGTGGGCTGTAACGGCACATCAGGGCTTTAGCGCGTTGGATTTTAACATGTTGTAAAATGGAAGATGGTGATCAAGATAGGCCTGCGCGCGGGGATGTTCGCGCACCAGATCCGAAAATTTGCGTTTCTTTTCGGCAATTTCAGCCTCAGTCATCGGTGCAATTCCCGTCGATGAGCTGACCTTGCCGTGCCATTCACCCACCTGTTTCCAGTCGTCAGGCTGTTCATCCTGCCACGAAAACGCATGGTCCGCAGGCGGCAGGCCGATAGCCTTCCAAAGCGCCCCCACGGTTCCCGCAGTGTCGCGCCGTACGTCTTCGGCCTGAATGATGGGTGCTGTAAGCCCCTTTGCCTTTAAGGCATTGTAATGGTTCGCCTGCGCCTCAAGCCCGATTTCCTCGAGGATCACGTCAGGGTCCAACTTGAAATAGGACGTGATGGACGCGACCGGATCGCGGATCAGGAAACAATTGACCAGAGCCTTGGACAAGGTCGCATCCTCGATAATGCGCGGCATGATGTAATAGCTCATATCCTTGATGAAAACGGGGCCGGTTTTCGCACGCTCCAGCAACATCGCGCGTACCTCTTCATAAGATACCGGGCGGTCCTTTTCCGCCTCGAAATGCGGCATCTGACGCACCTGACGATGCAGGTAATAGTCATACATGAACGGTTCGTGGTGACAGTCCAGATCACCACGCTCGCGCATCACACGCTCCATCGCGGTCGACATTGAACGCGGGTGCGACCAGAGGGCATAAATTGGGTGCATGTCTTTTCCTCGTCACTTGGCCTGTTTCAGGCTGACTTTCTGTGCAACGGACGCCGATTTGCCCGGTTGGAACACGATATTGCAGGAGCCATCCTTGCGGAACAGTGCCTCTGGGCACTATTACGATGCGGATGACGCGCGTTAACATCTAACTTCGGAAACGATGCGCAAGCAGGGAATCCTACGGATCAAGTGGCAAGTCAGGGACTTGCACGCTAGGGTGCCCCCAGCCGCGCCGCGCTTGGCATTTGCCAACACAGCGTGCCACGAACCACAAGGGGCCGACAACAGGCCTTGGAAAACAAGATAGTTACAACAAGGAGAACAAGATGAAAACTTTCACGACACTTTCGGCGCTGCTGCTGGCAGGCGTTTCGACGCTGGGCATGGCAAACGCCGCCGAAATGGGCGCTGCAGATGAGCCAATCAAGCTGGCGATCAATGAATGGACTGGACAGCAGATCACAACACATATTGCGGGCAACATTCTGGAAAGCATGGGCTACAAGGTGGAATACGTTACCGCCGGGAATTTCCCTCAGCACACGGCATTGGGCGAAGGCGACCTGTCGGCCTCTCTTGAGGTCTGGCTGAACAATGCCGGGGAAATCTATCCCAAAATGAAAGAAGCCGGCAAAACCGTCGACATCAGCCCGCTTGGCCTGGAAACACGCGAAAGCTGGGTCTACCCCAAGCACATGGAAGAGTTGTGCCCCGGCCTTCCCAACTGGGAAGCGCTGAAATCGTGCAAAGAGATCATGATCACCGCCGAGACCTTCCCCCAAGGGCGCATCCTGTCCTACCCGGCTGATTGGGGCACGCGTTCTGCCGACATCATCAAGGCGCTGGATCTTGATTACAAGGCTGTGCCTGCAGGGTCCGAAGGCGCATTGGTCGCCGAGATGAAATCAGCCGCTGCGCAAAAAACACCGCTGGTGATGATGTTCTGGTCACCACATTGGATGTTTGCCGATATCGAGGCAGGATGGGTCGAATTGCCCGCCTATGACCCCGCATGTGACACAGATCCGGCATGGGGGCCCAACCCCAACGCGACCGGCGATTGCGGCGTGGAAAAACCAGTCACGATGAAGGTCGCATGGTCCGGTTTCGAGGAAAAATGGCCAGCGGCCTATGCGTTCCTTGACGCGTTCCAGATGAACACCGCCGATCAGGAAACCATGATGAAGGCGATCGATCAAAACGGCGAGAAGATCGAGGATGTGGTTTCTGCCTACGTGGAAGCGACAAAAGACACGTGGACCCCTTGGGTCGACGCCGCCACGAAGTAACGTGAACGACAGCGGCCTGGGCACCCCCGGGCCGCAGCCTCAATCCGGAGCGAATGATGGCAGAATTCCCCGACGACGTGCAGACGGACGTCCCTCCTAAGGCGGCACAGCTTTCGGTGCGGAACCTCTGGAAGGTTTACGGACCCAGTGCAGGCGCTGTGACCTCCGGCGCATTTGAACAGATGGATCTGGAACAGAAACTGTCCCATGTGCGTGACGCCGACCATTTCGTCGCTGCCGCAGATGTCAGCTTTGATGTGGCCAAGGGCGAAATATTCGTCATCATGGGCCTGTCTGGCTCGGGCAAGTCCACGGTTCTGCGTTGTATCTCGCGATTGGTTGAACCAACGTTGGGGGCCGTGTTTCTTGACGACACCGATCTGATGACCGCCAACCCCCGCGAATTGATCGACCTGCGCCGTCACAAAATGGGCATGGTGTTCCAGGATTTCGGCCTTTTGCCTCATCTGGACGTTGTCCAGAATGTCGCTTTTCCACTTAAGGCACAGCGCCGCCCGCGCGACGCGCGTCGCGCCCATGCCCGCAAAATGATTGAACTGGTCGGCCTCAAGGGCAAGGAAACTGCCTATCCGCACGAATTGTCCGGCGGGCAACAACAACGTGTCGGTATCGCACGCAGTCTGGCCGCAGACCCCGACCTATGGTTTCTGGACGAGCCGTTTTCGGCACTCGACCCACTGATCCGCAGTCAGATGCAGGACGAGTTTCTGCGTCTGCAAAAGCAACTCTCCAAGACAATCGTTTTCGTAACCCATGATTTTCTGGAAGCGCTCAAGCTGGCCGACCGTATTTGTATCATGAAAGATGGACAGATCGTGCAGATTGGCACGCCTGCAGAAATCGTTCTTCACCCGGCCAACGCATATGTGCGTGAATTTATCGGAGATGTGCCTTTGGCCAACGTGTTGAGCGCCCAAGACGTGATGGGCCCCGCGGATGGCGACGGCAAGGACCACCCCCAGGTGCCACGCAGCACCATTTTGAACGAAGCGATCAAGTTGTTCGACGACGGCACTGTAACGGTCGACGTCATCGACGACGACGGGCGCGTCATTGGCGCCCTGCATCCGCTGACGGTGATCCGGTCCTTGTATCACGACGATGCTGTCGCAGACATATGAACAGGGCTGTTAACCGTACCATTCGCTCGGCCGTGACTGCGTGGCCTTGGCTGGCCTTGTTCGCGCTCAGCGCCATATTGGTTCTGATGCGTCAGTCCAGCCCTGCCATACTGACCTATCCGGACGGGTGGACCGTGCCGCTAGTGGATTGGACCAACGTCGCCGCCGACTGGATTGTCGAACGCGCGCAGCCGTTCTTTCGCGGCCTTGCACGGGGGTTAGACGCCGCATTTTCGTTGGTACAATATGTCCTGACCACATTGCCGTGGATTTGCACCTGCGCCATTGTCCTTGTCATTTCGTGGCAGGGGGGCGGTCGGAAACTGGCGCTGATCGCCACAGTCGGCCTGCTCTATATCCTAATGTCGGGCTACTGGATCGAGGCGATGAACACTTTGTCGCTGGTTCTGGTGGCTTTACCATTGGCGGTAGGTATCGGATTTGGCTTCGGCTATTTGGCGTTTCGGTCACGCCGCGCGCGCTGGATCGTCATGCCGGTACTGGATTTGATGCAGACGGTGCCCGCCTTTGCCTATCTGATCCCGATCCTGTTGTTGTTCGGCTTTGGTCCGGTTGTTGGTCTGGTCGCCAGCGTTATCTTCGCCGCCCCCCCGATGGTACGCAACACGGCGTTGGGGTTTCAGTCGATCCCACCCGCGATACTGGAAAGCGCGCGAATGTCGGGCTGTACCGGCTGGCAAAGGTTCCTTTGGGCCGAGATTCCAACAGCATGGCGGCAAATGCTGATCGGAATCAACCAAACCACAATGGCAACCCTGTCGATGGTTATCATCGCGGCCATCATTGGCGGATTTGAGGATATCGGCTGGGAAGTGCTGTCGAGCATGCGCAAAGCACAGTTCGGCCAAAGCCTGATGTCCGGTCTGGTGATTGTTGTGATGGCAATCTTGCTGGATCGTATCACCGCAGCTTACGCCGCGCGCGCCCTGCCAACAGCCAGTTTCGCAGGCCTGCCCACGGCCCGTTTTTTCGCAGTTTTGGCGATTGCCACCCTCGCGGCGATGGGCGCTGCTGCGCTGCTCCCCGGTCTATGGCTGTGGCCGGAATGGGCCGTCTGGTCGCCCGCGCAAGATATTAACAGCGCGGTCGAAACCCTGCTGGTCCATTACGGCAAAGCGATGGCCGCGTTGAAAAACGGCGTTCTCTATTATGTCCTGCTGCCTGTCAAAATCGGGCTGGAGCGCGCAATCGTACCTTTCACTTGGGGCGTAACATTCACCCCCGCAGCCAAGGCCGCTTATTGGGCCTTTGCCGGATTGGCATGCCTTGTGGGCTTTGCCACCGGTGCATGGCGCGCCGGTATCGCGGTGGTTGTCTTGGCGGCCTTTGTGTTTTTCGGGGCAACAGGCCTGCCGTGGGTGTCGGTGCTGGGCTTTGCCGTCTTGTTGTCGTGGCAACTGGGCGGTTGGCGTTTGGCCGCCTTTGCCGGGGGCGCGACGGCATTTTTGTTAATCAACGGAATCTGGTCGCAAGCAATGCTGTCGGTCTATCTCTGCTCGGTTGCGGTGTTGATCTGTGTGGTTCTTGGCGGCCTGTTGGGCATTTGGGGGGCGTCGTCGAAAATGGTCTCTGCCATGATCAGACCCGTCAACGATATGCTTCAGACTTTGCCGCAATTCGTACTGTTGATCCCTGCGCTGATGCTATTTCAGGTGGGCGATTTCACCGCCCTTCTGGCCATTGTTGCCTATGCGATTGTGCCGATGATCCGTTACACGGAATTCGGACTGCGTTCGGTTCCCGGCACGCTGATTGATGCGGGGATTTCGGCGGGCTGCTCGCCATGGCAACTGTTCTGGCAGGTCCGTTTACCACAGGCAAAGCCACAAATTTTGGTCGGGTTAAACCAGACCGTTCTTTATGCGCTGGGGATGTTGGTAATTGCGGCGCTGGTTGGAACGACTGGGCTGGGCCAGCTGATCTTCCTTGCATTGGGAAGTGCGGATGCCGGTGCAGGGTTGGTGGCCGGATTGGGCATGGCGCTACTGGCGATGATGGTGGATCGGATACTGCAAGCCGTGATGCGCCGTCAGCGCTGAAGCCCTGCGTTGCCATGCCGCGGCACGGCATGGCGCGCATCAATCGACACTGCCCGGCAACATGGCATCAAGACATTTGATCAGCAAATCACGCTCGCATGTAACCTCTAGCTTGGCGTAAATTCGACGTTTGTGGTTCTTAACATTACCAACAGACAGGCCCAGCGCCCCCGCGATATCGGCATTGGCCAACCCCTTTAGCGCAGCCTCGACAATGTCACGTTCCCGAGGTGTCAATCCGAGCTGTGCAATCCACTTGCGCAGGGCCGGTCGCGCAAGCCCACCCTGCCCCGCCGTGGTTGACTGATAACTGTCGGGCATCGGCTTCTGTTTCGACGTCGCGTGGCTGTCAGCGGCCATATTGGGATGTTCTTGCGCGCTCCATTCATTGGTGAACCAAATCGTTTCGTCAGTCACACTGGTTGCTCGCGGTGGTGTCCCCAACGATGGGGAATCGTCGCGCGCGGCCCCCTCTTGGATCAACAGCGCCCGGATATGCACGCGGTATAACGCGGCCCCGGTCTTAAAGACCTGACGTGCCGCTTGGACATCATCGACCGAGAACAAACCGCGCCGGTTGTTATAAAAGAACGCCACAGAGTCGCGCCCAACCGCAGGCATGAAAATTCCGATTTCGTCGCGCACGCCGATTTGTGGCAAAAACACATCCGTATAGGTCCGATACCGCTTGCGCGAAAACGCGATTTCTTGAAGCCAGACAACCCCCGGTTCCTCGGCGCTGCGCCAATGCTCGATGTAAGGGTCGGCATCCACGAACTGCGACAAATACAGTTCAGCCATATTTGGTGGAAACGTATAGGAATGAATCAAAAACCGAGGTTTCCCATGCACGGAATAGCGTGCCATGGTGATAAAATCATACTCCAACACCGTGCCAATCGCGTCAGCCAGATGTTTTTCAAAACGCGTTGTGCCCACCGCGTCCATCGCAGCAGGCAGGGCATTCAGAAATCCGGCATCAGACATCGGCGACTCATTCACACAGTGGGAACACCGCCATCATAATCAAGGTCACGCAACTGTGCCGCCCCTTTCGTTATGGCCGCCCAACATTAACGGCAAGGCGGTCCGCACAGATCACTTCGCCCAAGACGGGCAAAACCCTGATCGCACCCATCGCGGAAAACACCCATTGTTGCAGCGAAATGCGCCAGCATGGCAGGGCTGACAGCCCCGACCAGACCTATGAGCCGTGTATCGCGAAACCATGCCGCGTTTGCCATTCGCATGGTAGCATCAGCACCAGAAACAGGGGCACCGCCGCCCAGCACCACGGGTTCCGGGCAGGACACTTGGAATTGAAAGGATGCGTTACGCACCAAACCGGGGTTCGGGCACGCCTTTTATACCAAGGCCGGTGATGGCAAAAACGCTGCCGCGCAGGGGCCCATCGCCCGGGAATCGCGGCAAAGGCGGCTTGGCCATGGTCGTCACATAAAGGACATCCATATTCGGACCACCAAAGTTGACGCTTGTGACTTTCTTCACAGGCATTTCAATCACGCGATCCACCGTGCCATCGGGCGCATAGCGCACCAGCTTGCTGTCATAGACCAGTGCGTTCCAAAGATAACCCTCGGCGTCGACGGTCGATCCGTCGGCCGCGCCACCGTTAGACCCATCAACCGTTGCAAACACGCGCCTGTTCGACAGATTCCCGGTTTCGATATCATAGTCATAGGCCCAAATTTCGCCCGACCATGAATCCTGAAAATAGAACACCTTGTCATCCGGGCTGAAACAGGGGCCATTCGAACAAATGATGCCGCTATCGACCTTGGTCACGCTCATGTCTGGGTCCACCCGATAAAGCGATCCTGAAGGCGCGCTTTCCGATGTATCCATCGATCCGGCAAAGAACCGCCCCCGCCGATCAACCTTGCCGTCATTGATGCGCGTATCGGGCATGTCGGGTTCGGGATCATGCAGCAAAGTACATTCGCCCGTTTTGAAATCCAACAGATGAAACCCTTGTTGCAACGCGACAATCGCGCCATTCCCGTCCTTGCGCAGTGCCATTGAGCCGATCTTGCCCGGTACGTCCCACGAGCGGACCTCGCCACCATCCGCCGTGCAGCGGAACACCCGCCCGTCCATCGAGTCGATAAAATACAGGCGTTGTTGTTCGACATCCCAAAGAGGGCCTTCCCCGAGGGTCGTCTTCACATCAATCAATACGTCGATATCCATGGTAATCTCCCTAAAATTTCAACCTGCAAAGCGCGGCTCTTCCACGCCACGAACGCCCAGCCCGTGAATCGCGAACACCGCGCCTGCCTCATGTTCTTTGTGGTATTTCCCGCCCATTGGACGGGCCATTGATGTCACGTAAGCAATGTCCAGATCAGCCCCACCGAAAATGACGCTGGTGGTGGATTGCACAGGCAGCCCCACGATGCGATCCACAACGCCCTCGGGGTCAAACCTGATCAGGCGACCTGAATAGACCTCGGTAGACCAAAGGTAACCCTCCGCATCCACGGTTGCGCCATCAGGAATGCCACGCAAGTCATCAAAGGTGGACAGAATACGGCGGGATTCCAGCGATCCGGTTTCGATATCATAATCATAGGCATAGATGATGCCCGGCGTGGTATCGGCAAAATAAAAGGTTTTGTCATCCGGGCTCCAGCAGGGACCGTTGGAACAGGTGATACCCTCGTCAAGGGTATGCACCGACAGATCGGGATCAAGGCGAAACAATTTGCCGACCGGATCACGTTCTTCAAAATCCATCGACCCCGCCAGAAAACGCCCGCGTCGATCCACCTTGCCATCGTTCATACGTGGGCGTAGCTCGCCGGGCTGCGTTTTGTGGATCAGAGCGGTTTCACCGCTGTCAAAGTCGAGAAAATAGAACCCGTCCCGCAGCGCGACAACAGCCCCGCCTTGTTCACGCAACGCCATCGATCCGACAGGTTGGGGCAACGGCCAGCGTTTGATATTGCGACCATCCGCATCGCAACATTTGACTGCGGGGCCATAGCTGTCGATCCAATAGAACCGCTGTTCCTTGACATCCCACAGCGGACCTTCACCCAGACGGTCCTTGTCATCCACCAAAACGTCGATCCGAAGCATGTGTTCAACCCTCCCAAGTCGAAAGCGTTTCAAGAAACCGGTGTCTTGGTCTTTTCTTGAAACGCTCTAAAGATCAGAATCCAACCTGATCGCCACCTTTCAATTCCAGAATGTCGCGTGCCTCATCAGGTGTCGCGATGCTTTTTCCCAACCCTTCAATGATCTTGCGCACCAGTCGCACCTGTTCGGCGTTAGACTGTGCCAGGCGTCCACGCCCCGCCCACAGGCTGTCTTCCAAACCGACACGGACATTGCCACCCATCGCCGCCGCCTGCGCTGCGACACGCAGCTGGTTCGCCCCCGCGCCCAAAACAGACCAGCGGTAATCCTTGCCAAACAACCGGTCCGCTGTGCGTTTCATATGCGCCACATCTTCGGGATGCGCGCCAATACCGCCCAAAAGGCCAAAGACCGATTGAACAAAGAACGGCGGCTTGGCCAGCCCTCGGTCCGCAAAATGCGCCAGATTATAGAGATGCGAAATGTCATAGCACTCGAACTCGAACCGGGTGCCGTTGCCATAGCAATTCTTCATGACAAACTCGATGTCCTTGAACGAATTGCGAAAGATCAAATCGCGCGACGCTTCCAGCGCTTCACGTTCCCACTCGTGTTTGAAATCCTTAAAGCGTTCCAGCATTGGGTAGAGGCCGAAATTCATTGACCCCATGTTCAACGATGCCACCTCAGGGCGGAACGTCGCGGCGGGGCGCACCCGTTCCTCGACGGACATGAAAGGACTGCCGCCGGTGGTGATGTTCAGCGCGGCATTGGTGTTTTGTTTGATGCGCGACAGGAATTTTTCAAACCCTTCGGGCGTCTGATCCGGCTTGCCAGTTTCGGGATCACGCGCGTGCAGGTGGATGATCGCAGCGCCGGCTTCGGCGGCGGCAAGGGATTCCTCGACGATCTGATCGGGCGTAATCGGCAGATAGGGCGACATGGACGGCGTGTGAATCGCACCTGTGATCGCACAGGTGATGATCACCTTTTCGGATTGAAGTTTGGCGCTGGCTTTGTCGGCAGTCATCATTTGCTCTCCGTTTTCGAGGCGTTTCTGAACGCCATGAGTTCCATCAATCGTTGGTCGCGCCAAAGCTGACGTTCGGCAATATCGCCAATCGCGAGTGCGGCCCGGCGTTCGGTCTCGATCTGGTCCAAAACGTCCCCTTTCCAGTCAACGCGGGGGGCTTTGGTGTCGTGGACATTTTCATAGATGCCTGCGTACCGCTCGACATAGTCACGCACCCCGCCGGGCGCGTTCAGATCGATTGTCTCAAAGGGCCCCATAACCGACCATCGCAGGGCCAGACCGTCGCGGATTGAAACGTCGATTTCCTCGGCTGTGGCATAACCACGGCCGACCAGATTGAATGCCTCATCCAGCAACGCCCCCTGAAGACGGTTCATGACAAACGCGTCGATTTCCCGCTTCATTACAATCGGTGATTGGCCGATGCTGCGCATGATCTCTTCGGCTTTGGCCATTGTTGCGTCCGTGGCGGCAGGGGACGGCACGATTTCAATTGCGGGGATCAGATAGGGCGGATTCAACGGGTGGCACACTACACACCGCGCCTGACCGGCCAAGCCGTCAAAAATGGCCGAGGGCAACAGCGCCGATGACGAACTGGACAGGATCGCCGACGTCGGGGCCAGTGCATCAAGTTGGGCAAACAGCCCGCGTTTGACATCCAGTTTTTCCGGCGCGCTTTCTTGAACAAAGTCGCAATCTGCCAATGCAGTTTCCAGATCCGGCTCAACCTTGATCCGGCCCATGACTGTGTCAACCGAGGCATCCAGCAGCGCCGCTTGATCCATCGATACCACCATATCACGCGCCAGTGTCTGGAATCCCTCCAGTATGTCACCAGAGAGATCCCAGACAGTGACCTGACAGCCGCCCTTGGCAAAGGCAACGGCCCATGCGCGCCCGATCAGCCCGCCGCCAACAATCGTGATGTTGTAGGACATGATCAAAGCGTCTCCACGTTGCCGTCGACGCCCAAGGATTGCCCCGATAGATTCCGCCCGTAGTCTGACAAAAGCATCGCAGCGGTGGTTGCGACATCCTCCATACTGACCATACGTCGCAATGAGACGTTTTTCAGATACTCGGTTTTCATGGCCTCATAAGTGACACCCGTCTGATCCGCCCGCGCTTGAATCACCCCTTCCATGCGGGGGCCGTCTACGATCCCTGGCAGGATCGCATTCACCCGGATGTTGTCAGGCCCCAGCTCCTTGGCCAGAGATTCCATCAAACCGATAATGCCGAATTTCGAAGCGGCATAAGGGGTGCGAAACGCATAGCCATGCTTTGAGGCAGCCGATCCCATGTGAATTAGTGCCCCGCCGCCTGCGGCCTTGATCAACGGCACCGCCCTGCGGGCGCATAAAAATTGCCCGGTCAGGCCGATATCAAGGCACCGTCGCCATTCATCGGGGTCCAGATCTTCGATCTTGCCCGTGGGGCCTGCGATGCCAGCATTGGCGACCAACCCGTCTAAACCGCCAAGATCGGTTTCGATCGCATCGAAAAACGCGTTCACCTGATCGATATTTGCCACATCGCAGCGCACTGCAAGACAACCGCCCAGTTCCGACGACGCATTGCTGAGTGCCGCGTCGTCCACATCGCATATCGCTAGACGTGCGCCGTGACGATGCAACTCACGTGCGATGGCCAATCCAATACCGCCGGCCCCCGCAGTGATCGCGATACGTTGGCCCGTTAAGCCGGGAAGATTACCGGTCTGGTTCATGTTATCAGCCTTTCTTTTCTCGAAGTGCAATGACCGCAGCCAAAATGACAAATCCAAAGAACACCGCCCGGAACGCATAGGGCAATGATGTCCCCGCAAGCAGCATCTGCATCGCCGTCAACAACAACGCGCCCCCCAGCATGCCCAGATAATGCCCGCGCCCGCCGGTGATCAGCGCTCCTCCGACAACCACCACGGCAATGGAAGGCAGCAGATAGTCATCCCCCATCCCAAGGCTGGCCTGCCCGGAAAACCCGGTCAGCAAGATGCCCACCAGTGCGGCGCACAAAGACGACAGGATGTAGACGGATATCAGAACACGCCCGGTCTTTACGCCGGACAGACGAGCCGCTTCTTCGCTGTTGCCCAGCGCATATATTCTGCGCCCAAAGGCCGTACGCCCCAGCATCAAGACAGCAAAGATCACGAAAACGATCAGGAACGGGATGACCGGCGTCACTCCCAAAAGCCGCCCCGTCATGACCCAACGCAATGCCGGAGCAGCAAAGCCGGCAGGTGTTCCGTCTGACCACAGCAATGCCGCACCTTGCAGCAATCCGTTCATTGCCAGCGTCACAACAATGGGCGACAGGCCCAACGCCACAACGCCCAGCCCATTGAGGAACCCGATGACCACCGCCACCGCGATGACAATCGGCACGGCATAGATCAGCGCGGCGTCCGATCCTTGAACGATGCCCGCCACCAGAATCCCCGACAAGGCGATGGTCCAAGGGATCGACAAATCCAGCCCCCCGGTCAGAATGACCGCCCCCTGTCCAAGCGCCAGAATGGCAAGGAAGGACGACAGCACCAGCAATGTGTTCCAATAGCCGAACTTGTCAAACACGTTGCCTAACGTGAGCTGAGTGACAATCAAAACGATCAGCAGGGCGACATATGCCGGCAAGGTGTAACGCAACGTGGTGGCGTTTTTTCGAAACCAACTTACGTGTTCGCCTGTGGCCTCTGACAGAGTCTTTGACGCAAAACTAAGGCGGCGATCGACATAATCGCGCTGCGACACAAGCAGCCCCTTGCGTCGTGCCGATAGGTAATCGCGTGCACCCTGCAGCTTTTGCGCCAAGGGTGAATGTTTGGACATTGATCCGGCCAACACTGCCAAAAGCAGAACACAGCTTTCAGCCACGGTCGAATAATAGGCGGAAATGTTCAGCGTCAGCAGCATATTGACGACGATCATCAGGATGTAGGCGCCAAATACCGTCCCCAAAAGGCCACCCTTGCCACCGCCCAGACGGGTACCGCCGATGACCACTGCCGCGAACATCGGCAGCAACAGAGAATTGCCCACCAGCGGATCACCAGAGCCGGTTTGCGCACTGACGAAAACGCCCGCAAGGCCATAAAACCCGCCCGCCAAAACATAGGTCATAAACAGCGTTAGTGTTCCGCGAATGCCGGTGGCCTCGGCCGCAACAGGATCGCTGCCGACGGCATAAAGCGCCATCCCATAGCGGGTGTTTTTCAGCCAGAACCAAAACACGAGCACTACAAGAATCAGCACAATGGATGCAGGCAGTAGATTGGGAATCGCGTCACCCAGATAGGCCGAGCCAAGGCTGGGCGATACGAACCCACCCGGCTTGTCCATAATCAACAACGTCAGCCCCTGGACGATAAACATGGTCGCCAGCGTCACCACGATGGGCTGAAGGCGCAAAATCGCCACGAAGAACCCGTTAAAAGCCCCGACAGCCATGCCCACGCCGATACCCGTCATGGTCCACAGCGTCACAGACGCTTCGAAATTGGCCGGATCCATCTGGGTGGCCAAAACAACGTTGACCAAGGAAATGATCGCCCCCGCCGACAAGTCAAATCCGCCCGCCAGAATGACAAGTGTCTGGCCCATTGCCGCAAGGGCCAACGTCATGCCCCCACTGGCCATGAACGAGATGTCAAAATAGCTGATCGGATAAGGGCTGATCAGGTTGGTCAGTCCGAAAAGGCCCACAAAAACCGACAATGCAACGATCACAGCCTGATAGCGGCGCAATCCCTGTTTTATCTGCATGGATGACGCTTCTTTTTGACGTGTTGGCGCTTTGGTTCTGCTCATGATGCATTCCTTGTTATCGGGCTCGCGCCCCCCAATGCGGCCTCCATCATGGCCACTTCGGTAATCGCGTCGCCCTCCAACCAACGGTCAATGCGCCCTTCATAGAGAACGGCAACCCGGTCCGAGAGGAACTCCAACTCGGGGATCTCGGTCGAGTGCAGCAAGATCGCACCTCCGGCGTCCGTAAACTCACGCATCATGTCGTAAAGCTGATGTTTGGTGCCAACGTCGATGCCACGGGTGGGATCGAACAACAGCAAGATGCGGCTTTGCGCGACCAGCCATTTGGCGATTGAAATCTTCTGTTGGTTCCCGCCCGAGAATGACCCCGCAGGCATGTATTGCGCCCGCGGATCCACTTCGACGACCTGAAAGGCGGCGGCGGTTGCCTGTGTCTCCAATTCAGGATCGATCAGCGGCCCTTTGTGAAAGCGGCTGATGACAGGCAGGCTGACATTTCGTTTGCCATCGAGCTTCAGGAACAGCCCTTGGGTTTTCCGCTCTTCCGGAACCAGACCGATGGCGACGGATGGATGCAGCGCGTCTGCGGGCGAGGACAGGTGAATTGGTTGGCCATCGACGCGAACCTCGCCCTTTGACACCCGTTCATCCCCGAACAAAGCCGAGAACAGGTTTTTTTGCCCCATGCCTTGCAGTCCCGCGACCCCAAGGATCTCACCGGGGCGCAAATCGAACGTAACGTCGCGCAGTTTGGGCCCGGCGGATAGATCACGCACCTCCAGAACCGGTTTTCTCTTGGCGGTTTCTGTTGCGTCCGGGCGTGGCGGAAAGGTACTCTCGACCGAGCGCCCGATGATCAATTCGACCACCTCAGAATCGGTGAAACTGTCCACCGCACCGCTGCGGATGTGCTTGCCGTTGCGCAATATGGTCATGTGATCGCAAAACGCCCGCACTTCGGGCATACGGTGCGAGATGAACAACACCGTGACGCCGCTGGCTTTGGCGGTCGCTATGATGTCTCCCAGCCATTCAACATCGCTGCCAGACAATGCCGACGTCGGCTCATCCAGCAGCAGGATTTTGGGTTTGCGGTAAAGAGCGCGCGCGATTTCAATTTTTTGCCGTGTCGCTAGATCAAGCTCTGCGGCATCGACGTTTAGATCGACATTTAGATCAAGCGTTTCGAAAAATCTCTGAACGTCTTGGCGCGTGGTGCGTCTCCGCAACAGGCCCAGTGGGCCAACCGGGCCACGTGGCAGCATCATATTTTCAAGGACACTAAGGTCAGGGATCAGTGTCAGCTCTTGAAACGCGGTCTGCACACCAACAGCATGAGCATCACGCGGGCTGGCAAGATTTACCTCGGTGCCGTTGATTTTGATCGCACCTGTATCTGGCTGAATAAGCCCCGACAACAGTTTCATCGTCGTGGATTTGCCTGCACCGTTTTCACCCAGCAGGGCATGAACAGATCCCGGACGGACACTGAAACTAATGTCATCATTCGCTATCGTTGGGCCGAACGCTTTGGTAACGCACGACAATTCGATCACTGAAGCCTGTGATTCAGGTTGCATCCGACACCTGCTTTGAATGTTTTTGGGTTGCCCGCCCCCCGATCACAGGGGGCGGGGCGGCACGCTGGGATCAGAGTTCGGGTTGACCGACAAGCGCGGCGTTCAGGCCGATTTCAGGCGTGTCTGCCGAATAAATCGATGCGAACCAACCGGGGTTCGAGACAATCGACGGCAGGAATGCATTGCAGCCCGCCTTCATTTCCTCCCAAGAGCCGGTTTCACACAGTTTTACTGTCTCGCTGGTCACAAGAGGCAGCGGCAGCGTCGTCAGCTTTGGAACTTCCTGCCCTTCCAGCATGGACACAGCCAGTTTCAGCGCAAGACCACCCGCATAAGGGGGAGACGCGTATGAGATGCGCTGAGCACCAAGCGGGGCATACGCACCGGAAGCGCCTTCGACCTCGGTGCCGACTGGCAGCATTTGGATGCGTCCGCCGTTGGACCCTTCTCCGGCACAAGGCAGCAGCTGTTCGGGGGTGCGCCCCGCTTCGATCTGCATGGCGTTGGCGGTATAACAACCAACCTGCAACCATAGACCGTCGATATCATCCCAATCGCGGGTCGCCAGCAGCTTGGACAGTTCGGTACGCGCGACGGCTTGGCTCCACATGCCGACCGCCTCGCCGACAACTTCGACGCCCGCGGCCTCAAACACTTCTTTCGCCGCAGCCGTACGGGCCGCATCTACGGACGTGCCCGGCACCCCAGTCAAAACCAGAACCTTGCCATTGTCGCCAATCTTGTCGACCAGCCACTCCGCCGTAACGCGCCCGGTTTCGGTTTGATCGATGGTGACATTGTAGGCGCAAGGCTCGGTGATCTCGCCATCATAGGCGATGATAATTACACCCTTGTTGCACGCATTTTTCACGACGTTATTCAATGCTGTTGGTGAAATCGGATAGACGACAATTGCGTCTGCCCCTGCCTGAACCATCGCGTTGATCTGTTGAATTTGCCGTTGGGCATTGGGGCCGGCAACCTGCACTTGCAGATCGACCTTGTCAGCGAAATCCGAATGCGCGGCCATTGCCTTGACCATATTGGCGGCCTCGGCCTGCCAGTCATTGCCGATATAACTCATCGACAGGAATACTTTGTGTTTTTCTTCTGCCTGCACCGCAGTCGCGGTCAGTGCCGCCATCGAAGCGGCGGTTAGAATCCCTTTGAGCGTCCGTGAAAGCATTTCAAAATCCTCCCAAATTTTCTATGCCACTTGTTGATGAATGATTTTTGATCAATTGTCAAAGTTGATTTCCAAGGCCGAACTAATCTGCGATGTTAGGCCAACAGATACAGGAGATAGGCATGGCGGATTTCGCCGGACGTGTACGACCGATCCACAAGGAAACCTTGCAGAACGAAGTCTACAGACAGCTCTGCGAACTGATTCTCGAAGGGGGATTGGCACCTGGCGAATCGATCACGGTTGCCAGTATCGCCGATGCGTTCAACGTCAGCCCGATGCCCGTCCGCGAGGCCCTGACCCGCTTGATGCAGGCCGGCGCCCTGACCATAATTTCCGGCCGCTCAATCGGCGTGCCCACGCCCGACCTTGCATCATTTGAGGATCTCAAGAACGTTCGGATCGAAGTCGAGTCAATCGCGCTCAGATGGGCAATCCGCCATAAAACCCCCAGCTTCACAGCCAGCTTGGAAGGCTATCTTGAGCAAATGATCCAAGCCGAAGAGGCCAAAGATCTAAAGGCGCATATTCGCACCAATTACGAATTTCATTTTGCAATTTATCGTCAAAGTGGATCGCGCATTCTGTTGGAAACGATAGAAAACCTGTGGCTTCGGGTGGGACCATACTTTCACGCATTAAGGGAACGCGGCAATTTAAGGATTTCAAACGTCCAACACCGCTGCATGTATCAGGCGATCATCGATGGTGACGAAGCTGCTGCAACAGCGGCACTGGCCCATGACATTGCAGCCGCTTATGACACAATGGTGGCCACACTACTTGGCGCACCGCGCAGCTGAGCCCTGCCCTAGAACTTGCCAAAGCCGCTGGATGACCTGCCCTGCGGCGTTTGGGCCCAAAGCGTCAGATGCTCAGTCACCTTCCTGCGGCGATTTGCGCCGTGGCAGCAGTGATTTTGCAAAGCTCCACAGCCGGGTTTGCGAGACGAACACCAAGATCACCCCAAGCATCAGAGTCAAAGACAATGGGGACGATACCACCCCATCGAAAAAGCGCCACAAGTCCTCACGCTCGGAGATGATTGCGCGCCGCCAATTGTCATCCAACAAGCGTGACAAGATTACGCCAAGGATGACAGGCCCCAGCGGATAGCCATAATGGCGCAGGAAATAGCCAAACACACCAAAGCCCAACATCCAATAGACGTCAGTGATCGAATTGTTCACCGCATATGCGCCAACGATAGACAGCAACATAATCAGCGGGATCAACACCGAACGAGGCATCTCCACGATCTTCGTAAACAACTTGATTCCGGTCAGCCCGAACAGCAACATAAAGCAGTTCGCTGTCACCAAGGCCCCGACGATAAACCAGAACATCTCGGGCTGATCGACCATCAACATCGGCCCTGGGTTAAGGCCATGGATGAACAATGCGCCGATCATGATCGCAGTCACGGCGTCGCCGGGAATACCCAATGTCATCATCGGGATAAACGCCCCGCCGACAGCGGCATTGTTGGCTGTCTCAGGGGCAACCAACCCTTCCATCGCACCATCGCCAAACTCGCGTTCCGGCTTCTTTGTAGTCCGTTTGGCATAATCATAAGCCATCAGAGACGCGATATCGCCCCCGGTGCCCGGAAGCGCACCAATGACGACGCCGATGGTGGAGGATTGCAATGACAGCGGAAGGTGTTTGCGCACGGTCTTCCACGAGGGAACGACACGCGTGATCTTCTGGCGAACTGTCGGCGTGGCCACGTGCCGGAGCTGAAGCAGTGCCTCGGAAACGCCAAACATCCCGATCATCACCGCAATAAACGAAATGCCACCGTCCAGAAGGCTAAAGTCAAAGGTGAATCTTTCGGTAAACGTCAGCGGGTCGCGGCCTACGGCACCAACCGCAATCCCCAACGCACCCGCGAATATTCCCTTTAACAGGCTGCCCGGAGACAACGATCCGACCAGAAGAATCCCCAGCACCGCAAGCAGCATGTAATCGCGCGGTTGAAAGCGCAGCGCAAAATCCGACACCAAAGGTGCGGCGATGGCCAGCACAAGGATCCCCACCAGCCCCCCAAAGAACGACATCGTCGTGGTCACACCGATGGCCTGTCCGGCTTCGCCGCGTTGCGCCATCGGATACCCGTCCATTGCGGTTGCAATGGCGCAAGGAGCCCCCGGAATATTCAACAGGATCGCCGTACGAGAGCCGCCATAAACACCCCCCATGTAGATACCCACCATCAGGCTGATCGCGGGATAGACATCCCAAGAGAACGTAAAGGAAATCAGGATAGACACCGCCATCGTCACCGAAAGGCCGGGAATTGCACCGACATAGACCCCGGCAAATGTCCCCACTCCGACCAGCAACAATAGCTGCGGCTGGGTGATGACGGTAAGGAGCGCCATAAGCGTATCCATCAGCTACGCCCCCCGCCAAAAACATTGCGCAAAAACTGTATAAACTCTGCCTCGGGCACGATCCCGGGGGGCATCAAGACGGTAAACCCGACCCTAAAGACCAACCAAATCACCAGCAGTGACGCCAAAGACACCACGATAGTAAAACCCCAGCTGCGACGCCCCAAGATCTTGATCGCAACCACCAGAAACAAGGCGGCAGTCGGCACGAAGCCAAGCGGCTTGAGCAGGACCGAAAAGGCCAGCAAGAGCAGGACAAAAACGACAAAGACACCCGGAACAACCGATTCAGCTATGACCCCCGCCCTTGCCCGCGGCAGACGGATTGCGCGCACAAGCAAGATCACCGACGAGATCGCCATTGCGGCCGTTGTCGCCATCGGAACAGCACCGGGGCTAGACAGCGCCTCGAACCCGGCGATGCCATAGGCTTCCCACAGCAAATAGACGCTGGCGATACAAAGAAAAGCAGTGAAAACAAGCTCACCGGGCTTGCGGGCGCTATTGATACCGTTTGCCGGAACGGCAGAGTCTGTGCAGCTGTCCGGTTCGTTATCTTTCATGCCGCTCTCCCTGACTGTCTCGCGTTCGGGCTGATAGAGAAATTAAACGCCGCACTTCACTATTGAAGGCGGCGCCTAAGGATTTATGGACGGCCCGGTCCGGGCCGCCTCCTAGGCGATCATTCGCCGGGGCGTGCGATGCCGAACTCTTCGGGTGACGCTTTGGTCAGGCCTGCTTCGTGCAACAGCCATGTTGTGCCTTGCTGCCACTTTGTCAGAAACGCCTGCGCCTCATCGCCAGAAATGTTCATCATCTTGAAACCACGATCATCCATCAGCGCAAGAAATTCCGGGTTCACCGCAGCTGTGCCAAACGCATCAGACAACTTGGCAACGACATCGTCAGGCGTGCCTTTTGGCGCGAACACCCCAAAGAACGACCCCCATGGCAGGAACGTATTATATTGCTCGTTAAAGGACGTCACGATCGGCGTGTCGGGCAAGTTTTTGTTTTGCTCTACGTCAAAAACAGCAAGCGTCTTCATGTTTCCAGCACGTACCGCCTCAATGGCGGCGCCCAAAACCGCGGGCATAACATCCACAGCCCCACCTTGCATGGCGGTCAGTGCAGGACCGTCGCCATCATAAGGAACCTTGATCATGTCCAGATCGCCCTCGACCTCGTTCATCATCGCGGTGATGACCGATGACAAGCCCCCGGGGCCTGTGGCACCGATACGAACCTCGCCCGGATGGGCCTTCACATAGTCGATAAAGCCTTGATAATCATCATAGGGCGCATCGTTATTGGCCAATAGCAATGGCGTACCACGTGCCAGCAAGATCAGAGGAATAAAATCGGTGTAATCTTTGTTCCCAAGGCCCATTACCTTGTAAAGCAATGGATTTTCAGCCCCCATCAAAAGGGTGTACCCATCGGCCTTGGCACTGGTCACATGATTCAACGCAATAGCGCCGACACCACCGGTCATGTTTTGCATCACGATTGTGGCGCCCAATGCCTCTTCGGCATGCGGGGTCACAGAGCGCATCACCGTATCGGTCGAGCCCCCGGCCCCCCATTGGATGATGCCCTGAATTTCTTTGCTGGGAAAGTCCTGCGCCGTGGCGCCACTGATCCCAAGAACCAACGCCGATACGGCGCCAAAGACGGTCTTTTTCATTTAGATTCCTCCCTAGGTATTGTCCGAAGTACCCATAGTTTCGGCCTTCGATGCGGCGGCAAAGATGCGGCAGCGGCATGCTTAACGTCAACTACCAAGCCTTCTCACTTGTGTACATAGTGTTAATTCAAAACAGCATCCGGCCCCCAATGCGATCCGGCATCGGCCAGTTCCTTGCGGATATGCATGATCGCGTGTTCCGCGAAATTCGACAGAACGCGGCCCTTCTTGGACACCATGTAAATGCTAACCTCCACTTTTTCGGCCAGAGGCACCCTGACCAGACCGGGCATATCGGCTTGGGCCACTGTGAACTCGTCTACCAAGGCCACCCCCAGACCCTGCCGCACCAGACTGACCACAGTGTGCGCAAAGCGCCCGCGCACAGAATGGACCGGTTCAATCCCTGCCTCGCGAAATGGCTGTGCCAAGATTGCGCCGTAGGGATCCTTGGGGTCAACCCCGATCAATGGCTCGCCTTCCAGTTCGCTCACGGATATCTCCTGACGATCCGCCAGACGATGCCCCAGCGGCAATACCGCCAAGACCCGCCCTCGGGCCAGTTCAACAACCTCTGTGCTGGCATTGCTGATCGGTGAGTACATGATCACGAACTCGCCACGCTCCATCAGCAGGTAGTTTGCGGTCTCTTCAATCTTGAGCGTGTTCAGATCGATAAAAAGATCCGGATAACGTCGCCGGATCGAACGAATAGCGCGTGCTGCTACAAACTGGGCGATCGATGGCGCAGACGCAAAAGCAAGCCGCACATCTTCGCCTTTCTGAAGTGCACCCAGCGCATCTTGCAGGTTCTCCACTCCCTCATAGACTTGATGCAATTGATCAAAGACCAACTTTGCCTCGGGCGCAGGCACAAACAGCCCCCCTCGCCGATCAAACAACCTTATCCCAAGACTCTCTTCGGCATGTTTGATCAATCGGCTGATGCCCGGCGCAGACACGCCAAGATGCTCGGCTGCGCCATTGATGGTCCCGCGCAGCATAACCGCGCGAATGACTTCGATCTGGCGTAATGTCATCTCAGGCATCGCAGCTTCCAACTTGGACACAATGGTTAACCTAAAGTTAACAACTGCTACATGCAAGCACTTGACGTTAGGTGCTGCGTTAGGGATGGATCGGGCGGAACGCGCTGGGAGACACGATATGACACACAAGATCACCCTTGACCTAAAACCGATCTTTGCCCCGAACCCACGGCGCCACCTTTTGGGATTCTCCTCATGAGCCGCCTTTTGTCGGCGGTCCACTTGACCGCAATTGATCTTGCACCGCCCGCCTTTATTGCCGCTGCCAAGGAGGCAGGTTTTGACGCCGTCGGCCTGCGACTGAGGCCTGTTGTACATACGGCTCCGTTCTATCCGTTGATGGATGATCCCGCCCAAATGCGCGAAACACTCGCAACCCTGAAAGACACAGGGATCATTGTACATGACATCGAATTTGTTCGGGTCGAGCCGGATTTGGATGTCGCGGGCCTTGCCCCGCTTCTTGACGCAGGCGCCGAATTGGGCGCGCGCGAACTGGTGGTCGCCCCCTATGACAAGGATCCTGCAAGATTGGCTGACACATTGGGCCGTATGGCCGATTTGGCGGACACGCGCGGAATAGGTATTTCGATTGAATTCTTCCCATGGGCCGAGGTCACGAACCTTGCAGGTGCGTTGGCACTGGCAGAACAGGCTGGCCCGCGTGTCGGAGTATTGGCCGACAGCCTGCATTTCGATCGCACCGACAGCACCCTTGAGGACCTGCGCAGCGCCGCCCCCGAACGGTTGCGCTTTGCCCATCTGTGCGACGCCCCGGTAAATCCGCCATATCACCCCGACGACCTACTGCACATTTCCCGAAGCGAAAGAATGCCCCCCGGCGAAGGCCAAATTGACCTACAGGCTTTTCTTGATGCCCTGCCAGAGGGTATTCCATTGGGGATCGAGGTCCCCATGGCAACGCGTGCAGCCAAGACAGGAAGCGCCGAAACGATGAAGCATGTATTTGAAGTAACACGCCGCTTTCTTGACACCCTCAAGCAGACAACACCCGCCATCTAGAGCCCCAAGCGAAACCGCCTCTGCCCCGCCCCTCGACAACGTCATGGGCCTGGCCCACTCCATTTCGCGCCATGTTTCTCCTGTCGAAATGAACTTGTTTAGGCTTATGGGCGGCGGGTGAGAACGTCGGCGGCATAGTGTCAAAGACAGTATCTACAAGATCTGCGCGCAACAGCAGAAGGGTGTTTGCAGCCCTTAAGTCGAATCTCTTGAATGGCTGCAATCTCTTTCCCCGTCTCGTCACCATGATGCATTCACAGCGTCACCACAGCCCATCAGGAAAGCTGCCCTTCGTCGCCATTTTGGCAACCGGTGGCCATTACCAGATACATCCCAGCCCCTAAAATTGATAAATCTCAATTTCGCCCCTCTTGAAACCTATTTTGTTCAGAGTTTTGAAATCTATTGGGGGCAAGTTTGTGTTCGTACCTGTGCTGTTTGAATCACCGTAATTGGCGGGATTTAGGCCTGAATCGCCAAGTCGAAACATGTGTTGTGTAAATGAAATTGGGGCAGTTCAATGCCAAGTTTAAAAAGTGTGTACGAAAATGGAACGGGTTTTTCCACATCTGATGGGGTCGACTTTTCCCAACCAGCCACGATTGATACAGGAAAAATCCACATCACTGGCGGATCAACCAATGTTGCCTATTCCGACGATGACAGAGTGTTTCAAAACGACAGTTCGTCGGGCCTGATAGATGACCAAGGCGATCCAAATCAGCTGATCCCGGGGACCGATACACGTATCTATATTGATGGCGTAATGCAGGGCGTGGATACGGCAACAGGCACGACCTATACTATCGCTAACATCGAAACCTATGATTCCTCGGGCAACGTTGACGGTGCCTATCTGATGTTCTTTGCAGATCAAGGCTCTGCGCCAGCCAGTATTGACATGAGCGACGCTGTCGAGCTTCCGACTGGGACAATACTCGATCTCGTGCCGGACTCATGGTCGACAAGCCCGACAGTCCTTAATCCATTGGATGATATCGTTACGGGCTCCTCTGGTGACGATGAAATCGACGAAATGTATACCGGCGATCCCGAAGGCGACAGGTCGATGACACGATCACGGCGGATAAAGGCGATTTGATCCACGCCGGGGCGGGAAACGACACCGTCAAGAGCAACCTTGGGGATGACACCATCCATGGAGGTACGGGCGACGATTCAATCAATGCGGGCTCTGGAAATGATGTCGCATACGGCGACAGCGGTAACGATACAATTGACGGCGCAGCAGGCAATGACCTGATCCATGGCGGATCCGGCGCTGACAGCCTGATTGGTGGCTTGGGAAATGATACACTCCATGGCGATCCATCGGGCAGCTCGTCAAACGAATTGCTTGCCGATGGATCGTTTGAGGACCACACGCCGACAAACATGAGCCAAGCCGATCTGCTGTCGGATTGGTACTCGTGGAATAGCGGCGGAACGCCCGACCTAAGTGAACAAGGCGGGTATGAAACCTACTGGAACAAGGATGCGGCGCCGACTGATGGCACAAATTATGTGACCATCGTTAAATCGGAATTGTATCCAACGACCGAAGGCATCTCGCAAGATCTCGCAACACCGCTGCAAGCGGGTACGAGCTATACAATTACCTTGGACGCGGCAGCGGGCGAGTTAGGTTCTCGTGGCGCTACAGGCCCGGCAGGCGCCCCGACCGAGCTATTGATTTACGGCAACGTAACTGCCGGAGTTGTGGGGGGAGGCGCCAATGGGCTTCCCGCCGGTGCCGTACTTTTAGGGTCCGCCGAGATCACCACCAACTTCAATACCGGCACGATGCAGAGCGTGACAATAACGTTCACACCAACGACGGATATCGCAACACTTTCGCTTTCGATAAACGACACCGAAATTTCGGCAGGTAAAATTTCCGCAGGGCTTGTTCTGGACAATGTCAGCCTGTCTGAAACCACCTTCAATGACACTCTTGACGGTGGCCTCGGGGATGACGTCTTGACCGGCGGAGGAGGTGACGACTCGATTGACGGCGGCATTGGCAACGATACGCTCGACGGCGGCGAAGGAAATGATGTCCTGTCCGGCGGTTCGGGCGCTGACAGTATCAGTGGTGGTTCAGGCCATGACACACTGTCTGGCGGCGGAGGCAATGACACTCTTGTAGGCGGGACCGGCGACGACGTTATCCGCGGCAACAGCAGTGATGATCTCATCATCATCGAAAACAACATGGGTTCGGATACGATTGACGGAGGTAGCTCTGCCGATACCCTCGATTTTTCGGCCGTGACCGATGACCTGACAATAGACCTGACAGCCGCCATTCCCAGAAATGGCAGTTTCAGCGATGGCAATGACACCAGTACCTTTGTTGAAATCGAAAACATCATTCTGGGTGCGGGCACCGATACGTTGGTGCTGGCCGATGGTGGCGGCGGCCGTGCTGTGCAGGCCTTCAAGGCCCCAGCAGAGAATGGCGACGGCAGCTTCACCGGTTATGATCAGCTGGACGTCACCAACCTGACCTCGGACGGTGGTACAACCCCTGTCACGACCAGCGACGTCACACTAAGCGCGGCCGGCCCCAACACAACAACGCTGACCTTCCCTGGCGGAGAGAGCATCACGTTGGAGGGTGTTGCAATAGAGGATGTCGATTCTATCGATGCCTTGGTCGCGATGGGTATTCCAGACGGGCGCGACGGCATTGTCGAGGGGACTGATGCGGATGAAACGATCGATGGGTCGTACCTCAACGATCCTGACGGCGACCTTGTAGACAACGAAGATGCGATAGACGCCACTGCAGGGCCCAATGATGACGTCATTCACGCGATGGGCGGAAACGACAGCGTTTCTGCGGGCTTAGGTGACGACACAGTTGACGGCGGTGACGGCGATGACACGCTTTCAGGCGGCGCTGGCAATGACGTCCTGTCCGGTAAATCCGGCAAGGATTCAATCTTTGGTGGCGACGGAGATGATACAGTCCATGCGTGGTCCGGAGATACGGTTGCAGCCGGAGACGGCGATGATTCAATCACCTTCGACAGCTTTGGCGCCTCCGAAAGCCCCGCGGACATTACAATTGATGGCGGCAACGAGGGGCTGTCTGATCATGATGTGATGAACCTTGCCAATCTGTCCGTCGAAAACGTGACCGTTAATCCGCTGGAAACGGGGCAAGATGATCAATCCGGGACCATCACACTGACGGATGGATCAAAAATCCACTTTTCAGGGATCGAAAAGATCATCTGCTTCACCCCCGGAACACGTATCGCCACTCCAATGGGGCTGCGTGCAATTGAAACGCTTACCCCTGGCGATCTGGTTTTAACCCGCGATCACGGCATGCGCCCGATCCGCTGGATGGGGCAACGCCGCGTGCCGGCTCAGGGTCATTTTGCGCCGATCCGCATTCGATCGAACGTGATGGCCGGCCAAGAAGGCGATCTGCTGGTATCTCCGCAGCACCGAATATTATTCCAAGGATACCAAGCCGAGTTGTTGTTTGGCAGCCGCGAGGTTCTGGTCGCCGCGAAGCATCTGATTGACGGGCACGATATCACGCAAGAAAACGGCGGCGAGGTAACTTATATCCACATGCTGTTTGATCAGCACGAACTGGTGGTTTCTGACGGTGTCGTCACAGAGAGCTTCCATCCCGGCGGCGAAGGCCTGAACGCAATTGACGGCGAATCCCGTGAAGAATTGTTCCGCATTTTCCCCGAGTTGCGCAGCATGCCAAACAGCTATGGCAATACCGCGCGCCCTTGCTTGAAGGGCTATGAAGTCCGGCTGCTACAAGATTGACTTCTTTGTTGGTTGGACCTTGGACCTGTCGCGGTTTTGTGCCGCCCCGAGTGCTCGTTTAAGCCACTTTCCGTTCGAAAGCGACGGGACTTTTCC
>JAPWHL010000035.1 GCA_027214255.1 Roseovarius aestuarii
CAACCCAACCTGATCAGCAGGCGCAACGAGTAGCTTAATTTACGCCAGGTCTCGTCCAAACATTGGGGAGTAGCTCAGAAAAATACCGCGTACAGGATGACAGATTTGGGATAGTGGCTACCTTTGAAATCTATCGTCACGCTCTGATACCCATCGGCTAAATCAAAGAGCGGCGTCTACCACAGCTTTGCAATCAGGCCCATATACCGAAAGTTTGCGACAGAACCCGTCTAACTTGTAGGGCATTTACAGCATCCAGAAAGGAACAGACCGCCTCGATATCAGCCCAGCGTCAATCCGTGCAACAATCCCGCCTGAAGTCTATTTCGGGTAGGGCGCGTTCTGAGTTGTCGCTGATCTATACAACACGGCCGACCCAAAGTGAAAAATATCTATTGAGGATGGCTAGAATTCCATGCAATATTATGCAGATATTGCATGGATTATTGTGGTTAAAAATGAACAACTGGGCGGGATATATGAACCAAGACCAGAGGCTTAATTTTGATTTTGCGACTCTCCCCGCGTCTGATCGCTATCGTTTGCTGACCAGTTTCGTCGCACCCCGTCCAGTGGCCCTAGTCTCGACGCTGAGCGAAGGCGGCCAGAGTAATGCGGCTCCCATGAGCTTTTTCAATGTGTTCGCACAGGAACCGCCGCTGCTTATCCTTGGGGTTCAGGCCCGCAGTGACGGCTCGGAGAAGGATACGGTCATCAATATCCGGCGCACCAAGGAATTCGTGATTAACATGGTCGATGGTCAGATCGCCGAGCAGATGGTGATCTGCGGTGCCAATGTCCCCCCCGACATGGACGAGGTGCAGCTTTCGGGATTGACCGCAGTGCCGTCGGCCAAGGTGGCCGCGCCCACTATCCTGCAAAGTCCCTGTTCGATGGAATGCCGCGTTGAGCGGATCATCGACTTTCCCAGCCGGGCTTTAATTTTAGGAATTGTGGTGCAGATGAAGGTGCGCCGCAGTTGCCTAGATGACGACGGGCGATACATCCGGCCGGGCGGATATGAGCCTATCGCGCGCTTGCACGCAGACAACTACATTCTTTCAGATCGACAGTTCGTCCTTCAAAAACCCGCGTCGTTTGCCGCCGTCGAGGCCGAGTTTCTGGGGGGATTGGCGCAATGAGGCTCCATTTGCTCAACCCCAACGGTACCGCGTCGATGACGACGCAGGCGTTGGGGGTCGCCCGTCAGGTGGCAGGGCCGGGAACCCAGATAGTGGCGACCACGGGCAATGGGGTTGTCGGGTCGGTCGAAGGACATGCTGATGCGGCGCGGGTTGTTCCGGCGATGCTGGACACGATTGCCATGACTGAGCGCGAAGATCCCGGAGTCGATGCGCACATCCTGGCGTGTTTTGACGACCCGGGGCTTCATGCGGCGCGTGAGGTTGCGTCGTCCCCGGTGATTGGAATGGCAGAGGCCTCCATGCAGGTTGCGGGCATGATTGCGGCGCGTTTCAGCATCATCACCACCCTGCCCAGATCCGCACTGATTATCGATGATCTTGTGGAACTATACGGCTTTACAAGGGCTTGCGCGCAGGTGCGTGCCGTTGATCTGCCTGTCCTCTCGCTTGAAACTGCGCCGGAGCGGACTGAGAAACTTCTACTGCGCGAGATCGCGAAAGCGATCAGAGAGGACCGCGCCGAGGCCATCATTCTAGGCTGCATGGGGATGGCCGAGATCAAGAAGCGACTGTCAGAGGCCACTGGGCTTCCGATCGTTGACGGTGTGACCGCCGGTATCGCAATGGCCGAGGCGATTGTTCGAAGCGGATATCGAACGTCGAAAACCGGTGGCTTTGCCTACCCGCGTGACAAGTCGGGCGACTGAATGGCATAAGAAGTCTTTAGATCTAAAATCGATTGGTTTCAGACGCGATGTCAAAAAAAGATAACTCCAGCGACGACAAGGCAGGCCCCTCCAGAACCGAGCGTGTGCGCCAAGCCTTGCGGCACGCCATCATTGACCAGAAACTGACGCCGGGCGTACGTCTTCCCGAAGACGCCATCGCAGAAAGTTTCGGCACCTCGCGCACCATCGCACGCGAAGCATTGGGTCGGCTGGCGGTCGAAGGGCTCGTGGACTTGCAACCCAATCGCGGCGCATTCGTCGCACATCCGACGCCCGAAGAGGGGCAGGATATCTTTGTCGTCCGCCGCGCGCTGGAACGGGCCATCGTCGAGGATCTGGTCGGAAACATTTCCGCCAAGGACGCCGACTACCTGCGCGCGATGGTGGCCGAGGAATCCACGCGATCCGATGATGACGCGGATGCGATCCGACTTTCGGGCGAGTTCCATCTAGAGCTGGCCCGAATGACGGGAAACAAGCTGTTGGTGCGCTACATGACCGAAGTCGTTTCGCGCTGCTCTTTGGTGCTGGCGATCTACGGGCGGGCGCATTCAGCGTATTGCGGGGCCTGTGAGCACGCAGAGATCGTCGAGGCGTTGATTGCAGGTACGCGCGACAAAGCTTTGAAGCTAATGGATACGCATTTGTCGGATGTGGCGAACCGGGCGGTTTTGACGGTCCGCAACAAGGGTGACATTCGCGATGTTCTGGCGGCCTACGCAAAAAAGCTGAAATAAGCGCCGATATTGCATGCTCATATCTAAAAGATTGCATGCACTATTGACAGGTGATTGCATTCGATGAAGTGTGACTTTCATGACATGGAATCACACCTCACCGCATATGCCGTCCGCCGTTGACATCCGCAACGTCTCCAAGAGCTTTGGCCGCGGCGCATATGCCGTGGAGGTTCTGAAGTCAGTTTCGGTGGAAATTGCACACAAGGAATTCTTTACCCTCCTCGGGCCATCGGGCTGCGGCAAGACAACCTTGCTGCGCCTGATCGCGGGGTTCGAGGCGGCCCAGAAGGGGCAAATCCTTATCGACGGAGTCGAGATGTCGTCGTTGCCCCCGTTTCAGCGCCCGGTCAATACGGTCTTTCAAAGCTATTCGTTGTTCCCCCATCTGACGGTCGCGCAGAACGTTGCATTCGGCCTAGAAGGGACGGGCGCGTCACGCAGCGAGGTCAAGCGGCGCGTCGGCGAGGCGCTGGAGATGGTGCGCATGGGCGATTTCGAGTGTCGCAAACCATCCGAGCTATCGGGTGGACAACAGCAAAGGGTCGCGCTGGCACGGGCGCTTGCCCCCCGGCCCAAGGTTCTGTTGCTGGACGAGCCGCTGTCGGCGCTTGACCTGAAGTTGCGCAAACAGATGCAGATCGAACTCAAGCAGCTTCAGGAAGAGGCGGGTATCACCTTCGTGTTCGTCACCCACGATCAGGAAGAAGCGTTGACCCTGTCGGATCGGGTGGCGGTGATGCATCAGGGACGGATTTTGCAGCTGGATGATCCGCGCACCATTTACGAACATCCTTCGCATCGTTTTGTCGCCGACTTTATCGGTGACATCAATTTTCTGGAGGGCCGTGTCGACACGCGCGGCGTGATTGCATTGAAGTGCGGCGCCGTGTTGGCCGACTCGCGGGCAGGCGCCACGCATGGTGACATCAGCGTTGCCATCCGCCCGGAGCGCGCAAAGCGCGTGCCGACCGGGCAGGGTAATGTCGATGGGACATTGATCCAATCAGTCTATTTGGGCACCGGCCTGCTGCACCAGCTGCGCCTACCATGTGGAAGTGTATTCTTGCTGCGCGAAGCTGCGGCAGAGGCAGCGCCACTGCCCGCTCACGGCGGAACCGTCGGGATCGAGCTTCCAGCCGCAGCAATTAGCGTCTTTGCATCATGATATCGCGCGAAAACATACGCCGCGTGACACTGTTGTCGCCGTCATTGACCATGCTTTTCGTGATGATCGGCCTGCCCTTGGCCATTCTAGCGTGGATTTCGCTGTTGCAGCGCGGCGTCACCTCGGGAGTCGATTGGTCCGCGCCGCTGGGTTTGGACAATTACATCCGGCTTTTGTGGGAAGAGGATTTCGACGGCACGATCTTTTTCCATACCCGCTATCTCGAAGTGGTTCTGCGCTCGGTTCTCCTGGCGGCCGGAACGACGTTTTTCTGCATCATCGTCGGCGTGCCCGCTGCCCTATGGATGGCAAGCCTGCCCAAGCGTGGCCGCGATGTGATTGTTTTGTTGATCACCATTCCGTTCTGGACCAGCCTTCTGGTGCGCAACTACGCATGGTTGATCATCCTGCGCGACGATGGGTCCGTCAATTGGGTGGTGAATGCGCTGATCCCGGGCGATGACGTCGGGCTGCTCTATACCAATACCGCCGTCTTCATCGGGCTGGTCTATTCGTTTTTACCCTTCATGATCCTGCCGATCTACGCGGTGTTCGAAAAATTCGACTGGAGCCTGCTGGAGGCTGCCTATGATCTGGGCGCGGGCCGGGCGCGGGCGTTTCGCAAGGTGATGCTGCCGATTGCGATGCCCGGCATTACCGCAGGTGCGATGCTGGTCTTCATTCCGTGCCTCGGCGCCTTCATAACGCCCGCCCTTCTGGGGGGTGGTAAAACACTCATGATCGGCAACCTGATTCAGCTACAATTCGGGCCGTCGCGAAACTGGCCCTTCGGTGCCTCCATTTCGATCGTTCTGCTTGCGTTGATGATGCTGTTCCTCATGGGCCTCGCATTATGGAAAAACAGGAGATCGCAATGAATCTGCGCCGCATGCCCTTCACACGCGAGATTGGATGGTTGGTACTTGCCTTCTTGTATCTGCCTGTGTTCATTCTGGTCCTCTATAGTTTCAACGGCAATCGGACTGCGACGGTCTGGACTGAATTTTCTGTGAAATGGTACGCGCGCACGTTCCACAATCCATCCATTCAGGTGGCGGCTTGGAATTCGATAATCCTGGCCATTACGGCATCCTTCGGATCAACTGTTCTCGCATTGTTGGCGGCAATGGCGGCACGGCATTTTTTCAAGGGGCGCAGCGCGGTGGAAGCCACGTTGAATGCGCCGCTGATCTTGCCGGAAATCGTTATCGCGGTCGCGACCCTCATTCTAGTGGTGTCCGTCGGTGTCGAGTTGGGCCTGATGTCCATGATCCCGGCCCACGTCGCGTTCTGTATTCCGTTTGCCTATCTGCCAATTAGGGCCCGCATTCAGGGAATGGACGCCGGCATGGAAGAGGCCGCCATGGATCTCTATTGTAACCGGTTTTCAACATTTCGTCGAGTGACGCTGCCCTTGCTGTGGCCCGGCGTTCTGGCAGGTTTTACGTTGGCCTTCGTGACCAGTCTAGATCTTTTCCTCGTGTCTTTCTTCCTAGCTGGTCCGGGCTCTACCACTCTGCCAGTCTACATATATTCTGCGATAAAAGCCGGAATTTCGCCTGAAATCAATGCGATATCGACTATTATGCTGGTCGTATCCATCGCCCTAGTCATGGTCTCATTCGCTTTTGGGCGCATGCGCCGATGACCTCAATTTCTAACAGAAGGAGAGTAAAAATGAAATGGACGAATATCGTCGCCACCGGCCTACTAGGCCTCACTGTGGGCGCACCCGTCGCCGCCCAAGAGGCCGAAAAGGTTCTCTATTTTTACAATTGGACCGATTACTACCCGATTGAGCTGCTGGACAAGTTCAAGACAGAAACGGGCATAGAGGTCATTCTGGATGGCTATGACAGCAATGATACGCTGATAGCGAAACTGCAATCGGGCGGTGCAAATTACGATGTTATCGTGCCGTCGGGCTATTTAATCTCCGGACTTGTGCAGGACGGTTTGATTCAGAAAATCAACACCGCAGAAATGGAGAATTTTCCAACTCTGCGAGACTCCTTTAAATCCCCTGAATTTGATCCGGCACGCGAATACACTGCTCCCTACTTATGGGGCGTGACCGGAATCGCCTATGACAGTGATGTCGTACCCGAAGCAGAGATGACCGATTCTTGGAAAGAAATCTTTGAGCCGCGCGAAGAATTCATTGGCAACATTGCCATGCTGGACATTCCCGCCGATGCAATCAGCGCGGCGTCTTGGTATCTTGGCATCCCGCAGTGCACCGAAAGCAGTGAGGACGCCAAGCGCATCCTAGAAGTTCTAGAGGCGCAAAAACCCAAATTGAAGTTCTACTCGGCCGACAGCACCGTGGATCGGATGGCATCAGGCGAGGTCGCGATGTATATGCTTTGGAATGGAGCAACCGCACGCGCCGCCGCACAACGCGAGTCGATCAGGTTCATCTACCCCGAAGAAGGCACACCGCAGTTCACCGATAACTTTGCAGTTCCCATAAACGCTCCGCATCCTGAAAATGCCAAGATCTTCATCAATTGGATGATGGCCCCCGAGAACGCTGCTGCTGTTTCCAATGCAATAGCCTATGCCAATGCAGTGCAAAGCGAGGAATTTATGTCCGATCAATGGAAAAACATCGAAGCGATCAATATGCCAGAAGAATTCTCGGATCGGCTTCGCCCCACCGAGGATTGCAGTCCTACTGCGCGTGATTTGCGTGACAAGATTTGGACACGTTTGAAGGGATAATCCATCGGCCCGCTTTCGCCCCAGCGAGAGCCGGCTATTCCCAACTATCTACGAGGCGAATATGCACTACAGTAATCTACGTGACTCGAAGGGTGCCGTGATCGGCCTGCGGTGTCAGGATGGATGGATCGCCGACATAGGTGCGCATCTGTCTTCTGGTGGGGATATGGACGGCGAAGGCCGCCTGTTGATGCCGGCCTTTACCGAACCGCATTGTCATCTTGACAAAACGCTTTGGGGGGAGCCCTGGCATGCGCCCGGCGCAGGGCCGGAGTTGCGAGATTACATCGAGAATGAACGCCGCGTCTTGTCTGCATGCAAGACCCCGATTGCCGAGCGTGCTGGGCGTATGATTTCCCAGATGCTGGCCTATGGCACCACGGCGATCCGCAGCCATGTGGATATCGCGCCCGACATGGGGCTGTCGCATGTGGAAGCGATGATCGAGCTTAAGGCGGCCTGGGCCGACCGGATCGACCTTCAATTGGTGGCGTTTCCGCAGCAGGGCTTCCTGACCAAACCCGGCACGCAGGCGTTGGTGCGCGAGGCGATGCAACTGGGTGTCGACGTTGTCGGCGGACTGGACCCGGCGGGCATTGACGGCGATCCCGAGGGCCAGCTGAGCGCGATCTTTGAATTGGCGACCGAATTCGACCGCGATGTGGATATCCATCTGCACGATCCCGATCAATTGGGCGCGTGGCAGATCGCACGGATTGCCGATTTCACCGAGGAGGCCAATTGGGGGGGCCGCGTCATGGTCTCGCATGGCTATTGCCTTGGCGCGATCCCTGACAAACAACTGGATCGGATTGGCCGACGGCTGGCGGACCTGTCCATCTCGGTCATGACGACTGCGCCGGCCGATACGACGGTGCCGCCGATTGCACGATTAACTGATCTGGGCGTGAACATGTGCTGTGGATCGGACGGTATCCGGGACGCGTGGTCGCCCTTTGGTAATGGTGACTTGCTGGAGCGGGCGTTTCTAGCCGCTTACCGTTTCGATTGGAATAGCGACCCGGAGTTTGCGCTGGCGCTGGATTGCACCACCGTCAATGCGGCGCGAGCCATCGGGCGCGACGCGCGCGGCCTTGTTGCCGGGGCGCAGGCCGATTTCATCATGATCGACGCGCAGTCGCCCGGGGATGCTCTGTGCCGCAGACCCGGCGCCCGCCGTGTAGTGCGTGCGGGCCGCATTGTGGCGGACGACGGCCGCCTGCTGGTTTGAGGACGCTTCTGACAGCCGCTTGGGTCGTCGGGTACGAGGCGGGCGGCCATGTTCTGCTGCGCAACGGTGAGGTGGCGTTCGAAGGGGATACGGTCCTATTTGTCGGGCATGGGTTTGACGGGCCTGTGGATCGTCGCGTGGACTATGGTCAAGCGATGATCGGCCCCGGGTTTGTCGATCTGGATGCTCTGGGCGATGTCGATACCGAAGTCCTGACCTTCGATCGCGGCCCGGCCGAGACTCTTGGCCGTGTCTGGACTGAAGATGCGCTGCGGCGCGGCCCGTCCGAAACGTTCACACCCGGTGAGGAGCTGGCCAAATACCGCTATGGGTTCACGCGGCTATTGCGCAACGGAATCACCTCGGCGGTGCCGATTACGTCGATGCTGTATCGCCAATGGGCCGAAAGTTATGACGAAATGGCAGGCGTCGCACACCTTGCTGCCGACATGGGTCTGCGTGTCTGGTTAGGGCCGTGCTATATGTCTGGTCTGACATATCAGAACGCGGCTGGACAGTTGGCGCGCCATTGGGACGAGGCACGCGGGTTGCAAGGGCTGGAGGATGCGGAACGCTTTATAACGGATTTCGACGGCACTGCGGGGGGACGCATAAGTGCCGCCCTGCTGCCCGACAGAATCGAGACGCAGATGCCGTCGGTTCTTAAGCGTACAGCCGATATTCAACGCGCATCGGGGATCGTGCTACGCATACATTGCTGCCAATCCACCTATGAGATGGAAACGGTGTTGGCCCTGCGCGGAACGACGTCACTGGGTTGGCTGGAGCAAATGAGCCTGCTGACCGAGCGCACGATCCTGCCGCATGGAATTTACCTATCGGATCATCCGCAAATCCGAGTAACTGGCCAGGATGATCGCCTGCGTCTTATATCAACCGGTGTCACCATCGCGCATTGTCCAGTGATCTTTGGACGCGATGGCGAATTCCTGGATTCCTTCGCCAAATACTTGCGCTCTGGAATCCGGATGGGGATGGGTACCGATACCCACCCTTGCGACATGATCCAAAATATCCGCGTCGGGCGCATGTTGAACGCCGTTGCAGACGGCGGCCCTACGGCCAGCGCGGCGGATTTTTATACGGCAGCCACGATCGGCGGCGCCGACGCGCTGGGGCGCCCGGATCTGGGACGGCTTGCGCCGGGCACGAAGGCCGATATCGCGGTGTTTGACCTTGCCGGCCTACATTTGGGGCCGGTAGACGATCCGATACACGCGCTGGCCCTTGCCGGATCAGGCCGTGACTGCCGGTCAGTCTGGGTGGCGGGCCGTCAACTGGTTCAGGATTTCGCCGTGGTCGGTGTCGACGAGACCGCTTTAGGGGCAGAGGCGCGACGACTGTACGCCAAGGCGCGCATGTCCCACGCGGATCGGGCGCCTGAGCGGCCGGACCCTGATTTGATTTTTCATGCTTCCTACCCGGTATACAGTCCCAAATTAGGCTGCGGCCCTGGGCGAAGCAGGGGCATTGACCATGGATGACAAAAAATTGAGCAGTCAATCTTATTATACTCCCCCGGGCGGCCTACCGCCTCAAACGCAGCTTTTGACCGATCGCGCGGTGTTCACCGATGCCTATGCACTGATCCCAAAGGGCAGCTTTAGCGATATCGTCGCTAGTTCCTTGCCATTCTGGCGGTCGGCTCGGTTCTGGGTCATGTCCCGGCCAATGTCTGGGTTTGCGGAATCATTTTCACAGTATATCGCCGAAGTAGAACCCGGTGGTGGCAGTGTCCTCCCCGAGACCGAAGCGAACGTCGAGGCGGTGCTGTTTTTCGTCAAGGGTACGGGTACGGTGACAATCGACGGAGTTGATCACCGAATGCGGGCCGGGGGATATACCTATATCCCGCCAACGTCGCGCTGGAGTTTCCACAACGACACGGACGATGTTGCGGTGTTTCACTGGATCCGCAAGGCATATTGTCGTGTTGATGGGTTAGAGGTACCGGACGTAATTGTATCGCACGACGATGACATGGCACCTATCCCGATGCCCGACACGGACGGTGCATGGGCAACGACGCGCTTCGTTGATCCGAGGGATCTGCGTCACGACATGCATGTCACCATCGTGACGCTTCAGCCGGGCGCGGTGATTCCCTTTGCGGAAACGCATGTGATGGAACACGGGTTGTACGTGCTTCAGGGCAAGGCGGTCTATCGGCTGAATCAGGATTGGGTCGAGGTGGAGGCCGGCGATTACATGTGGCTGCGCGCGTTCTGCCCTCAGGCCTGTTATGCTGGTGGACCGGTGCCGTTTCGCTATCTGCTTTACAAGGATGTGAACCGTCACATGCCCCTTGGAACCGCCGCTCTAGGCGGTGACTTATCCTGAACGCAGTGCCGCCAGGCCGGTTCAACACTTCTGATGCAAAGGAAATACCCCATTGACGCGTTACCCCCGTGACCTGCGCGGCTATGGCCCGCGCACGCCGGACCCGAAATGGCCGGGCGGCGCAAAAATCGCCGTCCAGTTCGTCATCAACTTCGAAGAAGGCGGCGAAAACTGCATTCTGCACGGTGACCCCGCCTCGGAGGCGTTCCTGTCAGAAATCGCCGGGGCCGTACCATGGCCGGGTGCGCGACATGCCAACATGGAGTCGATCTATGAGTATGGCGCGCGTGTCGGTTTCTGGCGCCTGCATCGCCTGTTCACCGATCTTGACATGCCGGCAACCGTCTATGGCGTAGCGACGGCCCTTGCACGATGCCCTGAGCAGGTCGCTGCGATGCAGGCAGCCGACTGGGAAATTGCTAGCCACGGGCTGAAATGGATTGACTACAGGGATATGGATCCAGGCGTTGAGCAAGCCCAGATGCACGAGGCGATCAGATTGCACACCGAAGTAACCGGTGCGCGCCCTCGGGGTTGGTACACCGGACGCAGCTCGATCAATACCGTGTCGCTGGCGACGCGGGAGGGTGGATTTGACTATATCGCCGACAGCTACGCCGATGATTTGCCCTATTGGATCGACTTTGACGGCAATGACCAGTTGATCGTGCCCTACACGCTGGATTGCAATGACATGCGCTTTGCCTCGTCGCAGGGATTTGTCACGGGGGACGATTTTTATTCCTATCTCAAGGATAGTTTCGACGTGCTTTACAGCGAGGGGCAGGCAGGACAGGCCAAGATGATGTCGATCGGCCTTCACTGCCGCCTCGTGGGGCGACCGGGACGCCTGATGGCCTTGCGACGGTTCATGAACCATGCCCGCGCGCATGACGATGTCTGGTTTGCCCGCCGGATCGACATTGCCCGTCACTGGCGCAACCAGCACCCGCAACAAAGCCGCAAACGCCCGTCGCGGATGCGCACGGCCGAATTAGTTGCGCTGTTTGGCGATGTTTACGGCGCAGTTGACTGGGTCGCGGAAAACGCCTGCGCGCTTGAACTTGGCCCGGCGCATGACAGCCTGCCTGGCCTGCTCAGCGCGTTGAACCGGGGATTTCGCAAGGGCAGCGCACAGCAGAAGCTCGCAGTTCTGAACGCACAGCCTGAGACACACGACGCCATATTGCTTGCGCCGCACACGTCCGGCACTGATCTGACGCAGGATATGCGTGTTGCGCACCTTAGCGCCGGCTACAGGGCCAAGCATGGCTTTCCGGTTTTCATCGCAACGTCTGCCGTTGATGCCCATGCGATTGCAAGCCAGATCGAGACGCGCACAGCCAACGATACGGCCGCCGAATTTCAACGGGCCTGCGACGCGATGGAAAAGTTGGCGGAACAGCGCCTTGCAGACGTGTTTGCTGCGTTATGATACCGCTGCTGGTCCAGCCACTGACGCACGCAGCCTTTGCACCCTATGGCCAGGTGATAGACGTGGCGGGCGCCCCCAGCCAGATCATCAACCAAGGCATGTGCGCGCGTCATAGCGATCTGGCATCACTGGATGTGCGGGGCGGTTGCCTGGGCATCAGCCTGTTTGACGCACAACCGCGCGCCCTGCCCTATGTGATCGACATGGTCGAAAGGCATCCAAACGGCACGCAAGCGTTCCTTCCAATTCAGGTGCACAGCTATCTTGTCGTCGTGGCGGATGATCTTGATGGGACACCACACGGGTTGCGCGCGTTTCTGGCATCCGCCGCACAGGGGATAAACCTGAAGCGCGGTGTGTGGCATGGCGTGCTGAGCCCCTTGAAGCAGCAAAGCCTTTTTGCCGTGATTGATCGAATTCCGGCTGATGCCAACTTGGAAGAATTCCGGCTGCCCGAGAAGTATGTCATCACTGGGTATTGCCAAGTTGTTTGCTCGGTTTGAGCAAGCTATGTCGGCGTCATGAATATCCCGAGCAACATGCCGCGCCTGAAAGGCTTCCGTTTCCCACGCGAGATCATAACCTATGCGGTTTGGGCGTATCACCGTTTTGCACTCAGTACGGCTGATGTTGAGGATCTGCTGGCAGAGCGAGGTGTAGTAACTAGTCGGGAAGCGGTACGGTTATGGGTTAATCGCTTCGGCCAACATTTTGCAAATTGCATTCGTCGAGATCGTCCGCGGCCGAACGATAAGTGGCACCTGGATGAAGTGGTGATCGTGATCCGCGGCAAAAAGCATTGGCTATGGCGCGCGATCGACGCAAACGGTGGCGTGCTCGATATCTTGGTGCAGACCCGCAGAAATGCCAAAGCAGCAAAGCGGTTCTTCAGAAGGTTAGTTACTCAATTTGGCATGCCAAGGGTCACAATCACAGATAAATTGCGCAGCTACATCAGGCCAATTCATTCACTGGCACCAAACGCCGACCACCGGGCGCATAAAGGCCTGAACAACGCAATTGAAGTGTCTCACAGACCGACCTGTAAACGAGAGAAAATCTTCGGCAGGTTCAAATCGCACCGGCAAGCCCAACGGTTTTTGTCCGCGCATGACCAGATCAATCTGATCTTTCGCCCACGCCGTTATCAACTCACCTCAATCTCTTACCGCCACGCACGTTCCGATGCCTTCAACCTCTGGAGCAATTACATTGCCGAAATGGTGGCTTGATCCTGCCTTTACCAGCGCATCTCAAGCGCACGCCATCAACTTGGCAATACCGCCCTCGATAGTGGCTCGCTCTGTTTTGAGAACGGTAGCTGTCGGGCTGCTGGGTGTCATGGCATCGACTCCCACGGGTTGATGATCTGCACGCCTGTCGGCTCGAAGTCCACAACATTGCGCGTAACGATTGGCATAGCGTGGGTGATCCCTGTCGCAGCGATCAGGGCGTCCCGGTCACTGCGGGGGTCTGGAACATGCAAAGCGGCACAGCAAAGCGCCACGGGTCCGTCCACGGGCAAGATACGCTCATCGAACACCGGAAGCACCCGATCCGCCATCCAAGCCCTCAAGACGGCGCCCTGCGTGCTGTCACGCCGCTCCACCTGCCTGACGCCCATCTCAAGTTCCAAGAGCGTGATGGCGGACAAAAACAGTGCTGACGGGTCCTGATCCTCGGCCCACGCAACGACATTGGCATCCGCCTTCCCTGCTTTTGCCTTACGCAGCTCGGACACCACGTTCGTATCAAGAATGAACATCAGGACAAATCAGCGGGACGTGTGAGGCGATCCAGGCGATCCGGTTCAAAAGCTACGTCTGCCGCTTCTGGATCGGCAAGCAAATCAAGAATACTTTCTTGGCGTCCTGTAAGCCGCTTGTAGGCTTCTATGCTGAGCAAGACATGAGCGGGTTTGCCCCGGTCTGTGATGAACACAGGTCCGTCTTGCGCAGCCCGCTTTGCGCCACTGGCGTCTTGATTGAATGTCCGACTGTTGATCGTTGTCATCCCCATCGCTCACATCCTTCTAAGCAACTTTAATGTAGAAACGTAGCTACATTATGCTGTAATGTCAACCTGAATCCTTCATGACTAGCTTCCCCTCTTTGCTACCCACTGTCCACTTGTTTCAGGGTTCTGCCGAACTGGATTTCCTTCTTGTCGGGGGGCTGACGGAACTGGACGCTGTGCGCCCCCGCGTGCTGGAGTATGCAGATAAAAGGCCAGAGGAACCCTTGGTTTTGGTCGTAGGTGCGTTTTATGCGCTCTTTGAAAACAGTGCCGAAGCTCCGCGAAGGGATCGTCAAGCAGTCCGCAGCCCTCGCAACATAGTTGTGTCCTGTGAAGGCGCTTCTTCAGACGGCTAGAAACTTTGCGACAGGACCGTTTGAGATGATCCGGATCAAATATCTCGGCAACCTTGTCAAGCGGGACCGGCCTGTTGGGCGTGCAAGCATGGAATTGTGGCGCTGCCCCGCTTATACTGTTGCGAGCTGATACCTACATCTTTCTCAAACTATGGGCGACCAATTGAACACCACAGATGCTCTGGCCACGGCCAAACATTTTCAAAATATTTCAGAGTTGGCATTGTTGCTGGATGGCAGCCGGGATGCGGAAGAAAGCTATCGCATGCTTACGCAGGGTGTATGCGAACATTCCCAATGGGACATCAGCAGCATCCAGGTTCTAGATTTCGAGGCCGGGCTTGCCATACCGCTGGTCCGCTATGATCCTGCGAATGCGGACGCACCGGATAAACTGGTTGGGTGGGACGCAGACAAAAGCCCTGTGAGACTTGTTCTGAAAGAGGGCACACCCCTGATCCTGCGCGACGCTGCTGCACAGTCGGATTATCCGGGGTTTCAGCAGGATGCGCGCAAGCGAGGATACCATACCAATGTCATGATCCCGTTAGCGGTCCATGATGCGCAACGCCGCCCTATGGTTTACTCGGTCGCATCGTACGCCATACTGGATCTCAATGCTGGGGATATCGGGTTTCTCAAATGCGTGGCTGACCTGGTCACGATCACAATACGTAAACTGCGCTCGCTGGACGCCGAGCGTTCCCGCGCGCTGCGGATGCGCAGCATTCTGGAGAATATGACCGCCTCGCTGGGGCATGCGTTGGACGCTGATGCAGCGGCCTATCTGGCTAGCGGATTCAGCAGCCTGTTTCCCGCAGGCTGGCTGGCCGTTGATCTGACCACAGGGCGCGGACTATTCGACACCGAAACCCCGCCCCCGATCCGCATCGAAAACGCTCGCCGGTTACCAGATGCTGTGATGGAGGCCGCGATGGAAGCGCGCAGGCATGACGACGGGCTTCAGACCGAACTGCGTATCGACGGAACCACTGTCGTTACTCAGGTCAAGGCACTGGAAATAGATAATGTGCACGTCGGTGCCGTCTTTTTTTTCGAAGCCGATCTTCTGGATGATGATGAACTGATCGCAGCCCAGGCAGGACGGTTGGCCCTTTCCGCATTTATCCTGCGCAATTTCGCTGAATTCCGCACCCGCCGTGTAACGGCGCGCAGGTTGATAAAGCGGCTGCTGCTAAACGACCTGCGCGAGCGCGAAGAAATCATGCAAGAGGCGCATCAACTGGATTTCGACCTGACTACGCCCTGTCGCATGTTGGTGATCCGCGCCGATGCCGAAACGGATGATGGCACACAAAGTTTCCTGCTCCGCACGGCGCAATCGGTCTTCGGTCCCGCCATATCCTGTCAATTGGATGGCAATCTGATTTTTCTGCTGTCCGACAGCGGAGCGGATATTGCAAAATGCCGCTCGCTGTTTCTAAAGCGCGTTCACTTGTTCCTGCCGCCCGACGCTGCCCTGGTGCTATCCGCAGCGCATAACGTGATGGAGTCGCTGGCCCAGGCACATCAAACCTGTCTGAACTCGCTTGACGTGGCCCGTTCGATGAAAACGACAGGATGGATCACGCCAATCAACATCGGAGAATTCAACGGACTGATGGCTTCGCTTGATTCTGCGCGCCTGTCCGAGTTCGTCGGTGGTGCTCTGCCCGAGGCGCTGATGGGCACCAGCCGCAAGGCCGCCGTGGCGCGGCAAACCATCGATGCATTTCTGCGCAGTGGCCGCCGTTATGCAGATGCCGCTGCTCAGCTGGGCATCCATGTATCGACCCTACGCTACAGGTTAGAGCAACTGACAGACCAGCATGACCTGAAACTTGACGATCCGGACAGGTGTTTCGAGATAGAATTGGCGATTCGTCTAATGAATCTGAAAAATTCCTACGATCTGTAGGAATTAATTTCTTTCATACTCTTCTTTTCAGCGGAGGATCACACATCTCCGCTCCGCTAGGTTCTTCTTCACGACTATCGGGAAGGACCAAAACAATGGCCGAAGACTCCGCTGAAAATCACGACGCGCCCCGCCGCCTGCGCCAAGCCTTCGGTAGCTTCGCCACTGGCGTCACTGTTGTTACGGCGCATGATGCGGACGGTGCGCCGATCGGGTTCACGGCAAATTCGTTTACTTCGGTTTCGCTTGATCCGCCGCTCTTGCTGGTTTGCCTTGCCAAATCCTCGGGCAACCTGACGTCTTTTTCACAGGCCCAGCGGTTCGCGGTCAATATTCTGAAGGACACCCAGCGCGATGTATCCGCCAGATTCGCATCGCGCGTGGAGGACCGTTTCAGCAACACAGACTGGCACAGCGGACCGGAAGGCACGCCCGTTCTGGATGGAACCGTTGCATGGTTCGAATGCGTCACCGACAATCTGGTGGATGCCGGCGATCATGTAATTTTGATCGGGCGCATCACGAATTTCGACCATAGCGACGCGCGTCCGCTTGCCTATCTGCGCGGTCATTACCTTGACCTCGGCATCGCCGAAACCGCCGCCGAGCAGGTCTCGCATCACGGGGGGGTGCGTGTGGGCTGTGTCCTTGATTGCCTTGGGAAGGTCTTGCTGCAACGTACGACAGAGGGCTGGACGCTGCCATTTGGCAAGACATGCGCTGGTTTCCGCGAGGCGCGCGCTGAGCTGGAAAAAACGCTGGCCGCTCAGAATGTCAACGCCGAGATTGGCGCGCTTTATTCGGTGTTCGAGGCACCCAATGGCAATGCAACATGGATGATATTTCAGGGTGACTTGCACAGCTTTTCCCAAGGGGAGGAGCTGCAACTCTTTGATCCGGACGCGTTGCCCCTGGCCGAAATCGACGCACGGCAACTTCGTGCGGCACTCCGGCGCTATGCCTCCGAGGCCCGTCAATCCCGGTTCGGTCTCTATGTCGATGACGCGCATAGTTCAGGAAATGTGACACAGGTTGAAGCGCGCCCAACCCCTTGGACGCGGTTCATAACAGGACAGGAGGGGCAGCAATGACCCGATTTACCATTGAGGCACTGCGCGACACGCGCCTTCCGATCTATGTGAATGGCGCATACGTGGAGACAAGCGGCGACGCCATCGACAGCTTTGATCCGGTGACAGGTGCGCCGTGGTGCTGTGTTCCCGATTGCACAACGCAACAGGTAGACGACGCAGTCACAGCAGCCAATGGTGCGATGCAAAACCCGGATTGGCGGGATCTGACCCAAAGCCAACGCGGCCTGTTGATGCTGAAATTGGCGGATATAGCCGAGCGCGAAGCCCCCCGTCTGGCCGCCCTGGAGACACAAGAAAACGGTAAACTTCTGCGCGAAATGGAGGCGCTTGCAGCAGCGCTGCCGGTTGCGCTGCGGTATTTTGCCGGGATGGCGGACAAGATCGAAGGCACGACAATCCCTGTCAACAAGCCTGACATGCTGAATTTCACAGTGCGTGAACCGCTGGGTGTCATCGCGGTGATTGTCCCGTGGAATTCGCCGCTGTTCATGATGATACGCGCATTGGCGCCCTGTCTGGCCTGCGGGAACGCCGTGGTCGTAAAGCCATCCGAACATGCGGCCGCAGGGGTCATCGCCTTTGGGGAACTGATAGCCGAGGCAGGTTTTCCGCCCGGCGTTTTCAACGTGATTACCGGTCTCGGGCAGACGGCAGGCGATGCGTTGGTTAAGCACCCCGGAGTGGACAAGGTCGATTTCACCGGAGGCCCTGCGACGGGCAAGATCATTGCGCGCAGTGCGGCCGAGAACCTGACCCCGACCGCATTGGAGCTGGGTGGGAAATCTCCGCATGTCGTTTGTGACGATGCCGATCTGGATGCGGCCGTGAATGGCGTTGTCTCGGGCATCTTTGCGGCTGCTGGGCAGACATGCGTCGCGGGGTCTCGCTGTTTTGCGCAGGCAGGTGTTTATGACGAGGTCGTGGACCGTATTGTCGCGCGGGCAAAGGCGATCATCATCGGCGATCCATGCCGTAGTGATGTGCAGTTGGGCCCGATCGCGTTATGGTCTCAGGTCGAAAAAGTCGCGGAATTCGTCGAAAGCGCGCAGGCGCAAGGCGCGCGTCTGGTCCACGGCGGCGGCCGACCCCAGGGTCTTGGCCAGGGATGGTACGTCGAGCCGACGGTCTTTGCCGATGTGACCAACGACATGCGCATCGCCCGCGAAGAGATTTTCGGGCCCGTTCTGGGCATTCTGAAATTCGAGACCGACGAAGACCTGATCGAAATGGCCAATGACAACGATTTCGCGTTGGCCTCGGGTATCTGGACGCGCGATTTGAATCGCGCCTTGCGGTTCATGCGTCGGATCCACGCCGGCATGGTCTGGATCAACACCTACCGCAGCCCGTCCGTGATGTCGCCGTCGGGCGGATACAAGGACTCGGGTTACGGCAAACACAATGGCTTTGCCGCGATCAACGAATTCAGCCGTATCAAGACCGTCGTGATCGACCATTCGGGCGTGACCCAAGACGCCTTTGTCATGCGCGTCACCAAGTAGGAGCAGTTCAATGAAATTCTCAGTTATCGTGAATATGGCGCGATTTGACACCAGCAAATCCATGGCCGAGGTCGCCGCCGAGGCGCTCGAACTGGTCAAACTGGCCGATGAGGGCGGCTTTGACATCATCTGGACAGCCGAGCATCACACGATCGAGCTGACAATTTCGCCCAACCCCTTTCAGTTGCTGGCGCATTGGGCCAATCACACCAAACATGCGCGTCTGGGGACCGCTGTTCTGGCTGCACCGTATTGGAACCCGATCCGGTTGGCAGGTGAGGCAGCTCTTTGTGATATTCTGACCGGCGGGCGGCTGGAAATGGGGATGGGACGCGGCGCATACCAGTATGAATTTGACCGCATGGCTGGTGGTATGCCGCAAGGCGAGGGCGGCAAATATCTGCGCGAGATCATTCCCGCCGTGCAACGTCTCTGGGAGGGTGACTATGCCCATGAAGGAGAGTTGTGGCAGTTTCCGTCGGTGGCCTGCGTGCCGAAGCCGATCCAGAAATCGCCCCCGATGTGGGTCGCGGCGCGCGACGAGAACACGTTTGAATTTGCGTTGAAAAACAACTGCCATGTGATGTCGACCGCCTTGCGCCGCGACTTTCACGAGGTCGAGGATCTAGAGGCCAAGTTCCGCTCGGCATATGCAGCAGCTGGTAGTCCGGCGGGGCTGACCCATGCAACATTGCGGGTCTGCTGCGTCTATGATGATCCTACGGGTCTGGATCAGGCTGTCAAATCCGTGGTCAATTTCGGCCGCAATTTCGAGAACTTGTTCAAGAACTGCGGGACTGTGACAAACGGTTTCCCGGAGCCCGTGGATTTTGCCACGGTTGCAAGTCGCGGGGAATATGCGCCCGAGAACCTGCAACAGAACCTGCTCTTTGGCACACCGGATCAGGTGATCGCGAAGATCGAAGACTATCAGCGCATCGGTATCAATCACATGATACTTGGCCCCACGTTCGGACTGCCGCACGAAATGACGTTGCGCACGATGGAACTTTTGGGTGATCGCGTGATCCCTCATTTCCGGGCCCAAAAGGCTGCGTGATCCGGGCGGTGGCAACCTTAAACAACGAAACCAACAGAGAGAGAGAGATAAAAAATGACCAATAATACAAAAACTCCCGACCTTAGCCGTCGGACGTTTATGACAACGTCGCTCTATGCGACGGCCTCGGTTGTGGCGCTTGGTTCGGGCACCCGTCAGGCCTTTGCCGCGACGGATTTGTCGGGGCGTCAGATGGTTTTCGCGAGCTGGGGTGGCAGTTATCAGGCTGCGCAGGAAGCGGCCTATTGCAATCCATTCATGCAATCATCAGGCGTATCCGTCATTCAAGACGGCCCTATGAATGGCTCGAAACTGCGCACCATGGTTGAGGCCGGCGAGCCGATTTGGGATGTGGTCGACGTCACGGATACGTTCCTTTTCGCGAATGAGGAGCTCTTTGAAGACCTCGACTTTGACGTCGTGGACGCCAGTGCGCTTGATCAAAGCTATGTGCACGCCAAAGGTATCGGTTGCATCGTATGGTCCTACAACATTGCGTTCAACACCGACATCGTTGGCGAAAACACACCCCAAAGCTGGGCCGATGTATTTGACGTTGAAAAATTCCCTGGCAAGCGCGCCCTGCGCGATCGGGCCTATCCAATGATGGAAATCGCGCTGATGGCCGACGGTGTCGCCATGGAAGATCTCTATCCGCTTGATATTGATCGCGCCTTCAAGAAGCTCGACACAATCAAGGATCACGTCATTTGGTACACCTCCAATTCTGCCTGTCAGCAGCTATTCGTGGATGGCGAAGTGGGCGTTGGTGTCATGCTGAATGGCCGCACATTTGACGTCAACAACAAGGGCGCGCCTGTCTCGCTCAGCTGGAACCAGAATATCCGGTCGGTCGACTATCTGGTGATCCCAAAAGGTGCGCCAAACGCCGAGGTCGCCCAGCACTTCATGAATTCGGCCGCAAATGCAGAAAATCAGGCGCTGATGGCCAACACACTTGCATTTGCTCCGGTCAATCCGGCGGCATTCCCGTTGATCGAGGGCGCCGTACTGCCATGGCTGGCCACGACGCAAGAAAATGTTGATAGGGGGTTCCTCATCGACGCGGGTTTCTGGCGCGACAACCTCGATGCAGTCACTGAACGCTGGACTGAATGGAAGCTCAGCTAACCCAGCGGTTGGCCACAAAGGTTCTAAAGAACGGAGACGCTGCATCATGCTGTTACGCAATCGAGCCTTCTGGCTTGTCCTCCCTGCCGTCCTGCTCATTGGGATATGTTTCCTGTATCCCGTGACTTGGCTGTTGCAGCGAAGCGTCTCTGAACCCGTCTGGGGGTTCCAAAACTACCAGACCATTTTTGGCCGCAGCATCTATCTTGGGGTGCTGTGGAACACGATCTCTATCGCAGGCACGACGACGACTTTATGTGCGTTGTTCGGGTTTCCAGTGGCCTATTCAATGGTCCATTCAAAACCGTTGCTGCGCAGGGTTCTGATCTTTGTGGTGCTGATCCCGTTCTGGACATCGATCCTGGTGCGCAGCTTTGCTTGGCTGGTGATCCTTCAGGGGGGCGGCATCATCAATGATCTGCTCATTGGTATTGGCCTGATCGTCGAACCCCTAGAGCTTGTCTATAACCGGTTCGGGGTTCTTTTGGGCATGGTTCAGGTTCTGTTGCCGTTCATGATCTTTCCGCTCTATTCCGTCATGGCACGTATTGACGAGTCGTATTTCAAGGCGGCAATGAACCTTGGGGCCAATCCGATCCGTGCCTTTCTTCGCGTCTATCTGCCCCTTTGCCTGCCTGGCCTTCTGACCGGGGCAATGTTGGTCTTCATCATCTCGCTTGGGTATTTCATCACGCCAGCGCTGTTGGGTGGACGAGGCGATATCATGATTGCCCAGCTGATTTTCGATCGGATCGACGAATTCGGTGATTGGCCGCTGGCATCTGCGCTTGCCATCGTCCTGCTGGTCGGCACGGGGCTGCTTTTCGTAACGGTTAATGTGCTTTTGAAACTGCGCGGAAGGGGTGTGTGATGTTGTATTCGGTACGGTTCTGGGGTGGGCTGCGCGGTGTGATCAACGCCATGCTTGTGGTCTATATGCTCGCGCCACTTGCGGTGATCCTGATCATCTCGTTCAGCTCGGCAATGTTCCTGACCTTCCCGCCACCCGGTTTCTCGCTGCAATACTATGAAAAGATGTTCAGCAATCCGACCTGGACGCGTGCGATCCTGACCTCGGTCAAGATTATGGTCCCGACAGCGATCATCGCGACGGTTCTGGGCACGGCTGCTGCCCTGGCCCTCAGCCGGATGCAAAGCCGTTGGGCGCTGGTGATCCGTGGCATCTTGATGGCGCCGCTGATTATTCCGGTGATCATTACCGCTGCAGCGATCTTTGGTGTGTTTCGGATCTGGGGCCTCTACGGGTCTCTGCCGGGGTTGATCATCGCCCATGTGATCCTGACGCTGCCCTTTGTGATGTCCACGGTCAGTGCCAATCTGATGGTGTTCGACAATCGCCTTGAAGACGCAGCCGCCAATTGTGGTGCACCGCCCTTCACCGCCTTTCGCCGGATAACCCTGCCGCTGATCGCGCCCTCTGTATTGTCCGGGATGCTGTTTGCGATGGTGATATCCTTTGATGAATTGGTTGTGTCGCTGTTTTTGTCCACGCCGACGGTCCGCCCTGTGACGGTCCAGATGTGGTCCAATATCAAAGGGGATACCGATCCGACGATTGCTGCAATTGCGACCGTTCTCTTCCTCTTCTCCCTTCTCGCCCTGCTGATTGACGGTCTTGCGCGCCACAAATCCGGCCGTGCGCCTGGCCTTTAAGGAGACCTTCCATGACCGATCCGATCCTGAAACTTGAAAACGTACGCAAGTCGTATGGTGCGGTCGATGCCGCCAGAGACATCAATCTGGATGTGGCCGAGGGTGAGTTTTTAACCTTCCTCGGCCCGTCCGGCTCAGGAAAGACAACAACCCTGATGATGGTCGCAGGCTTTACCCAGCCAACTGACGGAAAAATAGCGCTTGAAGGCAAACCGCTGGACCCGATCCCGGTCTGGAAACGCGACATCGGCATGGTGTTTCAACACTACGCGTTGTTCCCGCATATGAGTGTCGCCCAGAATGTCGCCTTTCCGTTGGAAATGCGCGCCGTCGCGAAAGCAGACCGTCGTAAACGTGTGGACGAAGCCATGGACATGGTCGGCCTTGCCGGTTTCGGGGCCCGACTGCCCAAAGAGCTGTCCGGTGGACAACAGCAACGTGTGGCACTGGCGCGTGCCATGGTGTTCAAGCCCAGGCTGTTGCTGATGGACGAACCGTTGGGCGCGCTGGACAAGAAACTGCGCGAGCATATGCAGCTGGAAATTATGCACCTGCACAAGAACATGGGCACGACCGTTCTTTATGTGACGCACGATCAGGAAGAGGCGCTGGTGATGTCAGATCGCATCGCCGTCTTCCAAAACGGGCGGATCGAACAGATTGGCAGCCCCCTCGCGCTTTACGAGGCCCCCGAGACCAAATTCGTGGCGGATTTCATCGGCGAGACGAACTTTATCGCGGGTCGTGTGGAAACAGCCAACAACAGCACCGCCCGTGTGCGCGGCATGGGCGGCCAACTGGCCGGGGCGCTGGATAACGGCACGGCGGCGGTTCTGGCAATCCGCCCCGAGCGGTTGCACCTGCACAGTGCAAACACGGGCGGTCACGACAACATATTGACCGGCACAGTCAAAGAGCTGATCTATCTGGGACAGTCTCGCAAAGCGATCATCACGCTTGAGGATGGTACCGAGGTGGTCGCCCTTGAACACGCGGCCCAGGCCGAGATTACAGCCCTTGAGCCCGGCCATAGCGCCACATTGAGTTTCCGCTCCAAAGACGCACGGATTCTGGCCGATGTTTAATCTTCCTTCCGGCCTTGGCCTCAATTATCGCGATGAAGGTCAAGGCGCGCCTGTCTTGTTGATCCATGGGGTCGGATCGGATTTGGAAAGTTGGGATGGCGTGATCAACCACCTTGGCGCAGGGCGGCGCATCATTCGGTTCGATCTACGCGGGCACGGCATGTCACGTCGCACCCCCGGCCCATATACCCTGACGGATTTTGCCAATGATGCATTGGCGTTACTGGACCATCTGGGCGTACGCCAGGCTGCGGTTGCGGGGTTTTCGCTGGGCGGATTGGTCGCGCAGGCCATCGCCCTGGCGGCACCGGATCGCGTGACGCATCTTGGCCTGGTTTCAACGGTTGGCGGGCGCACCGAACAGGAACAGGATCGTGTAAACGCCCGCGCCGAGACCTTGGCCAAAGAGGGTGCATTAACCCATCTGGCCAATGCGGTGGACCGCTGGTTCACTGCCGAATTTGTTGCCGCGCACCCCGAAGTACTAGAGGCCCGTCGCAAAAAATCGCTGGAGAACGATCCCGATTGCTATGTCGCAGCTTATCGCGTGCTTGCGGGGAACGATCTGGGCGACCAGTTGTCCCAAATCACCGTACCAACGTTGATCATGACGGGCGAAAACGACATTGGATCGAATCCGCGAATGGCACGCTTCATGCACGAACAGATCACCGGTTCCACGCTGCATGTCCTGAAACACCTCAAACATTCTGTTCTGCTGGAGGCCCCTGATCAGGTGGCTGCCTTGCTTGACCCCTTTTTTCCCAAGGAGACCCCATGAAACCCGAAGTCCGCAAGTACGTTCATTTCGTCGAAGATACCCTGATCGAGGGCACCAAGCCCGCCGATCCGCCTTTGCGCATGGCAGCAGTTGCTGCCGTTCTGACCAACCCTTGGGCCGGACGGTTCGTCGCCGACCTGCGTCCCGAAATCCACGCCTTTGCGCCGCTTCTCGGCCATGAAATGGTCGAGCGCCTGATGCCTCTTGTTGGGGGTGGGGAAAATGTGCAGGCCTTCGGAAAATCCGCCATTGTCGGTGTGAACGGTGAGATCGAGCATGGCTCGGCTCTTATACATACGCTTCGTTTCGGAAACTTCCTGCGTGACGCTGCGCAAAGCTCTGAATTCATCCCCTTCACGAACAAGCGCGGCGGGCCGGGAAACTCGATCACACTCCCCCTTAAGCACACAACCGAAGGTGGCGCGCGATCCCACTTCATGACGGTTGAATTCAACATTCCCGACGCCCCGGCACCGGATGAGATTTTGATTGCCATTGGCGTGGCGACAGGGGGCCGCCCGCATCACCGGATCGGTGACCGGTTCCAGGATATGCAAGAGTTGGACCACGACCAGACGGTACGACCCCAAGCGTAACGCTGTGCATATCGCAAGGTCGTATCGCAAATTTTTGCAGGTGTTCGAGAAGGCTACCCTACGGACATGACTATTTGGCCAGTGCTGCGAAAGCCCTCCAGAAACTTTCCGAAAAAATAGATGCACCTATTGTTATGACCACAAACGCACGTGGTATTGTTCCACCAAGTCACCCATTGGGAGTTAGTTTATCGCCATCAATGCCAGAAACTCGAAAACTTGCAGCCTTGGCTGATGTTATTTTAGCGATTGGAACAGAATTTGGCCCGACAGATTATGATTTTAACGAAGATGGGGGTTTTTTAACTGGGTATCTTATTCGTGTGGATATAGACCCTGCTCAAATTCGTCGCGGCCCTGCTGCGAACCTAGCGGTTGTGGCCAATGCGTTGGAGACAACTTCAGCATTAAGCAATTTAGTTGAAACGCAATGTTCTAAATCAGGGAATTTACGAGCTGCTAAAGCCCGCTCTGGTACACAACAACTTCCTAACATTATGCATGCTCAACTGCATATTCTGGATACCATTCGGACATGCTTTCCAGATGCCATAATAGTCGGAGACCAAACACAACTTGTTTATGCGGGCAACACAGCGTTTTCTGCAAATACTCCAAGTAGCTATTTTAATTCTGCGACTGGTTTTGGTACGCTAGGTTATGGGTTACCTGCTGCAATTGGGGCTTCATTGGCTGCTCCTGAACGCCCTGTTGTAGCGTTGATTGGAGATGGTGGATTTCAATTTTCGATAGCCGAGCTTACCTCAGCAACAGAATCTGGGACGCCAATAATCGTTATCCTACATAATAATAACGGCTATGGAGAGATTAAATCATATATGGAAGGTCGAAATATTTCACCCATTGGAGTGGATATCCTAACACCAGACTTCAAAGCGATTGCTATTGCCTGTGGTTGGGATGTTGAAGAGGCACCAACTCTAAAGAATTTATCAAGATTATTAACACAAGTTATAAAAGCTAAAACTCCTCAGTTAATTATTATCGAGGATAACTTAATTACTGATTTTGAAGATCTTAATCTCCCTGAGCTACCCCCCGAAAATCGGACGCTGACGTAAGCTGCGATTTGTAGTCTGCTGATCTTCAACACGAAGGAGCTC
>JAPWHL010000036.1:0-23441 GCA_027214255.1 Roseovarius aestuarii
CCCTCGATCCCCAGGCGAACGGGACAAACGGACAGGGCGGCGTTCGGCTTGCCCGAACCCCCCTGTCCGTCAAAGGCGCAGCGGCGTTCGGCTTGCCCGAACCCCGGAGCCGCCCGCCCCAGCGATCGTCACCCGAAAGGGCCGCTCACAAGGTCCAGGGCGACCATGATCCAAGGTGCGCGCGGCGGCTCGGCACGAGACGGCGCGCGCGCCATTGGATCAGGAAGGCCAGGATCGCAGGGTGCGGGGCGCAGGCCGCCCGCCGGCCGGAGCCTAGAGCGCGGTGACACGACGCCCGGTCAGGGCGGCGGGGCAGGGGCCATAACGTCGAGGGGGCTACCGCCCCCGGCGCGTTCCGCGCCTCCCCCGTGGATATTTAGAGAAAGATGAATGGTTGAAGAACCACCTCTAATCGTTGATAAAATGTCGAGGATAGGAGACTGATGGATGAGCCAACATTGCGGTCACTGCGGATCAGAAGTCGCCCAAGGATTCAGGGTTTGTGCTGGATGCGGCGCGCATTATCGTAGAAACCTGAATTTTGGAACGCTTGGCCTAGCACTGTTCGTTGCTCTCATCGCCGGAGCAATCATTAGTGAGAACCTTATCAGCGGCATCCTCGTCTTTTGTCTCGCGGGTTTCCTTCTCTACCGCGCGAGCAGAAAGAAATGGTATCGCAAGAACGCCTAGCCTTCATAACGGGATAACAAAAGGCTGCCGCCCCTACTCCTCCCGGCGGCCGATTTCGAGCGCGATCTTGAGAAAGACAAGGTTGATTTCGATCGTGAGGCTCAAGTCGATCTTCTGGAGCTGCTTGCGGATGGTCCGCATCCGGCGCGATGCGGCGCGGCGAAGGCGGATGGATCGTTTGCGAAGGTAATTCATGGTCGTCTCCTTGGTGAATAAACAGGGCAAGAAGACGCGGCGGAAAAAGGGGGCTGTCCACACGCGCGGAACGCGCCCCGAAGGGCCTGGTGTTGACAGGTTCCTGCGCCGCGTAAGATGCCCGTCCGTTGTTCACGGAGGCGGCCGCACCTTCGCAGGCGGTTTGGTCAGACGAGGGGCAAGCGACTGAAATGCTACTCGATGTAGCCTCGCGCCTTGCGCTTTGCGGCAATCGTTCGGATGGTATCGAGAGCCTGGCCCGTGTCGCGGTGGGGAATGAAGCGAACCGTTCCGGGCGAGCCGATCCGGCCCCATTCACAGACAAGATCCACGCCGCCGAACAAGGTCGGCTGAACGGCGAGAACATAGAAACGGGCCTTGTTGGCGGCTGGATCGACGCATCGCAGGTAAGCCCGGTCGGGAAAAAGGTCGAGCTGCGAAGGGCGCACGTCAGGTCTCCGATCTGTGTCGGCGCTGACGCTATCCAGCGTCACCGGCGCGGGGCCATCTTTACCGCCGTGTGACGGCATCATCGAGCCGCGTCATTTCGGCGAGACTGCGGGTCAGCCAGCGCCGCAAGGCCGCAATCTCGGTATCGACGGCGGTGTAATCTTCCGGGCGGCTGTTGGAGCCGAAGTAGAGCCGTTCCAACCGCGCAAGATCGTCTTTCGCTCGCCGAAAATCGGTCGGGGTAAACTGCATCACGGACCAACTCACGGTTGTATAAATGTTGCCACATTCTATACGCTCCGCCGGGCGAAGTAACGGCTTTCTTTAGGCATTTCTCGGCCATCAGACGCCTTTCCAAGTCAGAACGCCGATCAACCCGCCGTCGAGCTGGAACCTTCCCTGCCGGTCCTTGCGGGTCAGATCGCGCAGAAGGCCGCCGGGGTTCCCGGTGGGCGTGGCGGGATGGTCGCGTTTGGCGTCGATGTAGAGCAAGGTAAGCCAGGCTCGGTCGATTCCCATTACTGCCACCGCGTCGTTCCATGCGGTGACGTTGATCCCGAGGGCCGGCAACATGGCTTCGGCCGCCCGGAAAAAGTCGCTGCGGCGGGGTTCAGTGCGCCCTCCTAGCTGTTCGCTGATAGCGTGCTGCATATCAGGCGAAGCCATCTTGAAAAGCCGGTCCGGGGTCAGCCGGTCCAACATTTTAGCCTTGCGCGCTTCGGTTTCCGCTTCACACTTCTTTTCTCCGCAATCGCCGGGGCCGATAGGCTCCGGCGCAGGAATATCAGAGTGCGCGGCCTTGGCCGCGCTCGGTTTATCCACGGTTCCGTTACAGATTACAGAAAGGTCTATTAGGTTGTTCTCTTGTATATGGCGCGGGAAGTTTTGTGCCGGTTGACCGGAAGAATCACGCTGTAAATCGTGAATATCATCGACCGCGATACACAGGCGGCGGGCGTCTTCCACATGCGCTTCGAGACTGTCGATGCCCATGCGGGCGAGGGTATCGGCGCGGGGCCATGTGGCGAGCTGGTCGGCGATGTGGTCGAGGGCAGAACCGCCAGCCGGGGCCTCACGAAGCCGCGCCTTGATGTAGCGTAGGCACGAGCTGCGCTCATTGGTCAGGGCTTTGATGCGCTTCCGCTCGATCTGCGCCTGCTCGATCATGTTCAAGAGGTCGGGGAACGCCTCGATGAGCTTCGAGAAAACGATCCCGCAGCCGCCGTGGGGCGATCGCTGGCCGTTCGCCTTCACGCGCCGTTCGATCAGGCCCATGCGTTCGAGCTGGATCTCGGTGCTGTAGAGGGCGCGGCGGGTCTTGCCCAAGGCGCGCGCCGTGGCGTCCTGCTGGCCGAAATAGACAGGTTCGCGCGTGGGGTCGGTCCAGTCGTCGGGCCGGGTGCGCTTCATCATGTGCAGAAGGGCGTGAAGGGTCGAGCCGCGCAGCCCGATCAGGGATGCGGCGTCCAGTAGCGTCTGTTCGACGGAAAATCGCTTGAAGCCCTGGGGCAGGACGGGGTGCGTCGTGGTGGTCATGGTTCTTGTCCTCGATGTGGTGAGTGGGACAAGGCGGCGCGGGGCAAGATTTCCCTGTTCGCACAGGTGCGTTTTTTGCTTGCCAGTGATGTTGGGGGGGTGGTAGAACCAGTCCAAGTTATCGGTAGTGGACCCTTCGGAACGCCAATTCCTAGGTTCTAAAAGCCCCCCCTCGCTAGGTTGCCGCCTTGCGGGGGGTTTTCATTTGTATGGGGTGCTGCTCACTCCCTCGGTTGATTCTTCTAAGTGTTGGCAACAGGCATACACAGTCTGGATGCCTGTCGCAATTATTGTGGTGCGACCGGGGCCGTGGCCCCACGTCTAGTAGTTGACCTGCTCGAAGCCGTAGTTGCCCTCGTAGTCGCGCCAGTCCACGAAAACGGAGCGGTGCCAGACGCGCGGGCAGTTTTCGCCCCAACGTGAAAGACCCGTATGAGCTGCTGGAAGCTGGCCGGGATCAGAACCGCCATGCCATGAGAACTCACCCTGCGGGCCGTAGCGACCGATCCGCATCGAGAATGAGCGGCGACATTCCTCGTCGCCTTCACGTCCCGCCTCGCGCTGGTGGGCGCCGGTGACGTTGTAGACGCGGATTGAGCGCACGAAGTCGAAGGCTGGATCAGAAATATCAATGTCCGCCCCGGTCTCGGCGCTCTGCGCGAGCTGCAAGGCGAAGCCTTCGGGGAGCGTTCGCGCAGCCCCGTCGCTGTTGCGGACAACGGCGGGCTGCGGAACGAGCGCGTCCCGTGAGTGGTCCTGGAAAGGTGCGCTCGGGAAGGATTGCTGCGGCGCGTCGTCCAGATCGAGCAGGATTTCGTAGATCCGGTCGGCGGTCAGCGTGTCGGGATCGACGGTGTAGGCAACGCCCATCGGGCAACGCCAGATTTGCAGCGGGGGTTCGATCGGCCAGGGCGTGATGCGGCGGATGAACTCTGCGCGGGCGCGGGCGCATGGAACGGATGCGGGCCAGCCGCCGGACAGGCAAAGCAGGATCGCGCAGTCGATCTGGTAGCCCTGGGCCTTGGCGGGGGTCGGAGTGGATACGAAAGCGGCGATGGCGGCTGTCGCGGCGATTGCGGTGGTCTGTAGGAAGTGCCTCATGGTTGGGCCTCGCGGTTCTTATAAGACAGGGCGAACCCTATAAAGCGGGTTTAGTGCCGTTGAGCCGCGCTTTGCAAGGAAAATCGGGTGGAACCGTTGCGCCAAGTGATCCAAACTGACATATGATTAAATGGATCGGGGCCGTGGTCATGTAATTATTGGCCTTTTCCGGGCGCTTGGCGAGGGGGTCTGAATGGTGCAACGTGTTGCTATCTATGCGCGGGTTTCGACCGGGCATCAAGACACAGACCGTCAAGTCGCGGACCTGACCGCGCTCGCCGACCGCTCGGGCTATCGCGTGGTGGGCATCTTCACCGAAACGGCAAGTGGCCGCCGGGATACGAGGCTGGAACGCAAGAAGATCATGGCTCTGGCGCAGCGTCGAGAAATCGACGCCATTCTGGTGACGGAGTTGTCCCGCTGGGGCCGGTCCACGACCGACCTGTTGTCAACGCTCAAGGAGCTGACGGCCAAGGGCGTCTCCGTGAAGGCTCTCAACAAGTCGGAGTTCGATCTGACCACGGCGACGGGCCGCGCGATGGTCGGAGTCTTGGCGGTTATTTCGGAGTTCGAGTCCGATCTTCTGCAAGAGCGTGTTCTGTCCGGGCTTGAACGCGCGAAGGCCAACGGCAAGGTTCTCGGGCGGAAGAAAGGCGATGCGCCGAAGGTGAAGCTCTACAAGTCGCGCGTTCTCAAGTTGCGCGCGGAGGGTCGTAGCTTCCGCTGGATTGCCAAGGAGTTGCAGATCGACCCAAAGACTGTCGCCAAGATCGTCCATGCCCACGGGGCCGAACGATCCGACACGTCACGGTCAGCCGCCTAGTTCGCCTTTATCACCGCCTGAAAACGTCCGTAGTCTTGACTTACCTGTCGGGCTTCCTCAAAAGCCCGCGCACGTTCTTCGTCCAGGCAGCGGAAGTATGCCTGAATGTCGTTGATGTAGTATTCAAAATCCTGGCGGATGATCTCGGCAAACTCGATCATCTCTGCCTCTCCCGCTGGCAGAAACGGTCGCGGTGGGGACAGGCAGGTCTCGCCCTGCGCCGTGGTGGCCGCAAAGGTTATAAGTATATACATGCCAGCGTGAAGTCCGCGCATAGGGTGTGATCCATCAATAATCTTGGCGTTCCCAGCAGCCTAAGCTAGAAACCGGCGACGCGCCGCTTTTTTGCAGATTATCGTATCTTATAGCTTGCGGCAACTCTTATAAACTCGTAGAACGTAGGCACCCGAGAAGGGTGCCGCGGTCCCCGTCTGGCGAAGGTAGGATTCCGTGGTTTCAGATCCCGATAAAGAAAAACCGAATGTGGTATCAGAAACACAACTCTACGAATTGGTCCAGCGCGGGTTTCACGTTGAAGTTGTCGCGGCTAAGGACGCAACAAAAGTTAGCTCTGTCTGGTATGGGCTATGGTTCGTCCGGGTCGTCAGCGAAGACCGTTCGTTCGAGAAATTACTTACGTCAGCCAGAAGCACCAATGTGGGAGGCCCAGACCGGAGAGAGTTCAAGACCGCCAATGGCCTCATATCATTCCTGCACCGGAACGGGTTCACGACCAGTTCTGTGCCGCTCTATGAAGGCGGGCGGGAAACTCACATCCTGTCGCCGTAGCCTTTCCCTTCGCCCGCTGCACACGCTGCGCGGATGCGTATTCCCCTTCCTTATGATAGTAGCAACAGCCGCAAGCGCGGATGTTCTCGTCGTCGGAGACGGCGGCTTTGTGAACTACGAACAGGGAAGCAGCCTTGTGGTTTTCGGCCCTGAGCCGCGTGAACCCGAAGTCGTTCTTTCGACCAGTGGAGGGGCGGTCGCAGCCCCTCGCGTTCTCGTTCCGCGCGGCGACATTCTGGATGCCATTCATCAGACAGGTTTCCGATACGCGGCGGATCGCGCGATCGCCGACGCGGGACTGTCCGCAAGCGAATGGGTGACGCTTTTCCGATCGAATATTCAGATCGAAAGCGCGTTCAATCCGAACGCGCGGTCGCATGTGGGCGCAATCGGCCTCGGTCAGCTTATGCCGGGAACGGCGCGCGACCTGGGGGTTGACCCGCATGACATGCACCAGAACCTAGATGGATCGGCTCGCTACCTTCTAGCGATGCTTCGCCAATTCGGCACCCGCGAACTTGCTCTTGCAGCATACAACGCAGGACCGGATGCAGTCGAACGGCACGGGGGCATCCCGCCGTATCGAGAAACACAGGGTCACGTCCGGAAGGTGATGGCTGTGTTTAATCAAACCTTGGGCAACTAGGAGAAGTTGACAATGAATAGACACCTAATCGCGATGGCCGCGATTGCGACCCTGCTTTGGTCGCAACCGGCCCTCGCGCAAGACATCGACTTGAGCGCGGTCGATTCCCTTTTGCAGTCGATCCTCGACGCCCTGACAGGCACGACCGGACGGACGGTTATGACCATCGTGGCCGTGTTCGTTCTGCTCGGCGGGGCCTTCAACTTCATTGATTGGGCGCGCGTCTTCACGCTGCTGATTATCATCGTGATTATCGGCGTGATCCCGACCGTGATCCAGTCGATCTGGGGAGCGACGACCTAAGATGATGGAACGGACCCCCTTCTACATTGCGCTGACGCAATCCTCGAAACTGTTCGGCTTACCCTATGGTTTCGCGTTGCCGTTCATGGGGGGGACCGTTCTGCCCCTTATCTGGTCCGTAAGCGTGGTCACTATCGTTTGGTGTATTCTCGTTTACGGCCTTTGCCGCTGGGCGGCGGAAAAGGACGAGAAAGTGGTAGATGTGCTTCTGACGGGTTCGCGTGTGGCCCCCGGCACCAGAACCCGCAAGATGTTCGGTGGTGACAGCTATGGCGCTTGATCTATCGGCTGTCGCCGCGAATATCGTCGCCCAGCGGAACCTGCTGAAAAACGGGTTCATGCACGTTCCCTATGTCACGCTGGTCAACGACCGGACGGTTCGGCTGCGGGACAACTCCTTCATGTCCTGCATCCGGGTCGAGGGTCTGAACGCGGCGACCACGCCGGACAGTGAGCTGGACAGCTTGAAGAACGCCTTCGCTGCCGTTCTGGCGCAGATGGGCAAGAACTTCACGGTCTATACCCACAAGATCAGCCGCAAGGTCGATCTGTCGGAAGACCTCGAACCTCTCAAGAGCAACGATTTCTCTGCGGCTGTGGATCAGCGGTGGCGGAAAGGTCTCGCGGACGGTGAGCTGCGCGACAGTCGCCTGACGATTTCGATCGTCCGAACGGGGCGCCTCAAGAAAACGGCGGGCCTGTTCCAGCGCGCAAGCGGCCTTATCGAAGGCGCGGGCGACGCAAAGGATCTCGAACTGCTGGACGAAGTGGTCCGGTTCATGCGCTCGTCCATCGGAGCCGATACAACCCGTGTTCTCACGGCGTCGTCGGGCGACCTTCTTGGCTTTCTCGGATCGGTGCAAACCGCCGACGAACGCCCGATCTACCCAAGTGGTGCGCTGACGGTCGTGGCCGACGATGTGCTGTCGGATCGCGTCACTTTCACCAAAGACGGGTTCGAGCTGACGGACGGTCCACTCGGTGATCGGTATGGACAAATCCGCGCCCTGAAAACCTACCCGCCGCAATCCTGGGTGACGATCTTCGATGATTTCGCGCTGCCCTGTGATTATGTGATTTCGCAAAGTTTCTCGCCGATGGGGAACAACGCGGCGGCCGACCTGATCGAGCGCAAGCGGAAGATCATGGCTTCGACGGCGGACGTGCGGGCGAACGCAAGCGAGGCGCTTGCCGCCCTGCACGAACGGGTGCTGGTGCAGGATGTGTCCCTCGGCAACCACCAACTGTCGATTTCGATTGTCGATCGCAGTGAGGCGCGCGTCCGGGACATTATGTCGGAACTCGAAGGTGTCGCCACCAACACCGGCGCGCGGCTGGTGAAGGACAGCTTCGTCAAGCGAGCGCACTACTTCGCGCAATTCCCCGGCAATATGGCCGCGCGGTCACGCCTGAATGTCATTACCAACGTCCATTTCGCCGACTATGCGTCCTTGCACCGAACCCCGCTCGGCAAGAGCGGAAGCGAAGTCCCGTGGAAAACGCCGGTCTCGGTGTTTCCGACCGCGCATGGGTCGTCCTATCGGTTCAGCTTCCATCGACGCGGAACTGGCGAAGGCGAGCCGCCAGCGGGTCACACACTTGTCCTTGGCGACACGGGTTCCGGCAAATCCGTTCTCGCTGCGTTTCTTCTGACGCAGGCACGGCGGACCGACACTCGTATCTTTGTCTTTGACTACCGGCGCGGTCTGGAAATGGTCACGCGCGCGATGGGCGGCACATACTCGTCTATTGAAAGCGGGATGCCTACGGGTCTCAATCCGCTTTGGGTCGAGACGGACGAGGAAGGCACGGCCTGGCTGACCGGCTGGCTGACGAACATCCTGTCGCCCCACGAAGAACTGACCTCGTTGCAAACCCGCGCGATCCTCGAAAACGTGCGGCGCAACGCCGATGCCGCTCCGTCCCTTCGCAAGTGGGACACGTTCGCAAAACAATTCGCCTCGACGGACGACGATGGGCACGTGCAGGCGCGCGTGGCCGAATGGGCAAAGGGCGGTCGGTTCGGCTGGGTGTTCGGAGAGACGCTGGAAGATACGTTCTCGCTCGACGGGAACGTGGTCGGCTTCGACCTGACCCAAATCCTCGACGCGCAATCGGATCGGGAGCGCACGGCGGTCCTTAGCTACATCTTCCGCCGGATCGAGCGGCAGATGCGCGACCGGACCCGCACGATCGTTCTGATTGACGAAGCCTGGAAGGCGATCGACAACCCCTATTTCGCCACGGTGATCGAAGGCTGGCTCGCGACGCTGCGGAAACAAAACGCGGTCGTTGTCATGCTCACGCAGAACGCTTCGCAGCTTACGCGCTCGAAAGTCGGCAATCGCGTCTTTTCGTTCTTTCCGACGCAAATCCTGTTCCCGGACGGGAAGTCCTCATACGAGGACTACGAGGCTTTGCGCCTGAACGCGGCTGAACTCGATATTGTCACGTCGCGGTCGGCGGGACGGAACTTCCTGCTGCGGGACGACGAAAACTCGCTGGTCCTGAACGGCGATATGTCGCCCCTCGGCGACTACCTGCACATCCTCGGTGGCGGCAAAGCCGGCCTTTCGGTCGTTGGCTCCGATTTCCGTGAAACCCCCGACTTTTGGAGAAAAGCGAAATGATGAAACCTCTCGTCCTGACCATCGGTCTTTTGAGCATCGCGGGCTGCACCACGATGGCGCAGCGCGAAGCGCTGTGCCAGTGCTTCAACAGCGACGGAACCGCGAGCGGGTCGTGCGACTTCGAGCGGCTGCCGGGGCAACCGGCGGTCTTTTCGTTCATGGCGACCGCGCCCGTTTCGTCCTCCCCGGCGCAATCCTCCGCCGCGCTGGAAAGCCTTCGCGGGGAACTGTGTGGTGGCTAGGGTGAACGGGTTCTCGAAGCGCCTGCTGGGCGCGGCGCTGGTGGTCGGTCTTCTTGGATCGACCGCCTTGGCGCAAGGCGTTCCGGTAATCGACGGACAGAACCTTGCGGAACGCCTGCGCGGGTATCTTCATCTGGAAACGGATGAAGATACGCAGCGCGAAAAGGCGGACAACCGGGCCGAAATCCGGGAGTTCGAGAACGAACAGATTGCCAGTCTGGATCGCATGATCGCGGCCTTTAGCTCGGTCTCGACGTATCAGACCACCTTCATGGGCGGCAATTCTGACATGGGCGGGGTGCAGGAGGTTTATGGGCCTCTGGCGAACCCGGCAGGACGCTTTGTGTTCGGTGACGCCCGCGAGAACATCGAAGAAATCATCATTCGCGGATCGCAGGACACGTATGGCCTGCCGGGGGTGGCGGCGGCGGGGCTGTCGCCCCTGCAATGGCGCTGTCTGATGCAGGCCCTTATCTGGCAGGAAAGCCGCTTTCAGGTTGGGGCCAGATCGCCAGCGGCTGCGTTTGGCCTCACCCAGATCATACCCGGCACAGCACAGGACTTGGGCATTTATCCCGAATACTACACCGATCCCTATATCCAGGTCGTCGGCGGCGCTCGGTATCTTGCCGCGCAGCTTCAACGCTTTGATGGCAACATCATTTTCGCTCTGGGGGCCTACAACGCCGGTCCCGGTCGGATCATCGAATACGGTGGCGTTCCGCCCTTCGCGGAAACCCAACACTACGTCCAGGTGATCCCGGAAAAATATAACAGCTACTTGCGGACCATCGGCGGTGTGGAAGCACAAGGCACCATTGATCCGGCGCTTTACGCCGCGTCCGGTGCAAGCCTCCTGTCTTCGGGGTCGCTGCACCATGCCGAATACTCGATGAACAACGCGCAACAGGCGCTGATCCGGGTCCGCAATCTGGTCGCCCAAATCAGAAGCACGACCGACCCGAAGGACGCCTACGACCTGAACACGATGATGCGCGCCGAACTCATCCTTATCCTCAACGCGCGGATCGAGACGAAAGCGGCACGAACCCAAGCCGAATACGCACAGAACGCGGCGCAACTGGCGCGGCAAAGGGAAGCAATGGACTTCCTTGATTTTACTCAACCTGACCTCTGATCGGAGACCGTGATGAAAATGAAGAACCTTCTTGGCACCGTATTTACCACGGCAACTCTGGTGGCGCTGCCCTTGGCTGGGGCCTTTTCCCCCACGCCTGCCTATGCTCAAGGCGTTCCCGTGATCGACAGCCGAAACCTGCTGCAACAGTTGCAGACCTTCGAGCAGCTTCTTGTCGATATGGGTTTGCAGGAAGAACAGATTTCCAAACTGATCGAACAAATCGAGCTGATGGAAGAACATCTGACGAAGCTGGAAGAGATCGAAGACCTTTTGAGCGATCCAACGGCGACCCTCGAACTCGCGCTTGGCGAAGACCTCGACGGCATCCTCGAAGGTGAATTTGACGCCGATATGGTCGGAACGCTGATCCGGGGTGCGCGGGGAGATTGGTCGGGCCTGCAAGGCGGCGGCGCAGATGTGTTCCGCGAAAAGATCACGGCGGCGCTGGAAGGCGGCGGCACGTCGCAGGACGAAGTGACGGCGATGGCGAACTCCGGTGTCGTGGAAGCCGAGCGCAATGCGACGGCGACAACCACGGGTGCCGCGACCTCTGCGGCGGCGGAAGTGGCCTACGAGGAAGCCGCGCAGTCGGTCGAGAGGGTCCGCGTCCTCGTTGCGGAAACCGCGAACATGGAAAGCCTCAAGGAGTCGGTCGATCACAACACTCGCGTCACGGCCGAGCTGGCGATCGCGATGGCTGCGATGTGGCAGCTTGAATCCGTCCAGACAATGAATGTCGGCATGACCGGCGTTCTCGACGCCGCCACCTTGGCCGACATTGAGAAGTTCACCGACTTCACGCAGCCGGACTTTGAATGATGGCTGATGATCCCAAGAACGTCCTTGAGGCGGAAATCATCTACGGCGCGATGCAGCGTGAGAAGATCTGGAAAATCGCGTTCGCCGGGATGGCCGTAACCGCTGCGGTCGCGGTCTTCGCGTCGGCGGCGGTGATGGTCTGGCACAAGCCGCCCGCGCCTATTGTCGTTCCGTTCGATCCGACAACCGGAATGGCGGTCCCGAACGCCTCCGTCGAAGCTGTTACGCTCGATGAACGCGCGGCGGTCGTGCAGGCGCTCGTCTATCAGTATGTGACCGACCGCGAGACCTACAACCAGATCGACAATGACCTTCGTATCAACCGCGCTCTTGCGCGGACGAAGGGCACCGCGCGTCGGGGCCTGGTCGAGCTGTGGGATTCCAGCAGCGAACGGTATCTGCCGGATCGCTATGGAGACCGGACACAGGTGGACGTGGTTGTAACGGGCATCACGCTTCTGGATGAAGATCGTGTGCAGGTCCGCATGAGAAAGCGGCTGACCAACCCGGACGGGTCGAACACCGGCAATTTCACCGCCGTGATCGGCTACGACTTCGAGGCAGAAGAACAAGCCACACTGGAAGCCGTCTGGCGGAACCCTCTGGGGTTCGTCGTAACGGACTATGAGCTTTATCAGGACAGGAGGGGATGATGCGTTCTGGAATACTCTGCGGTGCGCTGATTGCCTGTCTGGGATCAGCCGCCTTCGCCGAAGCCACACCGCCGCGCGGCTCTCACGACCATCGCGTCCGCGTCACTCGCCACGTCGATGGTCAGGTCTATGCCATCAACGTGACGCTGACACGGGCCACTACGGTCGAGTTCGAGGAAGGGGAAAGGATCGTGTCGATTGTGGCGGGCGATACCTCGGCCTTCCAGTTTCAGTCGATACCGGGGGATCGCGTCTTCGCGATCAAGCCGACCGCTCGGGGCGTCCAGACCAACGTGACGGTCTATACCGACCGCCGGAGCTACTATTTCACCGTCCGGGAAAACTCATCCCCGTTCTATGTGGTTCGTTTCAGCTATCCTGAACGGACGCGCCAGCAGGCGGGAACCGCGCCTGTTCGGACAGCCCAGAACACGAACTACGGGGTGAGCGCGCGGAACGAGATTACGCCTATCGCTATCTGGGACGACGGCGCGTTCACCTACTTCCGGTTCCGTGAAAATGCGCCCATCCCGGCGGTGTTCAAGGTCACGAACGGCAGGGAACGAAGCGTAAACTCGCAAATCGTTGAAGGGCGCACCGTGAGGGTGAGCGGCACGTCGCGTCAATGGGCGCTTCGGTTGGGCGAACAAGAAATCTGTATAGCGGAGCTGTTCCAATGAGCGACGAAAATAGCGATCTGCGGAGCAGAATGGCGGAAATCGAAGGTCAGGTTGCATCTTCGAGCCGAAGGGGATCAACGGGTAGGACGCTGGGGATTGCAGCGGCGGCGCTGGTGCTGGGCGTCGGCGGCTATGCGATCTACGATGCCGTCTCCGAACCGGGTGAACCGGGGGTCACGATCCCGTCGAGCGGGGTGCAGGAGTTTCCCGAAGACAGGTCGGCCGATGAAAGCCTGACCATGCCCCAACCTCCGGACCCGATCGTGGTCGAGCGTCCGGTCGTCACGACACAGACCGACAGCGCCACCCTGGCGCGACTGGCCGACCTCGAAGCCGATCTCGCCGCCGCGCGCGCCTTGGCGGCAGAGCGGGAAAACGAGACGGAAGCGGAAAGGGAGTTGCGCGAGGAATTGGAACGCGAACGCGATCGGTTCGCTGCCGACATTGCCGCCCTTCGCAGCACCGCCGAGAATGACCAGGATCGCGCCCGCGAAACCACGGAACAACTGCAAGCATCCATCGCTGCCTTGCGCCAGCAGATAGCGGACAATCAGCGTGAGCTGTCCGCCGCGCAGACCAGGGCGCAGCAAGAGCTTCTGGAACAGGCCGAGGACTATCAGCAGCAGCTTCGTGAAGCCCGCGCGGTGGACCCCTTGGAACAGGAGCGGATTCGACTGGAAACGCTACGACTTCAAGAGGAAGCAGAACAACAGCGGCTTCAAGCGCAGCGCGAAGCAGATGATCGTGCGCGGCTGGAAGCTCTGCGCGCCGAACGCGCGGCGGCGGAACAGGCCCGTGCGGAGTCCGGCCTGATCGCGGTGAACAACGGTGGTGCGGAGGAAGCCGGTGCTGCGGAAGGCCGCGAGCTTAGCGCGAACGAGTCCTTCGTTCGGCGCGGCGTCGATCCGGTGCCGGTCTCTCGGGCACAGCAAATCACCGCGCCCCAAGCTACGATCCCGCAAGGCACGATCATTCAGGCGTCCTTGGAAACGGCGGTGGATAGCACGTTGCCTGGCCCCATTCGTGGCGTGGTTTCCGAAGACGTTCACAGCCTAGACGGGTCGGCGGTCCTCATTCCGGCCGGATCGAAGGTTTTCGGCGAATACAGCAGCGGCATCCAGCTTGGCCAGAAACGGATACTCGTTGTGTGGACGCGGGTTCTGACACCCAGCAACCGTTCGATCGGTATCGCATCCTATGGTGCGGACCAGCTTGGACGGAGCGGCACGGGCGGCACGGTCGATACACGGTTCGCCACCCGGTTCGGCGGCGCTGCCGCAATCTCGATCATCGGAGCCGCGCCGGAAATCGCCGCAAGCCAATCGGATAGCGGCGATACAGCGGTGATCGCGGAAAGAGTTGGCGAGGATTTGAGTTCGGCAACAGACAGCGCGATCGGGGCCTACATCAACATCCCACCCACGATTTACGTCCGGCAGGGAACGTCCGTGTCGATCATCGTTGATCGCGATCTGGAGATCTTCTGATGATGGACAGCTACGTCGATAAGGCGTTCGGCCAGCTTCGGAACCTTCTGAACGACGACCTTGTGGAAATCTGCGTGAACCCTGACGGTCAGGTTTGGTTCGAGAACCGTGGCGACGCTTCGATGCAGCTTTCGGCTATCAAGCTGACGGAGGAAGAAGTCAGGGACGCGGGGATGCAGATCGCCGCCGAAGGGAACATCCGGCTCTCGGAAAAGCACCCTGTCGGAAGTGTCTCGATCGACTATCGCGACTGGCTGGTTCGCGCGCAGATGGTGCAGCATCCGGTTGTGCGGGGCGGCGATGCGCTGTCGATGCGCTTCTTCAAAGCCGACACGGAAATGTTCGAGCCCGCCTACCTCGGCGATGGGCCGGAAAGCGCGAGCGCCATGCGCCGCGAGCTGACGAACCGTGTTTGGGGCCTTGCCGAAGGCAACCTGACCGAAGCCCTGACGATGTGCGTGAAGGAAAAGTTGAACCTTGTGGTGAGTGGCGGCACCAGTTCAGGCAAGACGACTGTAGCCCGATGGCTGGTGGCGCAGGTCGATCACAGCGAACGCATCCTGACGATCGAGGACGTGCCGGACCTAATGCCCCGTCAGCCCAACAAGGTGATGATGGTTTCGAACCGTCTCGATCCTGTTCGCAGCCCGGACGTGCTGCTGCAATCATCGCTGCGGATGCGTCCCGACCGGATCATCCTGTCGGAAGTCACGGGGTCGGACGCCTACACGTTCCTCAAGGCGATCAACACGGGGCATGGCGGGTCGATCACGACGATCCACGCCGAGACGGCCGAGCTGGCAATCGAGCGCATGGCGCAGACGGCGTTGGAGGCGGATGGGAAAATGACCTATCAAGACATGATTTCGTATGTGGTGCGCTCCATCGACGTTATCGTTCATGTAGGAAAGCGGGACGGCAAGCGCGGTGTGCTAGAGGTATTCCTGCCGAGCCGGTATGATGGAAAAGGGGAAACCGCCGATGAAAGCTGACATTCTCCTACGGGCCGTCGCGGTCGCCGCACTCGTGCTGACAGCCAACACAGCACTCTCGGAAGATATTGCCCCTGTGTCCGAAGGGGCCGGGGCAGAAGACGGCTATGTCGATCCCGGCCTGAAAACACGCGGGCGGTGTAAGGATCATCCTGGCCGTCCACGATGGATGATGGAACATCCAATCGAGTTCATGTGGCGGGCGGAGCTGGCGAGCGAATTTCGCAGCGTTCAGCGGGCCGAAGCCGTTTCCGAAGCCGGAACGTGCGATTGCGATATGCTCTACCCGGACTGGAACGTCTATCGCGCCGAGATCGAGGCGATGTGGAACGAAGTCAGCACGGAATCGAAGTGGGATTGGGACGACGAAACCCGCGAAAGGTTCAATGCCACCCGCGACAGGATGAACGACTATAGCCGACCGCTCCTGCCAATGGTCACAAGACTATGCAGCGGTTTGGAGTAGGGTAATGGGTTTCATCGAAAGAACCTACACCAGCACAATGGCGCTGCTGGACTCATTGGGCCAGACGCAGTTCGAGGCGGTCGCCTCTCAAATCGGCACCACCGCGCAGATATTGTCCGCGCTGGTGGTAGTGCTGGTTCTGTTCAATATGGCATTACAAATCCGCCCGATGGAAGCCGGAACTTCAGTCTGGCTGATCTTCAAGCTGGTTCTGGTTGCTTTGTTCATGCAGAGCTGGACCGACTTCAACGGGGTATTCGATGCCATAGAGACAGGGTTTGAAGCGGTCGGCAACGCGCTGCTTGCGGGGGGCCTGGGCGACGGCGAAACTGAAACGAGCTTCCCGCAGGAACTCGATAACCTGTCGCTGGAAATGGGCCAATATGCGAACGTGACCGCCGGTCGGATGAATATTCTGGGAAGCGTGATTAACGGGCTGATGTTCATGGCCATCGCGGTTTTCGGCGCTCTCGCAACGCTGGCGATGGTAGCGTCCAGGGTCGTTCTCGCCGTTCTGGTCGGCCTCGCACCACTCGCCATCCTCGCCACACTCACCACCGTCACGAAGTCCTATTTTGACACATGGTTGAGCGGAGTAATCAAAGTTCTGATGTATCCTCTCATTCTTATCGGGATCTTCGCGACGATCCTCGGGATGGGAAACGCGACTATCTCTGGCATCGACCCCGATGATGTTTCGGCGATCGGGCAGGTAACTCCAATTCTGACCGTCCTTGTGCTCGCGTGCTTCCTCGTTCTTCTTAGCCCGCTGATCGTCACGCTGGTGGCAGGCGACTTCGCACTTGGGGCTGTCACGGCCTTGGCCAGCGGGGCGCTGAAAAGAGCGGGTGGCTCGATGGCGCGAGGGGCTGGCGGAGCGGCGCGCGGCGCGATGGGTATGGACCCCGCGCAACCCCGATCAGCGGCTGAACGCGGTGCGGCGATTGGATCGGGAGCGCGCAATGTCGCCAGCGACACGGCAGGATTCCTGAAAAACCCGGTGGCGAACACCCGCGAGGGTGTGAACCTGCGGGCCGCGCAAATCAACCGGGCGGCGGAACGGGTGACGCGGCTCCGGCGGAAATAGAAAAGGGGGCCTTGGCCCCCTTCCCCTCGTTCTGGATCAAGCCGCCTCGGGCGGCTTTTTGCTCTCACTGCCTTTGTCCTTTGGCGCGCCCCCGACTTCCATGTCGCCCAAATCGAGCTGGGCCTGCCCCTTCAACGTCACGCGCGCGCGCTTACCCTTCTTATCGGGACGTGCATCGACCGATGGTTCTGCCTTCGCGTCTTTGATCTTTTGTATTTCGTCCAGAAGATCGAGCGATGATGCGACGTAGGCAGCGACCGTTTTAAGGTCGTCGGTCGTGAGCTGCTTGACCGGCGGCAGTGCCAATGCCGGGTCGGCCGAGCGTTCGACACCGCCCGATGCGGAACCCGGCCCCGATTGCGGCGACTTCGCTGCGCGGCGCTCAAGGTTGTCGATGCGCGACTGTAACAGCGAGTCGGTGACAGCATCCCATCCTAGCTTCTCCTGCTTCTTGAGGATCTTCTTGAAGCGCCGATCCTTCCAGTGGACGATCGCCTTGACCTTTACCGGCTGCTTGCCGTTCACGATGATAATGCTCACATCTTCGGGCAGGCGACGGGCATCGTCCTCGGTCAGAAGCGGCTTCTCGTCAGTGCGCTCGGTGAACGTAGCGCGCTGCCCCAGCCCTGCCTGACGCGACCGGGTAACGGTGCGCTTCGTTGTCATGCCGACCGCGTTCGACAGGTCTTCGATGGTCATTTCCTCCGATGGCGTCATGTAGAGCTTCAAGCCCGCGCCACCCTGAATGGAAAGCCGTTCCTCGTAGGAATAGATCGCGTCGAGCTTCGGGATGGTCTGCGTTATGATGGCGATCCGGCCATTGAAGCCCCGGATCGTGGTCATGGCCTCCGCTACCTCGGACATTTTGCCCAGCCTGTGAAACTCGTCGAGGATCAGCATGGCGTGATACGGCTCGTCCTTGCCCGGTTTGCGCGCCTGGATGGTCGAGACGAGTTCGTTGAAAAAGAGCCGCACAAGGCCGGCCAAGGGTTTGAGGTCGCCGTCCGACACGATGAAGTAGATCGAAGTCTTCTCGCGCCGTATGTCCTCGAAGCTGAAATCGCTGGCCGAAGTCATGTCGTCAACGTGCGGGTTGGACCAAAGGTCGAACCCGGCGTTGTTCATCACCGACATATAGGATGAAAGCGTGCGCTGCTCCAACTTGGCGAGCGACGCCAGTTCGCGCTGCAACGATGGTTCCTGAACGGTCTGGGAAAGGACTTTCAAGTGCTTTTGCAGGTTATCCTCGCCCTCGGACAAGACGCGATAGATGCCGCCCAGGGTGAAGTCGCGCCGCTCGTGGGCAACGCCGCCAATCACACAGAAAAGCTGTATCGCGCCGTTCAACCACTCCCCTGCCCCATCGGCTTGAAGGAACAGCGTGGCGATCTTGCGTAGCTCGAAGTTAATCTGTCCGTAGGTCGGCAGTTTGCCGATCCGGTCGAGCGGGTTGTATCGGTGCGACGGCTGACCGAATTGGACGGGCGCAAACTTGTAAACCTTGTTGCCCATCTTCGACCGCCACCGGGCCGTGGTCTCGTAGTTCTCGCCCTTAATGTCGAGCGTGACCGTCGATCCCTCGAAGGTCAGAAGGTTCGGATAGACGAAACCGACACCCTTACCGGCCCCGGTCGGGGCGACGATCAGACAGTTGGGATACTTGTCGGACGTGACGAAGCGACCGGGCAAACTCGGCCGGGTCGTCTTGGCGAGGACGAAACCCTTGCCCGGCTTGCCCAACAGCTTGTTCCGGCGCATCTGGGCCAGCGACTGCCACTTCGACTTCCCCTGCTGGGTCAACGCTTCGGACGCGAAGTGCGCCCCGAACGCGAAACCGCCGATCGCGCAGAACAGGAAAATCAGCCAGACATGCGTGAACAGGTCAGGGTCGCGCCACTGTAGATCGAGGCCGTCCCTGACCAGATAGCCGTAGCCGATGGCGCCGGGCAGATTGTAGTCCACCCAGACGGTTGCGAAAATGTAGGCAAGCATCAGCCCGCCCATTGCGAAGAACAGCCCTGCGGCGAGTTGACGTTGCATGATGCCTACCTCTCGTTCTCGTAGGGATTGTTCCGATCCGCCTCGAACGTGTCTTTGAGGTAGTCGCGGCTGTCGGACATGAGGCGTTCGGTCTCGTCCGACATTTCAAAGCCGGTGCTGCGGTTGTTCATTTCAGCCTGCATCAAGAGCTGGCGGCTGAACACCTTGTCGTCGGTGATGTGGTCGATGGCGCTTAGATCGCCCCTGCGGAAGCGGTCATACTGCGCGTCCGTGGTATTTTCCTTGAGAAGCCGAATGACTTCCTGATGTTCCTCGGCGCTGTTGGTCAGCATGTAGTCGTCACCGCTACGCGCCTTGAGGTCGGCGAAACGATCCAACTCGGCCGCGGCTTCTTCTGGTGCCATGCGTTCGCGTTCGGCCTCGGGCAGATAGCCTTCGGGCGGACGAACAATGTCAGTTGACTTATCCCATAGGGCCGACGCGAAAACGGCGTGATTTCGCGATTGCTGCGCGAACTCGGCGAAACGTGTCCGTGCCGCTTCGACCTGTTCACGTCCACTGTTGCGGGCCGAAGCATCGTCTGCATATCCGTAGTTGAAGTCGGTGCGGCTGAACTGGTTTTCGAGACTGGCGCGCTCTGCCGCCGTAACCGTGGGCCGCCCGTTCGCGTCGAGATAGTCCGGCTCGAACTGCGGGATGGGTCGAATGTCGTAGTGCGCTTGAAGATCCTCGCGGATTTCCTGATAGGCGTTCGCCAACTCCGAGATTGCCTGCTGACGCTGAACCGGATCGGAAAGGCTAAGGTCGGACGCCTTGGCGACCTGCCGCAAATCGTCCTGCATCCACATCTGTTCGAGATAGAGGTTCCCTGCCCCGGCTTGCAGTCGAGCTGTGATCGCCTGGGCGTCCAGCCCGGTGCCTTGGGTGTATTCCTCGATCCGTTCCGCCGCGCGCGACCACGTAGCTTCGTCGCCCTCGGCTTGGTGCATGTAGATCGACTTGCCACTCGGGTCTTCGTGCAAACCCTTGGCGTAAGCGGCATCGGGATTGAGCGCCGTGAACGCGGCCATGTTCGCCGTGAGCTGCTTTTCGTAGGGAACGCGGTCGGTGGCGTCCTTCGTCCGAAGAACCTCTTGTGACTTCGCAAGCGCGTCGTTCAAGAGTGACGAATATTGATCGAACTTTTCCAGTTCATCGGCGCTAAGTGCTGGCATTTCGTAGTCTCCTTTTGTGGACATTAGCATGTTCGCTACATCGGTATAAGCGCGCTCAAGGCGCTGGCAGTCGGCGTTCGCCGCGATCACGGCCATTGCCTCGTAGCCGATCCTGGCAAGGCTGATCTGCTCCTGTGCATACTCCAAATCCGCACCTGTGCGGGGCCGTTGCTGGGGTGCGCGGCCTTCCCGGCTTGCGTTCCATTGCTCCGTCTGGGTCGGCTGCCGATCTGTGATGCCGCGCTCGAACCGCGAGGTCGGATCGAGCATGATCCCACGCCGCTCCGCATGAACCGCCATTGCCTCTCGGAAACCCTCGTAGCTGTGGTCCGTGCCGCGCCGCATGTTGAAAAGGCTGTTGTCGCTGCCCCGTCGGTTCAGGACGATATGCGCGTGGGGGTGGTGTTCCTGATCGTCATGGATGGCGGCAACGTATTTATAGCGAACGTCCCCGCTCTCGAACTTCTCGTTGCAAACGTCCCGGACGATCCCGGCCACGTCCTTGATCGAGGTTCCGTTCGGAAAGCTAAGGATCATATGCGAGGTCTGGCCGTTCCTGGTCTTCGCCCACCAGTTATCGGACAGGCTATCGACCAGCCGGTTGATCTGCCGACCGTTCGGCTCGTCGTGCGGCATGACGATCCCGCTGGGGTCGATTACCTCGGCCACCTTGTCGTCCCGGAAAATGTAGTCGAGCTGACCCTTCAACCCGCTTCGGCTGTCCACGCCTCCGGTGCGGACCAGCTTGAAGATCGCCTGACCGTGCCGCGCACCCACACGGCTCATGCGGCTGATCGAAGGCCCGCTGCCGTTGGAAAAACGGCCCCCGCGCGACCCCGGACGCAAACCGCGCAGCGAGCCACCCGATTTGGGCGGGTCACGGTCGAGCAACCGGCCCATGACCTGCTCGATGGCGGAATAGCCCCTACTCATCGTCGGCGTCCTGGGGGATGGGCGCGGATACCCGCTCGTGCAACGTCACGGCCTTTACCTGCGTGTTCCGAAGCATGGACCCGACGACCCGCTTGATCTTCTCGACCTCATCGTTCGCCTGCCGTATCCGCTCGATCTGCGCGGCGGAAGGGTTGGCCTCGCCGGTGCGCTTGACCGACACCGACAGGTCTTTTGCGATCTGGTTGAAGTTCCCCCCGAGGGCGGTCAGGTGCCGCAACGCCTCCGCCAGAAACTCTTCCTCGCCGGGGTTCGGATCATAGAATCCGCTCACGGCCCGCGTCATTTTTCGCAACAAGGCTGACCGGCTGGGCGCAACCTTCGCCCGAACGAGTCGGTCCAGACCCGCCTTTTCGTGTTCCGTGACTTTCGTTCCGATAGAAGCGTAGCCCGCACGATCGCCAATGATCGCGCCCTGGCCGCTCCTGATGCGATAAACCGTCGATGGCGCAACGCCGAGCTGGCGCGCGATCTGCGCGGCCGGAACGCCTTGCGACAGCAGGGTTCGAATGCGGTTTCGACGTTCAAAAGGCTTCACACATGGCTCCAAAATGCAATTTTGGTTAACATTGCACATATCCTGCAACTCAAACACTACCCCTTGCCCCCCACTTTGACAATCCTCCGACGCCGCAGGTGTCGGATAAAAGGATTGGGGGGCAAGATACGGGTAGTGTTTGGCAATTTTCTTCCCGGAGATCGGCAGATCGAAGGGCGTCATACCGCTTAACCGCAGCCTGCTTGCAGGCTCCAATGCCTTTCAGCGCCCCGGAGAGGCCCGCCAGAGGCGCGAGTCGCCGCCTCCGCTACCTTGGCACCCCAAAAAGACGGGAACCGCCCCAGCGGCGCGGAAAACGGCGTCAATAAAATCCTTGCCCATGTCCTAGCGGGACTGTCGCTATGATAACTCGCGCCCTCGCAACCCCGCGCCTTCGCAACCTCGCGCTCTCGCAACCCCCGCGCCCTCGCAACCCCGCGCCTTCGCAACCTCGCGCTCTCGCAACCCCCGCGCCATCGCAACCTCGCGACCGCGCAACCAGACAAGCCACCAACATTGCTACCACGCGATTACAACACCTCGCGATCTTGCGACTTAGCAATCTCGAAGCATTGCGACCGCGCGACCCTGCGACCTAACTACGTTACGATGCAGCCGGATGGCGACCACGCGACATTACAATTGTGCGGTGTGGCTATGTGGCGACGTAGCCACTTGACGACACAACAATCTTGCAAGATAACGCAATGGCGAGGTCACAGGGTCGCGACACCGGCAGGACGCCAGTATCCGAGCTGACAAGACAATTCTGATGCCGTCGTGCCGCTCTGTGACAACCCGAAAATGATACAGGCAAAAAAATGGGCATATTGATAGTTTTCGCCAGTCTGAAAGGCGGAGTCGGCAAATCCACTCACGCCGCCGCCTTGACCGCCGGTCTTCTGGATCGCGGTCATACCGTAAGAGCGATCGAAACCGACCCCCAAGGCAGTTTCGGAGCGTGGGCCGATGAAACCGCCGCACACCACGAATCCCTAGACTCCATTTTCATGGACCCCAAGGAAGCGGATTTCGAGTCAACGAACGAACAGATCGTCCAGCTTTGCGACGGCCCGGACTTCATTGTTCTCGACACTCCGGGCAACGCGAACAGGATGACAATGCCCGCGCTTTACTCGGCCGATCTGGTTCTAGCACCGTTCTCCCTCACCGAATGGGACATAGAGGGGTTCAACCGGACGAAAGAGACATATCAAAAAGTGTTCGAGGCCATGAACGAGGAAACCCCTGACAGCTTCGTCGGACTGTATGTCGGAACGGTTCGCTTCATCAGCAACGCCGAACGCGAGAAGCTGGAAAACCTCTCCGAAACCGCTTTCATCCGAAAAGGGCTGACGCACAGCCCCCATATCTCGAATTGGGTCGAAGCGTGTCGAACGCCCGCGCAGTTGGACGAAGGCATCCTGCCAGTGGAGGGATCACGGCCGATCAGCAACGCAGCCCGCAACAAGGCCAAAAACGCGATATACGAATATACATCAAAGATTGCAGAGGTGTTCGATGCCGAGAATGAACCCAAAGGGTAAGGACCGTCAGGTGGCCGACTCTCTTGAAGGCTTTAGCCCTCAATCAGCCGGAGGCGATGCCCCCTCGACCGGACAAGCCGAAAACCCGAAACCTCGAAGTGACGAAACCGCCGCCATTCGCTTCACATTGCAGCTTCGGGGCGAAGCCGCCGCCAACGTCAACGATCACGTCGCAAAAATAAACCGGATTGCTAACCGGGAGGTTCTAACCGCTTCCGCCGTAGTTCGCGATTTTGTCAAAGAAAACCCGGAAGCCATCATCGAGTGGCTTCAATCACAAAGCGGCGGCAAGTAATCCTGGCCGAAGGCCAGCCCGCCCGGAGGGCGGGGCAGGGGGGGGGGGGGGGGGGGGGGGGGGGGGGGGGCCCGGGGGGGGGGGGGGGGGGGGGGGGGGCGGGGGGCGGCGGGGCGGGGGGGGGGGGGGGGGGGGGGGGGGGGGGGGGGGGGGGGGGGGGGGGGG
>JAPWHL010000036.1:23451-25282 GCA_027214255.1 Roseovarius aestuarii
ACGGGCCGGCGTTCGCACCCGCGCCCGCGGGGGGGCGCGGGGGGGGTTTCGAGCTGGCTTTTCCCCGCCCCCCTGTCAACTTGAAGCCGGTCGCCTCGCCATGCCGTCCCGCCAGCCTGAACCCGAACCGCCAGTCTGAACCCGAACCGCCAGTCTGAACCCGAACCGCCAGTCTGAACCCGAACCGCCAGACGTGACACGGGGCCGCTGATGCGGCCCCGTGCGGTAGTGTGGGCATGGTCAGACTTTGACCCATGCGCGCTGCATGAATCTGCTGATCCGGCAAGCGGCTCCCGTTTTCTGGCATAGAAAGTGGGTGGTGGCCCGTCGCGCTCCGGCGAACCGCTCCCGCTGGACGGTGAAGGTGTCCCGAGCGATCCCGTCGCTAAACTCCAACGGCTCGGCAAGCCTGATCGTATCACCGTGGGCGATCTTGCGGGCAGAAAGGGCTGCGAACGCTTTGCACCGCTCGCGCCATGCGAGGGCGTATTCCTTCGTCGTCGGCGATAGCAGGTCGAGCAATTTCTGCGGGGCCTGCGCCTCGTGCGGCCCCATGCTTTCCTCCATGTCCTTGTAGCACCATTCGCCGTTGTCGCGGCGCGTCAGGATCACGGCGGCAAACACATACCGCCCGAGGGCGTCCGCCTCGTATCCGTGAGGGTCGGCGTCCGTGGTCTTGGCCGTGACTTCGACGGCCAGATACCAGACCGATCCCTTGCGGGTGGTGAAGACGGGGCGCATGGCCCGGTCTTCGTTCTCGAACGTCACAAGCTGCTCAATCTCGGCGCGCTCGTCGCTGGGCGGGGTATAGTGGCAGGTCCAGCCCATTACGCTGCCTCCGCCTGCTCTGCGGCCTCGGTCGCGGCCAGGATGAAGTCAACCGCCTTCTGCGCCTCGGACGCCGCCTTGAAAATCAGCCCCTTGTCGTCCTTCAACGCTTTCAGCCATCCCTCGATATAGGCCGCGCTCTGGTCGAATTGCGGGGTGACGCCAAGGTGAAGGCACAACAGGCAGTTGCCGATTTCCGCGACCAGTTCCTCGAAAGCGTATGCCTCGCGGTTCTGAAACTTCTTGATCCGGTCAAGGCGCTTCTCGGCCCCGGTCCAGTGGCAAAGTTCATGGGCAAGGGTGCCGTAGTAGCCGCTCGCCTCGTGAAAGGTTGCGATAGGCGGCATGTGGATCTGGTCGGTCGCGGGGCGGTAGTAGGCGCGCGCGTCGTCCGTGCTGATAATGTCCGCGCCGGTCCCTGCGAAAAAGGCGTCCAGTTCCGGGTTCGCTTCGGTGCCAAGGTCACGCGCGGGTTCCGGGGTGACGTAGTATTCGGCGGGCAGGTTCTCGATTTGGTCGGCGTTGAACACGTTGTTCGTCTTGGCGTAGGGGATGCGGGTCTTGCCGTCGCCTTCGCCCTTGTCCTCGCTCTGCTCGGCGTCCTTCTCGAACGTGCCATAGAACACGCTGCGGGCGCATTTCTCGCCCTTCTTGACCATGCCGCCAAGCTCCATCGCCTGCTTGAACGTCATCCAGTGCGCCGAATTGTAGCCGCGTTCATGGGCGGTCGCCCACAACATCAGAATGTTGATGCCGCGATAGGCTTCGCCGTTGTGACGCAAGGGCAGGGCCGCGCCGCCTGCGCCGCCCGTCCACGGCTTGCGCCACGGCGGGGTTCCGGCCTCGATCTGCGCGATGATGGTATCCGTGACGTGCTGGTGAATGTCGAGTTTTGCCATGATTTCGGTCCTTTGTGGTGGTGGCGTGGGGTGCTTTGGTGCGCCCCTTTCGCCCCTCCTTTTTACCTTGTTTATATGGCCCGGCCCAGCTTTTTATTGCCGTT
>JAPWHL010000037.1 GCA_027214255.1 Roseovarius aestuarii
GCGTTGTTCTCGGCGCTCAAACGGACCTTGATCTGCAACCGCAGAGGTCGGTCGTTCAGATAGATCAGGCGGTCGAATGCTTGAAACTCCGGCGACGGATGACTGTCGATGCCAAGACGCATCAAGAGGCTATCGCAGAGCAGCTCAGCGGCGCTGCCAAAGCGTTTGGCGTGGTGGGTCTTGGCCGCCGTTGAGATATCGGGAAACGCGTGCAGCTCGGTGAGCGGGACAAGCGCGTCTGCGCACGGCGCGGGGTGGCGCGGCAGATCCAGCCCACGCAAATAGGGTTGAGTGATCATGATCTGATCCTTTCGAGTGAAGGGCAGGGGGCGTGCCGAAGGTCACGCCAAGACTGGCGCGGAGGTTCGGCACGCGACTGACAGGCACGGCGGGTTATGCCGCCAGCGCTGTAAGGGCCTCGCTCGGAGTTGGATCAGGATCGTCATCGCGGTGGTAGGCCACAGCACCAAACCGCTCCAACGCGAAGATCGCGTTCAGGGATGCGTCGGCCTCGGCGATCAACGCATTTACAGCACGATCAGACGCGGTCGCGCCGCGCACACGGAACAACCCACTGTGACGGATGTAGCGCTCATAAAGCTCAAGCATATCGCCATAATCGGTCAAGGACAGACACAACTGATAGACCTGCGCGATCTGTTTCAGTGCGCGATCGGCGGCGCGGCGATTAGGGGTGGTGAGCACTGTCTCCAGCGCTGCATCAAGCGCAGACCAAGCCTCATCGGCCTCGCTCTGGAACAGTGCCAGGGATGGATCGAAACGGGCACCACCAGCGAACTCCAAGTCGTTCTCTGACGTCACCGCGTGATGCGCCGCGCGCAACAACCCGCGAAACGCGTGGCTCACTGAGGTGTGTGAATGTGGGACTTCATGCACGCCATTGGGCGTGTTAGGGATTGACTCAGCCATGTGGGTCTCCTTTGCAGACTCGTTGGTTAGGGCGTTGTGGGAGGTGCGAACTCCCGCTTCGCCCGACTTAAATACCCGTGTGTTTAACGGGTATAAAAGAATCTATAGCTGAGATTTTAGCTTCCAAGAGTCAAAGGCCAAGAAAATCGTGCCGCCCGCGCTAAGCCGCAGAAACGACTCGGGATTTTTAATGAAGTTTTTGATGGTTGAATACTGGCGATGAATCGATCAGCGCCGAAAGAAATGGTAAAAGGGCGGATTCCGGACCTTCGCTGCACTTTGCATGGATGACTGCTGTGCGGGACAAAACCGCCCTTTGCACGCGCAGCTATTGCTGACGCAGCATTCTCTTGCAGGTGCAGAAAGTCGGTCTCTACAATGTACCATTGTAGTCATTAGAATACGATCTCGGGCACCAAATCCAAACAACTCTTTTGGTGTGAGCGGGTCGAACAATCTGGTTACACAAAAAGCAGCCCTTATTGTTCTTCTCATCTACCACGCAAGCTACAGCTCATATGCTCGTTACTTTCAGATCAAGGCTACTGTCGCGCATCTTATGGACGAATACCGTTTTGTTATTCAATTGGCGTGTTCTCCAGAATCACGCTGTCATTTAGTCTGCGCTCATTTATCTGTTTGACGCGTCCGTGCTATCAATTTAGCAATGCTGTTAATATCTGTTGGGGTGCCCTTATCCGGGCTGAGATGCACAAGCTGCGAACCCATTGAACCTGAACCGGTTAGGACCGGCGGAGGGAACAGCTTACGGACTTCGCATCCGTTATGGCCTGCGCCCTTTCCCATCCTGATCCCAGAACCAAGGTGCTATGACATGGCAGCTAGGGCGTTAACGATTGCCGGGTCCGATTCTGGTGGCGGGGCCGGTATTCAGGCCGATCTCAAGGCGTTTTCGGCAATGGGTGTTTATGGTGCTTCTGTTGTGACGGCGGTTACGGCACAGAACACAAAAGCTGTTACAGCCATTCATCCAATCCCGGATGACATTGTTGCCGCACAGATCAAAGCCGTTCTGGATGACATCCAGATTGATGCGATCAAGGTGGGGATGCTCGGGACACCGTCGCTGATTGCAGCGGTGTCGGAGGCACTGGCGGGTTACGCCGGGCCGGTTGTGATTGATCCCGTGATGGTGGCTAAATCAGGCGACACACTACTGGCCGATAGCGCGATAGATGCTTTGAAATCGGTCCTTTTCGCACGCGCGACACTGCTTACCCCCAACCTACCCGAAGCGGCGAAACTGGTGGGCGAGGGCAGCACGCAAGCGCAGGCGAAGGCCCTTTTGGACTTTGGCGCCGGTGCGGTTTTGATGAAAGGCGGCCATGCAGACGGCGAGACCTGCACCGATCATCTTGTGTCGCGAACGGGAACGCAGGACTTTTCGGCTCCACGTGTGAACACCCGCAACACCCACGGCACGGGATGTTCCTATTCCTCTGCAATCGCTGCGGGTTTGGCGCAAGGCATGACGTTGAACGATGCGGTGGCCCAAGCGCACGCGTGGCTCCATCTGGCGATCTTGCATGCGGATGAATTGTACGTTGGACAAGGTCACGGGCCTGTTCACCACTTTCACGCGCTTTGGACATGAGCGACCCGTTCACAATCATTGGCGGCGGTGTTTGTGGCCTTGCCATGGCGGCAGAGCTGTCTGAGCGCGGCGCGCAAGTCACGGTCATTGATCCCAATGGCGCGCCTGGCGATCATGCCTGTTCATGGTGGGCGGGCGGCATGTTGGCACCCGATTGCGAAGGGGTAAGCGCCGAGCCCGAGATCGTGCGCCAAGGCCGCAAAGCCGCCGCATGGTGGGAAAGCCAAGGCGGCACAGTGCACCACGCGGGCACCATCGTCGTCGCACTGGGTCGCGACCAAAGCGATCTGGCAACCTTTGCGCGCCGTGCGCCGAGCGCGATACCTCTGACCAAAGCGCAGATCGCCGCGCACGAACCGCATCTGGCCGAGCGTTTTTCCAAAGCGCTGTTTTTGGCAGACGAGTGGCATCTTGACCCCCGCGCGACCCTTACTGGGCTGCATGCGCGACTGGACCAAAGAAACCTGCATTTCGCCGCTGACATCGGTGACATCAAAGGGCAGCTGATCGATTGTCGTGGCCTTGCCGCCCGAGACGCCCTCACAGATTTGCGCGGTGTGAAGGGTGAGATGCTGGTGGTGCGCTGCCCCGACGTGACACTGTCGCGCCCTGTTCGGCTGCTTCATCCGCGGTTTCCGTTGTATATCGTGCCGCGCGGCGACGATGTGTTCATGCTGGGCGCGACCCAGATCGAAACCGGCGAACGCGGGCGCGCCACCCTGCGATCCGTGATGGAGCTGATGAATGCCGCCTACGCCCTGCACCCCGCCTTTGGCGAGGCAGAGCTGTTGGAAATCGGCGTGGACGCGCGCCCCGCCTTTCCGGACAACCAACCGCGCATTCGACGGATCGGGGATGTGGTTTACGCAAACGGCCTGTTTCGGCACGGTTTTCTGCTTGCACCTGCCGTGGCGCAGATGACGGCGGACCTGTTGTTAGACGGCAAAATACCGGAGGTTTGGTATGAAGATCATCGTGAACGGTGAAGCATTTGAGACCCCTGCGTCAACGCTGGCCGCGCTGCTGGAGGCGCTGGGTAAGGGCGACGCCAAAGTGGCCACCTCGGTCAACGAGGCGTTTGTGTCCAAAGCCCAGCGCGCGGATCACAGGCTTCAAGACGGGGACCGCGTCGAAATCGTCGCCCCGCGCCAAGGAGGATAGAATGCCCAACTTTTACGGCACCGAAGTGGCATCGCGCCTGATGCTGGGCACCGCGCAATACCCGTCGCCCGCTATTCTGGCGGATGCGTTTCGCCGCTCAGGCGCTGGGATCGCCACCGTATCTGTACGTCGCGAGGCGGGGGGCGATCAGGCGGGACAGGATTTTTGGGCATTGATCAGCGATCTGGGCGTCGCCGTGCTGCCCAACACCGCAGGCTGCTACTCGGTGCGCGAGGCCGTGACGACAGCCCAAATGGCGCGCGAGCTGTTCGACACCAACTGGATCAAGCTTGAGGTCATTGGCCACGCCGATACTTTGCAACCCGACCCCTTTGGTCTGGTGGACGCCGCTGCGCAACTGGTCGAGGACGGGTTCAAAGTCTTTCCCTATTGCACCGAAGATCTGGTGCTCTGCGAGCGGCTGGTTGAGGTCGGCTGCAAAGTCTTGATGCCCTGGGGCGCGCCCATTGGCACGGGGCTGGGGCTGAACAATATCTACGGTTTGCGCAGCTTGCGAGCGCATTTCCCTGACATTCCTTTGGTCGTGGATGCAGGTTTGGGTCTGCCCTCGCACGCAGCTCAAGCGATGGAAATGGGCTATGATGCAGTGCTGTTGAACACTGCGGTTGCCAAGGCGGGCGAGCCTGCAGCGATGGCACGCGCCTTTGCGCTGGCGGTGGAGGCGGGCGCGCTGGCTGCGGGTGCCGACCCTATGGATGCCCGCGATATGGCCGCCCCCTCCACACCCGTTTTTGGAAAGGCGATCCTATGAGTTTGCCCCGCTTTTACCCGATCTTTGATGACGTGGCGTGGCTGCGGCGCATGCTGCCTTTGGGGGTCAAGCTTGTGCAATTGCGCATCAAGGACCAGCCGCAAGACGCGTTGCGCGCTCAACTGACCGAAGGCCGCGATTTGTGCCGTGCCCATGGTGCACTGCTGGTGGTCAATGACCATTGGCAACTGGCTATTGAGCTGGGGTGTGACTGGGTCCATCTGGGCCAAGAGGACCTTGATGGGGCGGATGTGTCTGCGATACGTGCGGCTGGTCTCAAGCTTGGGGTTTCGACACATGACAAGGCCGAACTTGCCCGCGCACTGATGTTGAAACCTGACTATGTGGCACTTGGCCCGATCTATCCGACGATCCTGAAAAAGATGAAATGGCACCAGCAGGGCATTGAGAAACTCAGCGTGTGGAAGGACATTGTAGGGGATATTCCCCTCGTTGCGATTGGCGGGATGAGTACGGACCGCGCAAAGGGAGCGTTTGATGCAGGGGCGGATGTTGTCGCGGCGGTCACAGACATCACGCTGCACGACGATCCAGAAGGCCGCGTCACGCAGTGGCTCAAGGTCTGCGGATGAGCCGTTACGCCCGCCAAACTGCGGTGCTGGGGGACAGCGCGCAGGCCCGCATTGCCAGCGCATCTCTTCTTGTCATTGGGGGCGGTGGCCTGGCAGCACCCGTGATGCAATACCTTGTGGGCGCGGGTGTCGGGCATGTCCGTATCGCGGATGCAGATGTGGTAAGTCTGTCCAACCTGCACCGTCAAACACTGTTTCGCGAGGCTGACATTGGCCAGCCCAAGGTCAGCGTGATCGCACGTACGATGACCGCATTGAACCCCCACACCACCCTTGAGCCTGTTCAACAGCGCGTCGACCCGTCCAACATTGCGGTCCTGTGCGATGGCATGACGCTGGTCCTTGATTGCGCTGACAGCTTTGCGGTCAGCTATATGGCGTCCGATCATTGCCTTGAAACTGGCCAACCACTGATCAGCGCCAGCGTGGTGGGCCGTAACGGCTATGTCGGGGGATTTTGCGGCGGCAAACCTGGGCTGCGCGCGGTGTTTCCTGATCTGCCGGACCAGCTTGGGTCGTGTGACACCGACGGTGTGCTGGGACCAAGTGTCGGTGTGATCGGCAGCCTTCAGGCCCAAATGGCGATGGCGATTCTGACGGGCGATGAACAAGGCTTGGGACAGCTTGTGACATATGACGCGCGCACGCTGCGGTTTGGCGGGTTCCGCTTTGACGCGGCCGCTGATCCCGCACCCAACCCCGCCTTTATCGCCCAGCGTGACATCGCCGCGACGGATTTTCTAATCGACCTGCGTGCTGTAGGCGAGCAGGGCCCCGAGTTGCCACACGCAACTCGCCATGCAGTGTCCGACTTTGGACCATATGGCCCCACACCACACCAAAACCAACGTGTCGTTCTGGCCTGTCGGTCGGGCCTGCGGGCCTGGCAAGCGGCAGAACGGCTTTCACGCCACTGGCGGGGCGAGATCAAACTTCTCGCTCTCGGAGGGTAAGGAGACCCAAATGAAATACCTCATCATCGCGGCGGCAATTTGCGTCGCGGCACCGGCCTTTGCTCAAGACAAGATGACTTTATTACTGGACTGGTTCATCAATCCCGATCACGGGCCGATCATCTTGGCTGAAGAGCTGGGTTATTTCGCCGATCAGGGTCTCGAGGTCGAGATTATCCCCCCAGCTGATCCGTCCGCCCCGCCGAAATTGGTGGCGGCGGGCCGAGGCGACATTGCCGTCAGCTATCAGCCCAGCCTGCATTTGCACGTGGCCGAGGGTTTGCCGCTGATCCGTGTGGGTACGTTGGTGGCGACGCCACTGAACTGTCTACTGGTTCTCAAAGACGGCCCCATTCAAGAGATCAGCCAGCTTAAGGGCGGCACAATTGGGTTCTCTGTTGCGGGCGTCGAAGAGGCCGTTCTGAGCACGATGCTGAACCGCCACGGTATCAGGCTGGAGGATGTCCAGATGGTGAATGTGAACTTCTCGCTCAGCCCGGCATTGATGTCAGGTCAGGTTGATGCGGTCATCGGCGCTTACCGCAATTTCGAGCTGAACCAAATGGAGATCGAAGGCGTTGATGGCCGCTGTTTTTACGTCGAGGAAGAGGGCGTGCCGACCTATGACGAGCTGATCTATGTGGCGAACCCCGACCGTATGGATGTAGGTCAGGTCCGCCGTTTCCTTCGTGCCACAGAGCTTGCGACGCAGTACATTGTCAACAACCCTGACGCCTCATGGGAGCTGTTCAAAGGCTACGCGCCCGAGCTGGTCAACGAATTAAACGCCAAGGCTTGGGTCGACACGCTGCCCCGTTTTGCCTTGCGCCCTGAAGCGCTGGATCAAGGGCGATACGCAAGGTTCGAGGCGTTTCTGGCCAAGAGCGGTCTGGTCGAGGGCACGCGCCCTGTCTCGGCGCTTGCGGTCGATTTGGGGGCGGAATGAGCTTCGGCACCACCTTCGCGGCGTGGCGGGATAGCACGCCCGCTTGGCTCGCCTATACCCGTCATGCGTTTGTGCAGGGCTTGGGCGAGGGCACGCTGCCGCACGCCGCCTTCCTGCATTATCTGAAACAGGATTACGTCTTTTTGATCCATTTTTCGCGCGCTTGGGCTTTGGCGATCACCAAGGCCGATACGGTCGAAGAAATGCGGCTTGCTGCGGGGACGGTGAACGGGTTGATCAACGACGAAATCGCCCTGCATATCAAAACCTGTGCTGCGGCAGGCATCGACGAGGCAACGCTGTTTGCAACGCAAGAACGCCAGGAAAATCTGGCCTACACCCGCTATGTGCTGGATGCGGGCCATTCCGGCGATTTGCTGGACTTGCTGGCGGCCTTGGCCCCTTGTGTCATGGGCTACGGTGAAATCGGTGCGCATCTGGCCGCCGCAAAAACGTCGGACACCTACGACGACTGGATCGACACCTATGCCAGCGACGACTACCAGCAGCTCTGTCGCGATGTGGGCGCGCTGATGGATGGGGCGGTTGCGCGGCGCATTGGCGACGGTGCAACGACTAGCCCGCGTTGGATCAGCCTTCAGGCACGGTTTGCGATGGCCACACAGTTGGAAGTCGGATTTTGGGACATGGGGCTGGATCCGTGAACCAGCCCCTGAGAATGACAGGTTCGGCGACGATTGGCGGGACGCCGATCTTTTCCCAGTTGGACCTGACCCTGATGCCGCAAAGTTGGACCTGCCTTTTGGGGACGAGTGGTGTGGGTAAATCCACGGTGCTGCGCCTCTTTGCTGGTCTGGCCAAGGGCGTTACTTTTGACGGGGTTCTTAGCGATACCGGACGCGTCGCTATGATGGCGCAGCAAGATTTGCTGATGCCGTGGCTCAGCGTGTTGGAAAATGTCATGCTGGGCGCGCGCGTGCGGGGAGAGCGTCCGAACAAGGATCTTGCCCGAGACAGGCTGGCACAGGTGGGATTGGCGGATCACGCGGATAAGTCGCCTGCGGCCCTGTCGGGTGGTCAACGCCAACGCGTCGCTTTGGCGCGCACCTTGATGGAAGACCGCGCGGTTGTGCTGCTGGATGAACCGTTTTCGGCGCTTGACGCGCTAACCCGAGCCCAAATGCAGGAATTAACCGCCGAACTGTTGGACGGGCGCACGGTGCTGCTAGTTACCCATGACCCCAACGAGGCCGCGCGCTTGGGCCAGAAAATTCTGATCATGACGCCATCAAAACTTGTCGAGGTTGCCGCCCCTTTCACCCCCATCCCGCGTGACATCCACGCGCCAGATGTGCTGCGCACGCAGACAGATCTGTTTGATCAACTTCGGAGACCGATATGAGCGCCACACACCATCTGCAATCGCTTGTCGCGCAGGACTGGCACGCCGCGACGCATCATGCGTTCACCAATGCTTTGGCTGATGGGACTCTAAGCCGTGAAAAGATGGCGGGATACTTGCAACAGGACTACCAGTTTATCGAAGGGTTTGTGCGGCTTTTGGCATCCGCCGTGGCCCATGCGCCCAAATTGACCGATGCCGTGCCCGGCGCGCAATTTCTGGGTTTGATCTGTGGTCCTGAAAACACCTACTTCCTGCGATCTTTGCAAGCGCTTGAGGTTCCGTCAACCGCGCCCTCTGCACCTGAGACGATCGCGTTCCAACAGCTGATGGATCGAGCCCGCCACTCGGGGCGCTATGAGATAATGCTGTCGGTTCTCGTGGTTGCCGAATGGATGTATCTTGATTGGGCCTCTCCGTTTGAAGATCGCGCAGAGGGTTTGCCGTTTTGGCTGGGGGAGTGGATAACGCTCCATTCCGGTGACGGATTTGCGCAGGTCGTCTCCTATTTGCGCGATCAACTGGATACCTCTTGGGACACGCTGGACGCCGCCGCACGTACGCAGGTCACCGCGACCTTCTCAGAAGCCGTACGATTGGAGCGCGCGTTCTTTGACGCGTCCTGGGCTGGTTTTGCGGTCGCAAAATGACGGGTTGGCGAGTAGGCATCGCGGCGACCTGTCTGGTGTTGGTGCTATGGCAAACGGTGATCTGGACCACAGGTGTCGCCCGCTTCATCCTGCCGCCTCCTGCATTGGTCGCGCAAACAATCTGGGAAAGCCGCGCACTTTTGGCGGAGCATGCGGTTGTCACGATGGCCGAAGTGCTCATCGGCCTGGTGCTGGGTGCCGCGCTTGGCTTCGTGTCGGCCATTGGGCTGGTCGCATCACCAACATTACGCGCGCTGGTGCGCCCCATCCTAGTTTTTAGCCAAGCCGTTCCAGTGTTTGCTTTGGCGCCGATCCTGACCCTTTGGCTTGGCTTTGGCCTATGGTCCAAGATCACAATGACCGTCATCATCATCTACTTTCCCGTTACGTCATCATTTTTTGACTTCCTGATGCGCACGAACCGCGACTGGATCGGTTTGGCCAAGGTGATGGGCGCAAGCCCCGCACGGATTATGTGGCACATTCGCGTACCCGCGGCCTTGCCGGGCTTTGCATCGGGTCTGCGATTGGCCGCGGTTTACGCACCCATCGGGGCTATCATCGGCGAATGGGTCGGAGCCTCGAAGGGCTTGGGGTATTTGATGCTGTTGGCCAATGGACGCGCCAAAACCGACCTGATGTTTGCCGCCCTGATAGTGCTTGCGGTTCTGACGATCCTGTTGCACGCAGCCGTGAACAAGCTGTGCGAAAAGACACTGGACCGTCCGGAGGTCTCGTGATCTGCCCCACTTTTGCCAGCGCTCTTCGGCTTCATATCCGCTGCAATGCGTATGAATGACCGACTTTTCTGCCGCGCAGCGGTGCAGAAATTCACTCTGTCGAAGCAACTTGCGCGCTGCGAGCGCAAGCAGCACAAAATCAATAGGTCCGGTGTGGGCTGATACTGTTGAAAAACTCTTCCTTTCTTGCGCTCTGACATGTGCAATCTCCATGAATTATAGGGATGTCCGAGGTTGGGCTGGCCGCTACCCAAAGGTTGGCCCCATCGGCTTGAGTTTTGCTAGTTTCCGGAGGTTTTGGGCGGTTGCTGCGAGTGTAAATTCGTCTTGGACGCCGCATGGTCCGCGTAATCGGAGCCGCCCGAGGCCAAGGATGCGTTTGAGGTGGGCGAAGAGCATCTCGACCTTTTTTCGTCGTTTCTGCGCCGTGACATTGAACTCTGATGCAGTGCATTGGCGGGCGAAGTCTCTGACGATCTCGTATTTCTCGCGATGGACTGCGCGGGCCTCTGCGTTGGGACAACACTTTTCCTTCAACGCGCACCCGGTGCAATCGGACTTCAGCGCCCGATACTTGCGGGCTTTCCAGTTTGGCGCGTTTCGCGCGGGGTCAGAATAGGTGCGCCAGGTGTGTTTCATCTCTTTGCCGCCCGGACAGATATAGCGGTCGTTCTCCTCATCCCATGTGAAGTCCGATCGTGAGAAGGTTCCATCCCTCCGTTCGCCCTTATCAAAAACGGGGATGAAGGGAAGGATTTGGCGCTTCAACGCAAGCCAGACAAGATTGTCTTCTGATCCATACGCGGTGTCCGCAGCAATCCAATCGGGCTTCACATCAAAACGTTCTTCAGTGCGGTCGATCATCTTGCGCATGGCACCGACCTCGGCCGTTTTGTTGGACCGGCTGGCATCTACGTCCATGATGATGCTGTGATCGGTGTCGATCAGATAATTGGTAGAATAGGCAAAAAATGCTGGGCCTTTGCGTGCGGCAGTCCATTGGCTGGCCGGATCGGCATGGGCAGTGAACTTGGGTTTGACGGTGGTCGCCGCCCCAAAAGCCTCGTCGTCCAAGGTATCCAAATACTCGCGCACCGCACGTGGCGCATCGTCTGGGAAGATCTCGCGCGCGGCCCAATCATCAGGATTGCTGGAGTTCTGCTTCTGAACATCCGCGCTGATTAAGCTGACATCCACAGCAAAGCCCTGACCGCCCACCAACCCTTCTCGCATGCAGCGCGCAACGGTCATCTCGAATACATGGCGCAGCAGATCACTCTCGCGGAACCGACCGTGACGGTTTTTGGAGAAGCTAGAATGATCAGGGATAGCGGTCGGAAATTTTCCACCCCTGCTCCAAATCCGACTTTTTCAACAAAATGGGCGGAAAGCAGAACTTCGCTGCGCTTTACTCGAATGTCGACTTTGCGAAACGTTGACCCGATTTGGTGCCTGAATGCCTTGCTAAATGCTCATCCATGCCAGAATGGTCCAACACCTTGTTTAACAATGTTGATCGAGAGCATTCAAGAATGTTCGCCAAAAATGGCGTCAAGGGTCCCGCTAGCCCCAGATGGCGAAGGGATCAATACTCGTTGCTGCAAGCAGAATGGCAGCACCCAAAGGCGCAGCCCATTGGACTTGGGAAACTCGAAAACAGGCAGCGCTTGGCCAAAAAATTCTGTCTTTGGATAGACGAGGACAATGTCGCCATGGCCATCTAGATAGCTCTGTCCATAAGCATAAAGCTGATAGAAATCTGCCTGACTCAACCCATACTTATCCGTTCCATTGCTCTTCCTCTTGATGTCCAGCAGCTTCCATTTCGTATCCAGGACCAGACAGTTTGAACCCGAAGCCTTCACCAAGAAATCTGGCTTCAAACGGAACCAGTTCTGTTTAAGATGTCTCACGAGCGAAAAGGTCTTTACCTGTGGTTTCAGATGGAAAGGGAGAGAGATTTGCCGTTTTAGATGCTTGGCGACAAAGGCCTCAAAAACTGCCTCCATTGGAAATAGCAATGATGGCGACCGGTGCCCGCCGGTTCCAGTCAAAGGCGACTCATGCTCGAGGATCAACCTTGCCCAGGCTAAGGCGTCCGAATAGTGAGCCATGCCGCGATCCAAGCGCACCCGTAGCAGATCGACAGATGGCCGTTCGGAAATTGGCACATCGGCAAACACAAAGCATAGCTCTCGTGCGAGCCGCTGGTTCGTCTGTGATCCTGTCCATGACAGAACCTTACGTAAGGCAGCATGCAGAAGCCGGTTTTCCGCACGATCTGGAGAGAATTCGTCGAACTCGGCAAAGAAGCGATCTCGTCGGCAAAGATTCTGCCGCAAGTGTTCTGCCATCTGCAGTTTGCCACGTAGCGCAAACATATTGTCTTGCAGGGCACTATAGTCACTACGCAAGCCGCGCTTGACGATCTGCTCAACACTGCCAAGAAACGCTTCGATGAAGACCTCAAGCAAGGGCATTCGCGTGGCAGCGAGCTTGGCGCTGTCGGTCTGAATGTGCCGAAAACCGCCGAGGCAACGCAGCATCTCAATCAACAATTGCCTAGCCTGAATATCCCCACCTTCAGTGAGCTTGCCGATTTTCGGCAAGACCTCGATCTGATAGCCGTCTGGAGCTCGAATGACTCCAACAAAGCTGGTGACCTGGATAGCGCGTTGACCGCGCTTTTGCGTTAGCCGCAACCAAGCGTGAGTTCCTTTGTCAGTAGCGGTCAATGCCTGCACTTCAAGCCAATCAAATACGCTGAGAGGAACTTTACGTAATTCTTCCGATTCCTCAGCGCAGCTGTCTTGAGACACCAAGGCGCCGAATTCGTAGATTGTCACTCCACCCATTTGTGCGCCCCGATCCGAACTATCAGGAATGCGATTGGTAGATGCCAATATAGGCCATAGGCTGTCTGAAAGCCGACTCTTGCAGGCTATAGCGCTGCCGTGTCGCGTAACTATCAAGGCCATGATCGTTGCCGAACAGCTCAGACAAATCCTGATCGTGGTCGGCAGTTTCGCGGATGAATTGATCCGCTGCGTTGGCTTTCTGATTGTCGGCCAACACAAGTCGAATTTTACGCCAGTCCTCGAAGAAATACTCCTCCATAAGTGGCAAAATGCGATTGCGAAATATCGCTGCCAGCGCCAAGAAGCGATCCGCTTCGCTTTCTAACTTCACGAGCCCGGTGAAATAGGCGTGACCAATGCAATGATCACGATCATACAAAGCCTCAATACGATCATTGATAAGCTCGAGCATCAGGCGCACGTCGATTACGCCAGCCTCGGTCTTGACGACTAGCCCAGCGAGTGGCGCGCTGTCTGGCTTGGCTGGTATTTTCACCGCACGAGTGTCTGGCATCAGCGGGACGAAATCGAAGCGACGGCGCAAAGCCGTATCCAGTAGGGCTAGCGAGCGATCCGCTGTGTTCATCGTTCCGATGATATCTACGTTGGCGGGTACAGAAAACTTCTCGCCGGAATAAGCCAAGGTAACTTCGGCCGATGGGGGGCTACCATCGAGGCGATCCCTCTTGTCTGCTTCGATCAATGTGATCATCTCGCCGAATATCTTGCTAATATTACCTCGGTTGATTTCATCAATGACCATTGCCCAACGTTGATCCGGCGCCTGTCGGGCTTTGCGGCACAGCTCCTTGAATGCCCCCGGACGGATCTCATAGGCTACCTCGCCTTCTTCGGCATCGCCTGCCAGAACTGGCCGGAGACCTTCGACGAATTCTTCGTAACCATAGGACTGGTGAAAGGTGACGAAACTGTAGCGCTGAACGGTGGCATCGCCCTTTGGCCCAGCTTTCAGCTCATCTACCAGGTCACGTAACTCAGCACCGATTTCGTTCCAGTCACCGGCAAACCGCCAAATGGAATCTGCTGATTTGTCGAAGATGGCAGAGCCGAGCCGTTGCTTCACGTTGACCGTGGTCGAATCAAGTACTGTGTGATCTTGCAGTGTGCCCCAAAGGGTCTGGTTGATACCGCTTACGCGGCTTTTGGCATCTGCGATGGCTTGGATGAAACGATGCCCGGCCAGCTCTGGTACTTTGGCCTTGCCGCCTAAGTCATACAGCGCGGCAGCCAAACCTTCCCACCAAGTAAGTGCTCCGATTTTTTCGGCGATGATTTGATTGCGCCATTCATCGGCAGAGATCGATTCGACTTCTTGTTCATAATCGCTCTTCAGTAATTGAGTTAGCGCGTAGGTTTTCCCGGTGCCGGGCGGGCCATAATAGATGCGATTAATGCAGGCTGCGACAGGTTCGCGGGTCAGAACCTTTGTCGGAACGGCCGCAGGTGAAGGTTCTCGACCGTTTCCCAAGTTGTTTGGTTCTATAGGCTCCCCTGACAGCGCCGCCAACTCCCCCAAATCCATATCGAAAAATGGTTGAAGCAAGGCTGCCTCAAATTCAGGAAGGTCAGGAGTGCCAACAAGTTTGAAAGTTGAATTATAATTTGGTGTCCAACCCTTTTTGGTACCTTTATAGGCACCTTTTTTGATTGACTGTTTCAAGACGCGATAGTGACGCTGTAGCCAGCCATCTCCTTTTTCACACGGTTCGGCTTCGGATGTAAATTGGCCAATTAGAACGACTTCTTCATTGCCACGGCATAGATAGAACAATGAACCTACCTCAACTTTCTGAAACTCTTTTCCCTGACCTTTCCCAGTTTCGCCGTGCATTACACCAAGGTCTTTTTCGAGAAACGGTTCCCACCCATTTGGTGAAAAGTCTGCGACGCCATGCGAAAGCTTCCATATCTTGAGGAGCTTCTTGCTACCTGCCTCCCAGACTTCCTGACCGTACTCCAAAATGCCTTGATCTGCAGGACGTTTTGAAATCACCACATTCTGCAGAGAGGCCATGTTCGATTTCTCTGTGTCCCCTCCGAACGCGGCGAGCCAGTCCCGCCTAAAGATATTTACCATGATCGGCGCCTGCCGGTTTTGGTAATGAAAAGCGATCTTCCACTTGAATACTTCACCTAAGTTTTTGAATGCGTCTATAGCATCCAGGTCGCCCTTTTGGGCGAGCTCGGCTACCTGCACAACAAATCCTCGTACCTTTTCGAAGGCTTCATCCGCTGTGTCGCCAAGGGTTGAATACCAGCCGTAATCGTCAGAATAGCTAAGTTTGGCGTCGGACGGCTTGCTTTCAGTGCTTTTGCGAGAGAAGACCCCAAACTTGAACGCCGACCCGCCCCAGATACTGCCCATCTTGTCTAAGCGCGACTCGATCCAATAGGTGAAGCTGTCCTGCGAACCAGCTTGAGTATATTCGTGGATTGTCATCGAGGCCAAGCGCGACGCTGGCCAAACACTCAAGAATTCATCCCAAAGGGCGTACTGTTGCTGGAAATCGGGCATACGAAAAGCTGCTCACCGTTAAGTTCTAGTTGCAAACAAGACGATGCATTCATATTTTGACTAGATCAACAGCTTTCCCGATATCTCCAAGCGACCCGATCTTGCGAATCTAGGCACGCGTGACAGCACAAGTTTCAATGCTTTATCTGATCGGGTGTAAGAGAAGAGATTTCAACGGAAAGACTAAGAAACTCTAAATCGGACATTGAAAAATCCGAAGCTGAAAGTCGGCTTTGGGCCGGAAGCGGCGCGCTATTGGTGCCCGTGTGACAAGATACCGTGAAGCACCTGATGGTGCCAGAGTGCCCCAATTAACATTCTAATCGCATCGCACTACGTACTTCCCAATAAATCTCGCGCGATGCGCTCAAAGATCGAACTTCCAATTGGGATCAAGTCATCGGGAAAATCGTAGTCCGGGTTGTGTAGGGCTGCATAATCTTCGCCCGGCCCAAGGCACAGCATCGCGGCTTTTGCGTTCCACCCGAAGACACCGAAGTCCTCCGATGCACGCATTGGCACGCTCTCTTCCCCATATGGGACACCGATTGCATCCATCGCTTTTACTGCGACGGCATAGGCTTCTGCGTCGTTTACCGAAGCTGCAAATTGGTCGTGTATTTCAAAACTCACACGCAGGCCGAATTCTTTTGCGACAGAGGCGGCGAGGTCTCGCGCCGCAACCTCAAGACTTTCCATGCTTGCATCAGCTGCCGTACGTAAAGTAGCAAACACTTCGGCTTCACCAGGGGCAACTCCAAAAGTTGGCTCGCCGATATTGGCATGAGTGATTGTCACCAATCGAAAGTCCTCATTGCGCGGGCCACCATCGCCATAACCAAGCCCATCAAGTGCAGGAATGAGCTTGGCGACAGCCAATACGGGAGAGACACCGTCCTGCGGGTCGGCAGCATGGGCGGTTTTTCCGCTAAGCGTGATTTTCAGACCCAGAGACGCGCAATTCATCAGCCCAACGCGGGTCGCAACAAATCCAAATGGGCTTCCCGGTTCAACGTGGATCGCAAAGGCCCAATCTGGCTTGAGCTCTTCGAAAGCCGGATCTGCGACAACTGCTTTCGCACCTCTTCCATCCTCTTCTGCCGGCTGAAACATCAAAATGACGCGCCCTTTGGCGACCGGCTTGCGCGAAATCATCCGCCCTAAGGCAAGCAGCATTGTCATGTGGCCGTCATGCCCGCAGACATGGCTTTTGCCTGGAATTTCGGAAAGCCACTCGATTGAGTTGTTGCGCTCTTCGATCGGGAGGGCATCAAGCTCAGCGCGAAACAGGACCGTCGGGCCGTCTTGGCCGCTATCAAAGACGGCAGCCACACCATGCCCGCCCAATCCAGTCACAATCCGTGAGGGTGACATCGGCTTCAGCGCTGCCACAATGGTATTTGCGGTTTCGGATTCTTCGCCAGAGATTTCAGGGCGGCGGTGAAGCGCGCGGCGAAAGTTTGTAAGTTCAATAAGATCACTATTTGTCAGCATGTTCATTGGAGCTTTCGAATTTGCACTTTGCCGTAGATTAATGAATGACCCTTCGGCTTATAGGCCTCAAAAGGCTTAGCGGAAGGGTTCTAACAGTCAAGAACCTCGGCAAAATGAAAAGTCAGCTTTGTCCGCAGACTATGAGTTCGACCACCGCCGGATTTCGCACGCGCGCGGAAAGCCCGGTTTTGGTGAAGCCGCAGCTCGGCGTGGACCATCGTCGCGTGTGACCGGTTTGGGCCGTTCGTATCGCTCGAGCCTCGGCAAAAAATCCCACATCTACTGCACCGCACATCAAATTTCACTATTCGGACAACGCGGACATTCGGGGTTGCGTCGCCAATGTCCTTCTCCGAAATCAAAATGCACACTAACTGAGTAGGATCGACGCAAAAGTCAGCTGCATGAGAATGGATAAGACCCGTAGACTCATCACTGGATTGACAAAAGTTCCGTCGTCATTCATACCCCCCCTATGTATGCTAATTGGACCATCTCGGCTTTTTTGAATGCGCTTGCGTGTTTGGCTTTAGCATTGGCATTGATGGTGTCACCACCGACCGCTTCCCACGCAGGGACCGGCATGCATGGTGATTTCCACGCATCTAGCTCCCAAACGGGTCACAAAAACGGTGGGCATGTGCACGGCTCGATGTCATCAGTTGCGGCACATGATAGTTGCGGTTCCATGTCGAAATCAGAAAATGGCGATGAATCTTCTGGCCAATGCTGTAGCGGCATTTGCTTGTCAGTTGTGCTAGACAGCACCGCCGGTATCTTTTTTGAGCAAGCGACTAGTGGCAAATACTTGATCTTGCATGCGCAGACCAATTCAATTGAGCCTTCCGGTTTTTTGCGCCCCCCCCAACACCTGATCTGATCCAAGGCCCGTAATGGGTCTTCGCTTTGCGTGCATTGGTACGCAAACCCGAAGTTCATCAGTCAGGTAATATCCATGAAAACTCTTCTATCGACAGGGGCTTCGGCCCTTGCATTGAGCGCATGTGCTTATGAGCCAACGCCTTTGCCAGTTGTGACTGCGCAACAAGCAGTCTCAAATACCGTGATCTCCTCACCCGTCAGATACCAGAACCCCCTTGCGGGATATACATACCGCGGCCCAACTGGCCCCCGTGATTGGCGGTCTGTCAATCAAGAGCAGACGGAGGGCAACTGATGCGGGTATCTAAGATTCCGCTGGTTTTTGGCTTTCCATTTTTCTTGGGTGCCTGCGCTACCGCAGTACCGGGAATCTACACCGAACCGAAGGCCGGTTTTGCCAATGTGGCCAGCCAGATCACGCCAGCGATCGGCAAACGGACCGTGTTTGCGGAAACGCAGGCCGAAAACGAAGCTCTCAAAAAACAGGTGCACAGCATGGTGCATCAGAAGACGATCTCGGCCGATACGGCGGTTCAGGTTGCGTTGCTGAACAATAAGGGTCTGCAAGCTTCTTACGCCAATGTTGGCCTCTCGGCCGCTGAGGCTTGGCAGCAATCGACGCCGGAAAACCCGATCGTCTCAATAGGTGTCTTGGGAATCGGTGCGCCTGAGCTCGGTGCCTACAGGGCGATCGAAGGGTTGATCCGGTCGAACGTCCTCGATGCCACCACGCGCAGACAGCGTATGGCTATTGCTGATGCAAGCTTCCGGCAGGCTCAGCTTGGTGCGGTTAATGACACCCTGGCGCTGGCCAATCAGACGCGAAAGGCATGGGTCGATGCAGTCGCCGCCTTCGAGGCAGTGAGCTATCTGCGGCGCGCGAAAGCGACCTCTGACGCCAGCTCTGAACTGGCGATGAGGTTGGGCGAGACCGGCGCACTCAACAAAGCTGGGCAGGCCCGCGAACAGGCATTCAATGCCGAACTCGCGGGGCAACTTGCACAGGCACGATTGAACGCCACTCGGTCCAAGGAGGCTTTGACCAGGTTGATGGGTCTCTGGGGCACCGAAGTCGATTACTATGTGCCAGATGCCCTTCCTGCACTGCCGCGTTCTGTCGGCCGTGTGACCGACATCGAGGCCAAGGCGCTCCGAAATCGGGTGGATCTGCGTGTTGCTAAACTTGGCCTGGAAGCGCAGGCCAAGGCGTTTGGTCTGACCGATCAGACCCGCATTGTCAGCGATCTTGAGTTCATTGCCGGGTTCGAGGCGGAGCGGGAAATTGAGGACGGAGAAACGAAAACCGTGACCACCCCTCAGGTGGAAGTGGAGTTCACGATCCCGATCTATGACACCGGTAAGGCCCGGATGCGCAAGGCGGAGTTGTCTTACTTACAAGCGGCCAATGTGCTCGCTGAGAAGGCCGTGAACGTCCGGTCCGAAGCGCGCGGTGCAGAGGCTTCCTATCATGCCGCATACAAAATCGCGCGCCATTACCGCGACGTTCTGGTGCCGCTGCGCACGATCGTCGAAGAAGAGGGCTTGTTGTCTTACAACGGCATGATCACCAACACTTTCGAGCTGCTGACTGATGTGCGCGAGAAACTGGGCGCCTCTCTGGAAGCGGCAGATGCAAAACGCGAATTCTACATAGCACAGGCCGATCTGACCGCCGCGATCTATGGCGGCGGCGAAGGCGGTAGTGGTGCTGATGGAGAAGGCGCAACGCTTGCCGCCGGTGGCGGCGCAGGACACTGAAAGGAACTGACATGTTGAACAGACGTCAATTACTCGGAGCCGGTGCCGCAGGTGCGGCGATGGTGTCATCGAAGGCTTGGAGCAAGACCACGAATATGGGTCTGCCTGAAGCTGCGCAGATGGACAGTGCGGCCACAGCTTATACGCCGCGCCCATCGTCGGGGCCGGAATATAATCCGGTTGTAACGCTGAATGGCTGGACGTTGCCTCACCGGATGAACAACGGCGTGAAAGAATTTCACCTCGTTGCCGAACCAGTGGAACGCGAGCTTGCCGATGGCATGACCGCCCACCTTTGGGGGTATAACGGTCAATCAACCGGTCCGACCATCGAGGCCGTGGAGGGCGACCGCGTTCGCATTTACGTCACCAACAGGCTACCCGAACACACTAGCGTGCATTGGCATGGTCTGATCCTGCCGTCGGGCATGGATGGGGTTGGCGGGTTAAGTCATCCCGGTATTCCGCCTGGCAAAACCTTCGTTTACGAATTTGATCTGATCAAGTCCGGCACCTTCATGTATCATCCGCACGCCGATGAAATGGTGCAGATGGCGATGGGGATGATGGGGATGTTTGTGATCCATCCAAAGGATCCGACCTTTATGCCGGTGGACCGTGATTTCCTGATTATGCTGAATGCCTTCGACATTGATCCCGGCACCTATGTACCGCGCATCATGACGATGACGGATTTCAATCTATGGACATGGAACAGCCGGATATTCCCCGATATCGACCCACTGGTTGTAAACAGAGGCGACAAGGTGCGCGTGCGCGTCGGCAACCTGACGATGACAAATCACCCGATCCACATGCACGGCTATGACTTCAAGGTCACCTGCACGGATGGTGGCTGGGTGCCGCCAGAAGCGCAATGGCCGGAGGTCAGCATCGACATCCCTGTGGGCGCGATGCGAGCCTATGAGTTCGTCGCAGACCATCTGGGTGACTGGGCGATTCACTGCCACAAGTCGCACCACACGATGAATGCCATGGGTCACGATGTGCCGACGTTCATCGGCGTGAACAAGAAACCTCTCACCCAAACCATAAGACAGTTTCAACCAGAATATATGCCAATGGGCACGGCCGGCATGGCGGATATGGGCGTGATGGAAATGCCGTTGCCCGACAACACCATCCCGATGATGACAGGATGGGGCCCACATGGGCCAATCGAAATGGGCGGCATGTTTTCGGTCGTAAAGGTGCGGGATGGCATTGATGCGGACGATTACTCCGATCCCGGCTGGTACGAAAACCCGCCGGGCGAGCAGGCGTATGAATGGACTGGTGAATTGCCCGAATTCGCATCCAACCACAGCCCCAAGACTATACTCACACCAAAACCAACTTCGAAAGGCTGACTGGCCCTTCGATTAATCCTTCAATCAAACCTACAGGATAATACCGATGAAAAACCTACTTTTGACGAAGACTATTGCTTTCACTCTGGCCACACCGGTGTTTGCGGCCGGCACGCATAGTGGAGGCCATGACAAAGATCACGCCGGCGAACATGCAGAAATGATGATTGGTATGCCGGGCGACCCGGCAAAGGTGGATCGCACCATCGATGTAACCATGCGCGAAACTGATGACGGCGACATGATTTTTGAACCAGCATCGTTCGAAATTGCGAAGGGCGAGACCATTCGTTTCAATGTCATGAATAAAGGCGAGCTTGAGCATGAGTTCGTCATCGACACCATCGAAGGCAACGCAGAGCACAAGGAAGCCATGGGCAAGATGGACATGGAGCACGACGATCCAAATTCTGTCCGATTGGACGAAGGAGCGACCGGCGAGGTGATCTGGAATTTTGCAAATGAAGGCACGTTCGAGTTCGCCTGCCTGATCCCAGGTCACTACGAATCCGGCATGCACGGCCCCATCAACGTCGGCGAAAAGATGGCGCAGGCCGATGTCGAATTCACCACGGGAAAAATCAAGAAAATCGACGCCGAGGCTGGTAAGGTAACCATCATCCACGGCCCGTTGGTAAACTTGGACATGCCTGCCATGACGATGGTTTTCCGCGCCGATGAGGCAACAATTGCCAACATGTCTGAAGGGCAGGACATTGAGTTTGTAGCCGACCGCGTGAAGGGCAAGTTGACCGTCACTCAAATGAAGTAACTCCGACCATAGGGGCCTTGGGTGAAACCCTTGGCCCCTCCACCGCACCGAGCAAATTGGCGAGATTAAGTGCTAAAATACAGGGCGTTGCGGAGTAAGTCGTATATGCAGCCTTATAAATTTTCGTGCGCTGGCTGCCGTTGTCTTGCTAGCTAGCCTCTCACGCCAACAGGTGATTGGCGCCGGTGCATAAGAAGCAAGCCACGCCATGTGCCATGGGATAAATACCAGAAGAAAGACTAGGATGGCGGAAAATCTGTCGGCTTTTCTCGGATGACGCGATGGGTTGGGGGAAATGCTGCATGGACTGGTTCGGTGGAAATATGGATGGAAACACCACCGCCCGGATCGTGAAGGTAATGGTTGCTCCGTCGACGGCTAGAGATGAAAACTAGCTGTTGATGAACGTCATGTGGACCGGCGATCAGCCGGTTAGCCACATTCCGAGCATCACAATTGCCATCCCCATCATCATCAGGTTTTCCGTCAGGCTGACGAAACCAAGAGGCACGTTCGACCCACCACCCACACAGGCGCATTTTAACTCCCGTTTATCGATGTAAACGGCCTTGAACACGCTGATCGCTCCGATCGTGGCGATAAAGAGCGCCGCAGGGGCCGCAAGCGGGGTCAGCAACATGCCCGTCATCAAAATTCCTGCTCCGGTCTCGACCCACGGGTAGACATAGGCGTAGGGCACCCATTTCCGCGCTAGCAGGTCGTAGTTGAGAAACATCGTCGTGAAGCTCTCGATATCGCGGAGCTTCTGCATTCCGAGCAGGATCATCGAGACCGAGATGAACCAGCCTAACGTCTGCCATGTGATCGTCCCGAGGAAGCCGATGGACAGCGCGAGTGCTGTCGCGGCGGCCACGGCAAAGAGGTAGATCACCGGTTTGTAGGTCTTCGCCTTTGGGTCGTAGTCGGTAAGTTTTTGACGTAGGGCGTCATAACCGCCCACCCGCTCGCCTTCGATCCAGACCTGCGGCGTGGTGGGGACATCGTGCTCTTCCTTGAACGCATCAACCTCTGAACGTTCGCGAAACAACCGGTCATCGACCTCAAACCCCTTGCTGTCCAAAAGCCAGCGTGCTTTTTGACCCGACGGACACAGGTGGTCCGGCAGGGCCATGCGGTAGAGGACTGCAGTTTTGCCGGTGGCGGCTGCGGCGGGGGCGCTCGTCACATCGGCGACATTGCGTGTGTCCTTGGGCATGATGGGTCTCCTTCAATCAGGGTTCTATTCGTGAGGTGCCGGGGGCGGCGTCCCCGTTGACCTCGATGTCCGCGATGTATCTCTTCATTTCCTCGATCTCACCGCGCTGCGCCTCGATGATCGCATCCGCTAATTCGCGCACGCGCGGATCGGAAATGTTCGCCCGTTCGCTGGTCAGGATGGCGATGGAGTGGTGCGGGATCATCGCTTTCATCCAGGCGATATCGTTCACCGTGTCTTGCGAACGCACGAGGTAAAGTCCCGCTGCGAAGGCAATCACGGCGCCAGCGCAAATCGCGATATTCGCCTTCCTGTTGGAATACATGCCGAGCATGAAAACCAGCATGATCACCGCCATCATTCCGCCCATATACAGCGCCATCCAAATGCGCGTCTGCGAGAAAAAGACGTGATCAAGCGCGTAGGTGTTGAGATACATTAAGCCGTACATCGCGGCCATCGAGGAAGCGATCATTGTAAGGAACCGGCCATAGCTGCCGCCTTTCGCAACACGCCTATCGTGATGCGTATGTTTAGATTCCATTGTAGTGTCTCTTTGATGTGCCATTGTCTGTTTCTCCAATATACCCATATAGGGTATATAACCAGAATGTCAGCGGATGGTTCCGAACAAACAAGAGTTGCCAGCGTGAAAACAAATAAAGACAGGACTTTGGACCGGCTAGCGAGGCTGGAAGGGCAGGTGCGGGGCGTGACAGGTATGGTCGAATCCGACCGCTATTGCATGGAAATACTGGCTCAGACGGCGGCGATTCGATCGGCGATTTTGGGTGTTGAAAAGCTCATTCTGGAAAACCACGCGGAGCATTGTGTTGAAACCGCAATTCAAAGCGGCGACCCCGAGGAACAACGGGCCAAGTTTGATGAACTGATTGGGCTTTTGCAGAAGGCGTCCCGCTGACCTTCATTACAGGGGCTTTTCGCGACGTAGCAAGACAGTCAAACCTATGGTAATCCCCCCCCCATTTTTAATGGGGTCCAGCCGTAGAATTCAGGCGGCTGTTTTCAGTTTCATGGCGGGTGTCATGCCGCCGATACCCATGTTGGGTCGCTCGTTGTTGTAAGTCCAGAGCCATTCGGTTGCCTGGTCTTGTGCCTCCTCGATGGTTTCAAAGATGTATTGCCCGAGCCATTCGCCTCGAACGGTGCGGTTGTAGCATTCGATATATGCGTTCTGCTGCGGCTTTCCTGGCTGGATGTATTCCAGTCGAACATTGCGTTTCTCGGCCCATTCCATCAGCTTACCACTGATATATTCTGGGCCATTATCGACGCGAGTTGTCTGCGGCGATCCCCGCCATTCGATAATTTGGTTCAAGCTTCTGACAACCCTCTCTGCGGGCAGTGAGAAGTCCACTTCAATGCATAGGTCCTCACGATTAAAGTCATACAGCACGTTCAATGTCCTGATCGAGCGCCCATCTGCCAGCTAATCCGCCATGAAATGCATCGACCATGTCTCATTGGGTTAATCAGGCACAGTCAGGGGTTCCGGCTTGTCCCGCTTCAAGCGTTTCTCGGGCTTGATACGTAGATATAGCTCCAGCTCGCAGTAGATCCGATAGACCCGCTTGTGGTTCCAGCCGTAACCTTGTGCGTGTATTTGGCCATTTCATCGTAGCGACAGCCTCAGAAACGGAAATTATAACTGTGGGATCAGCTCGCTTAACCCATTCCACTATCAAGTTTTTGTGATCTATGGCGCGCATCTTTACGGTCGTTTTAGCAGTTCATAACCGCTTTGGTTCGCTTCATAACAGCTTTTACGATTCATAACTGCCGGAAGACCGTTGATTTGGGGCAGGATGTGCAGCTGAAAATGGCTCGTTTCCCCTAAAATCAAGAAAACCCGCGATCCTAAATTTTGTACTTTCAGACGCTTGAGAGATTCTCAATGAGCAAGAGCCCTGTGGTGGGCCCACTTTACTGCTCGATGAAAGGAAATCTCAATGGCAAGCGAATGCACAATCAAGGTTCACTGCACCCTGGCAGAAAAATGCGAGATTACCGCAAAGGCAGAAAAGGCCCACCTAACGGCATCTGCATACCTAAAAACGCGGGGGCTATCTAAGACCTTACGCGATCCAGGCCGCATCCAGTTAGCCTGTGCGGTGGAACGGGCGGAAGCATCCCTTGAGGTGCCCCTAACTTCCTAGACGCCTGCCTCGTTCATTTTCTGCTGTTTCATTTCATAGTCAACCGGTGACAGCA
>JAPWHL010000038.1 GCA_027214255.1 Roseovarius aestuarii
CATCGCCCAGGATTGCATCAACGACCCCGTCCTCGCCCGTCACGCTGTCCAGCAAACCGTCTTCGCCGACCAAACCGCCCACCAGACCACCGTCGCCCAACAGCCCATCAACGACGCCACCGTCACCAAGCAGCCCGTCAACAACACCGCCATCGCCCAGGATTGCATCAACGACCCCGTCCTCGCCGGTCACGCTGTCCAGCAAACCGTCTTCGCCGACCAAACCGTCTACCAGACCACCGTCGCCCAACAGCCCATCAACGACGCCACCGTCACCAATCAGCCCATCAACGACGCCGCCATCGCCCAGGATTGCATCAACGACCCCGTCCTCGCCCGTCACGCTGTCCAGCAAACCGTCTTCGCCGACCAAACCGCCCACCAGACCACCGTCGCCCAACAGCCCATCAACGACGCCACCGTCACCTGGCACTTGATCTGTCGGGAGTGTCGCATCCCCGATATTCGCGTCCGCGTCATGTCCATCTTCTGCAAGCGTCTCGTCAGCAGGCGTGTCCGAATTGTCAGCAACGGGCTCCCCAGAAGCATCCTCTCGCAGATCGACGTCAGGAAATCCGACCGTTTGGTCGCTTGGCGATGGCGGGTTATCGATGACAGTGTCTTCGTCAACGCGATCTGAAGGCTTTACAACGCTCGCCGAAACCTCCGCGGCGGACTCGCTCCCAGCACGACCAACAAACAGAGAAACGTCCGATACCGCGTGCGTCACACTGGCCTCTTCCTCATCGGAAGTGCCCTTCATTGCCTCTACGGCAACTTCGGGCGAAAGCTCATCTGACGGAACGTCGATATCGGCCGAGACAGCCTCAGGGCCGTCCGCCATAACATTGAGCGGCTTCAAGCCACTCGCCGCCTGATTCGAACCACGGTTTACAGTGCTCGGAACGCTCTCACCGTCCAGTTGGAACGCGAACGATTGGAGCCCATCGTCCGATGCACTTTGGGCGGCAAGACCCATCCCGACGGCACTCGCAGCGACCGACACGCCGGTATTGCGGTTCGATTTGTCCACAATATCTTGCGAGAACCGCGACGCCAAAGACGGGCTAACCAACGGATCGGAAAAGACTTCTCCAACCTTCTGGTCACTGTTTTTTCTTTGATCACCCACTTAGGCATCTCCACTGAACTGCAAACGACACACATACTCGAACCGCCTCGCAACTACATTGCAACATCATAAAATGTAGCAACAATACACCGCGTGACGGTCAACCTATACTTTTGAACGCAAGATCACAATTACACGAAATGCCAACAACAATCCATACCTAAGTACATATCCACTTACTATAGTATGACTGCGGTGAATTTTAACACATAACAGGATGCGTGTGGCGCCCGATGGCGCATTGATTGGCGCGATAGAAAAGTCGAGGCAATCCGCCCATCGAATACACCGTGGGGCCGAGCCTTATCGAGCATCCTCTAACTGTTGAACTGGCGGTAATTCAAACATTCCGCCCGCTGGGATCCGACGCAATCCGCCAGATTGATATTCATTGACAATCTTTAGTATATATACTTTCGTCACTAAAAGTATGTAAATCTACAGCGGTACAGCCTTGGGGCTACAAACATGATTATTCGAAAAAATGGTCGAAATTCCCCGTTAAGCGCAAGTACTGCTCTGCCCGATATAGACAAAACTTTGCAGACCAGTCTCTTTCAAAAGCTAGAATGCCGGATCAGCTCAGCTCATTCAACGCAGCCAAGCACGCAGCATAAACCGACGAACCGCAAGGTTTACAAATCACTTTCCCAGATGGCCACTCAAAGAAAAGAGAAACCGAGTTAACCGTCAAGCCGCTGCGACCCGGCACCACCATCCGCGCCGCTTACACATCAAACCCCTTCCGATTCCCTGCTTTTCGCCTGTTTTCGATCAAGGGCTGCAGAACGGAGTCCTTGCGTCCTCTGATAAGCCAGATCAGCAACTCCATGACCTGATCGCCACCGGGATGTGGACGGGCTGCAGGATCGAAGAAATCTGCTCGTTGAAACTGACAGACGTCGAAGAAGACAGGCTAGTGATTACTGATGTAGAATCTTCAGCGGGAAATCGGATTGTGCCGCTTTATCCAAAACTCCATCCATCACTTCAAAGGCTTAAGCGGATGATCTCAGGGCTCGTCTTGAAACAGCGAAAGGGGCTGCGTTTTGTCATCCCGCTACGCTAAGTGCTCGCCCTGCCAGCCTCAAGCCTTTTTGCTCTGACAGCGCCTTGCGACGCCGTCGGGAAGGGTATCCACGCCATCAGCAAAGCCTGAAATCATCCCAAACTGTCCCATGGGCGCTGACGTCAGACAATCTACATCGAAGGAGTGCATATCATTCGCGGCTTAGTCGCGCTGGGGGGAGCCAGTTCGACGAAGCGGCGTTTCGAATGTTGCTTTGAAACGCCGGCAGGCGGGCCGAGGCCTGATCAAGCTATGTGGGCCGACACATCCTTATGGCCGAGGCTTTCTGCGCTGTACGGTCCACCCGGCCAGAACAGGCAAGATGGATACGATAAGGATTACCCGCAGCACGTGGTGCGCGGCAACCATGGCCGGATCGATCATAAGAGACAGTGCCACGACCCCGAGTTCAGGTGCGCCGCCAGGCAGATAAGCCAAGAAGAGCGGCGCGATCTTGATCCCGGTGATTGGCGCCATGAGAGAAGCCGCAGCAAGTGATCCAAATGCAAGAACGATGCCGACTACCGCAGCGAGCCAGCCGTCGTGGATAATCTGACGGATCCCGTAGCCAGCAAAGCGCTCGGCCACGTTGGAGCCGATGACGATCTGCGCAAATATTGCCACGATGAGAGGCACAGACGCCGAAATCGCTCCGGTCGCGTGCAGGATGGCGGAGATCGCCAGCGGCAAAAGCAGCATGGCGGACGGAAATTTAAACCGGTTTGCAAGCAACCAGCTGCAGACGGTCGCCAAGGCGATCGCCCCATAGCCAAGAGGATCATCTATCGGCGATGACGCAAGCGCACCGCGACCGGCATCGGCGACATCTATTCCCGATATCCACTGAATCACGATGGGCGCGAACACAAGCAGCACGACCAGACGCGCGCTGTGACACAGCACAACGCGGTTGACTTCGGTCTTGTAATCTTCGGCCAGCATCGACACGACGGCGAGGCCGCCGGGCATCGCCGCAAAGAGCGCGGTGCTGCGGCCCATTTTGCCCCAGCGACGGAAAACAGTGTAGGCAAAAAGGCCAAATACCAAAGACAAAAGGGACATTGCGATCAGGCTGACCAACCATGCCCCGGACCGGGCCATGACATCGGGTGTGAAGCCGGCGCCGAGCATCGTACCGATGGCCACCATCGCGTAGCTGCGCCAGATTCCCGGCAATCTTGGGCGATGTTTCACAGTCCGGCTAAAAAACACCGAAGATGTAATGCTGCCCAAAACCCACGGCAAAGGCAGATGCAGCAGAAAGAATACAAGACCACCAGCCGCGCCGATCAGAAGCGTGACAGCGCCATGGACTAACGGCGATCGCAGCATATTCTGTCTCCTGCTCGGCACGGTATACGCCATTGACACTCAGGCGATTCTATTTCGCTGAAATGAACTACCCGGCACATTTGGACTGGTCCGGCGACACGGCTCGGACCCTTGTGAAAGAATGGCAGCCCATCGCGGACATGGCCCAAGCCAACGGTCGGGACGACTTTGGGGAGGGTCTATTCAAGTTTGGGACTGATGCCGCCCACCGGCTCCTGCGATGCGCGGGTGGCGAGAATCCTGGCATCGCGCCAGCGCTGCGCCTCGGGGATGTTCCCGACCGGAACCAGCGCCTCCATCGCACAGTGTATCTTCTGCACCAACTCCGGCCCCCAATCATAATCGGTGACCGCGTCCGTACCCATCTTCTTCATCATCGGCCCGAGTTGTTCTACAAACCCGGCGAACCCATGCGCCGCGTTCAGGTGCGCTGTCATAAATGGACCGATTGAGGCCCATCTGAGGGCCAGTCCACTTGTGATCACCTTATCCACATCCTCGGCCGAACAATAGCCCTCGCCCACCAGATGCATCGCCTCGGCGAACATGACGTATTGCAATCGGTTAAGGATGAAGCCGTCGATCTCCTTGTTCACGGTGATCGGATCCTGCCCTAGGGCGATCAACGTCGCGCGTGCGCGCTCCATCGAGGCGTCCGAGGTCAACCCGGTGCCGCAAAGCTCCACCAGAGGAATATGGGACGGCGGATTGACCGGATGGGCGACCATCGCGCGCGCCGGGGACGGTATGTCATTCAGAAAAAGCGAGCCCGGCAACGCCGAGGTCGAAGAGGCGACTATCGCATCGGCCGGTGCGACCCCCGCAATTTCGGCGATGACGGCCTGCTTGAGCGGCAGATCTTCGCGGACGCTCTCCTGCACCCAGTCCGCCCCCGACACCGCCGAGGCGATGTCTTCGCAAACCGTGAAACGGACCATGATGTCTGCCACGGGCTCGGCAAGGTCGAGGTCGGTCAGGCTGGCCTTCATCGCAGGCAGAGCCTCATCACGGGCAAAACCGGGATTCGAATCATAAAGCCGTACCGCGTGCCCGGCACGCGCGAACACGATAGCCCAAGCTCGACCCACCGTGCCGCATCCTATACAGACGAAAATCATATCAACCCCTCATTTCGGCTTTGCCTACTTGGCGGCCCATTTTTGCTCAAATTCCCAAACCTCTGGGAAGCCGATCAGCTCGTTGAATGCAGCAAAGTCGAAGAGATCGACATCCGGCGATTGTGACGTGCCCTCGGATTTGAGAATCCTCAAAGCCCGCTCCACTGCGGCGGCAGCTGCGAGACCAGAGATCGCCGGAAAGATCGCCATGGCGTACCCGAAATCTTTCAGCGTTGCAGCAGGCAGGATCGGAGTGATGCCCCCGTCCGCCATGTTGGCCATCATTGGCGCGTCGATACTCTCGCAAGCGGTCCGCATCTCGTCCTCGGTGGTTAACGCCTCTAAGAAGATGACATCCGCACCCGCATCGCGATAGATCAACCCGCGCTCGACAGTCTTGTCGAAACCCTCAACGGCCAGCGCGTCCGAGCGCGCAATAATCAGCGTCTCCGACGAATCTGCGCGCGCGGCGCATGCGACGCGAATTTTGTCAACCATCTCATTTGGGGGGATCACCCTCTTGTAGGGGGTGTGACCGCATTTTTTCGGAAACTCCTGATCCTCGATCTGGATCGCAGTGGCTCCCGCCGCCTCATATCCCTTCACGGTATGATGCACGTTAAGAAGCCCCCCGAAGCCAGTGTCCGCATCCGCGATCACAGCAGCCGTCGAGGTGCGACACAAAGTTTGAAGCCGCAACACCATGTCAGAATAGGTGGCGATGCCTGCATCCGGAATCCCCTGTACCGAAGCGGTGCCCCAAAAGCCGGATGAGTAGATGAAGTCAAAGCCGACGTGGTTGGCCATCACTGCGGTGATCATGTCGTGAATGCCGGGGGCACAGACAAAGTCTCCAGCGTCGAGGGCTGCTCTTAGGCTTGGCTTGGCCATGATGTTCCTTTCATTTGGGTGGTGTCGTACCGACGGGTCGAAGCGCCATACGCGCTTGCGCATCGTCTTCTGCGGTTCCGGTAAAAATGCTCGCCGCGGCGAGGATGTGACTGCGCATGATGGCTTCTGCCCATCGCTCGTCACCGTGACGAATCGCTTCGACAAGGTTCTGGTGATCTGAGGAACTGCGCAAAATATTCCCTTGGTCGAACTTGGTGAAAGAGCGCACAAGAAAACCCAAATCCATTAGATTTAGCGCGATGTCCGCCATGCGCCGATTTCCTGCGATCCGTAGGATTTCGGCGTGAAAGGCACGGTTCTGCTCCGAAATTTTCGGAACGTCGCGCGTGGGCATCTGCGATAATTGCTTCATGGTATCGCAATAGGATTGCAGGACCGCCACATCCTCGGCGGTGGCACGGCGCGCGGCCAGACCGGCGGCCATGCTTTCTAGATGGGCGCGGATATCGAACACCTCGCGCACATCACCCTGAGACCAACCTTTGACCAAGGCGCCAGCATGGGGCAAAACCTCCACAAAGCCTTCGCTGGCAAGCCGCTGCAAAGCTTCACGCACCGGCGTGCGCGAGACGCCGAACTGTTCAGCCAAGGCACCTTCTGTCAACCGATCGCCGACTTTGTGCGCCCCAACGGAAATCTGATTCCGTACCTGCTCGTACACGCGCAGCGACGCGGTTTTGCTGTCTGAAGTCTTGATGTGCGCCATTAATACTCACCTAGTTGTATACAATATTACATAATTTGACCAGTTTTTAGATATTACTTGACTAATTGTATACGATCAATAGGTTTCTGCCAGTGGGAGGAGGGCCGGTCCGCACCAGCTCTGCACATGAAATTTTTGCCAATGGGAGAGAGACATGATCCAAAAAACAAATCGCCGAGCGGCCCTTAAAAGCATCTTGGGCGCTGCAACACTGGGTGCCACGATGATGGGGATGGCCCTTCCGGTCGCCGCCCAAGATTCCTATGAGCCGGGCAAGCTCACCATCGTCGTTCCGTTCAACCCCGGCGGATCCGCCGACCGAATGGCGCGCGCCGTCGCGTCCTACCTGCCCGAAGAGTTGGGCGTACCGGTTACAGTGGTGAATCGTGCCGGCGGCTCGGCAGCGCTCGGCCATACTTGGTTTCAGCAACAGCCCGACGACGGCTCAGTCGCGCTGGTATCGCCAATCAACCCCTATCTGATGTCTAACATCCTTCGCGGTCAAGGCAATCTGAACTGGGACGATTTCAGCTTCATCAACGGCCAATGGCAGGACTACTACGTCTTGCTGGTGAACAAAGATCAGCCGTTCCAGACGGGCGAGGAGCTGATTCAATTCATCATCGACAATCCAGGTGAGGCAAGCTCGGCCATAATCAACGGCGATGGCGGTCATCTGGCGACGCTGATTATGCTCGAACGTCTGGGCCTATCCGATGACGCCGTCACCTTCGTCAGCTATGATGGCGGCGCACCTATGCGCACCGCACTGGCCGGCGACCAAGTGACATTTTCTATGATCTCGGCTCTGGGGTCCTCCGTCATCGCCCAAGACGTGCGGCCTCTCGCGGTCATCAAGGCCGAGCCGGATGATATCTGGGCCGCGCCAAACCTCAACGAGGTCCTGGCTAGTTTCGATGTCGAAATTCCGATGCTGGCCGCCGATCTGCGAACCTTGACCGTGCAGACATCCTTCAAGGAAAAGCACCCGGAGACCTATCAGCAGCTCGTCGACGCGTATAAGCGCACGCTCGAACGCGACGACTTCAAAGAGTTCATTGCCGAAGGTCAGATCGGCGGCGAATGGATGGGCCCCGAAGCGACGACCAAGAGCCTGAACGAGAGTTACGAAATCTTCTCGCAGTACGCCGACAAGCTCAACTGATTTACTTAAAATCCGGTCGGCGCGCGTTCTGCATGCGCGGCGACCGGCGTCGGGGAGGGCGAAATGGGAAAACTGAAACGACACCTGACCGGCGGGGTCGGGCATTTGCTACTGCTGGCTGGGTTCGGCACCTATGCAATGTGGTACACTTTCGACGCGTACGCAGCGCAGCCTAAGGTTCAGAATATGCTGCTGATCGCACCAGCCAGCGTGATTGTCCTAGTCTTTGTGGTTCTGATCTTCCTTTCCGAAATCCGCAACATCGCCCGAGGCGCCGAGATCGCCGCCCTGGACGAAGGGCAGTGGGATACCTTCCAGCAACGCTACGGCACGCCTTGTGCTGCGACCGGCATGGCCGTTTATGTCGTCGCAATGCCTTTCGTTGGGTTCGACGTGGCGACGGTAGTGTTCATCGCTGTTAGCATGATCCTGCAAGGCGCACGTAACTGGATCGCCATTGCAGTGTTCTCGCTGGTCGTCGGATTACCGCCGGTCTGGGCGTTGGAAAACGTGCTTTCCATACCTGTCCCAACCTTTTTCATGTGATGTATCATGCTTGATCTAAACGCTGTCAGTGACGCTATCTCCCTTCTTGCCGGTACGCCATCTGCCTGGTTAATGGTGCCGATCGGACTAATCATAGGGCTGGTCTTCGGCGTCCTACCCGGCCTGTCGGTGCCGATCGCTATGGCGGTATTTCTGCCGTTTACGCTCTACATGGATTTTCTGTCGGCAATCTTATTCCTCACTGCGATTTTCACCGGAGGAGGATTTGGTGGATCGGTGCCGGCAATATTGATGAACGTGCCGGGAACGACGGCAGCGATCGCCACCTGTTTCGACGGATATCCGATGGCCAAACAGGGGCGACACAACGAGGCGCTCGGCCTCGCCCTCGCTGCCTCTACAGTTGGCACCATCATCGGCTACGCGCTGCTTTTCATTATCCTGGAGCCCATCTCTCGCTTCGTGTTGCAGCTGGGCGCACCGGAACTTTTCCTAATATCTGTGGCCGGCCTTTTCCTGATCGCTGGGCTGTCGGGAATGTTCTTTTGGCGCGGCGTGCTTGCTGGCGCCGCCGGCCTGATGATTGGCACCATGGGAATGAGCTCTTCGGGCGTTATGCGCGGCACGATGGGGTCCATGTACATGCTGGACGGCATTTCGACGACAGCTGCGATCATCGGCCTTTTTGCCGCGTCCGAGCTGTTTGGCCTCGCACGCAGGGAATACATCGTCACCGATGCCTCAGCCAGGCAGGTGAAACTATCGTTAATCGCCAAGGGCTTTTTCTATGCGTTCAAAAGGTGGGGGATGATCTTTCGCGGTGGCCTGATCGGCGCGCTCGTCGGCACCGTGCCGGGCGTTGGATCGACAGTGGCGAACCTCGTATCTTATTCCTTTGCTCGCAGCCTGTCGAAGGACCCCGATAGCTTCGGCACCGGCAACCCTGACGGTGTCATCGCGGCGGAGTCGGCGAATTCCTCATCCGAAGGCGGCTCAATGGTCGCACTTCTCGCGCTTGGCATTCCGGGCGGCGCGGGCACTGCGATCATGCTGGGCGCGTTTGCCATGCACAATGTGACCGGTGGGCCGCGCTTCATCTCCGACAATAAGGAAATCGTCTATGCCATCATTGGCGGTAACCTGATCCAGGCATTGCTGCTTGCGGGTATCGGCCTGCTTTTCTTGAGGGTCGCTGTCACCATCGTGAAGGTTCCGCTTCGATACTTGCTTCCCGCGATCACTGTTCTGACGGTTCTGGGATCGTACGCGCTGTCCGGCACCATGGTGGGTCCGATCACGCTGACCGGTGCCGCGATTCTCGGGCTGATCATGAAGCATTACAATTATCCGGCGGTGGCTATGGTCATCGGCATTCTTCTCGGCAGCATGATGGAGGGCAACCTGCTGCGCACGTGGCAGCTGTCCCGCGGTGACCTGAGTATTTTCATCGACCGGCCCATTTCACTGGCGCTCCTGATCCTCCTCGCTCTTGCGGTGCTGTCACCGCTGATAATGCGACGGGCCAACGCGCGCCTCGCGAAGCAGGCAGACCAAAAATGAGCACATATGGAGAGGCCAAATGGGCAAAACTATTTTCGAGAAAATTTGGGCCGAGAACAGCGTCATGGAGCGCCCCGACGGGGCGACGCTGCTGTTCGTGGACCGACACATCGTCCATGATGCCACCTCGCAAGGATTCGACAAGATGGAAGCCGAGGGACATTCCCTGCGCCGCCCCGACCTGACCTTCGGTTTGGCTGACCACTATGTGGCAACGGGCAACTCTGCCGCGCAACGCAAACCGAACTTCGACCAGATGGTGAACCGGCTAGAGGCAGAATCCAAGCGCTGGGGATTCGACAGCTTCGGACCCGGCAAAAGCAAACAGGGCATCGTGCATGTGGCGGGGCCCGAACTGGGCATCACTTTGCCGGGATGCGTGCTGGTGTGCGGTGATAGCCACACCGCCACCCATGGCGCACTGGGCGCCTTGGCCTTCGGCATCGGTGCATCCGAGATCGCCCATGTTCTGGCCACGCAAACCATCTGGCAGCGCAAACCCAAGCAGATGCGCGTCACAATCGATGGCACTTTAGACCAGAACGTGACGGCCAAGGATCTGATACTCGCACTCATCGGCAAGATTGGTGCCGGCGGTGGCACTGGCCATGTGATCGAATACGCCGGATCTGCTATCCGCGGGCTATCGATGGAGGGCCGTCTGACGGTCTGCAACATGAGCATCGAAGCGGGCGCACGCACGGGCATGATCGCCCCGGACGAAACCACAATCTCTTACCTTGAGGGCCGTGACTACGCACCCAGAGGTGATGTATGGGACCGCGCCGTGGCGCATTGGCGCACACTGATCAGCGATGACGATGCCGTGTTTGATTGCGAGGTGTCGATGCACTCAAGCGAGATAGCACCAATGGTCACATGGGGTACGTCTCCAATGGACGTGCTGCCGATTACCGGCGCGGTTCCTGCCCCATCCATCGCAGACAATGATGACGAGCGGAAACGGATTGCTCACGCTCTCGATTACATGGGCCTGACTGCGGGAATGCAGCTGACCGACATCGCGATCGATCGCGCCTTCATCGGTTCCTGCACAAACGGCCGCATTGAGGATCTGCGCGCTGCCGCCACCATCGCCAAAGGCCGCAAGGCACAGGTGCCCGCCTTCGTCACCCCCGGCTCCGGCCAGGTGAAAGCTCAGGCCGAGGCAGAAGGCCTCGACCGCATCTTCACCGACGCTGGCTTCGAATGGACAGATCCTGGCTGCTCCATGTGCGTCGCCATGAATGGCGATCTGGTGCCACCGGGCGAGCGTTGCGCCTCGTCTTCGAACCGCAATTTCGAGGGTCGACAGGGGCGCGGCAGCCGCACACATCTGCTCAGCCCTGCCATGGCCGCCGCAGCGGCCGTCACCGGCCATCTCGCCGATGTCCGCAAGCTCTGAGGAAGTGTAATGAAACCGTTCAAGTCCCACCGTGGCATCGCGGCGCCCCTGCCGAAGTCCAACATCAACACTGACCTCATTGTGCCCGCCCGGTACCTTACGCGCGCGCGTAAGGAAGGCTTCGACGATGCACTATTCGCCGATCTGCGCAGCGAGGCAGATGGCACCGCGGATCCGAATTTTGTGCTGAATCAGCCGCCCTTCGACGCTGCTACGATTCTCGTCACGGGTGACAATTTCGGTTGCGGTTCATCGCGAGAACACGCGGTCTGGTCGCTGGCTGATTACGGCTTCCGGGTGGTGATCGCGCCCAGTTTCGCCGACATCTTCCACGGCAATTCGCTTCAGAACGGCCTTCTGGTGATCCCTACTCCGCAGGCTACGGTAAACGAACTCTGCACCAAGATGAGCGAAACCCCCGGCACCGAAATCACCGTGGATCTGGACTCACAGACCGTGGTTTGCGGCAATCTCTCCTACACTTTTGATATTGATCCATATCGCAAGGAATGCCTGCTCAATGGGCTTTCGGAGACGGCCGACACCTTGCGCCGCCTCACCGAGATCAAAACCTTCGAAGGCCGGCACGGAAAATCTCATCCGTGGCTGACCGCCCCCAATTAACCGTAAGGAAACCAGATGACCAAGACCCTCAAAAAGATGTTGACGGATGACGAGTTCATCCTCGCCCCTGGTGTTTACGATCTGATCTCGGCCCTCATCGCCGACCGGATGGGCTTCCAGGCGCTATACATGACCGGATACGGCACGGTCGCAAGCTATCTCGGCCTGCCCGACGCTGGCCTCGCCACGTATCGCGACATGGTCGAGCGAGCGGGCCGCATCGCGATGATGACTAAAACGCCCCTCATCGCCGACGCCGACACTGGGTATGGGGGGCTCCTCAATGTCGCCCACACGGTGAAGGGCTACGAACAGGCCGGCGTTGCCGCAATCCAGTTAGAGGACCAGCAATTTCCCAAAAAATGCGGTCACACGCCAAACCGCAAAGTCGTGCCGCTCGAAGAAATGCTGCGCAAGATCGAGGTCGCTGCGAACAGCCGCAGTTCGGATGAATTCCTGATCATCGCTCGCACCGATGCCCGCACCGGGCTAGGGCTGGACGAAGCAATTCGTCGTGGCAAGGCGTTCAGGGAGGCAGGCGCCGACGTCGTGTTCGTCGAAAGCGTCGAATCGGAGGACGAGATGCGCCGGGTCAACGCCGAGATAGACGCGCCGACGCTGGCCAACATGGTGGAAGGCGGCAAGACCCCGATCCTGTCCAAAGCTGGGCTGAAGAATATCGGTTACAATATCGGCATCTTTCCAGGCGCAGGTTTTCTCGCCGCCGGCACGGCACTGGAAAACGTATACGAAGACTTGCTCGAGAACGGCCGCACAACAGAGCGCTCCGCGCTCTACTCCTTCGCCAAATTCAATGACCTCATGGGATTTCCAGATGTGTGGGAATTCGACAAGAAATATGCCGACGATTGAACATCTCTGCACGCGGATCGGCGCTCTAGGGACTCTCTTCTCGCCTGCGAGGTGGAAGATCATGTCCGCCTGTGCGGGCACGCCCTGGTGCCGCAAAGCATCTCTCGATTTCTGTGAAAGGACCGATTTATGACGATCACTCAACTCAAGACCGGAAAGCCAGAATCCGAACGTGCCGACGACGACGCCAGGGTGCGCACAACGGTCGAAGACGTTCTGAGCGATATCGAAACCCGCGGCGATGCAGCGGTGCGTAATCTGTCCGTGAAGTTCGACAAGTATGATCCGCCGACCTTCCGCCTCTCTGCGTCCGAGATCGAAGCGGCGATGGCCAAAGTGTCCCCACGTGACATGGACGACATCCGTTTTGCGCAGACCCAGATTCGCCGCTTCGCCGAGGCGCAACGTGCCTCGATGACCGATGTGGAAATCGAAACCCTTCCCGGCGTCGTCCTGGGGCATCGCAACATTCCGGTTCAATCAGTCGGCTGCTATGTGCCGGGGGGTAAGTTTCCGATGGTCGCCTCCGCGCATATGTCGGTGCTCACAGCGACGGTCGCCGGTGTGCCGCGCATCGTCGCATCAGCCCCCCCCGTGAACGGCGCCCCGCACCCTGCCATCGTCGCCGCGATGCACATGGGCGGTGCCCATGAAATATACGTCCTAGGCGGTATGCAAGCTGTAGGCGCGATGGCGCTAGGGACGGAAACAATCGATCCGGTCGACATGCTCGTCGGCCCTGGCAACGCCTTCGTCGCCGAGGCCAAGCGCCAGCTCTATGGGCGTGTCGGCATCGACCTCTTTGCAGGCCCGACCGAGACGATGGTTATCGCCGATGACAGCGTTGACGCCGAGCTTTGCGCCACTGATCTGCTCGGGCAGGCCGAGCACGGCTACAACTCTCCGGCTATCCTGCTGACAACTTCCCGCAAGCTTGCCGAGGCGACGCTTACCGAAATCGACCGGATACTCAAAATTCTGCCAACTGCGGCCACGGCCGCCGTCTCATGGAACGATTACGGCGAGGTCATCTTGTGCGAAACTCATGATGAGATGTTGGCCGTCGCCAATGACATCGCTTCTGAACATGTGCAGGTGATGACCGACCGTGACGATTGGTATCTGGAAAACATGCACTCCTACGGCGCACTCTTCCTCGGGCCGCGCACCAATGTCGCCAACGGCGACAAGGTCATCGGCACCAATCATACTTTGCCAACGAAAAAGGCGGGGCGCTACACTGGCGGACTGTGGGTCGGAAAATTTCTCAAGACGCATTCCTACCAACGGATCACAACCGACGAAGCGGCGGCCCGGATCGGTGCCTACGGATCTCGGCTTTGCATGCTCGAAGGCTTTGTCGGTCATGCCGAGCAATGCAATATTCGCGTGCGTCGCTATGGCAAACAGAACGTGCCCTACGGCGCAGCGGCGGAATGAGGCTGCCCCGCACTCCATCGTTCCGCCTCGACGGCAAGCGTGCGCTCGTCACCGGGGCGTCATCCGGTATCGGGATGGCGTGCGCTGCTGCTTTGGCCGAAGCAGGGGCCGCCGTCACGCTGCTGGCGCGCGGGGCCGCGGCTCTGGACGAGGCGGCGGCACTCATCGGACGAGGCGCCACGCCACATTCACTCGACATTACGGATCTGGCGGCAACAGCGGCCTTCGTCGGCGTCGAAGGGCCGTTCGATATTCTGCTCAATGCCGCCGGCAAGGCACGGCACTCACCGACCGTCGACACCTCGGTGCAGGATTATGACGCGGTCATGGACGTGAACTTGCGCGCGGCCTACTTTCTGAGCTGCGCTGTCGCCAAGAGTCTGATCGCGGCGCGTATGCCCGGCTCGCTGATCAACGTATCCTCGCAGATGGGCCATGTGGGCGGGCCGGATCGGGCCGTTTATGCCGCCAGCAAGCATGCGCTCGAAGGCATGACCAAGGCAATGGCGATAGAGTGGGGGCCGCACGCAATCCGTGTAAACACGTTATGCCCGACATTTATTCGCACGCCGCTGGGCGAGCAGACGCTTCAGATCCCAGAACGCCGCGAATGGATCATGTCGAAGATTAAGCTGGGCCGTGTAGGCGAAGTCGAAGACCTGATGGGGCCCGTCGTCTTTCTTGCCTCGGATGCCTCAGCGATGATGACCGGCACGCATCTTCTGATCGATGGAGGTTGGACCGCAGAATAATTCCGACGACGAGAACGGACCTCTTTCCACACGGGACTGTTGCATTAATGCGTGAGCGGTTCCCCATTCTGTTGGCGGGGCAATCCCCGCTTTTTAATGGGGCGCAGCCGTAGAATTTACGCGGCTGTTTTCAGTTTCATTGCGGGTGTCATGCCGCCGACACCCATGAAGAGGCGCTCGTTGTTGTAGGTCCAGAGCCATTCAGTTGCCTGATGCAAAAAAATCACAGCATTGCCCACCCCAATGCCAAAGATTCAGCCGCTCAACTTTATTAACCTTGCGCGGCTAACTTTAACGAAAAGATTTGCCCTCTAGATTTAGAAGGTACGCTCTACTTCGAAGCCGGTCCATGAAAGCGTCAGCGAGCAGAGAATCATTGATGTAGCCGTACCATTCTTGGGGGTAGCGTTGCGAGATCAAGGTAGTTGAGCGTTGCGCTGATCGATCCTCGATGATTTTAAAGATATCGGTTAACTCCTGCTTGCTCATGGGGCTTAAGGCAAAGTCGTCAATGATCAGAAGATCCAGACGCGCCAATTTTGCCCGTAACTTCGTAATTGTGCCGTCTAGGCGGGCATACATGATTTCTTCGGCAAGGCGACCAACGCGGGCGCAGCGCACCGACATTTTGTGCTGAACAACTGAGGCTCCTAGCGCACAGGTCAACCAAGTTTTGCCAGTTCCAGATGCCCCAGATATCAAAATATTCTGATACTGAAGTCTGACCCAGTCACACTTCAGTATGGAGAGCGTTTCGGCTTTGTCCAACTTCCTTTCCATTCCGATAATCAATTTCATCAGGTGCGGCTTGGTACTTAAATTGTGCAGCTTTCATCAGTCGGTCGATCTTGTTCCGATACGCCCGCGAAGCATCAAACAGGAGGCCGCAGCATGAGCTGAACGGCTATTTCACCGCCTTGGGCGGAGAGACAGGCGATCGCCCGAACGCAACGGTCGTGCTCAGCGACATAGGGCTTCAAAATTGATGATTTCGGCCGACTTTTTCAACAACATCCGCCGATTCTGTTGAAGCATTCCTTGCTGCATGTGTACATTTCGGAAAGGCGGGAAATCGCTCCCTGATGGCCTGATTGCTCCCACTGGGACTGTAAAAATTTTAGTAGATCAGAATTCTGTTCTGCAAAATTTGGAGCCAACGCGCTGTGTGAGAGTTTTTAAACACAATCCGCCCGTCGTGTCTCGGCGCAAAGTCGACATTTCACTTGGCGTGCCTCGTCATTACAGGGCGTGCAAGCACTCAACGCCGCGAGTCCCATCCCTACAGCCCTTTTGATTGAGAGCGGGCTGGGGCTGGCTCAACTCATTTCCAAACTGTGCCGCTTACAATTTCGCCTTCAGGTTTGGCCTTAATGTCTAAGCCGCGCTAAACTATTACATTAGCGCAGCTACATTGGGCGAGACCACCAGCTGCCCATATTGCAGGCCATGGGTAACCTCCGCGAACCCGCCTGATGCCGAGTGACCGTACCAATTCGTGCGCGACTCGAAACGAGTGATGTCCGCCAGTACACGTGTAAGTCGAGTGTCGTCGCATAACCTGGGTTAGTAACCGTTTAACCCATTTCAGATTCTCGTTGTGAGGAGGAGATAGGAACGACGCGAGTGGAACGGAAATCCGACCCTTCAGATAGCTATGCCGCTGAAGATAGGCGTGTGCTGCAGCAGCCCATATGCTCAGAGGCCGCTTTTCTGTTGGGAAATTTTCCAAATGTATCCCAAACTGGGCGCCATTCAGTGCCTTTCACTGCCATTTCAAGGAGTTTTCTTCCCATGGAGGAAAAATTCAAGAACGGGCGGATATTTTCGCCTTGTAACCCCTATGTTTCCTTGGCTATACGCGTCGGTGGAGACGTGGCCGAGTGGTCGAAGGCGCTCCCCTGCTAAGGGAGTAGGCCCGGAAGGGTCTCGAGGGTTCGAATCCCTTCGTCTCCGCCACCACACCCTATTTTTACCTGCAAACACAGATACTTATAGGATTTGGCGGCTTTCATTTCCCACATTTTTCCCCACATTCGATTTCGGATGGTAGCGGCTTTTGCGGGCCTCAACTTTTTGTCTCTGATTTGGCCGCATAAGAATCTGACTACCCCCGCCGGTCCTGAAGCGCACGCAGTAGAGTTTTGACCGCCCCCCCCCAAACGGGCACGCTTAGGCGCATCGGAATTCGCATGCCAAATATTTCCCTGAGCGTTCGTTCGCAAACTATTGCTACAGTGTTTCTCGGATCAATTTGCTGACCAACTTCCGCAAACTCACAGCTTCAATCGAACGCTCACCATGACGATAATTGGGATGCGACTTGCCCGGTTTAGCGCCGCCGCGCGCGCCGTGCATCCGACAGACCTGCCAGCCGCGCACTGCAGGGCTTTTGCACGGCTTTCCAGTGCGTTTTGATTTTGCAGTACAACGCAGCGCCTCGTGGGCACATCGAATTTGGCTGGCTTCACCATTCATCTTTGTTTCAACGTAACGTCATGGTCGCACTTCATTCATTTACATTAAGCTCGCCAGTCAAAGTATGAATCCAAACTTTCAATGCCTGCGAGATGAGCTACCCCCCGAAAATCGGACGCTGACGTAAGCTGCGATTTGTAGTCTGCTGATCTTCAACACGAAGGAGCTCA
>JAPWHL010000039.1 GCA_027214255.1 Roseovarius aestuarii
CACGCTCAACAACCTGCGCCACAGCGTCCTGTTTGAACTCGTCTGTAAACCGTATTCCTTTGGTCATATCCGTCTCTACTTGGTTCCAAAATTACCAAGCAAACCGTCTACAAATCTAGGGGCACCTCACACCTCTGTTTCACGGTATCGATAAAAGACGTCAGTGCTGAACAAGGATTCTGCGGTTGTGGCTCACTGAATAGCAGGGCAGTCAAATTCGCGCTCTATTTTGACTGAAACGTTGGTGCTATCGATAAAACGACCAATTCCGTAGCCTGACAACATGGATGGCAGCATATCGCTGGCGATCAACTCGGCGAGTCCTTCGCCAACCGCGGGCGCAATTTGAAACCCTCCGCCGCTGCCACCGAATGCATGGAAGAGTGACGGAATGGTCGTGCTTGGACCGATGACAGGCAACATGTCGGGCAAATAGCCTTCGACCCCGGACCAGACACGGATGATTTCTCCGTGGGCCAACATGGGGATGCATCGCAGCAGCGCGCTCATCCCGCGCAATGTCTTGGACGGTGGCACATGCGTGAAGTTGCCACTTGGCAATGAATGCGTGCGTGGATAGCCCGAGAAAATCACGTTGCCCCGGCGGATCTGGCGTACGATCACGTCGCCTTCGACCATATGGACGGAAGGGTGCAGACGGAATGGCAACGGTTCGGTTACGAATTGCGGGGGGCCTGCGCTGAACATCGGCACCGGCTCGCCAAACTGTTTGGCCACTCGGCCCGACCATGCACCGGCGGCGTTTACCAGCTTGGGGGCGGAGAAAATGCGCCCGGACGTTGTCTGCACCTCAAAGCCGCCGGGAATCGCGCGCGCGCTGCTGACCTCGCATTGCTCGATCACATGGCTACCGGCGCGCTGGATGGCACGGGCCACAGGGGCAGTGGCGAGGCGGGGGTTGGCGACCGCGCTGCGCGGAGAAAAAGCCGCCAGCGAAATGTGGGACGACAGAAACGGGAACCTTTGGCGCAGCGCGTCGCCCTCAAGCAATTCAGAGACCACGCCAAAGCCTGTGGCAGTTTGCGCATCGCGGTGCAGGGTATCGCGCCCTTCATCAGTCACGGCAAAATAAAGGTGCCCGGTTCGTTCGATTTCGCACCCTTCACCGGTTAGGTCGCCGTAGCGTTCCCAAAGGTCCTGCGCCCGCAATGATAGTGGATATTGGTTGGCTGAACGGCCATGCAGGCGCAGATTGCCGAAATTGGTGCCGCTGGCTTGAGCGCCGACCCATCCACGTTCCAGCACAGTGACGCGAACGCCGCGCTTGGCGAGGAAGAGGCCGGTAAACGCTCCGAACAGGCCGCAGCCGATGATCAGGACATCGCAGTTGTCGGCGGTATGTGTCATGTGTGCTCGCTGTCAGTGGCTAACAGGGGAACTGGTCGGATGGGAGCCTGCGCGCGCAGATACCCCGGTGCTTCGCCGGTTGCGATTGCGACGAGTTCGCCCAATGCAGGGCCGCAGAACCGCCCTTGGCAGCGTCCCATGCCGCAACGTGTCACCGCTTTGACCCGGTTGATTTCGACCGGTCCCAAGCTGGTTGTGATTGCATGACGAATTTCGCCAGCACAGATACGTTCGCAGCGACACACAAGCGTTTCATCGGGTATGTTCGGGGCGGATGCGGCGGGCCATTGAAAGGCACCGGTCATGGCATCCTGAAAGCACTGCTGTCGTTTTAGGCGGCGGCGCGAGTGCCGAATTTTCAGTGGATCTGCGGCGGGATGGCCCAGTGTTGTCAGCATGCTCTCTGCGGCGAGAAAGCCCGCGGCATCGGCAGCCTCAGCCCCACCAATGCGTGAACCATCGCCCGCTATCCACAGGCCGTCGGTGGCCTGCCCCATGGCGTCAACCTGTGCAAACCATTGGCGGTGGCGTTTATCATAACGCAAGGTTGCCCCTGCAAGTTCGGCCAATTGCAACTCGGGACGCAGACCATAGCCCAAGGCGACGGCACCTACGGGCGTGCGCACAATTTGGCCGCCACGTGTTGCGTATTCTATCGTATTGACTCGCTCGCCTCCCTCGATCGCTTTTAGCGCGACACCGAACGCCATTTTAATCCCGGCGCGGCGCAACTCTGCCATAAGGGAAATCCCTTGTAGCGCGGTTTTAGGCGCATGGCGCATCATAGCGGGAAAACTGCGTATTTTCCGGCTAAGTGGCGTAGTGTCCAGAATAGTCAGGTCAGGATGTCCCAGTCGCAGATATTGCGCCGCCGCCAGATACATCAGCGGGGATGATCCGGCAAAAACGATCCTGTCGCCGATAAAACTGGCATGGCGTTTCAACGCAACCTGCGCCCCGCCCAGTGTAAAGACCCCAGGCAAGGTCCAGCCGGGGAGTGGCAACACGCGGTCCGTGGCTCCCACCGCGATCAATAAATGCGTGTAGGGTAGGCTGTCGTAACCATCCGGTCCCAGCAGCTCCAGCCGCCCGGCATGACTTCCCCAGACAAGTGTGCCGGTGCGGAAATCGCATTGCGACAGAACGGCATCCTCGACGGTTTCACGCGCGGCCATGCCAGACGCTGCCCTGCCATAGATCCGGTTGCGGTGGTGCGACATGTGGGCGACCAAGCGGCGCGTTCCCTGCCCGCCGGCGCGCGCGGATTCCTCTAGTACGACGGGGCGGATGCCTCCCTCAACCAAATGGCGCGCTGCCGCCAGGCCTGCTGGGCCCGCACCGACGATGACGACTCGGGGTGGGTTATCCATGATCCGACGTGTCCCGATAGGGGGTTGAGCGCAGATCCATGTCACTTTGTATGTCCACCATGCAAGCGCGCAATCGGCGTCCATCGCTGTCCCAGAGGGTGCAGTCCTGGCAACTTCCCATCAGGCAAAAACCGGCGCGGGGCGTGCCGTCAAATTCCGACTGCCCAATGTATGTGCCGCTTCGCAACAATGCAGCCAGGACTGTGTCACCGACAAATCCGTTTACCGGAGTGCCGTCAAACGTGAACTGAACACTGGCCCGCGTGTCAGGCTCTATTTGCGCAAACAACCCATGGGTCATGAGGTGCGTCCTTACATGGTCAAACGGTGTTCAAGGGTTCGGTCCACAGTCAATACAACGGTACATCATCCCGGCGAGATTGACCGTGCGGCTGCCACGATCATCGTGGCAAACGTTTCAATCATAGCGGTGCGGCTGTATCGCAGGGTCGAGGCCGCAACCGATACCGCGCCCATTACATGACCGTCGGCGCCCAAGATTGGTGCCGCAACGGAACCGTCCCCGCGGTAGAGTTCTTCAAACGCAGTCGCATAGCCGTCCAGCCGGGTCTGTTCTATGCTTGCACGCAAGGCTTGCAGGTCTGTGATTGTGTTCGGGGTATGAGCTTTGATGTCGGACGCCGCGAGTATGGCTTCCGCATCCTCGGGAGGCATGGCGGACAGGATCGCGCGTCCGGGCGCCATGCAATAGGCGGGCAGACGCGTGCCGATAATGACATCCGTGTTCAGGACATGGCGGCTGAGAAAACGCGAGATGAACACGATTTCTGTGCCGTCCAGCACGGTCAGGTTCACGGTCTCTTCGGTTTCCTTGCTGAGGTACTGCAGGATCGGCAGCGCCCGATCAACCAGGCGCGACGAGCGGGTGAAATGATAGGCCCTGTCCAACGACTTGACCGTCAGCTCAAACTGCCGCGTCTTGGGGTCTTTGTCCAAGTATCCTAGCACCTGCAACGTATGCGCAAACCGTTGTGCGCCGCTTAGGTCGAGATCGGTCCGTTGCGCAATTTGAGACAAGGTCATGCGCGGGTGGCCTGAATCAAACGCCTCAAGTACGCGAAATGCCTTTGCGACGGATTGCACCATCAACGGGTCTGCTTTTCTCGCAGGGCTGTTTTTGTCCACCGTCACCGAAACCTCCAGGTTTGCAAGGGTCATGCAGGCCGGGTGCGCGCTGCGTTCTTCGTCCCTGAAGTTTGTGGCAGGGGCGACGAGCGCGCAACAAGCAGTTGACTCGTTGTCATTTCCTAAACTATTCTAATATTAACTATCACAATGCAATGGCTTACAATGAAAAACTTCATCCTGACCGAAAAAACTGGCAAAGTTCTGTGCATCACACTGAACCGCCCTGAGAAAATGAACGCTTGGAACGCAGAGATGCGTGATATGCTGATCGCGGCGTTGGACGGGGCCGAGGCGGACGATGGCATCGGTGCCATCGTTCTCACCGGGGCAGGCGACAAAGCTTTTGGTGCGGGGCAGGATCTGAGCGAAAGCAAAACGTTCGACGCGGATCGCACCGAAAAATGGATGGGCGAATGGAAGGCCCTCTACGCCCGGTTCCGTGACGGATCAAAACCGATCGTTGCCGCACTCAACGGTGTGGCGGCCGGGTCCGCCTTTCAGGTGGCGCTGTTGTGCGATTTGCGGGTTGCCCATTCCGGTGTGCGTATGGGGCAACCGGAAATTCTGTCGGGTATCCCGACTGTCACGGGCAATTGGATTATGCGCGAAATGATCGGTCTCGCGCGCACGATAGACCTGACATTGACTGGCCGGATGCTTGGCGCGGAAGAGGCAGATAAGTTTGGGTTGATCAGCCGTCTGGTGGCTGAGGATCAAGTGTTGCCGACTGCGTTGGCTTTGGCCGAAGAACTGGCCGAAAAACCACCCGTCGCAATGCGCCTGAACCGTCAGCGCATTAAGGAAGTGACGCAGGCAGGGTACGACGACGCGATGACATCCGGCATCCGTATTCAACTAGAAGCCTATGGTACGGGCGAGCCACAGGCAATGATGGAAGAGTTCTTTAAAAAGCGCGCAAAGACGTGAGAACCTATCCAGCCTTCGCCGATGTGTGAAGGTCAGAATTGCGCCAGAGAAAAACAAACCAACAGATGGAGTACTGACAATGACCAAGACCCCTTTTAAGTCACTGAACCGCCGCAGCCTTCTTGCCACTGGTGCTGCGGCATTGGCCGTTCCAATGCTGGGCCGCAAGGCAAATGCGCAGGTGACATCACTGACCGTGGCCGATCCCGGCGGGCCTTTCGCGCAGGGGTACCGCAAAGCGTTTTATGACCCCTTCGCCAAGGAAACGGGAATTGAGATCGTGTCGGTTGCGCGCGACGCCGAGCCAACGGCGCAATTCAAGTCCATCGTCGAAACAGACAGCTATATCTGGGATGTCTGCACGCTGACCTTGTCTGCGCGCCTTATCCTTGAGCAGCAGGACCTGCTTGATCCGCTCAACTTGGACCCCGCTCTGACTTCTGACTTTATGTCGGGCGCTGCGCATTCCAACTTCTTGGGCATCGACGTCTACTCCAGTGTGTTCGCATACAACTCTGAGGCCGTAGGAAAGCCACCGTCGAACTGGGCTGAATACTGGGATGTTGAAAACTTCCCCGGCCGCCGTGCCCTACGCAAGAATCCGATCGACACCCTAGAGCAGGCCTTGATGGCGGATGGTGTCGCGGCGGCTGATCTGTATCCGCTGGATGTTGATCGTGCCTTTGCCAAGCTGGATGAAATCAAAGACAAGGTCAGCGTCTGGTGGACCGGTGGTGCGCAAACGTCGCAACTGTTGCAAAGCGGCGAAGTTGACATGACCACCGGGTGGAATGCGCGCCTTCAGGCGGCAATCGATTCCGGTGCGCCGGCGCAGATCGTCTGGAACCAGGGTCTGTATTCAATCGAAGGTTGGGGACTGCCCAAAGGTGGCCCCAAAGCCGATGCTGCACGCGAATTTGTCGCATTCTGCGCCCGACCCGAGCAACAGGCGCTATTCACGGATGATCTGTCCTATGGTCCGACCAACCTGCGGGCTTATGACTTTATCGACCCCGAGCGCGCCAAGGTGCTGACAACAGCGCCCCAGAATTTGGAAGGCATGACTTTGGCCGACGAAGCATGGTGGCAGGAAAATCGCGCGGAGATGGCCGAGCGGTTCGAACTTTGGCTGCTGACCTGATTTTCTGAGATCGACGACTCTCCCTGAGACTTCCATCGGCGGGACTTCCGCCCGCCGATGGCTTTTCCGCGCATTACCGTTTGGACTTACCAGGATCGAAAACATATGACTGACACCAACGCCAAAATTCGTATCGACGGTTTGTCTAAGAATTACGGTGACTTCACCGCGTTGCAACCAACGCATCTGGACATTCCGCGTGGCGAGCTTTTGACGCTGCTGGGGCCGTCCGGGTCCGGTAAAACAACTTTGTTGCAAATGGTTTCCGGTTTAACGCCAGCCACCTCAGGACGGTTATGGATCGATGGGGCGGACTGGACCGGTCGCGCGCTGCACGAGCGTGGTATGGGGCTGGTATTTCAACATTATGCGCTATTTCCGCATATGACCGTGGCCGAGAACGTGGCCTTCCCTTTGAAAATGCGCAAGCTGCCAGATGTTGATGTTAAGCGCCGCGTTGCCGAGACGTTGGAAAAGGTACAGTTGGATGCCTTTGCGCATCGTTTCCCGCGCGAACTGTCCGGCGGACAACAGCAGCGCGTGGCACTGGCCCGCTGTTTTGTCTTCCGTCCCGAAATTATTCTGATGGATGAACCATTGGGGGCGCTGGACAAGGCCCTGCGTGAAACTATGCAGCTTGAAATCCGTCGCCTGCACCGCGAGTTTGAGACGACCCTGATCTATGTTACGCACGATCAGGAAGAGGCACTGGTGCTGTCGGACCGTATTTGCGTGATGAACCATGCGAGGGTCGAACAGGTGGGCACGCCTCATCAGATTTACTCGGACCCCGAGACGCTTTTTGCTGCCACTTTTATTGGTCATTCCAACATTCTGAAAGGTCGGATTGACGGGGTCGCGAACAATGGACTGACGCGGATCGCTACCGGCTCTGGCAATTTTGTTGGACGGATGGGCGCGCGGGATACGGAGGCGGGCGAGCATGCTTTGATCGTGCGGCCCGAACAGTTGCGCCTTGGATCCGCCAATGGTGAGGGCATGAACGAGGTAACTGCGCGTTTACGTGACATCGTTTATATCGGGTCCGACAACCGTCTGATCCTAAGCCTGCCCGACGGCACGGAATTCAACGCGCGTCAGGATCCTGCCAATGTCAGTGGCCTGAACGTGGGTGACGAAATCAAGGTCCATTGGCCGATCGAGGCAGGGCGTATCGTGTCATGAGCGTTGCACAGACCATTTCGCGCGTGCAATCTTGGCGCCCAAAGTTCGGCCCTATCTGGCTGGCCGCGCCTGCGCTGGCCTTTGTTGCGGTGTTCCTGTTGTGGCCTATGGCCCGCCTTATCGGGTTAAGCATTCAGGACGCGGATACCGCCGCTTTCACGCTCGACCATTATCAAAAGCTGGTCGATACGCCGGTTTATTCGCGTATCTTGGGCATCACATTCCGGATTTCAGTGCTGACGGCGTTCTTTTCAGTCTTGCTGGGATATCCTTTGGCGTCGTGGTTGGCATCACTGCCCAGTCACAAGCGCAACAAATGGCTTTTCTTGGTACTGCTGCCATTCTGGACCTCTTACCTGGTCAAGACTTTTGCGTGGATGATCATGCTGGGCGACAAGGGGCTGATCAATTCGATCCTGACTGGCACGGGAATGGCAGAAGACTCTCTGAGTTTGATGTATAACGAACTGGGTGTGCTCATTGGCATGGTTCATGCGATGATGCCGCTGGCGATCCTGACGATGGTTCCGGTGATGGCCAACGTAGACAACCGCCTGTCACTGGCAGCGGGCAGCATGGGCGCGCGCCGCTCGCAACGGTTTTGGCTGATTGAATTTCCGCTGACCATGCCGGGCGTAGCTGCGGGGGGGCTGTTGACGTTCATCACGTCGCTGGGGTTCTTCATTGTGCCTGCTTATCTGGGCGGGCGCGGTCAGACCATGTTAGCGCAGATCATCATAATGCAGGTGCAGCAACTGGTTAATTGGGCCTTCGCGGCGGTTCTGTCGGTGATGTTGGTGGCTGCGGCGCTGGTGGCGATCTGGTTCTATGACCGCCTGTTCGGCCTGTCGACGCTGACGTCCGCGAGTTCGACGTCGGGCAAGAAGCATGGTCAATGGCTGCGGTTTTTGGCGCAAAAAGTGTTGAGCTTGTTGGCATGGCTTTCTTCGCCGTTTGATCGACTAGGCCAAAGCACCAGTGAACGCCGACCATTCAAGTTTGCCTATGTGTTGATCATCTTTGTCTTTCTATTGGCCCCGGCGATGATTGTTTTGCCCTTGGCGTTCACCTCGGACAGGACGCTGGCATTCCCGCCTCCGGGCTATTCGTTGCGCTGGTTCGAGTTCTACTTTAACTCGCCCATCTGGATTTCGGCAACGATCCGCAGCTTCGGCGTCGCGTTTGCCACGGCTATTGTCGCAACGTGTCTGGGCGGTCTGGCGGCCCTTGCACTTGCGCGCTCGGACAGTCGCTATGGCAAGGCGATCTTTGCGCTGATGCTGGCGCCGATGATTGTGCCGCGGATCGTGATCGCTGTTGGTCTTTTCTATCTGATGGCTCAGATTGGGTTGGTCGCATCCAATATCGGTTTGATTATCGGACATACGCTGTTGGCCGTCCCGTTCACTTTCATCACCATTGGTGCGGTGTTGAAGGGCTATGACTGGCGATTGAATGATGCCGCTGCGACGCTGGGTGCGGGGCGGATCACCGTATTGCGGTTGATCACCCTACCACTTTTGCGAGGTGGGATCATCTCTGCGGCGCTGTTCGCCTTCGTGACCAGCTTTGATGAGCTGACGATCGCGCTGTTCATCAGTGGTGGTTTGAAATCGACACTGCCTAAACAGATGTGGGACGACATGTACTTGCAACTTAATCCGACGCTTGCGGCGGTATCGGTTGTGGTTCTGGTGATTGTGACCTTGCTGTTGATAGCGGCCCAGAAAGTGCAGAAAAAATAATGTCATGCAACGAAATCGGCGCAGCGAGCGTCAATGGGATCAATACGGAGCAGGCGATGCTGATCAAAGGCTTGGCTAAAACATTTCTGGAGCGGGCCGAGGAAACGCCTAATCGCCTTTTTGCACGCACGGTAGATGGGGCGCAGATCACCTTTGCTGCCCTGTCAGATGCAGCGGATGCCATGATTGGCTGGCTGGCTGATGCGGGCGTGCGCCCGGGTGATAAAGTGGCTGTGATGACGCGCAATAGCCCTGCAACGCTGGCGCTGATCCATGGTCTGCTGCGGTCAGGTATGATCTGGGTGCCGGTCAACCCGTCGCTCGTGGGCGAGGGGCTGGCGCATGCGATCCGGCTGGTCGATGCGGCGGTCGTGGTCTGCGATCCCGAGGTGCACGATACTATCGCCAACTGCGTCGTTCAACCGCGTCTAGGCATTTTAACGCTGGTCAACTCGGCCTTGCCAGAGCGGCCAGACAGCAGCCCCTTGTTTGATGTGCCTCCTCCTGATGCACTGGCCTCGATCATGTTTACCTCTGGGACTACTGGCGCGTCCAAGGGGGTGCGAGTGACGCAAAAGATGCTGGAGATCGCCACATGGGGGGTCGAACAGGTGGCAATGATCCAGCCGGGTGACAACCTGTACATGTGGGAGCCATTCTATCATGTCGGCGGCGCACAGGTGATCGTGCTGCCAATCCTGCATGACGTTACATTGACCATCGCGGACCGGTTCTCTGCCAGCCGGTTCTGGCAGGACGTGACCAAATCGGGTTGCACCCATATTCACCATCTGGGTGGGATTCTGCAGATCCTGCTAAAGCAACCGCCATCACCCTATGAACGTGCACACAAGGTGCGTGTCGCTTGGGGAGGCGGCTGTGCCGCTGCGGCATGGAAACCGTTTGAAGAACGTTTCGGCGTCACAATAACCGAATGTTACGGCATGACCGAGGCATCGTCGATCGGCGCCGTCAATACGCAACGCGTCGTTGGCGCGATAGGAAAACCGCTGCCGTGGTTTCAGATCCGCGTTCAAGATGAAACTGGCCGTACCCTTGGCGCTGGCGAAGGGCGCGGCGAGATCGTGATCTCTTCCTCTGTGCCAGGTGCGATCTTTGCGGGCTATCATAACGCGCCCGATGCGACGGCCAATGCACTGCGAAGTGATGGCTACTATACTGGCGACGCCGGGTCATGGGGCGAGGATGGTTTACTGCGTTTTCACGGGCGGTTGACCGACAGCGTGCGCTGCAAAGGTGAGAACGTCTCAGCGTTCGAGGTTGAATCCGTCGCCAATCGCCACCCGGATATCGAAGAATCCGCGATGGTCGGCGTGCCCGCCGAAATCGGCGAATCCGACATCCTTTTGTTCGTGCGCTTGCAAGAGGGCGCCACACCGGACGGCGACGCCATCCACCTCTGGCTGGAAAGCCGATTGGCACCTTATCAACGCCCCCGGTTCATCGTCTTTCTTGATGAATTCCCCAAAACACCTAGCCAACGCGTTCGCAAACACATGCTACCCGTTGACCCCGCGGGTCGATGGGAAAGACCACGCACCAAAGCAAAGGCAGATACAGTATGAGCACGGATATTTTGATCACTGGCACCGGCATGTTTGCGGGCCGCATTGCCCTTGATATTGCTGCCACCGCGAAAGACCCCGTGACGGTCGTTATCGCGGGACGTAACTCGGATCGCCTGCGCTGGCTTGAGACAGCGGGAAATGCGCGTGCGGCGATGTTTGGCACGCCCGCCCGGTTCCGTTCCCGACGCATCGACCTGCTAGGGCCGGGTGCCAGCGAATTGCTTCTGCGCGAGGAAAAACCGGGGTTGGTGGTGCAGGCGGCGTCGATTCAGACGTCATCGGTTATCTCAGATACGGGATCTCGCTGGACTGCGTTGGTGGCCGAAGGTGGCCTAAGTGCGACGGCAATCTTTCAGGCACTGATTTCGTCTCGTATGGCAGCAGCGATCAGCGACGTCGCTCCGGGAACCCCGCTGATCAACTGCTCATTTCCCGATGTGGTCAACGGTATGATCACGGCGATGGGTCATGAGGTCCTATGCGGAACAGGCAATGTCGCGATCCTGTCAAACGTGTTTCAGGGCGCACCGGGTCGACCCGTAGGGGATCTAAAGATATTGGCGCATTATCAGTGTCTTGCGCCATGGCGCCAGCGCGCCGAGGATCGCACTGGACCAGCCCCACGTATTTTTATCAACGATACCGAGATTGCCGATCCGTTTGCGACCTTCCGCGATTGCCAACTGACCCCCGAACCTGCAATCGAGATTTCAGGCGCAAGCGGGGTCACCCTGATGCTAGCGCTCGCCGCAGGGCGAGATTGGCGGGGGCATGCGCCGGGCCCGAATGGGTTGCCGGGGGGGTATCCGGTCAAGCTGGAAAATGGCCAGATGACTTTGGACCTCCCGCCGACAGTGTCCCAAAAAGAAGCAATTTCTTGGAATGACAGTTTCGAGCGCGCAAAAGGCTTAACGACGTCAGGTGGACAGGCGATGTTTCATGGTCGTCTGGCCGAGCGTTTGGCCGAAGAAGATTTTGCTTTCTCAGACGGCTTTGAAATGGCCAATCTGGAAGAGGTTTGTGACGTGATGCTGGCCCTGCGGCAAAGGTTGCTGTCCGAAACCATCTGAGGGCTCTGTTAGAAGAATGCCGATTAAGGCGGGCAGGGGGCGTTGGGAGTGTCCGGGCGGGGATATTCAGGACCGGCGGGGGCAGCCAGATTCTGGCGTGGCCAGATCAGAGACAAAAAGATCAGTGCGGTAAATGTCGCTACCATCCAAAATCCGATGTGGTAAACAAAACGTGCGAAGCGCCAAACTCAAAATCATTTAACTATCCGAATTTATAGATAAAAAAGGATGTAGTGGCGGAGGGGGCGGGAATGGCGTCGAACCTCCTTCACATCAAAATATTGATTTAAAGTAATATTTTTCGCGCAATGCTCCCTGCGAGCGCTTCCAGCACTGCAAGCGTCTCACGTGGTGATGCCGTCTTGTGAGAGCGGCATCCTCCTCACCTCCATCACGTAGGTGGCTACTGTTACCGCTGGAACGTGCAAACATTGACGATTCCACGCTGCGCAAATCTGATGCACCGTGAAAAGGCGCCCGATCAGCCGAGCCCAAAGTTATCCCCGAAGCGGTCAATCTGATGCATGCGCTCATGCAGGATGGTCACGATCCCGATGTGGCCATTCGATAGATGCCGCCAGTAGACGAAATGACGCTCGTATCGAAAGAAGAACCCTTCAACACCAAACTCGGCTGGGATCGGTTTCGACGCGACACCGTGTGCTGCGATCTTGCCGAAGGCGGCGAACTGGCCGGTGATGTATTTCTCGGCCTGATCATCTGCCCACTTGTCACGGGTGTAGCGGTAGATGTCATCGAGGCGGTGCGACGCCCCTTCCTGGATACGAATGGCGGGCACTGGATCAGGCCCGGCTCCGCGCGATCACCTCGGCCGCCGTCAATAACCGGTATGTCTCCTCCGGGGCTGCGAAGGCAAGGGAAAGCTCGCCCTTCAGCCGGTTGAAGGCTTCCTGCTCCGCCCTCTCTTTGTCACGCCGGATCAGGTCACGGATGTACTCGCTGACGTTCTCATAGGAGCCGTCATCGCCTACGTTGGCCGACACGAAGTCGCTCAGTGCCCCACCAAGGCGGACGGTCATCGTGGTCGTTCGGGACATGGCACGGCACCTCTCATCTCGCCTGTATTCAATATAACCAAAAACGCACACAAAAAAAGAGTGGGCTGCACCCTGCTCCTGCCGATCATCGTTCGTCCCTCAATCGTCGGCCTCCTCGATAATGTGGCGGCCCGCAAGTGCAAGAACAACATAGAGCACAGCATTAGAATGCCGAGCGAGGGAGATCAGATGGTCGCCGCTCGGCCCCCGCTCGCCCGAGAACCAGTACTTCACGGTGCGTTCGCTGGAACCTGTCCAGCGCATGGCCATTTTGATTGCCCTGTGCGTGTCGTCCAACTCTTCGTGCAGAGCTATCGCTATCGCGGTTCGATAATCGGTTGGTTCGCCGACCAGATGCACAGTTGCGCCCATTTTAGCGCAACTGTGCCCACCTTCACGCGCATTTTCACGTCCTTCTTCGTTAAGCAATTGAAGAACTATGAAAACGGCGGGAGTCGATTTTGTCCGTTGCGGGTCATTGGACCGCGCTTGACGGACACTACTGATTTTGGCAGCCTGATTGAGGTGCCCCTAGATTTGTAGACGGTTTGCTTGGTAATTTTGGAACCAAGTAGAGACGGATATGACCAAAGGAATACGGTTTACAGACGAGTTCAAACAGGACGCTGTGGCGCAGGTTGTTGAGCGTG
>JAPWHL010000003.1:0-173053 GCA_027214255.1 Roseovarius aestuarii
GATGACGCATCGGCCGACGAGGATGTGATCCCCGAGGCCCTGCCGGATGTGACGGATGCGCTGGACGAAGGGCTTGAGGTTGTCGGTGCGCTGACCGATCCGGTTCTGGGCGACGGCGGTGTTGTTGATGGGCTGCTGGGCGACGGCGGTGATGATGGTTTTCTTGATACATTGATTGCAGGAGATGACACGCTGTTTCTGACCGGAAGTTCAGATACCCTTGACGGGTCGGGACAAGACACCGTGTTGGACGGTTTGCTCGGTGACGACGATGTATTTGGCGTGGATGTGGAGGCCTCTGACGACAGCTCTGATGATCTTTTTGCTGGCCTTAGTGGCGGAGGCAACCTGTCGGGCAGCTTGATCGATCAAGGGCTTCTAAGTTTGGAGCCTGCTGACGCCGGTAGTTCGGCAGACGATGAGATCGATTCTCTGTTGAATGATATCCTTGCTGGCGGTGTTGACGACATCTTTGGCGACAGCAGTGAGTTGGGCAGTCTGTTGGATGTTGATCCGGCGGCCGACGACGTGCCTGCGCAGGATGGCGTGGATACTCTGGTGGACGATACCATCATCGAAGGTGCTTTGAACATCCTGTTCGATCAAGGCGTTGATCAAGGATTTTCACTGTTAGGCGGGTTATTCGGAGGAACGTCAGAGGAGGACGCGAATTAGGATAGGTAGCGCATCTTGACCTTAGGGAAGGCCGTGTTAATAAGCTCAGCATCGGTACGCAAGATATCGAAATACTGTTATTTATTTTGCCGTTACATGTGCCCCAATCTCACAGTTGGTTGAGATCTCTTACCAGTAAATCTGTTTCGCGCTTGAAAAAACCAGCCGCTCGGGTACACGTATTGAGTGAGTTGTGTATACAATTACCTCTATTGAGGTAGTAGTCTCGCTGTAAGGCAAAGGATTCTGGACGTGGCAATCAAGGTGACGACACAGCTAAGAGCCGGGCAAGAGCCGCGTGTTCAGCAGTCTGCCTCGCACCTGTCACTGAGCGCCCCGACAGATGTTTTTTTGGGCCCCGGCACTGCTAGTGTATCGGCAACTGAAAAGTTGGGGTCAGATCTTTTGGTCCGTTTCTCTGACGGTGAAACATTGCATATCGCAGACTTTTTTGTTGCTGGGGAAAAAGGTGACTTTAGTACTCTGGTTTATGCGTCAGGCGAGGTTGCTCTTAGTGGTCTTATGGGACCAGAACCTTTCCAAAGCGATATTGAGACCTCTGAGGCGGTGTCGGATGTAGAGCCTGCGGTTTCCCGAGCCGAAGCTTCCCCAGACGACACTTCTGGACTTTTGGGGGCGGGCGCCGGTTGGACGGCCCTTGGGGCAGGGGCTATTGCCGTTGGCTCTGGAATTAGCTTTCTATCAGAGAGTGACGACACCCAAGAGGGCACGGCACCATCGACAGAGACCGATCTACCGAATGACGAGGCCAAGAATGACTTGGCGGCGGCGATTGATGAATTTGTCGGCTCTGATACCGCTGCATTGACCGAGAGTGACTATGATGCTGATGGCGTCTCTGCTGATGCCCAGCGATCTATAGATCCCGAACAAAGCCTTGGTGCCAATGACGGTAGCCTAACGGGACGCGAGGGTTTCGTTGAGACCGAATTGACAGACGTTGGTTTTGCGCCTTTTCAGGATGATCCGCTTTTAAACCTACTCGATCTAACAGCGGAGACTTTTTAATGTCTGTTTTGAAGTCTTGCCTGTCAAATGCTCTGACGCTTCAGGTTAAGCAAAAGGCTGGATTTCTTCTTGCTCTTTCCTTTGCGCTGAGTTTTGCGGTGCCGGCGGCGTCTCAGACATCTTTGCGTGCTGCTGTTATAAGTGCCACAGAGCGGGATGGGACCATCAATGCCCTTCGGCAAGAGGTGGCAAGCCGCTCGGTGGATATTGAAGCTGCCCGGGACGAGTACTATCCCAGTATCAGCTTGTCCGGTGATTCATCTACGACAAGTGCTGACGGCCCAGGGGTGACGCTGACAGTTTCGCAAGTCCTTTTTGACTGGGGGCTTATTCGGAGCAAGATCAATGCCGCGTCCCAAGTCCGAGTGCAGGCTGTTTCAGATCTGAAAATGGAAGTAGAAAGCCTGACGCTTGAGGTTGCTGATCTGTTTATTGATTATGAAACCCTAGGGATGAAGATCGCGCGCACAAGATCCTACAACAGATTTGCGCGCAGAATTGCGCAGCAAGCGCAAGATCGGGCGAAAGCGGGAATCAGCGACAATGGTGAGGTTGCGCGCGCGCGCCTCGAGATCGCGCGGGCAGAGGATCAACTTGCACAGTACATAGCAAACCGTCAGATCGCGCTGTCGCAAATTTCTTTCTTTGTCGGAAAACAAATACAATCCGTTCACGTCGCACCTGAACTGGGCTTCGCTCGCCGCTATAGTAAACCTGCAAAACTACGCTCTGCTGTACGGATCGCCCCCGATTACATCGCCGGGAGATCCAGCGTGGATGAAGCGGTGGCCGGAATGGACAACGCAAAAGCGTCGCGCTTGCCGACAATAAAGCTTCAGGCGCAGGGGCGTGTCGATCTGAATGGCGGCAATTCGCAAACGGCATTTGGTATTTCGACGGGCGTTGATCTTAGTTCACGTAGCTTTGGCAAGCGACAAATCCAATCTGCCCAGTTGAACCTGAATGGTGCAAAATCAAAGCTGGTTTCGGTCGAGCGTGAGTTGATGAATGCCGCATCAAGCGCAATGCAAGAAATAGATATTTTGAGCAGAACCGAGCGGTCAATAGGACAGCAGCTCATAGAAGGCAGACGTGTTCTCGACAATTACGAACAGCAATTTGTTGCTGGTCAACGCGAACTGCTTGAGCTGCTGACCACTGGCCGGGATCTGTATGATTCCGAAATTGAAAAGATCGACACATACGCTGACCGAAAACGTACAGAATATAACGCCGCGCGTGATCTAGGTGTGCTGGGAACACTTATTATCGCCACATCTAAGATGTAAAATGCAAGTCCGGGGCCAAAAAATCGTGATGAAATGGAAGTGAGATGAAAGACCATATAATCTCCGATCAGCTTGTGAATGGGCTTGTTGAACTCTGCCGCGTACAGGGAATGACGACATCCGCTGAACAGCTGACTGACGGGCTTCCTAGGTCAGAGGATAAAGAACTGAGCCGGGATCTCGCTGCGTTGGCATTGCGCCGGGTCAACATGAGCTGTCGGATCAGTCATGAGCCATTGTCAACGTTTCCGTCGCACAGCTTGCCGGCGCTGCTGTTTTTGACAGATGGCCGAACAATCATTTTGGAAGGCCTTACGAAAAACAGAGCCAAAGTTAGCCTGCCCGATTCCGGTGGCGGGCGTGCTGTTTGGACGAGGGAAGAACTCGAAAGCCTGCACGACGGATGCATTCTGATTTCCAAACCCATCGACATTGTCAGTGACCGGTTGGATGAACCCGAAAAAGAAAGGGGGCATTGGATTTTGGGCCCTGTTCTGGCCAATTGGGCTGTCTATCGGGATGTGATGCTTGCTTCTTTCGCTGCAAACGTTCTTGCGGTCGCGACGGCGTTGTTTTCGATGCAGGTTTACGACCGTGTTGTCCCCAGCAATGCTTTTGACACATTGTGGATACTAGCGAGCGGAGTTGGTATTGCCATTGTATTGGAGTTGGCTTTACGCTTGATGCGCTCAACTTTGATTGATGTTTCTGGTCGCGACCTTGACTTGCGACTGTCAGCGCAGCTGTTCGATAAAGTTGCGAATATGAAGCTTAAACATCAGCCCGGATCGACCGGAGCTTTTGCAAACCAGGTTCGAGATTTCGCAACTGTTCGAGAGTTTTTTACGTCAGGCACGGTGACGGGGATATGTGATCTACCCTTCGTTCTGATCTTTCTCGGAGTGATTTGGTTCATTGGCGGCCCGATCGCGTATGTCGTTCTTGCCGGGGTCATCTGTACGATCATTCCAGGGTTGGTCATGCAAAAGAAACTGGCCAAAGCTTCGCGCGAGAATGCACGAGAATCCGCCGCCATCAATGGGTTGTTGCTGGAAACGATTACTAATCTTGAGACTGTTAAAGCTGCTCGTGCTGAAGGCCGTCTGCAACGTACTCATGCGCAACTTACTGCGACAATGGCAAACACTGCGATCAAAACGCGCAACATATCGAACATCATGTCGCAGTTGGTCAGCACAGTTCAAAAACTGGCCTATGCTGGGGTGATTGTAACGGGTGTCTATTTGATTAGCGCGGGTACCCTTACCGTAGGTAGCCTTATCGCCTGTACATTATTGTCGAGCCGCACAATGACGCCGATGGGGCAGGTTGCCGGTCTGTTGGCGCGTTGGCAGCAAGTGCGCGCCGCGATGGAAGGGCTTGATCAGATCATCAGTCTACCAGTCGAAAGGCCCAGCGACAGGCATTTTGTACGCGCCTCATCTATTGCCGGGTCTTACAAATTTGATGACGTTGTCTTTCGCCATGACCCACAAGCGCCACCGGTGGTATCGGTGCCAGACTTCACAATTTCAGCTGGCGAACGTATCGCCCTTCTGGGCGGCAACGGCGCGGGAAAGTCTACTCTACTGCGCTTGCTGGCAGGGCTTACCGAACCAGAGTCGGGAAGTATCTTGCTGGATGGTTTGTCGTTGTCACAGGTTGATCCCTTTGATCGTCGCCGCCAGATTGGATACTTGCCGCAAAGTGTCGCGCTTTTTCAAGGGACACTGCGGGATAACCTGCTGTTAGATCACGGGCTGCATAGTGATGACGAACTTCTCGAGGCGCTTGATGCGGTCGGTCTGGGGAGCTTCGTAAGAAGGCATGTGCGGGGCCTTGATCTTCAACTTCAAGGCAATGCGAACGTTTCTGGCGGGCAACGCCAATCGATCGGCCTTGCGAGAGTCTTGTTGCAAGACCCCAAGATTGTGCTTCTTGATGAACCTACTGCGGCTTTCGATCACCTGACCGAAAACAAAGTTATCGGGCATATGAAACATTGGCTTCATGGTCGTACAACGGTTATTTCGACGCATAAGAGAGAGTTGCTGGCTTTGACGGAGCGGGCGGTTGTTCTCAAGGAAGGTCGGATTGCCCGGGATGGCGACCTCCTTACAATTCTAAACTCTGCAAGAGCGAACACCGTGGAGAAAAATCCGGTGAAAGCTGTGACATGACTGGTACTGATGTTCTGCCGACGAGCCATATTGACGGCAGCTATCGTCGGAAGACACTGAAAACGGCCCGATGGACAATACGGGCGATTGTTCTGACGCTCGTCATCGCCGTCGGTTGGGCGCATTTTGCCGAGATCAACGAAATTACCCGAGGTGACGGGCGTGTTATTCCGCTTCGGCGGATGCAGACAATCCAAAGTCTTGAAGGCGGTATTCTGGCGCAGTTGGAAGTGAGCGAAGGAGACATTGTTGAGCAAGGCGAGACACTTGCGCGACTGGATCCGACCCGATCCCAATCCGCTTTCCTGTCGGCGCAATCCGAAATCACTGCTCTGAGGGCTGAAGTCGCCCGGTTGCAGGCCGAAGTCCTTGAACGCCCTGTCTTGGATTTTGGCGAAAACCCGAATGCTGCAGAGGTTACTGAACTACGCCTGTTCAATGCGCGTCGGACCAAACTCGAAGCATCCTTGGCTGCGTTGGAAGCCGAGCAAACAGCCATCCAAGAGCAGATAGATATCACGCGACCCTTGACTGTAACCAAATCTGTAAGTCGCATGAATCTTTTGCAACTTGAACAAAAGAAGGCCGAACTGGACGGCCGGATAAGCGAGACACGCAATCAGTATGTGCAGGATGCCTACAAAGACCTAGCTCAGAGAAAAGCGAAGCTATTGATGATTGAGCAAGAGCTTGTTCAAAAGCAGGATGAATTTAAGCGCACCGAAATTGTTTCCCCTGTGCCCGGACGCGTCAACAACATTAACATCACCACGCTGGGTGGCGTTATTCAGCCGGGAGAGCCAATCATGGAAATCACTCCCACAGACGATCAATTGATCATTGAGACCAAGGTGAAGCCCCGCGATGTAGCCCTGATCGCGCCCGGTATGCCGGCGAGTGTGAAAATAACGGCCTATGATTTTTCAACATATGGCGATCTTCGCGGTACTGTAACCCAGATATCAGAAGACACCGTAGAAGAAGACACGCCACAAGGGCCGCAAGACTTTTACCGCGTTATGGTTCGGACCGAGCGCAGCTATCTGGAACGTTTTGGACAAGAATACGCAATCCGCCCCGGTATGATCGCGCAAGTCGATATCGAAAGCGGCAAACGATCTGTTCTGAGCTACCTCACACGACCACTTCTGAAAGCCCGCCTACACTGAAGATTTGACGCATGGCTTCTGCTGGCTAATGCGCCTGATATCTTGACTAAACCTATTAGAAAGAGACTGCCCCTTGTTTAGACTGCCGAAACGAAAGGGCCATGATAGTTGTCTTCCGATCAAGAATGGCAATCTATTCCTGACCGCTACCGCAATTTTCCTAGTGATGGGGAGTTCTATCCATTCGCAGGTGGTCAACTCGGTGGAGGTCCGGGGAGCAGAGTTTATTCCAGAAGAAGATATTCGCCTGACCTGTGGTGCGGAAGCTGGCGTAGAATATTTGGATCTGGAACTGCGCGCTATCGAGGACTGTTTGATGTCCACGAACGCCTTTGAAACCGTCGATTTGTATCGTGAAAACGGCGAAACTTTGGTTATCGACGTTCAAGAGTCCAATACGCGCCCTGGTCGTATTGAGGGTGCGCTTTCTTATGCATCTCAGGATGGTATTTTAGCGGGAGTTTCCTATCAGCAGTACAATATTTTCGACCGGACATATGGGGCTGCGCGTTTAGAGTTTGGAGCTGAAACGCAGCGATACAGTGCCCGCCTCTATCGCACCGAAGTTTTCGATACGTCATACGATTTTGGAGTGGAGATAGTCGGCGGTCGTGATGATTATGATGACTGGGGCTATACCCATCGTGCGTTACGAGCCGAGGGGTACATCGTAAAAGACCTATCCCAAACACTCAAATTCGAGGGTGGTGTCGGATATCGGGAGCATCGACAGTACGACATCGAACCCGGTGCCAGCGCCCTGCTGGTGAAAGAACAGACCGACAGCATTTCAGCACCATATTTGCGATTTGGGTTGCGTTATGACTCCGCGCTTAAGGCCCAAGAAGGAGAGCTGGTTTGGAATTCGTTTAGCTATGGTGCAAGGTTCGATCAACATTTTTGGAACATAGGTTCTGCCGATCTCATTTCGGATTCCCGTCTTGAAGGATACGCCCAGTTTCCTGTGGCGGAGAACCTCCGGTTTCTTGTGAAGGTCAGTGCTGGGCTGGTCAACGGGATGAAAAGCAATGCGACCCGGACCATCGACCGCTTCTTTGTGGGCGCGGATACGTTTCGCGGCTTTGCCCCACGGGGAATTGGCCCGCGGGATGGCTCTGAGACGCTGGGCGGCAATTCATACATCAAAGCATCGTTGGAATTGCAGCAGGATTTGGGGATGTTTTTGGGCACTCAGTTTCGCGGCGGCGCTTTTCTGGACACCGGCTCTGTCTGGGATTTGGACGACACTTTGGGTGGCACCATCGATGATAGTTTCCATCGCCGGACCAGCATTGGTTTATCGATGTCTTTTGATTTGGGAAACACCCCTGTTTCCGTCTACCTGGCCAAACCGATTGAGAGCCAACCAGGAGATGAAAATCAGGTTTTTGGGCTTAGCCTAAGCACTCACTTCTAGGGCCCAAGTCTGGGGGCAGATCACCGTTTTCAAGCTGCAGCCGCCGAGTTTAGAACAGATTCATATCTCTTGCCACAATGACAGCATGCGTCCGGTTGCTTGCCCCTAGCTTGGTGCAAATGGATTTTACGTGCATCTTCACAGTCGGTTCTGCGAGACCCAACTCGCTGCCGATTTCACGGTTCGGCTTTCCTTCGGCCAAGAGCGCCAGAACAGTCATCTCCCGCTGAGACAGTAAGCCACCTGTCTGTTCACTTGTCTTGGTGGCCTGTTTCTTCATCAATTCTACAGGAATGTAGCGCCCACCATTCGCCATAAAGCGGATCTCGTTGGCCAAATTCTTAAGCGACTCTGTCTTAAGAATAATGCCTGCACCGCCCATCTCCAATGTCTCGGAAACGACATGTGCTGTCGGGTTGCTGGTCAGGATGCCTACCGGTTTTCCGCCGTTACGAGCAATAGCCTGTTGGAGGCCTGAAACGCCGTTCATACCCGGCATGTCCAAATCGACCAGAGCCAAATCGAATGGGCCTTCGGCATCAATTTTGGCAAGCGCTGCTTGTAAATCTGGGGCGGTTTGCGCTTCAAAGTCGGGCAAGCTTGACAGAAATTGTTCAAACATCTCCAAGACCATGGCGTGATCGTCGGCAATAAGAACGCGGAGAGGTTGAGAACTGTTGTTGGTCATAAGTTCCACTTTAATCTAAACTGAAGCCAATCTAGGCACTACGTACTGTACTAATGCGCTCGACCACAAAAAGTTTCGCAATCGGATGCCGTCCTCGGACCTGCAAGGATTGTCGTAAATACCACAGCCATATGTTTACACAAGTCTGTTCGCCCCGAGTAGCCTCTGGTTAGGTCAGGTGCTGTATGGCCTGTGTTGTAACTTCTATTGTCTTTCCAAACTCAGCCAACTTTAGTGCCAAGTCCTCTTCAGACGCGTCAAGCGACGCTTCAAGCTCACGCAATTTTTGCTCCAGCAACTTCAGACCGGTTAAACCACAGGCCCCGGTTGCGGCATGTATAAGTCGCCATGTGTCATGGCCCACCCCATTGCTGACCATGTTTTCATGGACCAGCTGCGCTTCGGCCAGAGCGCGCACCATGTATCCACGAGCATCGTTCAGGCCAAGTTGATCAATCAACTCGTTAACCATCTTTTTGCCTAGAACCTGCTCGGTCGCACTTTGGGTTACAGTGCTTTGGGCATCTGTTGCAGCATTGGTCAAATCGGACGCGTCCTCTAGCAAATCATGCGTTGCCTCATAGATTGCAGTATACAATTCGGTAAGGCGTATTGGTTTTTCGAGTAGTCTTGCCATTCCCAGATCCAGACAGGTGGCACGCAGTCGTTCATCTACATGAGCAGTCAAGCCCAGCATCTTTCCGGACCATGTCATTTTACCCGAAGCTTGGGCGGCCTTGATCCGGCGAACAAGTTCAACCCCGTTTATATACGGCAATGTCATGTCCGAAAGCAGAAGGTCAATGTCCTGTGCGGCTTGGGGCTGAACCAGAATCTTCAAAGCTTCAAGGCCGTTTTCAGCAGAAACGACATGTGCTCCCGCGCTCGCCAGACTCTGGACAAGCCAATCTCTGCTGGACGGGCTGTCCTCGACCACCAAAATCCCCAATCCTTTGAGGATTTTGGTGGCCTCAGTTTTCGTCCCCGGCTCCGGGCGTTTTTCTGTTTTGGCCGTCGTCGCCGCGTCCAGTGCAAACCTGACGTTCAGGATCGTCCCAATGACTTTCTCTGATGGCGCATCTTTGTCTATCTTTCCATCAATGCCGCGATCGTAAATTTCTAATTGTCCGCCTAGCTGGGTCAGCGCATGTGCCAGTACGTTCAATCCTGCTGATGCCCGGTTTGTCCCGTGGGTCTCGGGTGAAGAGTGGTCGTGCTGCGGGCTGGGGGCGGGATTGGGGCCGATTGCCTGAATCAGGCGTGATTTCTGGGCTTCGGGCAGGCCGCCGCCAAGGTCAGCGACCTGTACGTCGATTAGAAATCTGTTGTTGTCGGGCGCTTTTGTGTCCCTTTTACAGACCAAGTCAATTTCAGCTTCCTTGCCGCCGTACTTAACTGAGTTGTCGAACAAATTTTGCAGCAATGCCCTTACGAAGCGTACCGGGCCATGAACATGAACATCATCTTGCGGGTCGAATTGCAACTTCACGGTTGTTCCCCGTGCATTTGCTATCGGTTGGATCATATCAATGGTTGAACGGACTTCCGCATACAGGTTGAAGTCTTCATCGTTTTGCAATTCGGCTGTTGTTAGCTCTCCTCGAATTACTTTTATGACATTGTCTATGTGATCGAGCGCCAATTGTGCTGCCCGCTGCATCTTGGCTCTTTTGCCGTCTATTGCGGCAGGGTCTGAACCTTGATCCTCAAACAGGGCATCAGCAGTGGCAAGTAGCGACTGTATCGGAGTTCGAAGATCATGCGAAACGCGCAGTAATGTTGCGGTTCGTGTGCGGTTCTTTAAAATTGCCGCTTCTTGATCGGTCTCAGCTAGGCGCAAAAGGAATCCATCAGCGCTCCCTAAAGGAAGATGGACCAATTCGCCTTCTTGAGGAGTGGATTTGAAGGTCGCGGATACCGCCACGCTTCCGGCACGCCGCGCCCGGTTGCATAAATCGCGCCAATTGAAGTTATTCAAAAGTCCAGCGGCATCCAATTCCAGCTTTCCAGCCGCTGCATTGGACAACAGAATTTCAGCTTTGTCGGTCGCCAATACTACAACACGCCGGTCCGTTGCGACGAGCCTGGCGATGGTGATTAAGGCAGGCTTGGCGATTGCGGCATTAAGCGCAGGGTTATCTTTTTCAGTCATCTAGATCTCCGGCAGTCAAATTTATCGAGAGTCTAGAGTCACTATCGGCCGATAAACTGGGCATGGATTTTGTGTACAGACAGTTTCTTCACGCTGTGTGTGGAATTGGGTTTCGTCAACTATATGCGGGCGTGAACGAAGATATAAGTCTGGAAATGGCTGGATAGCCACGAGAGGCATTGTTCTGACGTTTTGAAACTTGCATGCGCGGTTCCTGCCTGAGGGGGAAATGCGCCTTTCGCTTTTGTGGCCGAAACTATCTGGGAATCGATTCGGTCGCGGCCTGATCTACCACGGATTTCGTTGGTGATTCGAGTTCGGCCTGATCTGAGGGCGGAAAATCAAGCAATCGAATTTTGCGGATGCAGTGATCATCAATTTTTTGACAGGGGCATTTTGAGCAAGCGCGCGGTCGGCCTGCGCTGCGCGGGACTATTCTTCAAAACAGGAGAGTGGAATCGTAGATTCCACAACTAATAGGCGAATTTCGGTGGTGTGACGGTGACGTCATAGCGGTGTTTGATCGAACGACGCGCCCATCAAACGGCTGTAAATACAGGCTGGGCGGGGGGTGAGGCAGATGAGATACAATCCAAAGTTTTGAGTCGACAAACCAAGTACACCCATTAGTATGGCTTTACATACTAATGGGTGTGGATTAAGCGCTTATTATACATCGAAATCACTCGAATTCTGAGTGGCCAAAGAGGAATGACCTATGGCTGATACCGTTATCCAAGCTGGGCAACAGATTAATATCAAAATTGATGCCCTTCAGTCCGACATCGCGCGATATGCCCAACAGGGGGATACGCTGATCGTTGAGTTGAAAACCGGCGACAGAATTATAATCAATGACTACTACAAGCCTGCGGAAAATGGATCGCTGCACTCTTTGACGCTTGGTGATGGGACGGATAGCGGTGTGGACGCGGAACAAAGCGCCTCATCTGATTTCTCGGATTTGACGCTTGAAGAGCAACTCGGGTTGGGCGCCGCAGGTGTCGCCGGTCTTGGAGTGGCATTTGCAAGCGGGGGAAGCGATGATGCTGACGCCGATGCGGATGCAGATGCAGATGCTGACGCCGATGCGGATGCAGATGCAGATGCTGATGCGGATGCGGATGCTGACGCGGATGCCGACGCCGATGCTGATGCTGATGCTGACGCGGATGCCGACGCCGACGCGGATGCGGATGCGGATGCTGATGCCGACGCGGATGCGGATGCCGACGCGGATGCTGACGCGGATGCCGACGCCGACGCGGATGCTGACGCCGATGCGGATGCGGATGCGGATGCCGACGCGGATGCTGACGCCGATGCGGATGCTGATGCCGATGCGGATGCCGACGCCGACGCCGACGCGGATGCCGACGCGGATGCAGATGCAGATGCCGACGCGGATGCTGACGCAGATGCGGATGCTGACGCAGATGCGGATGCGGATGCTGATGCCGACGCGGATGCCGACGCCGACGCTGATGCAGATGCGGATGCTGATGCTGATGCTGACGCCGATGCTGATGCGGATGCTGATGCCGACGCGGATGCGGATGCGGATGCGGATGCGGATGCTGATGCCGACGCGGATGCTGACGCAGATGCGGATGCTGATGCCGACGCGGATGCGGATGCCGACGCGGATGCTGATGCCGACGCGGATGCCGACGCTGACGCAGATGCGGATGCTGACGCCGATGCGGATGCAGATGCTGATGCCGACGCGGATGCTGACGCCGACGCGGATCATGGATTGCTAGACCCGATCTTGTCCGACGAAGGAGCCCTTGGGGAACTTACAGGCAATGATGGAGCTCTTGGTGATCTCACTGGCTCCGAGGGACTGCTTGGCGATCTAGTTGGCGGTGGCTCTGCCGTGGGGGATCTTGTAGAAGATTTGCTGGATCAACCGGTTCTTGGAGGTGGCGAAATCTCTGATGAGGTAGGTTTAGTCGATGGCATCATTTCCGATGATGGTTTGCTTGGCGACTTGACCGGTAACGAAGGTGCCCTGGGAGAGATCACCGGATCGGAAGGCTTGCTCGGCGATCTCGTCGGCAACGATGGTGTGCTCTCGGATATCACCGGGGCAGATGGCCTTGTTGGTGAGCTTACCGGCACGGGATTGTTGGGGGAAACCGAAGGCGGCGAAGACGGTCTTCTTGACGGTGTTCTCGGTGACGAGGGTGTTGTCGGCGGCCTGCTTGGTGGCGAAGACGGTCTTCTTGACGGTGTTCTCGGCGACGAGGGTGTTGTCGGCGGCCTGCTTGGTGGCGAAGACGGTCTTCTTGACGGTGTCCTCGGTGACGAGGGTGTTGTCGGCGGCCTGCTTGGCGGATTGTTTGGCAACAATGACGATGCCGTCTGAATTAACCCGCTAACTGTTTGAGAAAAATTGAAATGAGCCCTGTATCACTACAGGGCTCATTTTCGCGTTTACGGTTGTTTAGTGCGCCAGTGATGCGGGCTTCGTATAGGCTTGCGGTATGAGATTTTAGCAGGGCGCGATCTTAGAGCTTTCAGGTCTAGTCTTTAGTATGTATTTCAGGTGTCGAACGTTCTTTTTGGTATGGGTTCACTTACTCATCACCTGACGCGAGCATGAGGGCACAATCTGATGGCAAAGAAGATGCGACCTGGTCATTTGCAACTGATGCAACAACGTGCGGCGCGCACAAAGGCTCTAAGGTTACAAAAGCTACGCAACCTGAACAGGGATTTAGATCGACTGCCTTCGCCTCTCGATGCCTACCCGGTATCGTCCTTAGACGCGCTCCTTGAGACGGCGAAAGTAGAGCTGAAAAATAGCCTGAACAGGACGAGTGACGCCCAAAATGATACGGTCGCTCCACTAAGAGTATTCTTTTCGTTCACTGATGCGACTGAACGCGCGCAGGTCGTCAATTTCACGGGTCAGGATCTGAACGATGTTTGGGATCAGATGGGTGCTTGGCTGCGAACCGAAAACAAAATTTTGCAGGAAACGCGGTGGTTGCGCGTGGACTGGGTGGATAAGATCTGGCCCCTTTCATGGAAGTCTTGTCAGAATGCAATAAAAGCCAGCAAGCGGAATTATTTCAGGTATGGCATCTCTCTTGATCGAGATTTCGAATGCGCCTTTCTGGAACAGGAGTTGCATGCGAATGCCATGCTTTATCTTGGTGGTGACATCCCGCATGGCGAGTTGAACCAAAAGAACTTTCTCATTTATGGGCGGGCGCGCTACGGCAAGGCCTTTGTGCTGCCAAAAGACCAAGAGCAGATAGTATATCTTTTCGCAACGAAAGGGATTTTTCTGCAAGCAGGTCAGGGGCCTGTCGCTTTGCATGGGTTTAGCGGAGGCACCGAAGGGCGGGATACCGGACGACGTGAATTAGGCGTGTTGGACAAAACAACCGTTGAAAGCTTGATCGACCAATCAAGCCGGTTTCTAGGAGCTCAGGTTGATAGCAAGGGCCGCTTTGTTTACGGGCTACATCCGTGTTTTGACCGTGAAATAAAGGCCTATAACACCCTGCGTCATGCCAGTACCATCTATGCTATGCTGGAAGCCTGGGAGGTTACACGTAATCGCGGATTAAAAGCCGCTATTGATCGGTCTCTTAAGTTTCTAACCCAAGAGCTTATCCGTACATACCCAATAGAAAACAGTGATCCAGTGGCCTATTTGCTGGATGTAAACAAAGAAATCAAACTTGGTGGGAATGCCGTTTGCCTTCTGGCGCTTGTAAAATACACCGAGTTGACGTCGGATGAAAAATATCTCGGCCTCTTGGAAAAGCTGGCGGCTGGAATCCTCAGGATGCAAAATCCGACGACGGGACAGCTCTACCATGTACTCAATTCTGACGATCTGACGGTAAAAGAAAAGTTCCGAATAATTTATTACGACGGCGAAGCTGCTTTCGGGCTGATGCGTCTATATGGGCTGACGAATGACAATCGTTGGATTCACGCCGTCGAGAAGGCGTTTGACTATTTCATTGCACAGAAGCACTGGAAAATTCACGATCATTGGTTGAGCTATTGCGTGAACGAGCTGACCCTCTACCGACCCGAAGAACGGTATTTTGAATTTGGGATTTTAAACGTCAATGGGCATTTGGATTTCGTCATTGAGCGGATAACCACCTTTCCAACATTGTTGGAGTTGATGATGGCCGCTCATAAGATGATCGTTCGGCTACATGATAGCGATGAACACCGTCATCTTCTTAAACGAATAGACCTTGAAAAGTTCTACTGTGCTTTGGAAGTACGCGCCCGGCATCTTTTAAATGGATTTTTCTGGCCGGAATTCGCGATGTTTTTCAAGAATCCGCAGCGCATTGTCGGAAGCTTCTTTATTCGCCATCACTCGTTCCGGGTCAGGATTGATGACGTCGAACACTATCTTTCAGGCTATGTTGCGTATCTAAACCATTACCTTGGGGCCAAGCATGGCGTCGGTGATGCCTTTCTTGAGGCACCGCAAGACCAGCCTTCAGGACCTCAGAAGACCGAAGCGGAGCCACCATTGCCAGCGGACGCGACCTTGGCTTGGGGGGGGGACGTAAATCTGGGCCGAAGGCAACATTACCGGGCGCGCCAGATAGGATATGGCAATGTTTTGGCAATTCCTGAGCTACGGTCGGCTGATCTTTCCATCGTGAATTTGGAATGCGTTGTCAGCAACTTGGGCGAACAAGGCGCTAAAAAGGGGGAAGGTGGGCCCTACTATTATCGGGCGCGCCCGGAAATGTTGCAGGCCTTAGCGTCTGCACAGATCAATATGGTCACAGTTGCAAACAACCACAGTGGCGATTACGGCGCGAATGCACTTTTGCAGCAAAAGGAAATTCTGGATGGTCTTGGAATTGTCTCGGCTGGGAGCGGCCCCAATCGGGACGCGGCATTTCGGCCGGAGATTTGTCAGGCAGGTAATCTGCGCGTTGCGGTATTCAGCGTAGATTCAACGCAACATCGGTTTGCAGCGACGGATGACACCGCTGGGACCGCGTATCTGCCATTGCAAAATGCTGACGCTTGGCAGGCGTGTTTTGAATCGAGAATTGCCGCGGCCAAGCTACAGGCGGATTTGGTTATTGTGGCTGTTCACTGGGGGGCAAACAACGCCAAAGACCCGTCCAAAGATGAGATCAATATAGGACACAAATTGATTGATCTCGGTGCTGATGCCGTGATGGGCGCCTCTGCGCACTGCCTGCAAGGGATAGAAATATATAACAATAAACCGATCATCTATGATGCAGGTGATCTTTTGTTTGATTCCGTGCGCACACAGTTTGCTGATGGTGGTCTGTTTCGGTTGGGCCTCAGTACACAGGGGGTTCGTTGGGTGGAATTCATCCCGGTCGGGATCGGTTTCGGCTTTAGTCAGAGGCTTGAAGGCGAAGCCGCACAGGCGGTGGTGCAACGGTACAAAGAGACCTGCCAGCGTTTAGGGACCACATTGCAGACCGACACTGACCGGGGTTTTGTTTCGTTGTTGCCGGCTTCCAAAGAAACGACACCCATTGAACGGCGTGTTCCTTGCGTGTCTGAATACAATCTAGGGGCTTTGGAGGCATACCGCGCTCAGCCTTGCAGTGGGCAGGTCGAAGAGGTTCCAGATGATGCCCGGATTTCACCGGTGACGTTGAATGGCCTGACACTTTTGGGGGTTCGCTTGAACCCGACAAGCATAACCCGGCGGCGGATGCTTTGGATTGAAACATGGTGGTCCATCGACCAGCCAGTGGATGATGATAGGCGGATAAGTTACATCGGGGTTCCAAAAAGCAAAACACAATTTGCCACTTGGGGGCACGGTATGGATCATGACCCCTGTGATTGGATGCAACCAACCAGCCGATGGGTACCGGGCAAAATCTATCGCGACTATTATGGGGTCCGCCCCCCTCAAATGAAACAGTTGAAAAATCTGCCTCTTCAGATCGAGGTCCGCGTTGTTGGCCGCTCGCCCAGTACAGACTGTTATGTTCATCCCGTGTTAGTGCCCGTGCGGATTCCGGTTTTGGACAAGGAGAAAAACCTTCAATATCGAACTGAATTCCCAGGTCTGAGTGAGAAAGTCACAGCGGGAACGACTTGGACTGCGGAACAGATTCAGTCAATTACGGGCGGGCGTTGGCTCACTGCGCCGCCGAAGGGTTGGTTCGTGTCTTCTGTGGTGAATGGTCAAAAACACATTGGAATGCGTTCTTCTCCGACGTTGTTTGTTGCACATACAAATTATGAACGGGCGTTGCATGAAGGCTCAACCAGCGCGGTTAAGACCTTAGGTGATCGCCACCCTCTTGTTGCAAAATATGCGGCAAAACTGGCGGGTGCGATTGTCAGCAAGCCGATAGAAAACGTGCCGGAAGGGTTTCCTTTGCTTCAGGTTAAGGACCCGATCAAAGCTCATATTGAATTGGGCCTCGCGGCCCGGCAGCGCTATAAGGGGCCCGTGATTGCCGTCACCGGGACGGTGGGAAAATCATCAACTGTTGGCCTTCTTGAAACGCTTTTTGATGCTGACCGTTGTCTGAAAAGCATCGACAACTACAATTCTCGAGTAGGGGTGCCGATACAGCTGTCCAGCCTTGCACCCGACAACCAAGCCGCCATACTGGAAATAGCGCAATCCGCTTTGTGGATGCAGCGCGGACCAATCACGCGGCAAATCCGCCCGACGATATCCATTATCACCGAAATCGGCCTGTCACAGACAGATCGCATGATTAAAACAACGCAGGACGCGGCGCGTTGGAAATCGCACATTTTCGATGGTTTGACGCCTGACGGAGTAGCGATAATTGGTGAGCATCTAACGCATTTTGACCAGATCCATGCTGACGCCGCCAATCATGCCAAGGAGGTGGTCACCTTTGGAACAAGCCCGGATGCTACATTGCGCATTCTGGATCAGTCGCAAGAAAACTGTGGCACACGGATGAAACTGCAAATTGCCAAGCAGGTTCACGATGTGACTTTGCCCTTCGTCAATCAGGGCATGTTGCGTAACGCGTTAACCGTTTTGGCCGTAGGTCACGTTCTTGGACGCGAGTTAAATGAAACCGCTAAGAGATTTGACTTGTACAGGCCAGAAGAGGGGCGATTGGATCTGTATGACTGTTTTTTGAACGGAAAGAATATTCAGGTATTGGATGACAGTTGGAACGCAACGACCCTTTCCATGCTAAATGCTTTCAAAGAGCTGGGGCGACATGACGTTGCAGGAAGAAAGATCGCCGTTTTGGGTCGCATCGTTCATCTGGGTAGCAAGTCGGCGATGCTTCACGCTTCTTTGGCCCAGCCACTATTGGAATCGGGCGTTGATTTGGTGCTGACGCATGGCGAGGACATGAAACACCTGCGCAAGGTGTTGCCCAAATCGGTTCTGGGCGGGCATTTCACCACGACAGCGGAGTTGATGCGCGAAGTAGAGGCATTGGTCGAGCAAGGTGATTTCGTACTGCTGAAAGGTTCGCGACGGGACTCAGATTTTGGAGATTTGGCAAGCGGGTTTGGCAAAGGTCGAAGGTGATGTTCGCTGACTAAGCAAGTCATATCCAGCACCGCAAGCGTCCGTTCTGACCCAAGGAGGTTGGGATGGTAAGCCAATCAGATCAAATCTGGCTGCGCGCCACAAAATTAACACAATCACGGTACATACCTTTAGGTGTAAAGATTCTAAAGTATGTAGATCAGGGAGGTGCACGTTCCCAGTGATAAGAAAACCTTTGAAGCCCAAGGGCTTCCAGAGTCTCCTCTTATCATGATCACTCATACTTTCCCAAACCTGACCTCCAGTGCTGATGAACAAATGGAGGCCGTAATTGTCAAAACTAGAAGGTGAGATGGCAAAATGAGAATTCTAGCCGTGGATGACAATCCGTTTATTCGTGACTTTCTCCCAAGAATATTGGAGCAAGAGAACTTTCCGAACGTTGTCACCGCAGCTTCTGGGGCGTCCGCGCTCGACATACTGGCGACATCGGGCCAACAATTTGATTGTTTGTTGTTGGACATTGTGATGCCCGGCATGGACGGCATTACTCTTTGCAGAAACATCCGGACCATCGAGGAATACCGCCATACCCCCATAATCATGCTGACGCTGAATTCTGACGGAGAGTCCTTGGAGCAAGCTTTCGCAGCGGGTGCCAACGATTACATCACAAAGCCGTTCGAGATTAAAACTATCGCTCACCGACTAAGGATTGCCGAGAGAATGGTAGTGTCCTCTGAAGAGGAGCGTGCTCTCGCCAGAAGCGAGTTTGAAGAAAATACCGAAGTAGGGCACCATAGTTTTGGTTTGAATGACGCGTTCCATATTGAAGGTGTCGATCAACTTATCCGAAAGTTCTCACTCGGTAACTTCGTATCAAAAATCCCAAAGGACGATCTGGAAAACTATCTCGTGTTTGCATGCCAAATTGGGAACGCTGGAGATCTATATTCGAACACGACAAGTGTGGAATTCATAGATGTGCTTTCTACCTTGGCAAAATCCGTGTCCATGACGGTAAACTGTGATCGGCTCTTGATGGCGAATTGCGGGGCCGGATCCATTATGTGCATAACTTCAAAGAACAGTCTTTTGTCCCGTCCCCCAATAGATGCGCTTGTTCAAGAACAATTCGACAAATTCGGCTTGCGCTTTGGTAGCGGGAGAGAGGCAGGGTTGATGATATCAGCCGGAGTGCCGATACATCCGAACGCCCATCGGACGCAGCGGGTCCGGACCACATTCGGCAGAGCCGTTGATCGGGCGATAAAGCGCGAGCAAGTCAAGCTGAAGCTTATGAAGAGAACCGTCTAGAATTTTGGCGATTGAACTAGCAAAGCGGTGGGATGTTGATCCGATGGTCGCATCCGCCGCTTTATTGCGGCAATCGAACCTTCTGGCCCCACGGATCGTTTGCTGCGCCATGTTGCTTGGCTAACCGATACGTGGGGAAACTCCTGTCGATTGCAAGGAATTCTGCCGCAGTGCAGAAATGTGCCGTGAATGCCAAATCAGAGGCGAGAGTATTCGATTTCTCATACAAGAAGCTGAGAAAACCGTCAGGCTGGGCTTCGCTCGCCCTTGCGAAACAGGTTCTAAACTTAGCTTCGCCCAATCAATTCAGGAGTGAACCAATTGGCATGAGCTTTGTCGCTAAGGCCAATTTTCGCTTGGGGGCGAAACGCTTGACCTACTGACCAGTCAAGGCCGCCTTGAGTTCAGCAGCAAGATCACCGCCGTCGTGCGGTGATACGGGAAAATCGCGATTTGTGCGCCGTTGTCGCGGCGCGTCTCTAAAGCCGAATAGTCAAAACACTGGCGGGGTGGGGCGTGTGATTTCACTTTGTTGGAACATTTGTTTGCAGCTCACTTGGCCTGAGGTGCAGGAGGAATTGCCTATTTAATGGCCAAAACCAATCTGATGGTATGTATCAAAAGATAGCTATGTGGGAAATCGAATAATACTAAAGTACTGTTTTTGCAAATTAAGCATGCTGTTCGGGGGAAAATAGATTTTTGTATATTGCCAGCATCGAAAGTCTATGTATTTCAGGTTGTAGACGATTTTTTACCACCCTTGAAACGGGAGGCGTCTGAAAATGCAACATGGTGTCCTGAGGCTTCGTTTCTACAGGTATCGGCTACCAAAAACAGTGAGAGAAAACATGAGCATAAAATTCATCAAACGTTTCATTCAGGACGAAGATGGTGCGACGGCTATTGAATACGGTCTTTTTGCTGCGCTAATCGCTGCTGTAATTGTTGTTTCGGTTTCCAACATCGGCACTAAGGTCAACGCGGGCTTTGAAAAAGTTGACGCAGCGCTGCCAGCCGCACCTACGGAATAAAAGGTGAGTTTGGGGATCATGTTTTCATGGCGAATTGTGATTGTCGCCTTGATATCTGTTGCCCTAGCTTCCGGGGTGGCGTGGGTTAACATTCGGGCAAAGAATGAACCCGCGCTTCCCCCAGCTAAGATGCTTTCGAATAGTTCTTTAGTATCTATGCGACCTTTCCTTTTCGCTGCCTCCCCAATCGAATCTGGTGACGAAATTACTGTCGAAAGTTTCGAAACTGTCGAAATGCATGCAGAGCAGGCCGGTGAAAACCTGCTATTGGACACATCCGAAAACCGGATGGGCCTGATACGGCGCACGTCACATCGGTCGATACCGATGGGCACGCCGTTTATCAAATCTGACCTTGTGGCCATTCCCCGTGTCCCAGCGACACCTGAAGCCGAAGAGGTGAAGGAAACTTCTGTCCGGTTGGGAACTGCGTCTCGGTTGGGGCAGGGGATGCGCGCCATCGCGCTGCCGGTAACGGGCGAGACGGCTCTGGCAAGGCTTATCTCGCAAAATGATCGTATTGATGTGCTGGTTTCGTACACCCGATATGACGGGGTCAGGGCTGTGCGGACTGTATTGCGAAACGTGCGTGTCATTGAGACAGATCAGTCTTTTTCGGCGTCTGATCAACCGGGCAATGCAATTCCCAAAACCATCACCCTCGAACTTCACCCCGAAGGGGCCAAAGTTCTGGCGCTTGCGATGCATACTGGTGAGCTGGTGTTGGTCCTCAGCGACGAAAGCGCTGATGACATGCCGATCATCGCCAATGATGCGCCGATTCTGTCCACTCAGATTTCGGGGGTTCTGATACCGGCCGCTGAAAAAGAAGAACCAACACGCGTCCACGTCTTCCGAGGAAGCACCAGTGGCTCGACGCGAGGTAACACGGCGAATGAGGCAGTTCCCGGGATTCATCTGGTTCCAAAAGACAGGACACCAAATGTCGCGACTTCAAGTCAGTAGTTTTCAAACGTCAGGATAGACATGTCTCTTAGAACGCTTCCCCTTCGACCACATCTTTCGTTGTTTTGTTTGCTGCTTGGCTTGGTTGCGATGCCCACCTCGGGCAGGGCGCAAACCACGATTGAAAGCACTGGCCAACCAGTGAAACTTTTTTCTGGCGAAGGGAAATTGATCAAGCTGGATTCGCCGTCCGAGACGGTGTTCCTCGCCAACCCAGAGATCGCGGATGTCGAGATCAAGTCGCCGAACTTGCTCTATATTTATGGCAAGTCAATGGGCGAGACGACAATGTTTGTCATCAATGACGCAGAAGAAGTCACCGTCGCCAGCGCGATCAAGGTTTCCACGAATGTGCAGGCTCTGAATGGTGCGGCGCATGCCGCCGTTCGTGACGGTAAATTTTCTGTATCCGAAGTTGACGGGGCGCTGATACTGACGGGGCGCGTCGGCACTGTGCGTGATGCTCAACGGATTGAAGACGTGGTTCGGACCTTGGCCGGGTCAGAAGTACCCATAGTGAACAGCCTGTCAATTGACACCCCTGCGCAGGTCAACTTGCAGGTCAAGATTGCCGAAGTGTCGCGCACAGTGACCGAAAACCTGGGCACAAACTGGACTTCTATTTCCGGCGCAGGGTTATCGGGCGGAGCGTCGACTGCGGCGGCCTATGCTTTCGCGTCAAGCTTCCGCGTTGGAAATTCGCTTCAAAGTGTCTCGCTCGAAGCATTGCGAAAAGAAGGGCTTGTGACGATCCTGTCGGAACCGAATTTGACGGCCCGATCCGGCGACAAGGCGTCGTTTCTGGCTGGCGGGCGGTTCCCGTATCAAACGACCACAGGCGAAGACGAAACTAATGTTGTCTTTGAACCTTTTGGCGTAGAGCTGGATTTCGAACCGGAAGTTTTGCGCTCAAATAAGATCAAGCTCGTGGTAAATACCAAGATCCGTGAACTCGATTTCTCAAGTGGCAGTACAACGAATATCCAGAACTTGCCGCTTATTCTGGAGCGCAGCGCGGCGACAACAATCGAGGTGGGCAGTGGTCAGAGTTTTGCCATTGCGGGCCTGTTCAAGGCGACATCCCAACAAGATGTAAACAAAGTACCCGGTTTGGGGGAAATCCCGCTGCTTGGCGCATTGTTCCGTTCGACAAGTTTTCAAACGGGCGAAACCGAATTGGTGATTATTGTGACGCCCTACATCGTCGAACCCGGCGCACCCCAGAAATTCAAAACACCTTTGGATAAATTTGCGCCAGCAGATCAGCTGAGCAGATACACGAACGGCGACTTTTCGTTGGGGCGGAAAGTGGAAAATGGCCAAGTTTCGGTCAAAGGTATCAATGGCAAAGCGGGGCTATTGCTTCAATGAATATGATCTTTGTAACCGCGCGGGCGTGGCTGATTGTTCTGTCGATGGGGTTGGCACTTTCTGCCTGCGACAAGCCAGAGCCACAGGTCGGCGCTGTTGACCGGTTGTCTGCATCTTATGTCGAGGTTCAGCATCGTTACAATTTTGCCGCCAAATCAGGCTCATTGTCCAGTGCCGAGCGCCGAGCGATCAACAGCTTTCTCAAAAGGCAGGCATTGCGAAACAACGATGTCATCATCGTCACTATCCCAACTAGTGGCGCGCCCCAAACGGATGCCGCGCGTCGTCAAACCATACGCGCCGCATTGGCATTGGTGCCATCGCAAGTTCGCATCGGTATGGACGAAAACCTTGCCGCGTTTCCAACGGTTCGACGGCAGACGGGCATTATACGTGTTGCGCGCCCTGTGGGCATTCGGGTCGATTGCGAGCCGGGCATCGCGGATCTGGGTTGTGCCAGCGCGATCAACTTGGCGGTCATGATTCATGATCCCAGTGATGTCTTGGCTGCGCCCCAGACGGCCACGACAGCGTCCACGACGCCTCAATAACAAATCGAGTCTCAGGGAGAGTTTCGTGAACCATTTTGCCTCAATGACCACCACGCAAGATAGGGCTGTGAAAGTTGAGGCGTTCATCACATCTGAGAACGCCAAAAACGCAGTTGCGGTAATCCAAACGCAACTGGCAAATGGCGGCGTTTCCGACATGCACGCAGGAACATTGGCAACTGCGGCGCGTCTGGTGGGCATGGCACAATTGGGCGACATCGTGATTGCCGAATTGGGGGGAGAAGACCACGCCACCGCCCTTGAAATGGTCCGAGATCTGGCCGCCGATGGTGTTCGGGTAATCCTGCTGGGCCAGCAGGACAAGGTCGAAATCTATAAGCAGTTTGTCGCGGCTGGTGCGCGGGATTATTTGGCTCTTCCGCTTGGGGATGGGTTTGAGTTGACTGCGGATATTTCGGCCAATGCAACGATCAGCGCGCCGACGGTGGCCAATTCTCGGACCATCGGCATATGTGGCGTGTCCGGTGGCGTAGGGGCCAGCGTCTTGGCCACAAACCTTGCGGTTGCATATCTTGGTGCTGCGCGGTCCAGAGGAATGGCGCGGGATTCCGAGGGCCAGGTTGCCTTGATTGATGCGGATCTCAGATTTGGTTTACTCGCGGTTGACCTGGATACCGATGCGACAGCGGGGTTGCTTGAAGCATTGCTTGCACCGCAGCGTGTGGATCGGACTTTTATGAATGCCACGATGACGACGCCCCTCAAGGGATTGTCGCTTTATTCTGCTGAGTTAAGCGATTTGGAGCGCTTGCCTGCCTATGAGGCAGGAATTCCGGATCTGTTGAAAAAGATCAGCGAAGAATATCCGACAGTGATCGTGGATTTTCCCCGCAACTTGATTGCACAGAATCCTGCATGGCTAAAGGGTTTGGACGAAATGGTTTTCGTCCTTGGGCCAGGATTTGGCTCGGTGCGAACTTGCAGTCGTTTGTTGCATCTCATTGGTGAACAAGAAGACGGGCCGCGGTTGTCGTTTGTGCTATCGCAAACCCGACGAGATGCGGGGCTTCGCAAGGCCGAGATTGCAAAGGCTCTTGGTCGGGATGTTGACATCGTGCTTCCTCAGGCGGCATCGGAAATGGCGCGTGCTTCGGTGAAAGGTGAACCGTTGCAAAAACTATCCCCGCGCAGCGCTTACGCCCGCTCGGTTGGCGATCTGTTGACGCGACTTGAAAACCAGAAACAGCTCCGCTCGGCGTCAAAATCCATTTGGCGCAGAAAGGCGTTCGTCTAAGATGTCTGAAACGGGAAAACCGCCCTTTGATGCCATGATTCAGCAAGCTGATGAAGCTATCAGGGCGCGACTGGCCTTAATTGCGCGCGAAGGCGGGGAGATCGGACTGCATGCTGTCAGCAGTGCGATCGATTGGTTCGAGGCACAAACCGATCAATCTGTACCCCGCGACAAACAGCGTCAGTTGATGGAGGAATTTGCAGATTTTGCTGCGCCTGAAACAGTGTCCCCGACGGCCTCTCAGGGCAAGGTTAGTCAATCCAGTTACTTACCGGCATTTGCAAAGCGCCTAAATTCATTGAGTCATGAGATCATGCCAGACACTTTGGCATTGTTGGACATGCACGCGCTTTCCGAACTGCCAGCTGAGACACAGCACAAATCGATCCGCGACACTGTGTTGAACGTCACAAGCAAACGCAGACTGGATCTGAACGGGGCCGAAAGCTCTGAGCTTGTCAGTTATGTAATCGACGACATGTTGGGGTTTGGCCCGCTAGAACGTCTGCTGGCCGACGATGACGTGTCCGACATTATGGTGAATGGTGCACACAGCGTTTACGTCGAGCGCAAAGGGCGGCTGGAACTGACGGACATTGCATTCCGCGACAACGTGCATGTCATGAATATCGCCAGCCGAATTGTTTCTTCCGCTGGCCGCCGAGTGGACGAAAGCACTCCGTTGGTGGACGCCCGGTTGCCCGATGGGAGCCGGATCAATGTGACGATCCCTCCGCTCGCGCTGGACGGGCCAACGATGACCATCCGGAAATTCCCAAAGGATGAGCTAACGCTTGCGGACCTGACCAGCCGACATGCCATGTCCCCCTATATGGCCGAGTTGTTCAGGATAGCTGCAAAACTGCGCCTGAACATCTTGTTCTCGGGGGGGACAGGTGCGGGCAAGACGACGTTACTGAATGCCGTTTCACGCGAAATCCCGATCAACGAGCGGATTGTCACAATCGAAGATGCCGCGGAGTTACGGCTGCAACAGCCGCATGTTGTGCGCCTTGAAACGCGCCCTCCAACACTTGAGGGTCGTGGCGAAATCACGATGCGGCATCTTTTTCGCAACGCACTGCGGATGCGGCCTGACCGGATTATTATCGGCGAGGTTCGCAGCGATGAGGCGCTTGATCTACTGCAAGCCATGAACACAGGCCATGATGGATCGATGAGCACGCTTCATGCCAACAATCCGCGCGAAGCGCTGACGCGGATGGAAAACATGATCGCGATGTCGGGCGTGAACTTGTCTAACGAATTTGTTCGTTACCAGCTGAAAGATGCAATCCACCTTGTTGCTCAGATTTCTCGGATGCGTGACGGGGTGCGTCGGGTGACATCTATTTCCGAGGTCGTCGGAATGGAGGGCAACGTCGTCAGCATGCAGGAATTGTTTCGCTTTCGTCGAAAGCAAGGGCAGGTCGGAACCGAAGTCGACGGGGTCTTCGAAAGCACGAAAACAATGCCGCATTTCGTCGAGCGCGCCAAGGATCACGGCTTGGAGGGCGCACTGCGGAGCGTGCTGGTCGATTAACATGAATGCCAGCGTCGTATATTTCGTACTTACCCTGTTAATCAGCCTTTGCGTCGGCATGAGCGCTGTCTTTTTTATGGATCGTAGTCGCCGCATTCGCCGTGCACGTTTGGTGAAACATAGCAAGGACCACCCCGAATACGCGTCGGCGCGCGTGTTGAGGCGTCTGGAGAAAACACAGGCGGAACAAAAAGACGGTCTGCGTCGGGAAAAGGGCGGCATCATCGGCCTGCTTGAAACCCGACACAGAGAGGCCGGTCTGGAAACGCCCGTCAGCAGTGCGTTTGTGGCAATGGCGTTGATTGCTGTTTTGACAACTGCTGCGATTTATTGGGCTGACCTGTTTGTTTTTCCTTTGGCCGCCCTTGTTGGAGTGGGCGCGGGATGGCTGTTGTATAACTCGGGGTATCTCGGTGTACTGCGTGCGCGACGTGTGCGCGCTTTCAACGAGGCGTTGCCTGACTGCTTGGATATGTTGGCACGAAGTTTACGGGCCGGGCAACCGATCGCGGCGTCGCTTGGCGTGGTGGCCGAACACGCACGTGGGATCGCACAGGAAGAGTTCAAACGCTCTTGCGAAGAGTTGAAGCTGGGTGTGCCGTTGACAACTGCACTCAACGGTTTTGCCGCGCGGGTCGGAACCCCAGAGGCGCATTTTGTCGCTATCGCAACCGGGCTGCAGGTTGAAACGGGGGGCAACCTCGTCGAAACGCTGGAAAACCTTGCTGAGCTCCTGCGTGAACGGCGCAAGTTGCGTAAGAAAGCCGCCGCCTTATCGGCGGAAATACGGGTCAGTGCGGTTATACTTTCCAGTTTGCCCTTTGTTGTCGGCGTGACGCTGTTTTTCATGAACCCCGGGTATTTGTCGCCTATGGTCACAGATTTCCGAGGACAGATCATGGCCGCAGCCGGCATTGGCTGTCTTCTCTTGGGCATTGTCAGCATGTTCAGATTGTCGCGTCTCGATGTTTGAAATTTCGCCTTTTATATTGCCCGTCACCATCGGGGTATTTGCATTCTCTTTGATGTATTTGCTTGTCTTTGTCGTATGGGAAGGCCGCGAACGGATGACGCGGTTGCGGCGATGTACTCATAGCCTCCATGATCGCCAAACCGCGAAACAACAGCCTTTCTCCACGAAATTGGCCTCGCAATTTCGCAAGTTTGCAGGCGGTTCGGTTGAACGGATCTCGATTTTGAAAGGCGAGGAAGCGGGCAATTCCGCAGAGCTTTTGCGTGCCGCAGGCTTTCATAGCCGAGACTCAATTGTCTTCTATGCGTTTTTAAAACTGGCACTGCCGATCATTGGGTTTTTATTGGGTGTTTTGTGGTTTGCCTTGAATGAAACACATCAGACAAACGTACTGGTGAAGTTTTGCTGGATTTGTGGAATTGCGTTGCTGCTTTCAAAGTCACCGGATTTTTACCTGACGCAGCGAAAAAATCGACGGTTCAAACAGGTTCGCCGCGCCTTTCCCGATATGCTGGAGCTGTTGGTGATTGCCAGCGAATCCGGGCTTAGTGCGAACCCTTCTCTTAGTCGCGTGGCGCGCGAAATGCGCGTGTTTTCACCGGTGCTTGCATTCGAATTACAGCAGCTCGTGATAGAACTCAGCTTTCTACCAAGCCGCACGAAGGCTTGGCAAAACCTAAGCGACCGCTTGCCGCTGTCGGAGATCATGATTTTCGCAAACGCGCTGATACAGGCCGAGCGTTACGGCACACCTTTTGCCGGGGCAATGCGCACCTTGATGCGGGACGAGCGCGCTGGGCGGCTGCTGAGAATCGAAGAACAGGCAGGGCGCGCGCCAGCGTTGATGACCGTTCCACTTATTCTTTTCATTATGCCACCGCTGTTCATCGTGCTGGTCGGACCGGCAGTGTTGAGCATTCTGGATAACATCTTGGATGGTGGTTTCGGATGACACACAAGAAAACGAACATCCTTCAGGATGATGACGGTGCAGTTGCCGTAGAATTTGTTCTGGTTTTGCCGTTGTTGCTGTCGATGGTTTTTGGGATCATTTGTTTCGGGCAGTATTTTGCCATCGCCAACAGTTTACAACAACTCGCAGCAGAGGCCGCGCGCTATTCCGCTCTGGGGATAACCTCGGAGGAACGCGAAGCTTTGGCTCTGTCGTTCGTCGCCAATACCAATGAACGGTTTTCTTTTCTAGGACCGGACAAGATCACGCCAAGTATTTCCACCCTGTCCGAAGATGTTCCAGACGCAATAGTCGTCTCGCTTTCTTATGACCTGACCGGTTCGGCCGTTGATGTTGCAAGCGGGTTTCTCGGGTTTGAGTTCGACGTACTCACGCGGAGGAGCTATCTTGCGTATTAAAACATGCCTTCGCAGGTTCTACGAGGATGAGCGCGGCGCGGTTGTAATTATCGTGGCGCTTATGATGACGGTGTTTCTGGGCTTCGTGGCGTTGGGAGTCGATCTAAGCTCCCTGTATTTTCATCAAAAGACGTTACAAACGAGAGCGGATCTGGCGGCAGTCAGTGCGGTAATGAACCTGCATGACCAACCCGAATGGCATGCCCGCACGACAGTGGGCGGCAACGGGCTTGATGAGCTTGCCATGACCGGGATCAGCTATTCGCGTTATACGCGCGATGTCGATTTGGCACCTGACGATCGACTGGAAGATAGAGATGTGACCGATAGCGATGTAAATGCTGCAACGGTGAAACTTGCCGAGGAATCGCCGCTTTATTTCGCCCGAAGTTTTTTATCAAAAGACAGCACATTACTCGGCGCCACAGCGACGGCGGCGCAGTTTAATTTGGCGTCGTTCAGTCTGGGATCACGTTTGTTGTCGTTGGATGGCGGGTTGGTGAATGCGCTGCTGAGCGCGGCCACGGGCAGCACCATATCCTTGGACGTTCTCGATTACGAAGCATTAGCCGATGCACAGATCGACCTGCTTACGTTTTCGGACGCATTGGCCACACGTGCCGATCTGACCGCGCTTACTTACGAGGAGTTGCTGAACAGCAATATCGAACTTCTCGATGTTGCAGGGGCTTTGTTGGATACTGGCGCTGTCACCGAAACAACCGCTGTTCTGGATACCATTCTAGGGACAGGAAGCAACGCGTCGTTCAGCGCGTCCAAGCTGATCGCGACAGAGGGTGATAACGTTGCAGTACAGCTTGGTGATATTTTGCCTAACATCACCGTTTCGGCGCTGGATTTGTTGATGTCGTCTGTCGATATCATCAATGCGGGACGCTTCATCGAAGCAAATGTAAACGCTGATATTGTTGGCGTAATTGAGACCAATCTGGTTCTGGCCGTCGGCGAACATCAGGCGCACTCTGGCTGGATCACACTTGGTGAAGCTGGCGCGACATTGCACACGGCACAAATCCGGATGAAGCTTGATTTGAATGTCGATACCGATTTGTTGTCCGGAATCGCCACGACGTTAGATATCGTTTCCGTCGAGCTGCCTGTTTACATCGAAATTGCCAGCGCGACGGCCACATTGACCGAAATTGGCTGTGGTGCGTCAGACGATCACGACATGATCGCTACATTCGACACGGGGACTGACCCTTTGACCGGTGTTACCGGAACGCATGTCGCTGAATTATTCCTTGGGCGGTTTGATGTTCCTGCATTTGAAGATCAGACAACGCCGCTGGATCCAGCAGGTCTGGAACATGCAAAGCTACTTGGCCTCAATATCGGGATTGGAGGGCTTTCGCTGTTTGGACTGCTTGACCTAAAGGCGGATGTGAAGATCAAGGCACACGCAGCCATTGGAACCTCGCAGCAAGATCAGACTGTTTTTACGCGCGTCGAAGAAGGCACAACCAAGTCATTCGGTTCGTCGTCTCTGTTAAGCTCGGGTCTCAGCACGCTTTTGGCGAATGCAGATGTCCGGTTGGATGTCGAAACCGGGATTATTGATCTGGGGCTGATCACGGGCTTACTTTCAACGGTGCTTTCCAGCGTTCTTTCATTGCTTGATCCGATCCTTACGCTGCTGCTGGGGCCTTTGGATGCGGTGTTGGACAAAGTATTGGACACGCTCGGGATTGGCGTCGGCGAAGCGGATCTGACCTTACACAAAATTACCTGCGGGCCGGTCATGTTGGTCCGATGATCCCGCACAACTTTTAGCGCCCAGTTCAGGGCATGTACCTTCCTATATAACCCATCGGAGCATCACTTTGACATCGTTTCTTACTCCCTTTCGGCTTATTTTGACAATTGCGACTGTACTTAGCCTGTCGGCCTGTGCTGAGCTACCATTGCAGGGTTCTGGCTCAAAACCGACGAGTGGGGCTGCGTCGGATACACTTCGCCTTGCGCAGGCAACTGCCAACTCCGGCGATCACGCGACGGCGGTGGAACTCTTTGAAAAGGCACTGGCCGCCGCTCCGGATTCTGTCGAAGCGCTGCAAGGTGCCGGTGATAGCTATGGCCGAATGGGCCAACAGTTGCGGGCCGAAACTGTGTTGCTGCGGGCACATGAACTTGCCCCTAGAAACGACGAGGTTCTAACCATCCTTGCACGTGTGTACTTGGCGCAGAACCTTCCTGAGAAGGCTCTGAAAAACTACGATAAGGCGTTGAATATTAACCGTTCCAATGTTGCGGCCCTGACGGGAAAAGGCGTTGCGCTGGACACGATGTCAGAACACCACAAGGCACAGAAAGCCTATCTGACCGGGTTAGGAATGTACCCGACGAACTTCGTTTTGAGAAGCAATTATGCCGTGTCGTTGGCTTTGGTTGGGAATAGCGACAAGGCCATCAGTATTCTTCAAGAACTGGTGCGTGATCCAAACGCCGCGCCCTTTGTTCGCGATAATCTGGCACTTGTTTACGGCCTAGCAGGTCTGGAAAACGAGGCCCGTGCAACGCTATCGCTCAATATGGAAGCCAAGGACATAGAGCATAATATCAATATTTACCGGGCGTTTCGACGGATGAAGCAAGAAGGCAAGCCTATCGGTGCTTTGGTCCTAGCCTGACCCAACCTTGAGGGTTTTACGGCTCTGCGGGATATTGATTGCGAACGCCTTCTGCCGGAGAGGCGGCTTGGGAACATCGGATCGGGGCCGTTAAAGCTGCTCAAGCAGAGGAGGCAGGCAGCAAAGTTTGCGGTCTGCCTCAATGGCTGCCTGAGTAGCGCCCTGATCCATAGGCCAAGCTGGATCAGGGCGCCCCCAAAAACGTACGCTCACCCAGGTCGCGCCCTTTCGTCGGGTGGGTTTCGCCTACTTATGAGAGACGCTCCAGCCAGTTTTCTTGCCCAGTTCTGCTGCAAGCATTTGAAGCGTGTTGGTTAGTATGGTTACGGCACGGGTCGGTTGGCGGTTTGGGGTGTGGCACAGCACGGTTGAAAGCCTGATATTGGGCCGCAAAGGAACCGCTTTGAGCCTTCCGTCATTAAGCTCACGTGTGACGCAGGACGTGGGGAAAATGATGATGCCTTCGCCACGTTGCGCCATTTCGATCATGCAGGGCAATGAGTCGATTTCCAACAGCGGTTCAAACGGAACCTCGGCCGCCACGAATGCCGCATCCAGCGTCAGGCGGTGAATATGTGGGCGCCACGCGGTGATAAGCTTTTTCTGGGACAGGTCCCTGATAGCGATTTCGGTGGCCTCGCCCAGTGTTTCGGCTGTCCCAAGTGCGACCATATCCTCTTCGACAAAGGGCGAGGTCACCGCTGGATTATGCTCGTTTGATTTGTACAAAATGGCCATGTCCAGTCGGCCACTTATCAACCACTCGTAGACCGTGCCGCTGAAAGCCTCGACAATATGCACCGAAATGTTCGGGTAAAGGGCGCGCATGCGATGCAGCAGTGGCGGGACGACGGAAAGGGCATAAGCAGAGGGCACCCCAAGATAGACAGCCCCCGCCGGATTATCCTTGTTTGACTGCACGCTTTCCTTGACAGAATTCAGCTCTTTTTGAATGCGCCGTGCGTGTTCTAGCAATAATTTTCCGTCTTCTGTGGGTTCAACGCCCCAGCTGTGACGGCGCAACAGCTTTGTGCCAAGACTGTCTTCGAGCGACTTGATCTGACGGCTAAGGGCGGACTGGGCAATGTTCAGAAATGCCGAAGCTTTCGAGATGTTACCCCATTCAACTATTTGAATAAAATTCAACAGATAGACCAGATTCATCGACATGGTGGTGCCCTTGCTACGCCCCCTGAAAACGGGCGGGTTGATTGGACCTTATGATGGTGTTGGTGTCTCGTCCATGCTGAACTGGCATGGAGAATATCCAAAATTAGCATTGGACGCATGGCGCTTGGGTTCCTAGGCTCGGATTTCAGATGAAGGGGAGGACTTGGTTTTTGCCGCTGCGGAGCGTTCCGCGGCAGTGGCGCCGAGTAGGGAGAGAGAATGGCAATCGCCAGTAAAATTACTGGCCTGGAAGGGACGTTTGCGTCTTTCCGGGCGCGAAGAACTGTGCCCTCGCGCAGCGACCGGCGGAAAGCCGTCGCCAAGGCCGGCGCAGAAAACAGCCCGTATTTGTCTTGCGCCGGGCGCGGGCGGATCGGGCGTTGTGGCGCGGCCGCGCAATTCGGCCTGACGCCTGACAGACGCAATCTTTCGCAAAAACAAATGCTCGCGCCGACGCGCGCTGCCAAGCCTGTTGCTGATGGGCCTGTCGCAGCCGGGTCAGATGCGGGACGTTCTGGCACTGACTTCGTTCTGAGGCTGATCGCCTCAGGTCGGACCAGCGAAGGCAGGCGGCAGGGGCGTATGTCGGCGCAGGCCACATAGCAATCAAGTGTTCAACATCAACGGTGCAGTGAGCGGTGAGGAGCTGCCGCAAATCGACGGCCGATACAGTGCCCGAGGTGTAAAAAGCCCCCGCCCTGCACGAGCATACCAAAACCAAGACAAACGTGCAGAAGCACATTCAAAAAGTAGGAGACGACATGCGCATTCCAGGAAAAGTAGCTGTAATCACCGGGGCCGGATCAGGGTTTGGTGAAGGTATCGCAAAACGGTTTGCTCAAGAGGGTGCAAAGGTTGTTGTGGCGGATATCAATGGCGAAGGTGCCAGCCGCGTTGCGGCGGAAATCGGCGATGCGGCCGTAGCGATCACCACCGATGTCACCTCGCGCAGCGATACCAAGGCGATGTTTGATCTGGCTGTCGCAAAATTTGGGCGTTTGGACTGCATAATCAACAACGCAGGCTATACCAGCCGCAATGGCTCGTTGATGGATGTCGACGATAAGACCTATGACCGCATTTTCAATGTAAACACCAAGGCCATCTATCTGGCCACGCAAGAAGGTGTGCCTGTCTTGCGCAAATTCGGCGGCGGATCGATCATCAATGTGGCTTCTATTGGTGCGATACGCCCGCGCCCCGGACTTGTTTGGTACAACGGCTCGAAAGGGGCCGCGTTGAACATGACCAAGGGAATGGCGGTCGAGCTTGCCCCCGATGGTATCCGCGTCAACGCGTTGTGCCCTGTGCTGGCTGAAACTGGCTTGCTGGAAGAATTCATGGGCAAAGAAGACACGCCCGAAAACAGGACCGCATTTTTGGCGACAATTCCAATGGGGCGCTTGGGACGGCCCTCGGATGTTGCCGGCGCGGCACTTTATCTGTGCTCGGACGATGCCGAATTCATTACCGGCGTATCGCTGGAAGTTGACGGCGGACGCGGAGTCTAACGCGCGGCAAGCCAATGCTTAAATCCACGACATGAAAAACAGATCCGCAGGATTGCCATATGAAAAACCTATTCAGTAGCTTGAACTTCGATCAACAGACAATTGTGACCATCCTGTTCGCGGTTCTTTTCGTGGTATTCGCGTTCTGGCTTCCCGGATTTACATCGACAGGGAATTTGCTGGAACTCGTTCGCTCTGTTTCGGTTCTGGGGATTTTGGGTTTGGGCATGGCCATCGTGGTCATTGGCAGGGGGATTGACCTGTCAATGATCGCGACGCTGGCTGTGCCCGCCTCGTTGGTCATGACTTTGGCCGCGTCGGGTTATCATCCGGCGGTGGCCATTGGCGCAGGGCTGCTGTTTGCAATCGCCACCGGTATTTTGAACGGTGTGCTGGTGGCCTATGCCGAGATTCCGGCCCTGTTCACAACTTTGGCGGTCGGGATTGGTGTGGCCGGGATCGGTCAAAGCGGAATGTTTGAATATGACATCGTCGCCTGGCCCCCCGCACTGGACAGCATCGCGTGGATCGGACGCGGCAAGATTTTCGGCCTGCCGTATTCCATCCTTGCATTTGGTGTTGCGGCCCTTGCTGTGCACATATTCCTGAAAAAGACGCGGCTGGGCTTTTTCATATACGCCCTTGGTGACAACCTTGCTGCGGCGCGCATTTCGGGTATTCGCGTGCGGCCCATCATCATCTTGCAATATGTCATTTGCGCCGTGATCGCGTTGTTTGCGGGTCTGGTTCTGGCGGCCTCGGCACACAGCATGGACACACGGATTTTCAACCTGACTTGGATTTATGACGTGATCCTAGTTGTCGTGCTGGGCGGTATTGGCCTGTCCGGTGGGCGCGGGGGAGTGATGAACGTGATCGTCGGCACTTTGCTGATCGGCACGATCGTCAACGGCATGACCATTTTGAATGTTTCATATCAGGGCCAGAATCTGGTGCGCGGTCTGGTTCTTTTGACCGCCTTGATGATCGACAGCATTTTGAATCCTCGCAACGAAGAAACTGCAAAGCAGGGGGATATTTAAACAACGTCTACGTCCATAGAATTTTAAAGGGAGAGAACTATGAAACGTTACAAATCACTGGCAATGGCAACTGCGGCCCTTGCGGCAATGGCTATCGGGAGTGTCGCCACTGCACAACAAAGCATGGAAGACCCCGCGCGTGAGGGGTATTACTCGGCGCTAAAGGGCAAAAAGGTCGTCTTTGTTCCGGTCTTTATGGGGCTTGATCTGACCGAAGGCTGGTCAAAGCTCATGGCGACCCAAGCCGAGGCTTTGGGATATGATTACGAAGTTCGCAATTCGAACTTTAATACGGCGGCAGGTGCGCAGACAATCACGTCGCTGATTTCGGAAAAACCTGACGTGATCGTGGTGCAAAACCCGGATGTGCAATCTTATGCGCGTTTGTTGAAGCGCGCAGAAGATGCCGGTATTGCCGTTATTCAGCTGAACATGAAAACCAACATTCTGACCACCGGTTTTGTCGGAGCCGACGTGATCGCCATCGGCGAAGCACAGGCCAAAGCCGCAGCAGAAGTATGCGGCGGCGGCGATACTCCGGGGAAAATTCTGGTGCTTGCTGGTCCACCCACCAGCCCGTTTTCGGCCTATATGCTGCGCGGCTATGAGAACATCCTGAACGACAGAGACGACGTCGAAATCGTCAGCGTCCAATCCACGGGTGCCTATGAGTCCACCAAAGCCAAGTCCATCACTCAGGTGGTTGTGCAACAGCACCCCGATCTGTGTGCCACGCTTGGCGTATGGGATGCGCCCGACATCGGCACCGCGGCGGCATTGGCCGAAGCGGGCCTGACGGATCAGGTCTTTGTGTCGACATCCGGCGGCGGTGGCGAGTTGGCCTGTAAAGGCATCCGCGAGGATATGTGGGACCACTACGTCAGCTATGATGTTCCCGGTCAGGGGCGTGATCTGAATGCGCTGATTTCTCAGGCGCTTCAGGACACGAACGAAGTCGGCGCGCGCAAAACAGTTCTCTACACGCCGCTTGTCGAGTTCGACAAATCCAATGTGGACGAACAGTCGTGCTGGACCTTGGATTCCCTCAAGTAATCCGCCCGAAAATATGTCGGGCACTGTGCCTTCAGTGCCCGACACCTTGCGCGATTCCGTAGCACCATCCGTAATGGACCTGAAAATATGATTAAGACGATAAGCAGACTTCGATACAAATACTGGCCAGACCATATTTTCGGCGAGATTCTTCAGAAATCCTGGATGGAAACCGCTGTTCCGTTGGCCGTTCTGATTTTCACGATCGTGTTCTTCAGCGTTCAGATCGACAACTTTATCTCGCCTTCGAATATGTCGGACAACTTCCGTCAGGCAAGCGAGCTGGGATTTGTCGTGCTGGGTATCTCGCTGGTCTTGATCGTGGGGGGGATCGACCTGAGTGTTGCGTCAATTTTCGCGCTTAGTAACCTGCTGGTTCTTTACTGCATGCATGTATGGCAGCTTCCGTTGGGGGCATCCGTTTCTATTACGCTGTTGGGCGGAGCACTGTTGGGAAGCGTAAATGGGATACTGATCGGGTACTTCCGGATGAGGGCCTTCTTGACGACGATGGTGACCTTGATTGTGTTCAAGTCAATTCACGATCTGATCAACGTGCGCGTTGCGGTTCCGATTTCATCGAACTTTCCTGACTCCCCTGTTTGGGACATTATGGGTTACGGCTCGATCCTGTCTATTCCTACGGCGGTCTGGGCCTTTGGTATTGTTGCCCTGTTCAGTCACATCCTATTGACACGCTTGCGGCCGGGGTGGTGGTTGCTGGCCGTGGGGGGGAACCGGCGATCTGCCTATAACATTGGCCTGCCGGTCAATCGTATTGTCGCCCTGTCCTATGTTGCCTCGGGCGTTCTGGCGTCGGCCTCTGCGATTTTTTATGCCGCCCGTCTGGCCAGCCCCGGTGCCGATACCGGTTCGGGGCTTGAAATCACGGTTCTGACTGCGGCCATTCTGGGCGGTATCCGTCTGGGCGGGGGCAAAGGATCGGTCATGAAGGCGATCCTTGGCACGCTTATTATTCTGCTTCTGACCAACGGCTTGTTGCGGATGGCGACACCCGCCGGTACCGCGCGGATCATTCTGGCCATGATCCTGTTGATGGCCGCTGCGCTGGATATCCGCTGGTTCAAAAACCGCCATAAGGCTGTGCAGGAAATGTATGTCAGCCCTGCCTATCTAGAGCTTCCGCACCTGCCCGAGGATACAACCGCACCCAATGCTGCCTTTGCCCCCAATGATCGGCTGAAGGCCGTGGAAACCATCGGTCTGGGTATGATCGAGGCGCCAGAAGACGTTGTTCTGGACGATTATGACAACCTTTACAGTGGCAACCGTCATGGCGAAATCATTCGATTTTTTGCACCCGACTATCAACGCCACGAGGTCTATGCCCGTATCGGTGGCCAGCCGCTCGGCATGACGTTTGATGCCGACCACAATCTATATGTATGCGTTGGGGGGATGGGGCTTTATCGCGTGACCGCGGATCGCGAAGTCGAACTGGTGACGGACGAAACCAACCGATCGTACCTGTCGGTGATAGATGACAGCCGCCTGAAACTGGCCGACGATCTGGATATTTTGCCAGATGGCCGCATCCTGTTTTCCGAGGCGACAGTGCGCTATGAAATGCACGAATGGCAAACCGACGCGCTTGAAGGTCGGGGCAACGGGCGGATCATTATGTATGATCCCAAGAACAAGAAAACGACCACCGTGTTGCGCGGCCTGACGTTTCCAAACGGTGTCGTTCTGGCATCTGACAAGCAAAGCATTATGTTTGCAGAAAGCTGGAAGTGTTCGATCAAACGGTATTGGTTTGACGGCCCCAAGGCGGGAACTGTCGAGATGGTGATCGACAACTTGCCCGGCTATCCCGACAACATCAACGTGGCATCTGATGGCAATTACTGGTTGGCCATCATGGGAATGCGCAGTCAGGTGTTTGACCTTGCGATGCGCAAACCCGGCTTTAGGCGCCGGATGGCGAAACAGCTGCCCGGCGATGAGTGGCTAGCCCCCAACATCAACACCGGCTGCATCGTCAAGTTCAACGAAGCAGGCGAGATATTGGACGTCCTGTGGGATATGGACGGTGAAAACCACCCGATGATTACGTCCATGCGTGAGCACAAGGGCTATCTGTATATCGGCGGGATTTCGAACAACCGCATTGGCCGGCTCAAGCTGGACGGCGTTGATGAAACCTTCGTTTCAAGTGGAAAATATCATGTTGGATAGTCTTATCAGCTGGATCGGATCACGCGGGAACACACGTGGGAAAAGCCTGTCTATTCCGGTTTTTGATGGCGCGTTCAAGCCAAACAACCTGTTGGAAGAGGCAAAGACGCTGGTCGAGAGCACTGGGTTTTCGGACATAATCTCTGGCGCAAACAACCGCCTTTTGGCGGCTTGCGATAACCGGGTTGTTGAGGTGTCCAAGACCGGAGAATTGAGCGAGCTTGCCGTTCTGGATCGGGCAATCACGTCACTTGCCCAACTGAAGGATGGTCGCATTGCCGTGGGGCTGGGCGACTCGGTGCTGATCGGGGCAGGTACTGCCAATCCGGTTTCGATCGACAGCGCGGGGGGGCAGAAACTGACTGCGGTCACCGCGCTTGCTCCAGCTCTGGATGGTGGCCTTTTGATCTGCGACGGTTCCAAATCATATGGCTGTGACGATTGGGCCTGGGATTTGATGAACAATTGCAAAGATGGCCGTGTGATCGCTGTTGATGCTGTGGGGGGCAACGCGCGGGTAGTGGCCGCAGGGCTGGGCTATGCCTTCGGCGCATATGAGAGTGACGAAACAGGTGTTCTGGTCTCAGAAAGCTGGAAACATCAGGTGTGCCAGATCGCCGGCAAGAACGCGCGCGCCGCGATTGACCGCTTGCCGGGGTATCCCTGCCGCTTTGCGGCGGCGGACGATGGCGGTTTCTGGCTGACCCTGTTTTGTAGCCGCACGCAGTTGGTCGAATTTGTCCTGAAAGAAAATGACTATCGCGCGGAAATGATGGCCACGATTGATCCGCGTTTCTGGATTTCGCCCAGTTTTGGGTCTGGTGCAGATTTTCTAGAACCTTTGCAGGGTGGCGGCGTCAAGCAGATGGGTGTGTTGAAGCCTTGGGCTCCACCGCGTTCCTACGGCTTGCTGGTGCGGTTCGATGCGAAAATGACACCGCAATATTCAATGCACAGCCGCGTTGGTGGGCATAATCACGGTATCTGCGCAGCCGCGCAGATTGGCGATACGATTTACGCTTTGTCAAAAGGCAGCGGGCGCATCGTCGAGATGTCGATCCGCGCGACCCGTAAAACGCTTTTTGGAGAGGACGCAGCATGAAACCCATTCTCGAAATGCGCGGTATTACGAAGCTTTACGGCAAGGCCGCAGCGGTCGAAGGCGTCAATTTCGACCTGATGAAAGGCGAGGTTCACGCCGTGTTGGGCGAGAACGGCGCGGGCAAATCGACCCTGACCAAAATGATGGCGGGCGTGGTGCAACCCACCTCTGGTGAAATCCTGGTTGAGGATTCCGTGATTAACATCAAATCGCCAGCCGAAGCCGTCAAGATCGGCATCGCTATGGTCTTTCAGGAAACCAGTCTGGTTCCGTCGATGACCGTCGCCCAAAACTTGTTCTTGGGAAACGAAAAGTTCTTTAATCGGATTCGGGGGGTCAACATCACCGCCCAGCAGTTCATGCAATCGCTTAGCTTTGATGTGGACCCGACCCAGATGGTGGCGTCGCTGGGGGCCGCCAAAAAGCAGATGGTGGAAATTGCACGGGCCATGCTGCTGGACGCGCGGGTTGTGGTGTTTGATGAGCCCACCGCAACCCTGACACCCGAGGAAAAGCGCCACTTTTTCGATCTGGTTGAGACCCTCAAAGGCCATGGCGTTGCGGTCATCTTTATCTCGCACGCATTGGAAGAGGCGTTGGAAATCTCGGACCGGATCACCATTCTGCGAGACGGGAAACATGTGGTGACGGACAAGACCGAGAATTTTGACCGTGACCGCATCATTCAGTCCATGGTTGGTCGTGAGTTGACCGAGGAGCTGTACAACAACAAGAAAACCGTTGCGCGCCCTGCCGGGGAACGCATTCTAAGTATCCAGAACCTGCGTGCTGCGGGGGTTGTCAGGAACAACTCTCTGTCTGTGTTCAAAGGGCAGGTGACGGGTATTTTTGGTCTTGTCGGTTCGGGGCGAACCGAAACGTTCAAGGTGGTGTCCGGCGCGATCAAGCGCAACTATCGCAACGGTGGCGAAGTGTACCTGAACGGGAAATCCGTGCGCTATCTGGTGCCTGCGCCCAGCGTGCAAGACGGTGTGGCCTACATTACCGAAGATCGTAAGGTCGAAGGTTTTTTCGAGACGATGTCGATCAAAGCGAATATTTTCCTAGGGATGCTGACCAAGGGGAAATCTGCGCGTTTCTGGCTTAAAAATTCGGAGATGGATCAGGTCGGGGACACATGGGTGAAATCCTTGCAGGTTCGTTCTGTGTCGCAAAACGCCGAGGTGATTGAATTGTCCGGTGGTAACCAGCAAAAGGTCGTGATCGCCAAGTCATTGGTGCAGGAACCCGACCTTGTCATCTTTGACGAACCAACACGCGGCGTAGATGTCGGGGCCATCGCGGAAATTCACGAAATCATCAACCGGCTTGCCGATGAGGGCAAGGCCGTAGTGGTTATCTCGTCCTATCTGCCCGAGGTCATGCAATTGTCCGACCGCCTTCTGGTCGCGCGGCAAGGCAAAGTCGTGGAAGAGTTTTCTCCGATTGAAGCGACTGAAGAAAAACTGATGTATGCGGCCGTGCATTAAAGTTCAGTCAAAACTGTCGCTTTAATGGGATTTCTAGGACGAGGGCTGCCGATGAGGCGGCCCTATCCGTTCTGGATGCCCGGTCGAGTGTCAACGATCAAACCGATCTAGCCGATGTTGGGATGCCCCATAAGTGTCGTGAATGCAGTGCGCCGCGCCCCGTCAATCGGGCTGGGACGACGGGTGGTTCGATCCACGTAGACATGGATGAAAAAACCCTCGGCTGTGACCGTCTGTTCATCGTTGCGGAACAGCCCGATTTCGAACCGGACCGAGGACGAGCCGATATGCCCCACCCTGATGCCTGCATGCACCGTGTCCGGAAATCCCATTTCGGCAAAATATTTGCATCCGGTTTCTACGACCAACCCAATGCTGTCGCTGGTGTGCGGATTCAATAGACCCTCTTCGACCAGCCAGCCGTTTACGGCCGTGTCAAACAGGGAATAATGCACAACGTTGTTCATGTGCCCGTAAACATCATTGTCATTCCAGCGCGTCGTCAGCCTGCGAAAGACGTGATAGTCGGCGCGGGTCGCGCGGGTGGGGGCCATTACCATGCCTGCTTGTAGATGTTCAGTGCGTCCTGTTCGGTCATCTCGCGCGGATTGTTTACCAGAAGTCGGGTTTGAACCATCGCGTCCGTGGCCATTTTTTCCAGTGCTGTTTCGGGGATGTCGACCTCGCGGAGGCGGGTTTGCATGCCTAACCGTTTGGACAGATCGGCCAGCGCGTCAATAAAGGCGGTGCAACGGGCCTGTGCGCCGTCGACCTTGGCCAGATGCGGGAAAGCGTCTGCGGCGATTTCGGCATAGGCGGCATAGGCATCCGGCGCGTTAAAGCGCAAAACATGCGGCAAAACCAGTGCGTTGGACAGTCCGTGGGGCACATGGAACGTGCCGCCGATCGGATAGGCCAACGCATGTACGGCGGCGACGGGCGAATTGGCAAAAGCTTGCCCTGCCAGCATAGAACCCAGCAGCATCGCACCGCGCGCGTCGACATTACCGGGATCTTCCACGACGGTTTCGATATTGGCCCCCAGCAGGCGTAGGGCCTCGCGTGCCAACATTTTGCTCAGCGGGTTGTTGTTGGCGTTGACCGAGGCATAGGCTTCGATCGCGTGCACCATCGCGTCCACGCCGGTTGCGGCGGTGATCGGGGCAGGCAGGCCCAATGTCAGAGATGCATCTAGAATGGCGATGTCCGGCAGCAGAATGGGGCTGGAAACGCCGCGTTTTTCTTCGGCGCCGACAGTGATGATGGAAACCGGTGTGACCTCGCTTCCCGTGCCCGCAGTCGTTGGGATCAAAACCAATGGCAGGCGCGGGCCCTTGGCCTGACCTACACCCCACGCCTGATCCAGAACTTCGCGCGATCCCAGCAGCAGTGAGGCTACCTTGGCCACGTCCAGCGGCGAACCGCCGCCGAAACCAACGACACCGGTGACCTGTGCCAAATCCCCTGCCGCCGTCGCCGCTTCCAGAGTGGCGCGGGACGGGTCCGCTTCGACCTCATCGAATACAGTCACAGCGATGCCCGCAGCCTTGAGCGAGGCCAGCGCGTCGTCGCATAGCCCCAGTTTGCGCAGCCCCGGATCGGTGACGAACAGCACACGCGCCCCCAGAAGCGTCCCCGCGACATCGGCCAACTCGCCAGAGGCGCCGGGGCGGAAAACCAGTGACTTCGTGGTGTTAAATACGAATGGGTGCATGATGTCCTCGGAAGTTTATAGGGCGTGTTCGTCGTCGAATAATCTGGCGCGTCGTGTCGGATGGTCACATGTAGGGTGCGCGCCGGTTGATGCCAAACTACGCCGCCGGACATTAAGGGTTCAAGCGGCGTTTCAGGCCGTTGCAGAGCCTTGCATCGTGACGGTGTTATCGCTTGTACGGCGGACGCGCAGGGCGATTCCGTCTGGCTCTGTTTTGGCTTCGACACAAACTGGTTGTCCGCAGATCAGGGGCGCGGTGCCGCGATAGTCAAACATCGCAGGCGTCTGGCCCAAAACCATCGCGGCTAGATTTTGCATCCAAATGGCTTGCATGGGGCCATGCACGACAAGGCCATCATATCCCTCGACGTCGCGCGCATAGGGGGCGTCATAGTGAATGCGGTGGCCATTGAAGGTTAGTGCGGAATAGCGAAACAGCAGCGTCGGAGTGGTGGTGATCTCGCGGCTTTCTGCTGTGGGCCATGGCTTGGCCTGTGGCAGGCGGGGGGCCGGGGCGTCGGGGGCGGGATCCTCGCGATAGACGATGTCCTGACGTTCATTGATACGGGTTGCGCCGTCCACTTGATAGAGATGGCGCACGGTAACAAAGCCGAGTTGCCCGCTGCGCCCAGTTTTGAACGTGACGTTCTCGACGGTCGAGCTGCGCGTGACAATGTCGCCCTCGGCCAAGGGCGCGATATGTTGGATTTGGCCACCGGCCCACATCCGGCGGGGCAGGGGCAGGTCGGGTAGGAATATCCCGGTGCGCGGATGCCCATCGCGGCCCAAAAGGTCGGGCGTGCAGATGTCGGGGGCAAGGCAAAATTCCACTCCGGGGGGGGCGGCTTGCGGGGCCAGAACGCCGTCCAGAGTCGCGTGAAACTCGGCCAGAAGGCGTTTCGTTACGGGCTCGGTCCGTTGGATGTTGCGCCCGATCCAATCCGAATAATCCGTCATGTCCGCTGCTCCATAAGGGCGGCCAGATCGACGGCCTTCGCTGTGTTAAGAGTGCTAAACTTATCGCAAATCGTATCCCCTGACTGTCCCAGCAACGCGCGGGCCTTGCTGCGCAGGCTATGCATCACTTCATTAACGGGGATCGGCGCGGCTAGATCGTGGGCGAACACATGAATGGAGCCGTCCTGCATCTGGATTTCGCCTTTGGCCTGCATGTCTGTCAGGGTGCTGTCGCCGGTGACTTCGACGCACCGTGCAAACTCCGCAAGTGCCGGGTCACGTGCCAAGGCATCGGTATAGGCCTTGTCACTGCCTGTGGAATCACCACGTAGGGTCATCCCTGCCAACCAAGCATAGCTGAATTTCACCTCCAACCCGGTGCGCGGTGTCTTGAGATCGCAAACGGTCAACCATCTGGGATTGGTGCGCAGGCGAAGGGCCGCAATGCCATTGATGTCGTGGCCTGTCAGGGCCTCGATCATGGCGTGGGTGCCGTGGCAGCACGCATGAAACTTGTACTTCATGTCATCCAGCAGCCAAACACCTTGCACCGCATCGATGTCTCCCGGTGCGTCGCTATGGGTGGCAAGATATCCATTCCCCCCAAACAGACCATCATCCGGTGCAGTCATGCCCGCCTTTGCCAAATGCGCGCATTCTACACCGGCGGCGGCGGCAACGCCCGCGTTATAGGGTTTGCCCATCGTGCCGAACTGACAGCGCAGGCCGGTGGCTCGGGTGGCGCATAGCCCGATGGCGGCGCGCATCTGGTCGCGCGACAATCCCATCAGACGCCCGGCGGCGATAGTCGCGCCAAAGGCGCCGGCGGTGGCGGTTTGGTGAAAACCGCGCTCGTAATGCGCACGGCCAAGCGCCAGCCCGACGCGGATCGCGGCCTCGCCACCGACGGCAAAGGCGTTGCAGACAGCATCGGCGTCATGGTTTTCGGTCTCGGCGACCGCCAGGGCAGCGGGATAAATACCAACTGACAGATGCCCGACATGGGCGAAATGAGTATCGTCATAATCCAGCGCATGAGACGTTGCACCATTGACCAGCGCGGCCATCCGCGCGGGTGCGCGCCCCCCGCCGAACAGGGCGGACTGCGGTGTGCCACCTTCGCTGTCGGCCATGTTGCGCAGGATGCTGGACACGGGTTCATCCACGCCTGCTCGCCCGCATAAAAGCCAGTCCATCAAGGACAGCCGCGCGATGTCGCGGGTCGGTTCGGGGATCTGTGCCGCGGGCAGCTCGGCCAGATCGAGAAGTGCGTCGAGACCGGTCATGCGCCGTAGGACTTCGGCAAGCCCAGCACGCGCTCGGCGATAAAACACAAGATCAGGTTGGTCGAGATCGGCGCCACTTGATAAAGCCGTGCCTCGCGGAACTTACGCTCGACATCGTATTCTTCGGCAAAGCCGAAACCACCGTGGGTTTGCAGACAGGCCTCGGCCGCTTCCCAACTGGCGTCGGCGGCCAGCATCTTGGCAGTGTTCGCCTCAACACCGGGGTTTTCACCTGCGTCATACATTCCGGCGGCGCGATAAACGATGGCTTCGGCGGCCATCATATGTGCATGCGCGCGCGCCAGAGGGAATTGCACGCCTTGGTTGGCTCCGATGGGTTTGCCGAAAACCACCCGCTCGCGCGCATAGTCGGATCCTTTTCCAAGGAACCATTTGGCATCTCCAATGCATTCGGCCGCAATCAGGATACGTTCTGAATTCATGCCCGACAGGATATAGCGAAATCCCTTGCCCTCTTCGCCAATAAGGGCCGAGGCGGGGATGCGGGCATTGTCGAAAAAGATTTCGGTCGTGGCGTGGTTGATCATCGTGCGTATAGGCCGGATTTCAACGCCATTGCCTTTCAGTTCGCGCAGGTCGATCAGGAAAACCGACAGGCCATCGGTTTTCGACTGCGCTTGATCACGTGGGGTGGTGCGGGCCAAGAGAAGCATCAGGTCCGAGTGTTCGGCCCGCGAGATCCAGATTTTCTGCCCGTTGACGATGTAATCGTCGCCGTCACGCTTGGCCGTGGTTTTCAGCGCCAATGTGTCTGTACCGCTGGTCGGCTCGGTCACGCCAAAAGCTTGCAGGCGGATCGATCCGTCGGCGATTCCGGGCAGATACTGCTGTTTCTGCGCGTCGCTGCCGTGACGCAGAACTGTGCCCATCGTGTACATCTGCGCATGGCAGGCCGCTGCATTGCCGCCGCTGCGATGAATTTCTTCAAGGATCACAGCCGCCGCTGTCAGGCTCAGGCCCAGACCGCCAAATTCCTCAGGGATCATCGCACCAAGGTATCCTTCGCGGATCAGGGTTTGCACGAATTCCTTGGGATAGGCGCGCCGTGCGTCCAGATCGCGCCAGTAAGACCCGGGGAACTGCGCGCAAACCGCCGCGACGCCATCGCGGATGTCTTGATACTCGGCCGCTGGGTGAAAGGATGTCATGGTGCTACCTCGCCAAAAATGTTGCAGTATATGTGCAGCAACGGGAAGATATCGGCCAATAGGATTGGCGTCTGGCCCCTATTGGCGTGGCTTATGCCTCCAATTCCCCTTCCCAAATGCCGCGCTGAACTAGATCACGCACGACGTCCAGTGTGATTTGCGCAATGGCATGACAGGCTCGGCTGCTTTTGCGTGCGGGATTGGTTGCCAGATAGACCGGGCGAACCATGTCAGGTTCTTGGATCGGTGCCTTGACCAATTCTCCGCGCGCGACGAAATCATGCGCGGCAGCGGGTGCAAAGATCGTGTGCCCCGACCCGCGTGCCACAAGCTCTTTGATTTGGGTCATCGCATCCATTTCAATGGTCACGTTTAGATGCACACCGCGCGGCTGGGCATAGTTTTCAATGGTTTTGCGCAGGCCATGCGTTGGGCTGGGCAGGATCAACTCCAGTTTTTGCAAGTCACGCAGACGCACGGGCGTTCCGGGCGGGGTATCCAGCGGCCAGTCATCCGGCGCCGAAAAGAAAAACAGGCGTTCGTTCAGAACGTGGGTGGTGCGAAAATGATCTGCGTTAGCAAGGTCGTAGATGAATCCGATGTCGACTGTACCGTCGTCGATCCACGCCTTGATGTGACCGCTCATCGCCTCAACTGCCTGCAAGCGCAGATCAGGGAGTTCGACCCGTACCGTTTCGGCCAGAGGCACGGCCATGACCATCGAAACCGAGGGAGGCATACCAAATCCGACCTTACCCCGAAGTGCACCGCCCGCTTCGCGCATCTCGTCTAGGCAGTCTTCGAACGCCGCACTGATGGTGCGCGCGTGTTTCAGTAAAAGTGTTCCGTCATCTGTCAGGACGGTGCCGCGCGGGCTGCGCTCGACCAGGCGCACGCCAAGTTCCTCCTCCATGCGCACCAAGTTCTGCGATAGAGACGGCTGCGCGACGCCTAGGATGTTGGCCGCGACCGATAGGGAGCGGGACTCGGCGATGGCAATGAAATACCGAAGCTGGCGGATATCCATAGGCAACCCCTTGATTGTGAGTGGGCAGCTAAAGGGAATGCCTATGAGCTTGTCAAGTTCGCGACTGCCTGAACGTCAGCCGAAATCAACGATCTGGCGGATTGCCGTGCCGTCGTTCAGGCGGTCCATTGCCAGATTGATGTCATCCAAGCGCACCCGATGGCTGAGCATTTTTTCGACCGGTAGCTTGCCCTGCTCGTACAGGGCGAACATGCGGGGCAGGTCGCGTTGTGGCACGCAAGAACCAATGTAGCTGCCTTTCAGGGTGCGTTCCTCGGCGACCAGTTTCAGGGCGTTCAGGGCCATTCGTTGGTCTGGATGGGGCAAGCCCGCGGTAACCGTCAGACCGCCGCGGCGCGTGATTTCATAGGCGGTTTCCAAGGCTTTGACGGATCCGGCCAGTTCGATGGCGCAGTCAACGCCGCCATTGGTCAGATCGCGCACGGCCTGAATGGTGTCGCCGTCTGCCTTTATGCAATCGGTTGCGCCCATGGTGCGGGCGGCTTCCATTTTGGTTTCAAACGGGTCGATCGCGATGACGCGACCGGCGCCCGCCGCAGCGGCCCCGAGGATTGCCGAAAGGCCGACGCCACCAAGGCCGATCACAGCCACTGTCTGACCCGGCAGGATATGCGCAGTGTTGAAAACAGCGCCCGCACCGGTCAGCATTGCGCAGGAAAACAGGGCCGATACATGGGCGGGCAGGTCATGGTTGACCTTCACCAGCGAGCGGCGGTCCATTACCGCATGGGTGGCAAAGGCAGATACTCCGACGTGGTGGTTGATCGGCTGGCCATCCATAGACAAGCGGCGCGCGCCGGTCATCAATTCGCCAACGCCGTGATGTTTGGCCGCGCGCTCGCACAGGGCAGGGCGGCCTTCGGCGCAGGGGTTACATTGGCGGCAGCCGGGGGCAAAAATGCACACGACATGGTCGCCAACCTGCAGGTCATCAATGCCTTCACCGATCTCTTCGACATAGCCCGACGCCTCGTGGCCCAATGCCATAGGGAGGGGGCGTGGGCGGGTGCCATTGATCACGGACAGGTCCGAGTGACAGACTCCGGCCGCACCCACACGGATCAAAACCTCGCCACGGCCGGGTGGGGCAAGATCAACCTCACGTACCACCAGCGGGGCCTCGGCGGCGAAATTTTCGGTGATTCCGTCGCGCATCAGCACGGCTGCAGTGATTTTCATGTTACCTTCTCCCAAATGACATGCCCGGCGCGCTAAATCTGGCCCAGTAAGGCAATTTTGCACGTGTTACCGTAATGCAAAAGGGGGGCTTGTGTCGTGGGTAATAGGTATACGATATAGTAGTACAAGGCATAACCTATTGGTTGTCGGATAGTGATCAAGCGTATGCTGTTTTGGACTATGCCTTTGGGAGGAGGACCGATCATGCTTTGCGCATATAAAGTAGCCTTTCTTGCATTGATCGCCTGCGTTGGCGCGGCCGCACGGCCCGCCACCAAGTCAGAACAGTTCTGAAAACAAAAAGGGGAGAGAAATTAATGAAAAAACTTCTTATGGCCACCGCTGCCTGTGCTCTGCTGCCGTTCGCTGCATTTGCACAGGACAAGCCAGAGAAATTGCAAATCGGCGTCACGTCCTTTCTGACAGGGCCCGCGTCGGTCTTTGGTGTGCCAGCCAAGGCTGCGGCCGAAATTCTGGCCGAAGATATCAACGCCGCTGGTGGTATCCAGGGCGTTCCGGTCGAACTGACCTTTATCGATGAGGGCGCCGGTACCGAAGTTCTGACCACCGAATACCGCCGCATCGTCGAGTCGGGGGCCGATGTCATGCTGGCCGCGATTTCATCGGGCAACTGTAAAACGCTGGCCCCGCTGGCTGAGGACCTCAAGGTCATCAACATCATGTGGGACTGCGGCACGCAGAAGATCTTTGAAGAAGATGATTACAACTACGTCTTCCGCTCGGGCGCGCATGCCGGTACCGAAATGCTGGCTGCGGTCGCTTACCTGCTGAAAACCAAACCCGATTTCAAAACCATTGCCGTTGTGAACCAGGATTATGCTTGGGGACGTGACAGCTGGGACATCTTCAGTGCCGCGCTGACGGCGTTGCGTCCTGATGTCGAAGTTGTGGGCGAGTTTTTCCCCAAGTTTGGCTCGGCTGACTTTTCTACCGAAATCTCGCGCCTTCAAGCGCTTCAGCCCGACGTCATTCTGTCGACCAGCTGGGGTGGCGACCTGGACACATTCGTTCAGCAAGCCTCGCAGCGTGGTTTGACGAATAACTCGACATTCGTGCTGCCGCTTGCCGAAAGCTCGCTGGAACGTCTTGGCTCTGCCCTGCCTTCGGGTCATATTGTCGGCGCACGTGGCGACCACTATTGGGATCACCCCGAGCGTCGCGATGACGCTGACTTCCAAGCGTTCATGGCCAAATTCGAGGAAAAGACCGGCGCCAAGGCAATCTATCCCGTCTTTCACATGAGCCAAGGTATGGCTGCGATTCAGGCTGCTTATGATGCGGCTGCTGCGGCGAATGGCGGCGACTGGCCCAATGAGGATCAGGTGATCGCGGCGATGGCAGGCCTGGAATTCCAAGGCCTGGGACGCCCGGTGACGCTGCGCGAAGATCACCAAGGCATCGAGGCCCAACTGATGGGCACATCGGTTCAGGGTGGCGAGCTTCCTTTTGCCACGCTTGAGAACATGATGATCTTTGACGGTGCCGAGTTGACAACACCCGTGGGCCAGGAATCGGTTGCTTGGGTTGGAACGCTTCAACCCGGTTGGGTCGATACCCTGACTGTAGAGACATTCGAGAACTGATCTCGTAGACATGTTGCATCGGGGCCTTCGCCAGTCGAAGGCCCCGTTTGCCTCCCTGCCTTCCATATAATTTTCCGGCTGTGTCTGCCTGATTACTGCCTTTCAAACGCCGCCCCAAACAGTGTGGACCCCAATGAACCTGACCTTGTTCCTACTCGCTTTGTTCGACGGTATCGCCTACGCGGCCCTCGTCTTTATTGTTGCTGTCGGCCTGACGCTGATCTTCGGTGTTATGCGTATTCTGAATGTTGCGCATGGCTCACTTTATGCGATGGGCGCCTATTTGACGGCCTCCCTCACGACCTTTGTTCTGGCGGCCGGATTGCCGCCGGTCTTTGCCTTTCCCTGTATGTTGGTCTCGGCCGTCCTGATTGGTGTTGTGCTGGGTGGCCCGTTGGAATGGCTTCTGCTTAGGCGGATCTATCATAAACCCGAGGTGCTACAGCTGCTGGTGACCTTCGCGATTTTCATGATCCTCGAAGACGTCCAGCGCCTGATCTGGGGTACGCAGCCGATTTTCCAATCGACGGCCTTGCAACTGATGGGGAATGTGCGTGCGTTTTCGGTAAACTACACTGTTTACCAGCTAATCTTGTTGCCTGTTGTCGCAATCGCTTTGCTGGTCGGGCTGCGCTTTTTCCTGCGCCGGACAGTGGCGGGCAAGCTTATCCTTGCCACGACCGAAGACCGCGAGGCCGCGCAAGCGATTGGTATTGATGCCGACAAGGTGTTTCTTTTGACCTTTATCGTGGGTGCGGGTCTGGCAGGGCTTGGGGGCGCGCTGGCCTCGCCGACCACGTCCATTCTGCCAGGGATTGGCGCCGATATGATCGTGCTTAGCTTTGCGGTGGTCGCAACTGCTGGTCTGGGCCAGATAGAGGGCGCGGCGTTGACTGCGTTGCTGATTGGTCTTGGACGGTCCTTTGCGGTTTACGTCTGGCCCGAGACACAGGTTTTGGTGCCTTATCTCATCATGGTCGCCGTGCTGCTGGTGCGCCCCGAGGGGCTGTTTGGCAGCCCATCGGCACGCAAGATTTGAGGGGGGACAAGTCATGACGATACGTACACTCATCCCCGCGATCCTCTTACTCTTGCTGGCGCTAGTGCCGTTCGGCGCGCAAGGGTTGCAAGTGCTGCTGACGCTGGCACTGGCCAAGGGTATCGCCGTTATGGGCATCACCGTGCTGTTGCGCAGCGGTCAGGTATCCTTCGGCCATGCGCTGTTCTTTGCGATTGCGGCTTATGGCGGCGCGTTTACCCTGATGCTGATGCCCGGCGCCGATCTGATCGTCGTCTTTTTACTGGGTCTCTTCGCGGCGGTTCTGTCGGGGGTCCTTGTAGGACTGTTCGTAGCCCGCTATCGCTTCATCTTTTTCGCGATGCTTAATCTGGCCTTTTCCATGATCTTCTGGTCGATCCTGGAGAAATTCTATCACTACACCGGTGGCGCGGACGGCATGCGCCTGCCACGCCCTACCGTGTTCTGGATCGAAATGGAGCGCGGCACATACGAGCTGTTCATGTTCTATTTTGCGCTGGTGCTGGCCATAGGTCTTGGCTGGTTTTCGATGCGCTGGCTGGAATCGCCAGCCGGACAGCTGTTCCGCACACTCAAGACGAATGAGACACGGCTGCAGTATCTGGGCATGTCGCCTCAACGTGTGATGATGAACGGCTATGTCCTGTCTGCCATGCTGTGCGGTACGGGTGGTATCTTGATGGGGTTGGTTCAAGGGGTTGTGACACCGGAGTACGCCTATTGGATCCGCTCGGGCGAGATGGTGTTTATCGCTGTTCTCGGCGGTGCAGGCTCGGTTCCGGGTGCCTTGGTTGGGGCCGCGATCTATGAGATCGTGCGCACATACGCATCGGCCTTTGCCGGGGATGTTTGGCAGATGGTGCTGGGCACATTCCTGTTGATCATCATCCTTTTCGCACCGGGCGGTATCGCCGGTATCTATAACAGTCTGATGGACCGCATCGCCGGAAAGAAGGAGGATGGCGAATGACCCATCTACTTGAAACCAAGGGCTTGGAAATCCGCTTTGGTGGGGTTGTCGCGGCCGACAATATCTCGTTGCAGATCGACGCGGGCAAGAACCTTGCCATCATCGGTCCCAACGGGGCGGGCAAAACAACCTTTCTGAACATCTGCACCGGCTGGCTGAAACCCTCCAAGGGCAAGGTCTATTTCGAGGGGCGCGACGTGACCCCCCTGTCACCGCGTCAGATCACGCGACGTGGCGTTGCGCGTGCGTTCCAGATCCCTCAGTTGTTTACAGAGCATACAGCGCTGGAAAACCTGCTGATCGCAGCAGCTGCGCGCGACCAGCTGCGCAACCCGATCCGCGCGCTGAAGGACACGCGCCAACGGGACGAGATGATGCATCTTCTGGACATGATCAGCTGCACAGATGTGGCGCATCGTCAGGTGGATGAATTGTCCGAAGGCCAGCGCAAGTTGATCGACATCGCCGTCGCCTTGGCACTCAAGCCCAAGCTTTTGTTGATGGACGAGCCGACATCCGGCGTGGCCAGTTCCGAGAAATTCGGCGTCATGGAGATCCTTGTCAAAGCACTGGCCGAGGCCAAGGTGACGGCTGTCTTTGTTGAACATGACATGGGCATCGTCGAAAAATACGCCGATGAGGTTGCCGTGTGGAACATGGGCAAAATCGAAATGCGCGGATCGCCTGCCGAAGTGCTGGAGCATCCCGATGTGATCCGTGATGTGATCGGGGAGGTTGTCTGATGCTAAGTTTTCATAATGCCAATGCGTCGATTGGGAATATTCCTATCTTGCGCGGACTGGATTTTACTGTTCCGGCCTCGGGCACCGTCGCTTTGATTGGGCGCAACGGCGCGGGTAAAACGACGTTGCTGCGTTCGGTCATGGGCTTCACTAATGTTACTGGTGAAATCCGGTTTGACGGGCAGAACATCACCGACATGACCCCGGCCAAACGCCCCGCGCTTGGTATCGGGTATGCCCCCGAAGATCGGCGTCTGTTCTCGGCCTTTACGGTCGAAGAAAACATCCTGCTGCCCGCGCAAGTGGCCAAGCTGGACGCGCAAACGACGCAAACCCGCCTAGAGCGCGTTTACCACATTCTGCCTGAGCTCAAGGTGATGGCGGATCGCCCCGCCGGAAACGTTTCGGGCGGGCAGGGCAAGATGGTGGCGTTGGGTCGTGCACTGATGCTGGGCACCAAACTGATCATGCTGGACGAGCCGTTTCAGGGCCTCGCCCCTGCATTGGCCCTGCGCTATGCCGATGCGTTGCGCGATTTGCGCGACACAGATGCCAACGTAACGCTGATTATTACTGAATCGAACCCGTCGCTGCTGCGCGGATTTGCAAGCCTGACCTATGTGATCGAGCGTGGCGCGATCGCGGAAGGCTCACTTGACGACAAAAAGGAGACGGCATGATGCCGAACGATATGTCCCTGCCCAAACCGCTGAACCTGATTGCGGGTCAATGGGTGCCTGCCGCCTCGGGCGATGAAATGGATGTGCGCTCGCCCTTGGATGGCGAAGTGTTCACCACCATCGCGGCGGCACAGCCGGACGATGTGGACGTCGCTGTTCAAGCCGCGCGCGAGGCATTCGATACCGGCGCTTGGGGGCAGCTGACTGCGGCCGAGCGCGGGCGTCTGATGCTGAAATTCAGCCTGCGTATTCTGGAAGAAGCCGAGCCTTTGGCCCAGCTGGAATCCCGCGACAATGGCAAGCCGCTGAAACAGGCGCGTGCCGATATGGTCGCTTGTGCGCGGTATTTTGAATTCTACGGCGGCGCGGCGGACAAGGTCCACGGCGAGGTGATCCCGTTTATGTCGGGCTATAACGTACAGGTCGTGCGCGAACCTTATGGTGTGATTGCCTGCATCATTCCGTGGAATTACCCTTCGCAGATGTTCGCGCGTGCGCTGGCTCCGGCACTGGCTGTGGGCAATTCCACTGTTCTAAAACCCGCCGAAGATGCGTGCCTGACCTGCCTGCGTCTGGCCGAGCTGGCGTGCGAGGTTGGCTTTCCCGACGGCGCGATCAACGTGGTGACAGGACGCGGTGACGTGGCGGGCAAGGCCCTGTCCGAGCATCCGGGGGTGGATTTTATCGCCTTCACCGGTTCGCCCGAAGTCGGTCAGATGATCCAGATCGCAGCCGCGAAGAACTATATTCCCTGCACGCTGGAACTGGGTGGGAAATCCCCGCAGATCGTCTTTGATGACGCGGATATTGACGCGGCATTGCCGTTTCTTGTGGGCGGGATCATCGCCAATGCAGGACAGACCTGTTCGGCTGGGTCACGCATCCTGATTCAGGAAGGTGTCTATGACAAGGTTGTCGCGGGCCTGAAAGAACGGTTCGAAGCGCTTGAAGCCTCGGATGTATCAGAAGAGGCGGCCCTTGGTCCCGTTATTTCAGCCAAGCAGAAAAAGCGGGTCGAGGCTTACATTGATGGCGCCGACGCGCCGCTGATTGCGCGTGGAACGATCCGCGATGGCGCACCCAAGGGCGGCTATTACGTTGCGCCCGCGCTGTTCGGGCCGGTCGACCCGCGTTCGAACATCGGACAAGAAGAGGTCTTTGGCCCCGTCTTGTGTGCCATGACGTTCAAGGACGAGGCGGACGCGATCCGCATCGCGAACGACACCGAATATGGCCTTATGGCCTCGGTCTGGACCCGCGATGGCGCGCGCCAGCAACGAGTGGCTAAAAAGCTGCGCGGTGGGCAGGTCTATATCAACGGATTCGGCGCGGGTGGCGGAATTGAACTGCCGTTTGGCGGGGTGCGTAAATCCGGCCATGGCCGCGAAAAAGGTTTTGCTGCGCTGCTGGAGTTTTCGCAGATCAAAACGATCATCAACAAACACGATTGAGCGATCAGCAGCACCTGTTACGGGTGCTGCCCTACCGCCAGATCATAATCCCTAGCTCAGGCCCGTGCCCATTGGCGCGGGCCTGTTTCGTGAATTGAGGTGCCCGAGGAATCAACAGCCACGGTCACGGGCATGTCCTGCACCTTGAATTCGCGGATCGCTTCCATCCCCAGATCGTCATAGGCCACAACCCGTGCGGACTTGATCGACTGGGACACCAGATAGGCCGCACCACCCACCGCGATCAGATAGATCGCGCCATGACGCCGTATCGCCTTTATGGCTTCAGCGCCGCGTTCCGCTTTGCCGATCATGATTTTCAGGCCGGTTGCGGCCAGCACCTCATCGGTGAATTTGTCCATGCGGGTCGCTGTCGTCGGTCCGGCCGGGCCGATGATTTCGCCGGGCACGGCATCGACAGGCCCAACGTAATACAGCGCGCGCCCTTTCAGGTCGACGGGCAGGGTGCCGCCTGCGCGCAAGGTTTCGACCATGCGCTTATGCGCCGCGTCACGCCCGGTATAAAGCGTTCCCGACAGCAAAAGGGTTTCGCCGGATTTCAACCCGGCCAGTACCTCATCGTTCAAATGGTCCAGCGACAGACGTCGTCCAACCGGCCCTTGGCCCTCTATCTGCGGCCAAAGCGAGAGGTCTGGCGGCGTAAACGTGGCCGGGCCATTGCCGGTTAGTGTAAAATCAACATGTCGCGTGGCAGCACAATTGGGGATCAACGCGACGGGCATCGAGGCAGCATGCGTGGGATAGGTCGCAATCTTGACGTCCAGCGCGGTAGTCAATCCGCCCAAACCTTGCGCGCCTATTCCCAGCGCGTTGACGCGCTCCAATATCTCTAGACGCATTTCCTCGATCCGTGTTTCAGGGCCGCGTGCGCGCAGGTCGGTAATGTCTATCGGCTCGTTTAGCGCAGTCTTGGCCAATGCCATTGCCTTGTCCACGCTGCCACCGACGCCGATGCCCAATATTCCCGGTGGGCACCATCCGGCACCCATTTGCGCGACGCGATCCACCACCCAATCCGCCACGCTGGCCGACGGGTTCAGCACCGCGAACTGGGTCTTGTTTTCGGATCCGCCACCTTTGGCGGAAACGCTGACATGCACTGCGCTACCCGCGATCATCCGGACCTGCACCATGGCGGGTGTGTTGTCGCCGCTGTTGCGGCGCGTATCCAGCGGATCAACGATGACCGAGGCGCGCAGTGGGTTTGTCTCTAGCATCCATGCGGCGCGCACGGCGTCGTCGATCATGTCCTGCAACGGCCGCGTCCAGTCGGTGCGCGCCTCGACGCCAACCTCGACAAAGACATTGGCGATACCGGTGTCCTGACAGATCGGGCGCCGTCCCGTCGCGCACATGCGCGAATTGATCAGGATCTGGGCAATTGCGGCCTTGGCCGACGGGCTTTGTTCGCGGGTGTAGGCATCGGTCATGGCGGCGATAAAATCGGGCGGATGGTAGTACGAGATATACTGAAGCGCATCGGAGATACTGGCGATCAGGTCAGCTTCCAGAATGCGGGCACTCATGCCGAGGGTCCGCTACGGGCAAGAATCTGTTGCGCGCGGGTGATGACCGGCGCGTCGATCATCGCACCGTCCAGTTGCACCGCAGCACTCCCATTTGCGTGTTGGGCCGCCGTGACGACCCGGCGCGCCCAAGCGATCTCATCGTTGGAGGGGGCAAAGCCGCGCCGCGCCGGTTCCAGCTGTGCGGGGTGGATGATCAGCTTGCCTCCCAGTCCCATTTCAACCGCGTGGCGGCAATCCGCCTCGATCAATGCCGCGTCTCGGGTGGCGGTTGTGACGCCGTCCAGCGGGGCGGGTTGACCCGCCAGCCGCGCTGCCAACACCAGTGCAGAGCGCGCGGCCATCAACGAGGCGCGCGTGTGCCCCATCCCCAGATCGGCGGCATAGTCGATTGATCCGAACGCCATGCGCGCCGACGCACCCGCGACCTCATCCACATTCGAAATCCCGCGTGCCGTTTCGACCAATGCGATGATCGGCACGCCCGCCGTGCGCGCCACATGTGCGCAGGCGTCCGCCGTTTCGGCCTTGGCCAGCATCACAGCGGCAAGGGGCAGCGTGGCGGCGGCGGCAAGATCGGCATCGAACCATTCGGTTCCGGCGGCGTTGATGCGTAAAACGATAGGTGCGTTCACATCCTTCAACGCGTCGGCTAGATTTGCGCGTGCGCCGGCACGTGCATCCGGTGCCACCGCATCCTCCATATCTACGATCACTGCGTCGGCGACGGCAGCCTTGGCAAAACGCTCGGGGCGGTCGGCAGGCACAAAGAGGGGAAGGTTCAGGCGGTCGATCGGCGCAGGCATCTAGGGCACTCCGGTGTCAGGAAACCACTCTATGGTAACGCGTCATCAGTTTCGCGACCAGACCCGCAGGATATAGCCCCGGCCTATGCCCCCCCCCGCCTCGCGGCTATTTCCAGCCGCGCCCGGGTTCAGGCATCATCGCGCCGAATACAGAAAAGGACGGTACAATGGCAGGTGATCTTGATGGGCTTTTGGTGGTTTCAATCGAACAGGCCGTCGCCGCCCCTTATGTTTCGGGCCGTCTTGCCGAAGCCGGAGCGCGCGTCATCAAGGTCGAGCGCCCCGAGGGCGACTTTGCACGCGGCTATGACCAACTTGTGCATGGTGAAAGCGCCTATTTCGTCTGGCTTAATCGCGGCAAGGAATCCATCTGTCTTGACCTGCGGGACGACAATGATAAGGCGCTGATGGACAGCATGCTGTCGCAAGCAGATGTGTTTATTCAAAACCTTGCCCCCGGCGCGGTCGCGCGTCTGGGCTTTGATCAGGCCGATTTGCGCAAGCGGTATCCGCGTCTGATCACCGTGGCGATTTCGGGCTATGGTGAAGACGGGCCCTTAAAGGATCTCAAGGCCTATGATTTGTTGGTGCAAGCCGAAAGCGGGCTGTCCCAGATCACGGGCACCAAGGACGAGTTGACGCGCGTGGGCGTGTCGGTTTGCGACATTGCTGCGGGTATGACGGCCTATCAGGCGGTGCTTCAGGCGTTGATCGGGCGCGGGGTTACGGGGCAGGGGCGGCATTTGTCCATATCTCTGTTTCATGCGCTGACCGACTGGATGAACGTGCCCTATTTGCAATATGCCTATGGCGGCAAAGAGCCTGTGCGCAGTGGCTTGAACCACCCGACGATTGCGCCCTATGGGGCCTATACAGGCTCGGACGGAAAGGACGTGTTGTTCTCGATCCAGAACGAGCGGGAGTGGCAGGTTTTCTGTGCCGAAATTCTGGGCCAGCCGGACCTGCCGCAGGATCCGCGCTTTGACAATAATTCCCACCGAGTTGCACATCGTGCCGAACTGGACGCGATCATTCGCCCCCTGTTTGCGCAGGTGCCGCGTGATGACATGGCCGCCAAGCTAGAGGCTGCGCGCATCGCTTATGGGCGGGTCAGCACCATGGATGATCTGGCCGCGCATCCACAAAACCGTTATGTCGAGGTTGGCAGCCCCACGGGCCCCGTTCGGATGCTGGCCCCCGGTGCCGTTATCGATGGACAGGTGCCCGCGCTGGGCGATGTGCCCGCGCTGGGGGCGCATACGGATGCGGTGCGCGCCGAGTTTACGGGCTGAATTAGGGAGGATTATACAATGACCCATGCTGCTGAACGACAAAAGGTCACGGATGCGTTCATTACGGACGCGGCGGCCATCGCTGCCGAAGGTCCGATGAATCGTGCGCGTCTGGACCGGATCAAGACCCGCCTGATGGACATCGCTGCACAGGTGGATCTGTGGGGCGAAGATGATTTTCCCTCCCCCAGCGTCGAAGACAAACAGAACCGTTTCTTTATCGCCGATCATCCCAGCGGCCTGACGCTGTATCTGAATGTGATGCATCCGGGTAAGGTGATCCCGCCACACAACCACACGGTTTTTGCCTGTATTGCCGCCGTCGATGGAGCCGAGCAGAACACAGTTTACGAGAGGGTCGATGACGGATCAGTCCCGGGTCGTGCCGAGTTAAAGCTGCGTGAAGAGGTCGATCTGCGCCCCGGAAACGCATTGGCGATGATGGCCGATGACATTCACAGTGTTGTCATTGGTGGCACTCAGGTCATACGCCATTTGCACTTTTACGGGCAGCCGCTGGAATCGCTGACCCAGCGTATCAGCTATGACCTTGAGGCAGGGACGTGCAAGGTGATGGACATCGGCGCGAAGACCAAGAAGTGAGCGCGCTAAACATATCGGTCGCAGATGTGCGCGCTGCGTTGACGGATGGCGGCGAGGTGGCCCTGATTGATTTGCGCGAATTCGGCCAATACGGCGAAGGGCACCCGTTTTTTTCGGTCAATATTCCTTTCAGTAGGCTGGAAGCGGATGCCCCCCGACTGATGCCGCGCCGGTCGGTGCGTTGTATCGTGTTCGACAATGGCGACGGGATTGCCCTGCGCGGTGCGGCCGTTCTGGGGGCGATGGGCTATGACAATCTGCATATCATGGACGGCGGTGCGCCTGCTTGGGCCGCAGCCGGGCACACGTTGTTCAAAGGGGTGAACCTGCCCTCCAAGACTTTTGGCGAGATGGTCGAGCATCAGCTGGGTACACAGTCCGTTTCGGCGGATGCGCTGCGCAAGATGCAACAGGCGGGGCAAGATATGCTGATCCTTGACGGGCGCAGCGCGGCAGAATTCACCAAGATGTCGATCCCCGGTGCGCAGTCCTGCCCCAACGCTGAACTGGGCTATCGTGTAAGCCAGATGGCACCGCGCGACACGCTGATTGTTGTGAATTGCGCAGGACGCACCCGTTCGATCATTGGGGCGGAAACATTGCGGTTGGCAGGGTGGGAAGGCCCGGTTTATGCGCTGCGCAACGGCACACAGGGCTGGCGGTTGGCCGGGTATGATCTGGACCATGGGCGGGATGCCGGCGCGCTACCCGAGGTGCCTGACGCCGCGCTAGAGGATGCCTGTACGCGGGCTGCGACACTCATAGACAGCTATGCTATTCCCACCGTCACGTTGGCCGAACTGGATCAGTGGGACGCGGGCGTGCATAGCATCTTTCGCTTTGATGTGCGTACTTTGGCCGAGCATCGCCAAGGTCACGCGCCCGGCTTTGATACGGCCCCCGGCGGTCAATTGGTGCAAGCCACGGACGAGAAACTGGCCGTGCGCGGCGCGCGCATTGTGCTGAGTTGTGACACCGGGCTGCGGGCAGCGACGACGGCGATCTGGTTGCGCGGAATGGGCCATGACGCCCGTGTTCTGCGGGACGCGCCGATTGGTCAGGCTACAATCTTGACGCCTGTGGACCGGGTCGATCTGGATGACCTTCAAGCGGCAGGCACGCTGTTGGATGCGTCACGCGGGATGGATTATCGCAAGGCGCATATCAAAGGCGCTATTTGGGTGAATAGGGCGCATATACACCTGCGGCGTCCTGACCTGCCGGGGCCGATCACGATTGTGGGGCGTGATCCGGCGTTGATCAGGGGAATTCACGCCGAGCTGGAGTTGCAGGGCCATGGCGATCTGCGCTGTGTCTGCTCGGGGCCGGAGGATTGGCGCAAGGCAGGGCTGGAAATTGTCACGTCGCCCGACAGCCCGACCGAGGCCGAGTGCATTGATCATCTGTTTTTTGTCCACGACCGCCATGACGGCAATCTTGACGCCGCGCGGCGCTATCTGGAATGGGAAACGGGTTTGTTGGCGCAACTGGATGACTATGAACGCGCAGCGCTGTGTCCATTGAAGGCGCGGTGCTCGTGATTTGACGCAAGTTGTGCAGCACCCTTTATCCTGATTGCTAAAGCAAATAGGCGGTTACGGATCACACATCTGCGCTCAAGTGAACCTTGGCACCGCCGGCTTTCATTGTGCTGAGCAGGTCCGCGTCAGGCGGTACATCCGTGACCAGATGTATGCCGTGGTTCCATCCCGTAATGTACTTTAGCGACCTTGCCCCGAATTTGGACTTGTCGGCCAAAATGTATGCTGTCTGAGAGCATTCGATCATCGCACGATAGACTTCCGAAGGGCCTAACATGGCTTCGCTCACGCCCCCCGAATCCACGCCGGATGCGCCCATGAATGCAATCGGGATGTGGAAACGCTGGATTGCAGCCAGAGTTTCAGGCCCCGTCACCAGACCTTCCTTCCCGTCAAAAAGGCCAGGAAGGCACATGATCTGGATATTTGCATTCTCCGATAGCTCGGATGCGACCCGGTGCGCGGGTGTTAGGACTGTTAGCCGCCGCGCATAGCTACGCAGCGCGCGCGCGAAATGCAGGGTGGTTGCGCCCCCCCCGACAAAGATGGTTTCCGCATCTTCGAGCAACTCGATGGCTTTGCGCGCAATGGCCTGCCGCGCCTCGATGTGATGGATAAGCCGTTCGGCCAGATGTGGCTCGGACACTTGGCCGCGGACGGCGCCGCCATAGGTCCGGTTGATGCGGCCCGTTGCATCCAAATGCGTCAGATCACGGCGGATCGTTTCTGATGACACGTTCAACGTATCAGCAAGTTCACTGACCCTCAGGGCTGGGTTTCGATCCAGAGCCTCAAGAATCTGATCCTGCCGACGCTCCTTTTTAGACACTGTCATTTGTACATCCTTTTGTCTCGCCAAGAGTATAGCGCGGCCCGGAGGGAGTCGCGCATTAAAAATGCCCGACTCGACACAAAAAAGTTGCCAAGAAACACATTTTGACTAAGGTGAGATCTGACTTAGGGGGAATCAGGCGTGTTCAACTACGGATTTTTCAGCTTCGAATCGAAAGACGACCTTTTGCAAAAGGCCGCCGAGTACTGGAATCCTGGCAAGGTGCAGTTCTGGAGTGATGCGGGCACGCCAATGGTGATTGACCGGCGCGAAGAATACTTCCTGTACGACATGTCCGGGAAGCGCCTGATTGATCTGCATCTGAATGGAGGCACATACAATTTCGGCCACCGGAACCCAGAATTGGTGGCGACGCTAAAGTCTGGGCTTGATTACTTCGACATGGGAAATCACTGGTTTCCTTCTGTCGCCCGTGCCGCGTTTGCCGAACAGTTGATTAAGACAGCGCCGCATATGCAATATGCGATCTTTGGTGCAGGCGGCGCCGAGGCGGTCGAGATTGCCTTGAAGACAGCGCGTTATGTCACCAAGCGCAAGAAGATCGTGTCGATCATCAAAGGGTATCACGGCCACTCGGGTCTGTCCGTCGCGACCGGCGATGAGCGGTTCTCAAAGATCTTTTTGGCGGACCGTCCGGACGAGTTCCTGAATGTGCCGTTCAATGATCCCGACGCGCTGGAACAGGTTTTGAAAAAAGGCGACGTTGCGGCCTTTATCGTCGAAACGATCCCGGCCACCTACGGGTTTCCGATGCCGGACGATGACTATCTGCGTGAATGTCATCGTATTTGCCGGAAATACGGAACTTTGTTGATTGCTGATGAGGTCCAAACAGGACTGATGCGCACTGGCGTGATGTGGGGCTGGCAAGGCTACGGAATCCAGCCGGATATCATGGTCTGCGGCAAGGGGCTGGGCGGTGGAATCTATCCGATCTCAGCCTGTCTTGTGACCAAGGAATGCGGCGGCTGGTTAACCGAGGACGGTGCGGCGCATATTTCCACGTCTGGCGGTGCCGAGCTTGGTTGTCTTGTCGGTCATAAGGTGATCGAGATGTTGCAACGCCCCGAAATTATTTCGAATGTACATTTCGTCACAGATTTTTTCGCCGTTGCGATGCAGGAAATGATGGCGCGACACAGTGACATCTTCGTCGGTGTCCGTCAGCGTGGGGTCGTCTTGGGGTTGGAGTTTGACCATCCCGAAGGCGCTGTCGCCGTGTCGCGCGCGCTGTATGAAAATGGCGTTTGGGCGATCTTTTCTTCGCTAGACAAGCGGGTGCTTCAGTTCAAGCCGGGCGTGATGCTGACCGTTGATGTGTGCCAAGAAATAATGGACCGCTTTGACGCCGCGATGCCACGCGCCAGACAATTGTTAAAAACGATGAGGACAGCCGCATGAGCGCCGATCCAAACGCCGCGCGTCTAGTTGTCCCGGATCCCGCGACCGCGACTGCGCATATGAAAATCAGCCGTGCCCAATGGGCCGTGCGCCAGTTCGGAAAATCAAGCCGTGAGACGGTTATGACAGTGGCCGAGGCGGTGGCTCGGGCGGGCCATGCCAAAGCAAAGCACTATGCCGACTGGGCGGTGCGCGAAACCGGATTTGGTGTGGTTGAGCACAAAACGATCAAGAACGAGCTCAGCACGTTGCCGTTGCTTGATTACTACCGTGATCTCGATCTGGTTGGCCCCAGAATTCTTCCTGATGTTAAAATGGTCGAACTTCCGAGACCTGCCGGTGTCATCTTTGCGCTGACCCCCGCGACCAATCCGATTGCCACGCTTTATTACAAGGCAATGTTGGCAATCCTCAGCCGTAACGCCATCGTGTTCAGCCCTCATCCGGCCGCGCGGGAGTGCAGCTTTGATGCCGCAAAAATGTTGGCCGAGGCGGCCGAGGCCGCTGGTGCACCCGCGGGCCTGATCCAGTGTGTTGAGCAGCCTTCTGTTCCGCTGGTTCAAGAGATGATGGCGTCTGACAAGGTCGCGGTGATCATGGCGACAGGGGGCGGGCCGATGGTGCGCGCGGCCTATTCATCGGGCAACCCTGCATTGGGTGTCGGACCCGGTAACGCGGTGGCGTATGTGGATCCTTCTGCCAAGGTTGACGCGACTGCGAAGCGGCTGGTGGAGAGTAAGAGTTTTGACAACTCGGTGCTGTGCACCAATGAAAGCGTGGTGCTGACGCTGGACGCAAACCGGGCCAATATGGAGCGCGCCTTGCGCAGTGCCGGCGCGCATCTGTGCAATGAGGCGGACACCGACAAGCTGCGTGACTACCTGTTCAGCGAACACGGCTTTAACGTTGAGGCCGTCGGTAAATCCGCAGCTTGGATCGCGGACAAGGCGGGCATTCGCGTCAATCCTTCGGTGCGCATTCTCGTGCCGACCATAACCGCGCCGGGGCAGGACGACCAACTCTTCCGCGAAAAGCTTTGCCCGGTTCTAACGCTCGCTTCTGCTGTGGATTTCCGTCAGGCGATAACCATCGCCGCGCAGATACTCAAACGCGGAGGCGGCCATTCGGCTGCATTCCATGGCGAGGCGCCGGGCCGGTTGTTGGAATTCTCCGATGCTTTGCCGGTGTATCGCGTTGTGGTCAACGCGCCTTGTAGTCAGGGCGCGGCTGGTTTTGCCACTCATCTGCCCCCGTCCTTTATGATCGGCACCGGCTTTGCCGGGCGGTCTTCGGTGGGTGAAAATGTGGGGCCGCAGCATTTGGTGCATTGGACGCGTATCGCTTACAACAAGGACGCCTCGGTGCCGTTCGACAATTTCGACCTGTCAGTGCTGGAGCGCAAACAGCCCAATCGGCCTGCGCCCGTCCAAGCCGCGCCACATACACCCAGCGCGTTGCCAGACAGTGATCGCGACATGCTGCGCCAGTTGATCTTGGAAGAGCTTAGAGGGCTGAGCGGAGGCAACACATGACCGATCTCAGGGCGTCCATCTTTATTGATCAGCTTCAGCCACAGACGCTGGCCTATCTTAGCACATGGATGCGTGGATCGCTGCCACGTGCCCGAATGGCCGCGCAGATTGTCGAGATTGCGCCGGGTCTAGATATTGAGGCGCTGACAGACGTGGTTTTGAAATCGGCGGATGTGCGCGCGGGTCTTTTGGTCGTTGAGCGCCAGTTTGGGACGCTTCAGTTTCATTCCCATTCTACGGCCGAAGTCCAGGCCGGTGCGGATGCGGTGATGCAACAGCTTGAGCGCACTATGGACGATATCGCACGTCCGAAAATCCTTGCCTCCAAGATCGTCACCAACATCGAAAACCAACACGCGTTCCTGATGAACCGCAACAAAATGGGCTCGATGGTTCTTGGCGGGGAATCTGTTTATTTATTGGAGTGTCAGTCGGCGGCCTATGCGGTTCTGGCTTGCAACGAGGCCGAGAAAGAGGCCGACATCAAGGTGATCGATATGCGCCCAATCGGTGCCAATGGCAGGCTCTATCTTGCCGGGACCGAAGCAGATGTGCGTAACGCGCGTAACGCGGCTGAAGGGGCGCTACGCGCAGCGGGTGCCGAGTGATGTCTGCATTGCGCGACGAAATACGTGCCATCCTGCGTGACGAAATCGCGGCCTTGCGCAGTGAGATCACGCCGCAACGTATGCCGGAGCAGGTGCATATCAGAACCAGCGCTGATCTTGACCGCTTTGCACGCGATTTGGTCATGCGGGCACAGTCCGATTCCGGTTTTGCCGCCGCCGTCGCCAGCGGTGCACAGTGCTTTGAACTCTCGGGCGCAATCTCAGCGCCTGCAGTTACCTACCCACAGCGGCCCGTGGCCAGCCAGTCTGCCGCGCCTCGGGACAAAGCCGAGGAGTTCACCAAGAGGTTGGTGACCGAGCGTGACATTGAGGGGCTGGAGCAAAGCGTCAAAATGCTGCGTGTGCCGAAAAATTGCCGCCTTACGCCGCTTGCCAATGACGAAGCACGCCGCCGAGGCATCAGGATCGAAAGGTTAGCAACATGATACGCGCAACCGTAACCGGAAAAGTTTGGGCTTCGCGCCGGATCGGAACCATGCCGGCTGGCGGATATCTGGAGGTCGAAACCGAGACCGGAGCGCGACTGATAGCGTTCGATCCGCTCGGCTGCGCCCAAGGCGAGGCGGTTTTGATCACCCAAGGTTCGGTCGCCGCTGCCTATTTCACGGATCGGACCGCAGCGATTGATGCGCTGATCATAGGTTCAATTGATGAAGAGACACCCAAAAAACCCGGTAAAGCCCGGAAAAGCTGAAGGAGAAACTAAATGGCAAATCTCGCACTCGGGATGATCGAAACCAAGGGATACGTACCGGCGCTGGCCGCGGCGGATGCGATGGTCAAGGCGGCGAATGTTGAAATCGTCGCTCGTAACGAGGTTGGCGGCGGTCTGGTATCGGTCGTTGTGCGCGGCGATGTCGGGGCGGTCAAGGCTGCAACCGAAGCAGGTGCAGAAGCGGCCAGCCAAGTCGGTGACGTTACCGCAGTACATGTGATCCCGCGCCCCCATGCCGATTTGGGCAAGCATTTCGACGCTGCCAAAGACGCGGCACAATAAGCACGTAAAGCCGGAGCATTTTGATGACTGAATTGCGTGTATATCTGCCGATCGAGGACCTGCAGCCGCAGTTTGCGGCTTACCTTTCCTCGCCTACGCGGGCGCGGGGGTATCCTCCCTTTACTGGGCAGAACTCGCTGATCATCGAGGTGGCTCCGGCGCTGGCGATTCATCGCATCACTGATCTGGCGTTGAAGGAAGCGCCGGATATGGAGCCTGGAATCCTGTTTACCGAACGTCAGTTTGGTCTGCTGGAGTTGCACGCCGATGAAATGAAAGATGTCGAGGTCGCAGGCCGCGCCATCCTCAAAGGTATCGGCGCCAAGCCTGAGGATCAGTTGGCGCCGACGATATTGTACCATGACATTATCGAGGATCTGTCGGATCAGCACGCGATCATCCTTAACCGTTCGCGGGATGGGTCGATCCTGATCCCCGGCGTGGCTTTGTTGATTTACGAGATGGCCCCGGCCCTGTTCGCCTGCGTCGCCGCGAACGAGGCCGAGAAAGCGGCGCCAAACGCTATCATAAACGACGTTCAAATGATGGGGGCGACAGGCCGCATATTTATGTCCGGTTCCGTTCAAGACATGGAAGTGGCCCGCGCGACAATTACCAAATGCTTGGAAGGTATCGAGGGACGCAAGAAATAGAGACAACCCGTCGGCCTCATAAACAGCGCCGCCAGAGCGCAGGGTAACCGACAACAGCGACAACCAACAATCTCGGGAGGATTAACTATGACACTTTCAAGACGACAGTTTGCTGCCGGCGCCGGCGCGTTGCTGGGTGCGGGTAGCTTGATGGGCGCGCGCGCCGCCTATGCCGCGCGCAATAACGAGCTGAACATTCTGTGCTGGGAGGGCTACAATTCCGAACAGGTGCTGGGCCCCTATCGGAAAATGCATCCAAACGCGACTGTGCGGGCTGAAAGCGGCACATCGGATCCCGACATGATCAACAAACTGCGCGCTGGTGAAGTGCGCGTTTGGGATCTGATCAATGTTAACCAGCCTTGGGCCCGCAACCAGCTTTATCCAGAAGGGCTGATCAAGCCGATGGATAAAGAGCGGTTCATGCCCTATTTCGACAAGATGCTGCCGGAGTTTTCCGAGCCGTATCCGCTGTCCTTTGCCGAAAACGGCGACCTGTTGGGTATGCCGCAGCGCTATGGCCCGTTCTCTTTCGTCGTCAACACAGACAAGATCAGCCGTGAGACAGCCGAAGACGAAGGCTGGAACCTGTTCTTCGATGAAAAGATGAAGGGCCGCTATGGTGTTCTGACATATGATAACTGGAACATCATCCACATGGCTATGGCCTCGGGTCTGAACCCGTTTCAGGCGATAGAAGGCGAGGATCAGCAAAAGTTCAAGAAAACCGCCGAGTATATTTTCGGTAACGCGCGTCTGCTGACCGACGATCTGGTCGCGATGAACACGGCATTGATCAATGGCGAGATCGACGCCTATTTTACCGGCGGTGTCTACACGGCATCTCCAGCGCGGTATGACGGGCTGAACAATGTACGTGCGATCACACCCAATTCCGGTCCTGTTGATGGAAAAGGGGGGTGTGTCTGGGTCGAACTGACTTCGGTGATCAATAATCCCGACCCGTCCGATCTTGCGCAGGATTTCTTGGAGTTTGTCCAGACACCCGAGATTGCTCACGCGGTCGCCTTTACGGAAGGCACCTACAATCCGGTCGCCCAGATGGGCAACGAGGAGGTCATGACGCGCTTTAGCCAAGACGAACTGGATGCGATCCAGATGGACAGTCTGGCCGAAGACATGGCTAAATCCGCGGATTACGAGGTGGTGACGTCCTACGGGGACTTGATTGACATCTACACGCAGGCGCGCCGCAGCTGAGTGGCGCCGTCAGGGTGGCGGTATGCCCGCCGCCCTGAACCATACCCCCTTTACCCGGAGACTTAGATGCCCGCCAACCCAATTCTGCGCCTCAAATCCGTCCAAAAAGTATTCGGACGCTTTACGGCCTTGCATGATATTGACTTGGATATCGAAGAGGGTGAATTTTTTACCATCGTCGGTCCGTCGGGTAGCGGCAAGTCGACCATTATCCGGCTGTTGGTCGGCATGGACGAATTGACGAGCGGCGAGATTTGGTTGCGCGACAAGCGAATTGATCAGATTCCGGCCAACCTGCGCCCGACCTGCATGGTTTTTCAGTCCTTGGCGCTGTTTCCACATATGTCGGTGGGGCAGAACATCGAGTTCCCCCTGAAACTGCGAAAGATTGACCCAGCCAAGCGCAAGGCACGTGCCATCGAGTTGCTTGAGCTTCTGCACCTGCCTGAAAGCTATTATGACAAACGGGTCACCGAATGTTCGGGAGGTGAACGGCAACGGATTGCCTTGGCCCGGGCACTGGCGTTTGATCCGGAAATCCTGTTTTTTGACGAACCGCTTTCGGCACTGGATTACCGTCTGCGTAAAAGTCTCGAAAAAGAGCTGAAGGACCTGCACGCGCGCACCGGCAAAACCTTTGTCTACATTACGCATTCGCTGGAAGAGGCGATGGTCATGTCAGACCGTATCGCCATCATGAAATCCGGCCGGTTCGAGCAGATATCCGACGCAGATGAGATTTACTCCAGACCTGTTTCGCGTTTTGTCGCAGAGTTCATGGGCGAGGTGAATCTGTTCGACGTAACTGCCGTCGATGGTCAGATAAAAGGGACGGGGCTGATTGCCCTTCCCTCCAACGCGACCCGCACCATCGCTGACCAGATCACGGCCGCGCGCGGCGCAACATTGATGATCCGACCCGAATATGTGCAGTTCCTAGACGAGGGTCAGGCCGCCGACTTTGAGATATCAGGCCGGTTGAACGGCATTTATGCCTTGGGTTCGCGGATCCATTACGAGATCAAGACCGAAGGCGGCCAGATCCTCACTGTCGAGAAACTGCGCGAAGATCGCCATGACGGCAGCGAGGGCGACACCGTGCGTCTGGGTTGGAACGCTGATTGCGCGCATGTGATTGAGGAAGCCCCCTTTGAGGGTCGCATCGCATGAAGCGCCTAGACAGAAAATTGGGCGCGCTGGCATCGCTGCCGATCCTGTTCGTGCTGACCTTGTCCTTTATTGCGCCTTTGGTTTTGGTCGCGATCTTTTCCATCATGCCGGAAAAGGTCTTTAGCATCTTCAACATGCCTAATTTTGCGGCCTTCAAGACGATGGCCGAACAGGGCTATTATAAATCGCTGCTGTGGTCGTTGTTCATGGCCTTCGTCGCCACGACAATCCTTTTCGCGATTTGCTGGCCGCTGGCCTATGGCATGGCCAAAGTGTTTAAACGCTTTTCGATTATCATTACCATCGCTGTGGTGATGAGCTTGTTCGTATCGGAAAATATCCGTCTGTTCGGCTGGGTTCTGACCCTGATGAAGGGCGGTCTGATCGAAGGGTACGTGCGTCACTGGACTGGCGTAGGGTTTGAAAGCCCGCTTTATAATGTGGGCATCATTATATTTGGCATTGTCTATGTGTACCTGCCATTCATGTTGTTTCCATTGGCGCAAGGAATCTCGATGGTGCCCGAAGACGCGCGGCAAGCGGCGCGTGATCTGGGCGCAACGCGCTGGCAAGTCCTGACGCAGATTGATCTTCCGCTGGCGGCACCGGGGATCATGGTGGGCTACCTGCTGACCTTCGTTCTGGCAGCCGGCGCGATGGCCGAGGCCAAGATCCTGGGGGGGCGCGCGGTGATTGCGATCGCCGACGATATCCAGACGGCCTTTACCTATGGGCAAAATTGGTCTCTGGGCGCAGCGTTATCGATGATTTTGATCGCGTTGATCGGAACGCTGGCGATCGTTGGCATAGCCAAGATCGACTTGGACAAGATCATGGGCAGAGATTGATATGGAAACCTCACGTACGACCCGCATCGCATTAACGATCTACGGCATCTTGATCATTGCCTTTCTGTATCTGCCCTTGGTTTCGGTGGCCTTCGCCTCCGTCTCCAAAGCGCGCTACCTGACCTTCCCGATCCGGCGCTATTCGACGGGTTGGTTCAGGGATGCACTGGCCAGTACCGAGGTGCATATGCTGGCGCTGACATCGTTGAAGATTGCGGTGATCGTTACCATGCTGTCGATGATCATCGGTTTTTTCGGCGCGCTGGCCTTTGCCCGTTATCAGTGGCGGTATCGCTCATTGTTTCAGAAACTGGTGTTGTTGCCCATCTTTTTCCCGCAGACTGTGTTGGGGCTCGCACTGTTGATGTGGTTCAATTCACTGGGCATCATCCCTTCGTGGAAAACCGCAATCGTGGCGCATCTGGTTTGGATCGCCCCGATCGCCACTTTGATCGTTGCCATTCGCGCCTATAGCTTTGACCCCGCGTTGGAAGAAGCAGCCCGCGACATGGGGGCGTCAACTCCGGTTATCCTGCGCGAGATCACGCTGCCGCTGTTGATGCCGGGGATCGTTTCAGCCGGGTTGTTCGCATTTCTGCTGAGCTGGGGTAATTTTCCGCTGTCGCTGTTTACCACGGGCGCAGATTCGACCCTGCCTGAATGGCTGTATGCAAAAATGGTGTCTGGTTATTCACCTCTGGTCCCAACGTTGGGCATCCTGTCTGTTATCGGGTCGTTCTTGCTTGTCTTAGCCGCCCTTGCTGGGCTGGCGATCTATCGGGCGCTGCGCCCGTCACAATGAAACCGGCATAAGGGAGGAAAATCATGCTGACATCCATCAAAGGCAAGAGCGTCATCGTCACCGGTGGCTCCAAAGGTATTGGACGTGGTATCGCACAAGTTTTCGCGGCACAGGGCGCAAAGGTAACATTGATCGCCCGAGACGAGGCCGGATTAAAGAAGGCTGCCACTGAAATGGGCGGCAATGTCCGCTATGAGATTGCGGATGTGGGCGACTGGAATGCCGTGAAAGCCGCGGTGGACAGTACAGCCAAGGCGCAGGGCGGGCTGGATATCATGTGCGCCAACGCGGGCTATTTCCCGCAGACCAAAATTGTCGAAATGGACGTCGAGGAATGGGACAGCGTCATGGCCTGCAACCTGCGGTCATCGTTTCTGGCGGTCAAGGCGTCGATCCCTTATTTCGAGAAAGCAAACAAGGGCCGCGTAATCCTGACCTCGTCGATCACCGGGGCCGTCACCGGGTTTCCCGGCTGGTCGCATTATGGCGCTTCAAAGGCCGGGCAGCTTGGCTTTTTGAAAACGGCTGCGATGGAGTTGTCGCGCTATAACACCACCATCAACGCGGTCATGCCTGGAAACATCTATACCGAAGGTCTGCAAGGATTGGGACAGGAATATCTGGACACGATGGCCGCCTCGATCCCTCTTAAGCGGCTCGGTGCGGTCGAAGATATCGGCAATGCCGCGCTGTTTTTCGCCTCGGACGAGGCTGCATACATCACGGGTCAGCAGATCATCGTCGATGGCGGACAGATCCTGCCTGAATCGCTGGAAGCAATCCAAGAAATCTGACCCGAACCGGGGCCGCCTTTGCGCGCGGCCTCGACCACCTTCGGATCATGACAAAGGGAACGATCATGGCTCAAACAGATATGCCGCTGGCAGAACTACTGACGCATCTGGATAGGCTGGCACAACACTCTCTTGCCTTGTGGGACATGCCGCCTAACGCGCACGCGCGCCTGATCAACGTGTCGGAAAACGCTACATATCTTGTTGAGGCAGATGGCGGTTATAAAGCCATCTTGCGTGTCCACCGTGAGCAGTATCACACCCGCCGGGCCATAGAATGTGAATTGGCGTGGATTGCGGCGCTGAAAGAGGCGCGCGCCGTTGTTACACCGGATAGCTATACTGGCAAAAACGGTCAGGTGATTCAGGAGGGACAAGTCGATGGGCTGAAAGTTCCGCGGTTCATGGTGCTGTTCGAGTTTGTGGAAGGCGCGCAACCTGACGAGACCGGGGATCTGGAAGGACCGTTCGAAGAACTGGGCGAGACCGCGGCGCTGACGCATGAGCATTCGAAAGCTTGGCCGCGCCCTGAAAAATTTGAGCGGCTGGAATGGAATACAGAGACAGTTTTTGGCCGGGCTGCCAACTGGGGCAATTGGCGCGATGCGCCGAATGTGACGCCAGACGTGGCCAAGGTTTTGGAAGCAGTCGAGACGCGCATATGTGAACGTCTGGATGCCTTTGGAACGCGCGACGATCGCTATGGGCTGATCCATGCGGACATGCGTTTGGCCAATCTGCTGATTGGTCCGAATGGCACCCGGTTGATTGACTTTGACGATTGCGGATTTGGCTGGTTTCTTTACGATTTTGCAACCGGGATCAGTTTCATGGAGGATGATCCACGGGTGCCAGCCCTTAAGGCTGCATGGGTGCGCGGCTATGAAAAGGTTCGCCCCTTGGGCGAGGCCGAAAAAGCCGAGATCGACACCTTTGTCATGCTACGTCGAATGGCGCTTCTGGCATGGATCGGCAGTCATATCGAGGCTCCAGAACCTCAGGCGCTGGCACCCGATTTTGCGCGGGTGACTGCCGAGTTAGGGGCAGAGTGGTTGGCGAAATCGCCTGCTTAGGCCAAAGTGGGTTCCGGCCTTGCTGACGGTTCTCGTTCTAGGGGGGGCATCACGGACGGGAACAACAGTTGATACAGCCCGTTCTGATAGCAAAAACGCGCTGCGCCCCGCTTCTGCCTGTCGCGAAGCGGTTGGAAAGTCGCCACGCGTCCAGCTTTGGGCGCAGTCACGCCCTGTGACAGGCTGCTATACTGCCCTTGTGGAGGTCGCTTTGCGTTGATCACTCCAGCGGCGCTAATAGACCTCTTCATATCTCCGGCATTGTTCCTCAGGCTCTAGCCCAGCGACCATAGTCGCCTCGCCCAGCTTGTGTTTGACGTAAATGTCGGCGAATGAATCTGGAAACCATCCCCGGACTGTTTCACTTGCGGCAAATGCGTCCAGCGCCTGTTCCAATGTTTTCGGCAGTCGCTTGTGACCGCTGGCTGCAAGATCCTCAGGCGAGAGCAGCGAAAGGTCCTGCTGAACGGCGACTGGTGCGTCCAGCTTTTCCTCGATGCCTTGCGCGCCGGCGTGGACGAGTGCAGCCAGCAGAAGATAGGGGCTGGCAGCAGCGTCGGCAGCGCGGAATTCAAAATGAAACTGACGGGCGCGGGCAATATCGGACATATCCGATACCGGACAAATACGCACCGCTGCTTCGCGATCGCGAAAGCCCAGATTGTTGAACGCAGCGCTCCAACGATGTGGCGTGAGGCGCAGATAGGACACGACGCTGGGCGCGCATAGAGCGGTGAATGCGTCGAGATATTTCAGGATGCCGGCGACAAATTGCCCGGCATGTTGCGACATTTCGTGCTGGCCGTCCGCATCGTGGGTGGCTGGGTTTCCGCCCGCATCGATCAGACTCATATGCACATGCACGCCATTGCCCACCGTGTCTGGGCCACGGATTGGCACGAAAGTGGCGGTCTTATCAAAGCGCGCGGCAATGGCATGGACCAACTCGCGCAGGATGACTGCCTGATCGGCAATGGCGACACCTGTGGTCGGATCCATCGTCACCTCGAACTGGCCGGGGCCAAACTCGCGCAGGAATGTGTCGGGCGCGATGCCATTGTCGCGCATGGCAGCGATCAGGGTTTCACCAAAGGCGCGCCATTCACGAAAGCCTGAAGAAGAAAAGGCGGTACCGGCGCGCGCCTCCTCAAAGCGGATTTGGAATTCGTGTTCGAACGTGCCGTTTAGCGTCAGTCCCGAGACTTTCTTGAGCCGTGCCAATGCATCTCGTAGGATCGAACGGGTGCAGAACTCCCAAGGTTTGCCATCGGTGTAACGGATGTCACCCAGCATCGACACTTCATCCGGCCCGCCGGCCTCGGGAAGGCGCATTACGGCACTTTCATCCGGGATCAAGACCAGATCACCAAACGATCCAAAAGGTGTTTCTGCGATGTTGTCAAAGCATGTGATCTGCACGTTTGTCGGTGTCCAACCGATGCCGCGTTTCAGGCGTTTTTCCAGCTGCGTCGCTGGAAATGATTTGCCGCGTACCTTGCCGGCGATGTCGCTCGTGCAGGCGAGTATAAGTTCTTCGCGTTTCATCGGTGTTCCTTACTTTCAGATGAGCCACTGTCGCTCAATCGGTCGCGCAATGCGTCCCAGTCTTGGATGCGGGATTCTGTACTGTGCCAGTCCTGTTCGGATACGGTGACGATCAACGCTTCGATCACGGCAAGCACACCCAGAGTGGTATCCCAGGCGGTGCCAATCTCGATCGGTAGGGCGATGACGTGGCTGCAATGCCGCGCCGCAGGTGATTGCCATTTGTCTGTTATCAAAATGACCTGCGCACGGCGGTCCTGACTGATTGCGGCAGCCAGCCGACTTATCGAAGGTTGGTAACGGCGAAAATCGAAAAGCACGGCGACGTCGCGCCGCCGCATTTGCAGGATGGCGTCTGGCCATAGCTCCGACTCGTCGGCCAGATGATGAACGCCAGGGCGGATTTGATGTAGATGCACGGATAAAAAACGCGCTATCGAGTCGCTTATCCGCCCGCCGCGCAAATAGATGTTGCGCGCCGGATCGCCCAAAAGGGCGGCAACACTATCCATTTGCTGCTGCGTGATCGCTTCGGGCAGGCGGCGCAAGAGGTCAGCGGCGCGGTGCGTGTAATTGTCTAGAAAGCAGGCGTCATTGCCGTCGTCGGCCAACGCGCGCAGATCGCGGGGCGATCGGCTGCCTGCACGTAGTTCCTCGATCAGGGCATGTTGGAAATCACTGAATCCGCCAAAGCCCAGTCGATTAACGAAACGTGAGATGGACGGGGGGCTGACACCGGTCGCATCAGCCAATTGTTGAATAGGTTGGAGTCCGGCAAACGGATAGTCTGCCAATAGCGCATTGGCGAGCTTTGTCTGTCCCGCCGTCAGGCTGGCCAGATTGGTGCGCAGCTCGTTGTCAACTGTCATCAATGTCCTTTCACAAGAATGCGCAGGGTGCGCAGCTATTCTAACAATGTGAGTGCGTGAAACTATTTTGTCAAAAAGAAATATTCACTTGTTTTTTGATGAATCATTTTCTTTATTTGAGAGAATATTCGGAGCTTGCCGCACAATCATGTCTCAGCTTGCCAACACATCACGCGCCACGGCGTGTCGCCTTTTGGCGCAGGAAGATCCCAGCCCGGTCGAGGTGGTCAACCGCAGCGGTGCATCGCCAGTGCTTTTGCTGTGCGAACATGCCGGGCGTGCTGTGCCCGCGTCCCTTGCGCAATTGGGGCTGGAACCATGCGAGATGGAAAAACACATTGCCTGGGATATCGGTGCGGCGGCCACGGCGCGCCATCTTGCGGCATTGCTGGGCGCGCCGCTGGTGCTGCAAGCCTACAGTCGCCTTGTAATTGACGCCAATCGTCCGCTCAGCGCGCCTGACTGCATCCCGGATATCAGTGATGGTGTCCTGATACCGGGCAATACTGGGTTAGACACTGACGCGCGCATCCAGCGATTTGAAGAGATTCACAAACCCCTACATGACACCGTGGCCGCCCTTCTGGACCAACGTAAGGCAGACGGGCGTCCCGGCGTTCTGGTCACGATCCATTCCTTTACGCCACACTTCGGCGGGCAGGATCGGGCGATGGCGGTGGGCCTGTTGTTCAACCGCGATTCCCGGCTGGCCGAGGCGCTGCGTGATGCGCTTGCAGAGATCGTGAGCGATCACACTGTTGTCCTCAACGCGCCCTATGCGGTGGACGATGTGGGTGACTACGCGATCCCGGTTCATGGCGAACAACGCGGTATTCCGCATGTCCTTATCGAGCTACGCAATGATCTGATCGACGACGAGGCGGGGCAGGAAAGATGGGCCGCATATGTTTATGAGGCGCTTAACATTGCACTAACACGACTGGAGATTTCGCAATGAACCATCCGCAAACTCGAGACATCGCTTTGGATCCGACTCGCTCGGGGTTGCTGATTATCGATGTTCAAAACTTCTCGGTGCGCCGCGACGGCGGTGAATTTGCCGAAGTGTCCGATGCTGATATTGCGGGGAAGTACGGGCATTATTTCGAGCGGATTAAAACCGTCGCTCTGCCGAACATGCAAAAGTTGCAAAAGGGGTTTCGCTCTGCCGGCATCGAGGTGATGTACACGACGATCGAGTCACTGACGCTGGACGGGCGCGACCGCAGCCTTGATTACAAAATCACTGGCTTTAACGTTCCTAAGGGATCGTATGACGGCAAAGTGGTGGACGAAATCGCGCCACAGGGCGACGAGATAGTCTTTCCCAAATCATCGTCCTCCGTATTTGTGTCGACCCATATCGACTATGTTCTGCGCAATCTTGGCATCACTCAGATCGTGTTGTGCGGCCTGCTGACGGATCAGTGCGTAGAATCGGCCGTGCGAGATGCATGCGACCTGAACTATCTCGTGACTCTCGTTCCTGATGCCTGCGCCACCTACAGTATGGAGCGGCACGAACATTCGCTGAAAACCATCGCTGGCTATTGCCGTCAGGTGAATACCGACGACCTTCTGGCCGAAGTTTCACAAACCGCATGAACAAACTGGAACACGTGGCCCGGAAGACAAAAGTGCGGTCAAAAACGCACAACCAACTGAAGGAGGATTAACTCATGAAAATCAATGAAACGATGGCCCTGATTGCGGCCGGAACGCTGATGACAGCGGGTGCCGCAACAGCGCAGGACGACAAGGAGCTGTTGATTGGTGGTGCATTGTCACTCACCGGAATTCAGGCGCCATTGGATACGCCCGGCTTTCTTGGCGCTGAGGTGGCCGTGGATTACCTGAACGCCAATGGCGGGATTCTGGGGCGGCAGGTCAAGTTCGTAAACATCGACGGAAAGTCCGATCCTGTAACGGTTGGCAACGTGGCGGTCGAGTTGATCGACCGCGGGGCCGAACTGATGGTCGCGCCGTGCGACTTTGACTTTGGTGGCCCGGCGGGCCGCGAGGCGCAGGAGGCAGGGATCGTTGGCATTTCGACCTGCGCGTCCGACCCTCTTTACTCGTCGTGGTCGCTAGGCGACAAGCAGTTCACCCTGTCGATGTGGAACACCACGATGGGTGCTGTCGCTGCGAATTTCGCCTGTACGGACAAGGGCTGGAAAAAGGCCTATGTCGTCACGGATCAGTTTATTGCTTACACCAAATCGCTGTCCAAATACTTTGTTGAGCATTACGGCGACATCGGTTGTGAGGTGATGTTGGAAGATACCTACACCAACGGCGATAATGATTTCTCGGCACAGCTCGCGCGTCTTCAGGCGTTGGGTGAAAAGCCCGACGTGATCTTCCTGTCCTCCTATGGCCAGGATATCGGAGTCATCATTCGCGCTTTGCGCGAGGCGGGTATCGACGCGCCCGTTCTGGGCGGCGACGCCTATGATGATCCGGCTATGCACGAAGGGCTGGGTGAAAAGCTGGGTAATGACATCTATTTTGTCACCCATGCTTGGATGGGCCCTGAATCGCATAAAGACATGCCGAAGTTCATCGAACTGTACAAAGAAAAGCACGGCGAGGCACCTGAATCGTCTTTTGTCGCGACCGGTTGGGATACGATCATGCTGATGGCCGCCGCGGTTGAGGCCGCAGGCACAACGGATGGCGCCGCTGTTGCCAAGGCATTGGAAGAAGGTGAGTTCGACCTTCTGACTGGTAAACTGGGCTATTCGTCGGCCGAAGAAGGGCATGAGCCCGACAAGGCCGCCGTGCTGACCGAGCTGAAAAAAGGCAAGCCAAGCTTCATGGGCTGGCGTCGTCCTGAAACATTGCCAAAGCCCTAAGTTTGGGCCGCTGCGGGCAGCAGACGCGTGCTGCTGCCCGATTCCAATTTTGAAAGATAAACCATGATGCTGGATGACGCACAAAATCGCGCACCGCTGGTGATGAACGCAGGCTCGGTGGAGTTTTCCGGACTTAAGGCGCTGGATTCGGTATCCTTGCGGCTGGAGCCGGGTGAGATCTTGGGCCTGATCGGACCGAACGGATCGGGCAAGACCACCACGATCAATGCCATCACAGGGCAAGTGCCGCTGGCAGGGGGAGATGTGCGCATCGGCGAACGGGTGATTTCAGGCATGAGTCCGCGCAAGATCGCGCTTATGGGCGTTGCCCGCTCGTTTCAGATCGTGCGCCTTTTCAACAACATGACCACGCTTGAGAATGTCGAGACGGCTGCGTTGGCGCGTGGCGATAGCCGCCGCATCGCACGCGAAAAGGCGCAGGCGCTTTTGAGCGAGTTTTCGTTAGAAGGGCACGCAGACGATCTTTGCGGAACCCTTAGCTATGGTGACAAGCGCCGGGTGGAAATTGCGCGCGCATTGGCCGCCGAGCCTTCTTTCCTGTTTCTCGATGAACCGGCTGCGGGCATGAACGTGGCCGAAACCGACGCGTTGCTTGAAATTTTGCGCGCGCTTCCGGGTGACCGGGGCTTGGGGCTTTTGATTATCGATCACGATATGAGCTTGATCATGCGGCTGTGTGACCGACTTCAGGTGATCTCGTCCGGGCGTACGATCGCCGAAGGGTCAGCCGAAGACGTACGCAGCAACCAAGACGTGATCGAAGCCTATTTGGGAACCGGTGCAGATGATTGAAGTCAAGGATCTCTACGTGAGCTATGGCGCGGTCCAGGCGGTACGTGGTGTATCGTTTACCGTGGCAGACGGCGAGTTGGTAACGTTGTTGGGGGCCAACGGGGCGGGGAAATCATCTTCGATCCTCTGTGTTGCTGGCGCTATCAAAGCGGCAAGCGGTCAGGTGATGCTGGACGGAGAGGATGTGACCTCGGCCAACCCCGAAGCAATGCTGCGCAAGGGCATGGCAACCGTACCGGAAACACGCGATGTGTTCCCTGATCTTACGGTCGATCAAAATCTGACGCTGGGCGCATATGTGCGTCGTGGCGACCGCAAAGGTGTGTCCGAGGATCGGGAGCGCATGTTTGACATGTTCCCGCGTCTTGCCGAGCGGCGCGAGCAGGCCGCTGGAACACTGTCAGGGGGAGAGCAGCAAATGCTGGTAATTGCACGCGCATTGATGTCGCGCCCGCGCGTCCTGCTGCTGGATGAGCCTTCGTTGGGTCTTGCCCCGGCTATTGTCGACAAGATTTTCGAGATGATCGCAGAATTAAAGGCGCAAAAGCTGACGATCCTTCTGGTCGAGCAGAACGCGCGCAAGGCATTGCAAGTGGCTGACCGAGCCTATGTGCTGCGGCTCGGTGAGATTGCGGGCAGCGGGACCGGACAGGAAATCGCCGGTTCGACCGATCTTGACGCGCTTTATTTGGGGGGCTGAGGCATGGATTTCGCGATACAATTCATTATCAACGTACTCAGCCTTGGCGGTGCTTATGCGTTGATGGCGCTGGGCCTGGTGTTGGTCTATGGCATTCTGAAACTGGTCAACTTCGCTTATGGTGAACTGATCATGGTGGCAGGTTATACGCTGCATTTGGTTGGCGGCTCGCCTTTGCCTTGGCTAGTGATGGCGCTTGTGGCCGTTGTGATGGCGATGGTCGCGGGCTTGGCGACAGACTATGTCGCCTTCCGCCCCGTTCGGGCGAAATCGGTGACGGCGGTTCTGATCACGTCGTTCGCGTTTTCCACATTGCTTCAGAATGGCGCGCTTCTGTTCATTTCGCCGCGTCCGCGCAGCGTTCCCCTGCCTGAGATTTTTTCGCAAAGCGTGATGATCGGCGGCATCCCGACGCCGATGCGTGACATCATCACCATCATAGCGGCGGTTGTACTGTTGGGCCTTTTTGCATGGCTGATGCAGAAGACGGTCCTTGGCATTGCCATGCGCGCGGCGGCAACAAATTTCACAATGGCGCGGATGCTGGGTGTGCCTGCGAATCTCATCATTTCATCGGCTTTCGCCATCAGCGGGTTTCTGGCTGGTGTTGTTGGAATCCTGTGGATTGGTCGCATTGGTACGGTCGCGCCCGGTATCGGGCTGGAACCGCTGCTGATTGCCTTTATCGCCTGCGTTATCGGCGGTATGCGATCGTTACAGGGCGCGGTTCTGGGTGGATTCATCCTGGCCTTTATTGACACGACGCTGAATTACACATTGTCGCAGGATTTGCTGAAATTTCGCGATGCCTTCACCTTTAGCCTCGTCATCCTGATCCTTTTGTGGCGCCCTGATGGGTTGATCAAGGGGCCGGCCAGCGGACAGCGGACCTGACATGCATAGAAATATCCTGACATTGGTAATCCTTGGCTCGTTGATCGTCGCGGCTGCTCTGCTGGCACAGTTCATGGGCATTCGCTTATACGAACGCATCGCGACGACGATGTTTGTGTCGATGATCCTCGTGCTGGGGCTCCAGGTTTTCATGGGGAATTCGGGTATCCTGTCATTCGCGCATATCGGTTTCATGGGGGTTGGGGCCTATGCCTCTGCCGTCCTGTCGATTCCCGAGCGAATGAAGGGTATGGCGCTGCCCGATCTCTATCCGATCCTCGTGGACGTACAGCTCAGTCCGTATGTAACGATACTTATTGGCGGGCTGGTTGCTGCGTTGGTTGCCGCTGCGCTGTCCTATCCGCTGATGCGCCTGTCAGACGCCGCGGCGGTTATCACTTCTTTCGCGCTGTTGGTCGTCCTGCATACAATCCTGACCCATTGGAGTGCCGTTACCAACGGTCCCCGCACTCTGTTTGGCCTGCCCAAAGCGACGAGCCTGTGGTTGGCTTGCGGGCTGGCGCTGGCGGCCCTCGTTGGCGCGATGGCATTCAAGGAGTCGCGCGTCGGGCGGCTTTTGCGGGCCAGTCGCGATGACGAAGTGGCTGCCGCTGCAATCGGCGTGGATATCGTCAAACTGCGCTGGCTGGGCTTTATCCTTGCGGCACTCTTCGCTGGAATTGGCGGCGCACTCTGGGGGCATTTTGTTACGTCGTTTTCGCCGCGCGCGTTCTACCTGAAAGAAACATTCCTGATCCTGAGCATGCTGGTGATCGGGGGGGCGAACACCGTGACCGGCGCTGTCATTGGGACGTTGATTGTGACCTTCGTCTATGAGGCATTGCGCAGCGTCGAGGCCAGCATCAACGAGGCGGGCATCGTCTCGCAACAGGTGATCGGACTGACGGAAATCGTGTTGGCGCTGGCGATGATCGCGGTGCTGGCACTGCGCCCCGGCGGACTGTTTCCTGTGCGCGAAATCGGTACGCTTTTAACCCTAAAACGCAAGACCGGAAGGAAATCCCCATGAGTTGGAAAACCGCATACCGTTCGTTCTATTACGAGACGGCCGATGAGCCCGATGATATCGTGCTTGATCCGAAACGCACCGCACTGTTGATGATCGACGTGCAGAAAACATATCTTGAGGACAAGGAAACGCCTGAGGAAACTGCCCGTTGGCAGCCCTTTTACAAGCGGATGAACGAAACGGTCATCCCCAATAGCGCCAAACTGATCGCGGCTTGCCGTGCCAAAGGCATCGAGGTGATTCACGCCCGTATTGCCTGTCAAAAGAATGACGGGCGAGACCGTTCACTTAGCCAGAAGAAGCCCGGTTTCAACTATCTGCTGCTGCCCAAGGCATTGGAAGAAGCGCAGTTTGTAGATGAACTGGCCCCTGAGGGTGACGAGATCACCGTTGAGAAGACCACCGACAGCGCGCTGACCGGCACCAATCTGCGACTGATCCTGCGCAACATGGATATCAAGGACGTGATTGTTGCAGGGATCTTTACCGATCAATGCATATCGTCGACGGTCCGCAGCCTTGCGGACGAAAGTTTTGGTGTTGTCGTGGTCGATGATTGCTGCGCGGCCGCCACGATGGAACTGCACGAGGCGGAACTAAAGATCATCAACATGATCTATTGCCATGTCGCAACACGCGAAGAGGTCGAAGGTTTCGTTTGCTAGGCGGTGAGGTTGGGCGCGCTTTGGGCAAATGGCCTGCGGCCGCGCTCCCCCAAGTATGACGCTCTGATCGGCGAACGGCACGGCTGGGGCTACTCTTGTCTCATGGCAAGATGCCCCCGATTTTCGACGGTTAGACGCCACCCTCTAGGTGTTCGATCATTACGGTTTGATGGGTTTAGCCTTGTGAAAGACTGGAAGGGCGCATCTAAGGCGCAAGATCGTTTTGCGGCGACTACCGGTCTGCTACTCGGTGCTCTTCCATTTTTCGGGGGTCACGTAAACGATGTTATCATCGACACTGACCATCACATCGCCGTCCTGAATATTGATCTGAAGCTTCATTGCGCGGTTGGCCAGTTTTGCCAAGGCGTTTGTGTCGGCTTCGGAGAAATTGACCACCTGTAGATTGTCAAAACGAGTGGTGCTGTTTTTGACCTTGTCCCACCACATCTCGGCAGTGCGTCCACCGTAGGGATAGACAACAACCTTGTCGGCCTTGCCGCAGGATTGGCGCAACACTTTTTCACTGGGAAGCCCCAGAGCCACCCATACGTCAAGCTCGCCGCTGAGACTCTTTTGCCAGATATCTGGCTCGTCATCCGTTGAAAGGCCCTTGGTCATTTCCAAGTGCTCATGGGCATTCAATGCGAATGCGATCAGGCGCACCATCAACCTTTCATCCGTCTCTGAGGGATGCTTGGCAACGGTCAGTTTATGGGTTTCATAATAGTGACGATCCATGTCCGAGACCGTCAGTTCGACTTTGTAAATGGTGGCTTTTTGCGCCATGTCTTGTCCCAAACGTTAAAGAATTAGGATGCCTACCCCGTGCGGCACCCTTTGGAAAGCAGATACAAAGCCTACGCGCCGAGCTATCTCGTGATGTGTCATTGAACGGCGTGAGCGTACTGCGCGTTTGGCCGATCCATTTAAGCCCAACGGGTTTGTGCCAGTGCATGAGCCACCTATGGTGCGTGCAAAATTGGTCTTTTGAATCTGCCAATATGGATATGTCCAGCAGTCCGCTGCCTGCATACCTTCCGCTCAATGGCTGCGCGATTCAGATGGTTTCTGGGGTACGCGCGTTGTCGAGACACCTTGGAAAGGGCTGCGAATGCAACTGATTGATCGCGTTGAACTCTATTTTGTAAAAACACCACTGCCGGCACCGCATGCCCCCTCTTGGATACCGGGGACAATCAGGACGCAGGTGTCGATGTGCATTGTCCGGTTTATCACCGACGATGGAGTCGAGGGCTGGAGCGGCTTTCCGGCAGCCGGACGTGAACGCGCCGGTTTGGGGGATTTGCTAGCCAGCCTTTTTCTTGGGCAGGATGCGAATGATATCGACACGCTGGCCGAGCGTATTCAGATCATGGCCGCTGGTGGGAACTTTAACTGGTGGCTTGAACCCGCGTTTTGGGACATCAAGGCCAAGACTGCGGGATTGCCGCTGTATAAGTTGCTTGGTGGTAGCGACGATCGGATCAAACTATATGCATCCGCTGGTGAGCTGAAAGACCCGTTGGCACGGCGCGAAGAGGCAGAAGCGCGGTTTGCCGAAGGATTTGATACGATGAAAATTCGTGTCCATGACTTCGACGAAGCGGTTGATATCGAGCATATTTCCGACGCTGCTACCTATATGCAGGGCCGGATGAAAATCTCGGTTGATTGTAATCAGGCTTTCCGGCTGACCCAAAACGGAAATGCGCCGCTGTGGTCACTCGAACGGGCAAAACGCTTTGTCGATGCGGCTGCCGATGTTGGGCTTGCTTGGGTGGAAGAGCCGTTATTCGGTGAATGGCACGAAGAGATTGCGGCACTCACGACCCATTCGCGTGTTCCAGTGGCCGGGGGCGAGCTTCATGTCATGGGGTATCGCGAATTGGCGCGGATGTTGAAAATGGGCTGCTACAACATCTATCAACCCGATGCCATGTGGGCGGGGGGGATCGCACAAAGCATGAAGGTCGCCGCCCTGTGCCGAGAACATGGCCTGAAATTTACACCGCATTGCTGGTCTAACGGTTTTGGCTTCATTGCCAATGCGCATGTTTTTGCGGCCAGCGGTTTCGCCAGTGAGTCGTTGTTTGAATATCCCATTGCGCCGCCCGGCTGGACACCCGAGGGCCGCGATCAGATTTTCACACAGCCATTCTTACATGACAAAGGTTGGTTCAACATGCCTCAAACACCCGGTTTGGGGTTCGAGATTGATAAAGCAAACCTTGAAAAATATGGTCGGTGCTTCTTCAAGGCCAGTCGCAAGAAGGTGCACTGGATGCCAGAGGCCCTATCGGATTTCTAATGTTGGAAGGCGCGGATCGTGCGCGGGGGGGCGCTTCGTTGGAAATGACAGGGCCAATTGCTGTCTGTTCGGCGCTGGGCCCGCAAAAGCCTTCATCTGACGTTCAGCACTCTTCTTGTGCTCTGAATTAGAATGCTGGCGGCATAGAAAACATGCCGCCAGCTGTGCTTGATCGAAAAGCGTTACCGTTCGGCGACGTATTTGACGCGCATGTACTCTTCCAATCCTTCCAGCCCGCTTTCGGAACCATCGCCGGATTGATTGATTCCGCCGAACGGGGTTTCGGGGGTGGAAATGCCCATGAAATTTACACCAACCAGGCCTGCTTCAAGCTCGTCCTCGGTCTTTCGGGCAAGAGCGCCGTCTTGGGTGAAAACAAACGAAGCCAATCCATATGGCAGGGAGTTCGCACGCTCCATCAAAGCGTCGAAATCTGAGAATGACGTGAAGGGGGCGATGGGGCCGAAGGGTTCTTCTGACATGATCCGCGCCGTGTCGGGAACGTCGCGTAGCACTGTTGGCGCGTAGAAATAGCCGTCACCCTCAAGGCGTTTCCCGCCCGTCAGTACAGTTGCCCCTTTTTCCACGGCGTCCGCAACAAGGTCGTCCATTACGTCAAGACGACGTTTTGCAATCATCGGGCCCATTTGGGTGCCTTCGTCGGTGCCGTGGCCAATTTTGATCTTTTCGACACGTTCAACATATCCTGCCAGCGCTTTTTCATAGATTGACTCGTGGATGTAAAAACGGGTCGGCGACGTGCAGACTTGCCCTGCATTACGGAATTTGAAGGCCGCAAGGATATCCAAGGTCTTTTCAAGATCCGCGTCGGCATGGACGATAACCGGGGCGTGCCCACCCAGTTCCATCAGGCACCGCTTCAGCGTATCGGCGGCCTGTTTCTGAAGGATTTTGCCAACGGCTGTTGATCCCGTCAGGGTGACGGCCTTGGGAATGTCCGAGGCGATGAGATGCGACGACACCTCGGACGGGACACCGAAAACGATGTTCAAAACGCCGTCTGGAAGGCCCGCTTCTTGAAAACAGCGGCCAAAAGCGACTGCGGTACCGGGGGTTTCCTCGGCAGGTTTGATAACGATGGAACAACCCGCTGCAAGTGCTCCGGCGATTTTGCGAATGACGTTTGATGCGGGGAAATTCCATGCAGTAAAGGCCGCTACGGGGCCGATAGGTTCTTTAAACACCATTTGGCGCACGCCGGGCGTCCGTGATGGGATGACGCGGCCATAGGCGCGTTTGCCTTCTTCGGCATAGAACCGTAGCGCTTCGGCTGAAAAGGCGATTTCGCCAGCTGCTTCGGCCAATGGCTTGCCGTTTTCCAGCGTCAATATCTTGGCAATATCGGCGTTTCGGGCGTCGATCAGCTCGGCTGCTTTGGCAAGAATGGTGTAGCGTTCGATCGCGGTCTTCTTTTTCCAGACTTTGAAACCCTTCGCGGCGGCGGCGAGGGCTTCGTCAAGATCAGCAGCCGAAGCATGCGGAACCTGTGCCAGTTCCTGTTCGTTCGCGGGGTTCAGGAGCGATTCTGACTTTCCTTCGCTGCCTTGGCGCCACGTTCCATCGATCAAGAGTTCGATCTTTTCGTTATACATCCCGGTCTCCTGTTGAGTGCTGTGCGTTCAATTTGGTGGTCAATTTTGACCCATGGTTCTGTCGGGCTTGTCAAAGCGGTCTCGCAGGGGGGGGCGGCGACAGAATTTCAATCAAGACTGTTGCATTGTATACAGAGTACAGTATGGTGTCCACATGAATGGCAGAAAAATACATAACCTCTCGGCCGGAATATCGGACAATCTTGCGGCTGTGCTGGAGGATGAGATCGTAACCTTGGGTCTCGCACCTCGGGCGCGTTTGACCGAGGAAGACATCGCGGAGAAATACGGCGTCAGCCGCTCGCCCGTCAGGGACGCGCTGCGGACGTTGGAGCGCGAAGGCCTTGTTATCCGGCAGGCCCGCAAGGGTATTTGGGTTGCCCCCATGTCCCTGCGTGATTTTGACGAAGTCTACACATGTCGTATCGCGCTTGAAGCGTTGGCTTCTGAGGCGGCGGCCCGGTCTGACAATCCCAAGCTTAAGGATGAGTTGGGAGAGGCGTTGGAAGACATGCGGCGTGCACATATCGCCGGGGACGCGCATTCATTCTTTACCGCAGACGTGCGCGGCTCTGAGCTGATCTATGAGTTGGCGGACAATCAAACCCTGCGCCGGTTGTTGGAAGGCCTTGAAAAGCAGGCGCTTCGCTATCGCTTTTTCCTATACAAGGTTGCACCGGATCTTGTGCGTTTGTCGTTTGATGAATCTGCCGAAATCATCGCTGCCATTCGCGAGGCGCGCCCAAATGACGCAAAGGTGCAATCTTCTGCGCTGATTGAAAAGTTATGGAAAGCGGCCCGAGACATCGTTGAAAAGGAATTCGGGGCGGACAACGCATGACCGCATTCGAAGGCGCTTTTTCCTATATCGACAGCCATACTGCGGGTCATCCGACGCGCGTTATCCTGAGCGGTGTTCCCGCATTGAGGGGGGAAACGGTTAAGGAAATGCGTCAGGATTTCGAGGCGCGTTTTGACCATCTTAGGTCAGCGTTGCTGCATGAGCCTCGTGGTCATGCGGCGATGGTTGGCCTTTTCCCGGTTCCTTCCAAGGTGGCCGATTTTGGCGCAATCTTTGTGTCGTCCTATGTCTATCTGGGCATGTGCGGTCACGGCACTATGGGCTACGCGAAAACACTGGCCCATACCGGGGCGATCAGCCGCGAAACCGGGGACAGTTTCACATTGGAGACACCTACCGGTGTCGTGACTGTGTCCCTGAAATGGGCGGACGACTCGAGCCTTGAAAGCGTATCCGTCTGCAATGTTCCGGCGGTCATGGGGTTGAAGGATCTCTCGGTTGAGGTCGAAGGCGTTGGGCAGATCAGCTGTGATATTCTGTATAGCGGGATGTGGTATGCGATGGTTGATGCCCGCCAGCTTGGACTGGCCCTTGAGCCGGAAAATGTTTCGCAGGCTCTCAGGGTCGGTTGGCAGATCAAGACCGCAATCGCATCCAAAACAAAAGACATCGCGCAAATGGCGGACGACCCCGCGCCGTCCGTGCTGTTTTACGACGAGATTGCGCGCGATCGGGCGCGGCACTTTCTGGTCCTTGCGCCAAACAAATATGACCGCTCGCCCTGTGGCACAGGGACCAGCGCGCGCATGGCGCAGTTGTTGATTCGCGGACAGTTGACAGCAGACGACACCTACTACGCCGAAAACATCTTTGGCGTCGAATTTGTGGCCAATCTAAAGGCAAAGACCACGATAGAGGGTCAAGATGGCTATGAAGTTGTGATCCTGGGAGATGCGTTCATCACCTCCCAGGGCACACTTTTCCTCGAGAAGGATGATCCCCTTACTCGAGGGTTCCTCAGCCAGTGACCGCAAGGCCAACTGGCATACTGAAACAAAGCAAGCACAGGGTAAGTAATACTTATGACTCTATTTGGAAAGATATTGCGGGCTGCCGCACTCAGCATTGGTTTCTTGGGTGCCGCCCAAGCCACAACTGCACAGGATAACCCCTCCGCTGTTCTGGACAGCATTCGGTCGTCCGGCGAACTGAAAATCCCCGTTATGGTTGGCGAAGAGCCCGGCTATATCAAAGACCCTGCCACGGGCGAGTGGAGCGGTTTCTATGTCGACTTCCTTCAGGATGTCGCGGACGCGCTGGGGGTCGAACTGACCACGGTTGAAACAACTTGGGGCAACCTTGCCGCTGACTTTCAATCGAACAAAATCGACGTCGCGATTGGCGTGAACCCGAACCCTCAACGCGGCCTTGTCGTAGATTATCTTTGGGAACCACTGTTCACCGACGCATGGGCGATGCTGACACCTGATGGTGCCCCTGTGGCAACTTGGGCCGAGCTGAACACCCCGGAAAAAACCGTTGTCGTTCAAAAAGGCTCTACGATGCAGATCGTTGCAGACGCGCTGCTGCCAAAGGCCAACATCACCGTTGTCGAAGACCGCAACCTTGCCATCATGGAGCTTCAGGCAAAACGCGCTGACGGCATCTTGTTGTCCGTGTTCGACGCTTTGCAAGTTTCTATGAAAGCTGTGGGCGACGTATCGATTCCAGAGCCAATGCTGCGCAACCCCGCCACTCTGGCTGTTGCACGTCAGCCGGGCAACGCAGGTTTCATCAACTTCCTGACCAACTGGGTGCAACAACAGCGCTCTTTAGGGCTGGCGCAAGGCCGTCTGCAGAAGTCTTGGGAAGACCGTGGGATCGATCTTTCGATCCTGCCGTCCAGCTTCAGCTTCTGATCTGAGGGCCTAAAAGCCACCCGGTCGGCCTTACCTCCCTGCAAGGTCGACCGGGCACTCGCCTGCCAAGCAAACACATGCCGACAAACGGCATTTCGGAGACGCATATGTTCGACTTCTCTGTCATCACGCAGAACTGGCCGCTTTTCTGGAACGGATTGTTGGTTACTCTTTTTTACTCGGCAATCTCGATTTCAGCGGGTCTTGCCATTGGGCTGGTCATAGGTCTGATGCAACTTACAGGGTCCAAGTTTCTGGCCGCAGTCGGTCGCGTCTATGTCGAAATTTTCCGCAATATCCCGTTGTTGGTCATTTTGCTGTGGATCTATTACGCATTCCCGATCTTTGCCGGACTGTCGATCACGAAATTCTGGGCCGGTTTCGCGGGGCTAAGCCTGTATGCGGCAGCCTTTTATGCAGAAATTCTGCGCGCTGGCGTGCAATCAATTGACCCCGGTCAGACAGATGCGACGACGGCACTGGGCATGACATACTCTCAACGGATGCGTCGCGTGATCTTGCCGCAGGCGTTTCGTCGCATGATCCCGCCACTGGCCGGTCAATCGATCATACAGATCAAGAACACGACCCTGATGTCGATGATTACGGTTCCCGACATCCTCTATCAGGCGAGCTATGTCAGCTCTTTCACCTATCGCCCGATGGAGGTCTATACTTTCGTTGGCATCATGTTCCTCGTGCTGCTTGTACCGCTCACATTGGTATCGCGCAGACTCGAAAAAATCTCGGAGACCGTGAAATGAGCGCCACTTCTCAAACCCAAGACCCGCTCCTGAAAATCGAAGGTCTGCATCTTAGTTTTGGCGCGCGCAGTGTCCTGAACGGGATTGATCTGAACGTCATGCAAGGTGAGGTCGTCGTTCTTATTGGCGCTTCTGGGTCAGGTAAAACCAGCCTGCTGCGCTGCATTAATTTGCTGAATGCGCCGAGGAGCGGCCGGATTACGATCGGCACCGAAAAAATCTATGACTCCGGCCCCGATGCTGGCGCGGCACCCGGTAAGCAGGCAGGCACGAACCAAATTCCTTTGCGGGACGTAAACCGTATCCGCTCCGAAACCGGCATGGTGTTTCAGCAGTTCAATCTGTTTCCCCATATGACGGCGCTGGAAAACGTTATGGAAGGTCCAGTCACCGTAAAGGGGCAAGACGCTGCCAAGGTAAAAGAAGAGGCTTTGTCACTTCTTGCCCAAATGGGTCTGGAAGGGCACGAAAACAAATACCCGCGCCAACTGTCTGGCGGCCAACAACAACGTGTCGCCATCGCTCGGGCATCGGCCATGCATCCCAAGGTCATGCTGTTTGACGAACCGACGTCGGCGCTTGACCCCGAACTGGTGGGCGAAGTCATGAAGGCAATGACCCAGTTAGCCAAATCCGGCATGACGATGGTCATCGTAACCCATGAGCTTGGATTTGCATTTGAAATCGCAGACCGGGTCATTTTCCTTGATGAAGGTCGCATTGCCGAGGACGGGCCTGCCAACGAAGTTCTGCTTCATCCAACGCATGACAGACTCAAGAGTTTTGTCGGGCGTTTCCATGAAACCGCCAATCTTCTCAGACCGTTTCTGGAAAGCTCCGGTTAACCACTGATTGGGATGCGCGCCGAACTGACGCTCGGCGAAGGTCTTTGGGACCCGTATCCACACTGCCCGAAAAACACCCGCCGAAGGCACGCCCTTCTGCACAACAATTTCTGCTGCCTGATGTCAGGTAAAGACGACGAGGTAATCTATGACATACTCATTCAATCCCGATACGGTCACGGTCCCATCCGGTCACCACATTGGCGGCAAATTTGTCGAACTTCCCGGCGAAGAAATCACCGTTCTACGCCCTTCTGATGAAAAGCTGATGGGCGTCATCACCGATGGTGGTCAGGCGTCCGTTGATCAATCCGTAGAAGCCGCCAAAGCTGCACTTGCCGAGTCGGGCTGGGCCACCATGGTCCCACGTGAACGCGCCAAAATCCTGTTCCGCTTCGCCGAGAAAATCGAAGAAAAGGTGGAATACCTTGGGCGCCTAGAGGCGATGGGGTCAGCCCGCCTTGTGTCCGGCACAATCATCGGGGATGCGGTGCGCACAGCTGGCGTCGTACGCTACTTTGCCGAGTTCTGCGACAAGATCGAAGGCACCGTTACCACAACCCGTGAAAACACGCTGAGCTACACAAGGCGCGAACCCTACGGCATCATCGGTGCGATTGTTCCTTGGAACTTCCCCATGATTACCGCAGCGTGGAAATTTGCACCTGCCTTGGCTGCGGGCAACGCGGTGGTGATGAAAACCTCGGAAATCACGCCGCACAGTCTTTTGGCCCTTGCTGAATGCGCGGCCGAAGCGGGATTGCCGGGCGGGTTGTTCAATGTGGTCAACGGCTATGGCCATACCACAGGCGCGGCCATTGTCCGCCATCCCGATATTGGCATCATCTCGTTTACCGGCTCGACGCAGACCGGTGAGGCTATCATGAAACTGGCTGCGGAATCCGGGATCAAGCCTGTCATTCTGGAGCTTGGCGGAAAAAGCCCACAGATCGTTACACGCAACTGTGGTGACATGGACGCGATCGCGGCGCGCGTTGCCAATAACTTTATGATCAATGGCGGGCAGGTTTGCACGCTGGCCTCGCGCCTTTTGATTGAAGAAAGCATTGCGGACGAGCTGACCGACAAGGTGCTTGCATGCACGCAGCAGATCAAGGCGGGCCCGACCTGGGATGATACGACTACGTTTGCGCCGATCATTTCGGCCAAACAGTTCGATCGCATCGACAGCATGGTTCAGGAGTCGATCCAGCAAGGCGCCAAAGTACTGACCGGGGCAAAACGCATCGAGGCGGTGAACGAGGGCAATTTTTATGCCCCGACGATGCTGACCGATGTGGGACGTGACAACATCGGGTTCACCGGTGAATTCTTTGGCCCGATTGTGAACGTCTCGCGCTTTTCCGATATCGACGAGGCAATTGCGGAGGCCCAGCACCCGATCTACGGCCTTGCCGCATCTGTTCATACGCTGGACATGCGCGAAGCAATGCGTGTCGCGGACAAGGTCGAGGCCGGTATGGTCTTTGTGAACCAGCACGGCCGGGACCCTGAATTCACTTACACCGCTGGCGGCTTCAAGGCGTCCGGCTTTGGCAAGGACATGGGCCGCGCCGGTTTCGAGGCATTTACCCGTGAAAAAGCGGTTTGGATCAACTACGCCTGAGGGTAATTCGATGGAATTCGACTATGTCATCGTAGGTGGCGGATCGGCGGGGGCGACGTTGGCCGCGCGCCTGTCCGCTGATCGGCGCAAAACCGTGGCTCTGCTAGAGGCGGGGCCTGATACTCCGCCTGATGCGGTGCCTGAAATCATTGCCGACAGCTATCCGGGTCTATCGTATTTCGATCCGAAGTATCATTGGTCTTCTTTGCGCGTATTCGCGCGAAACCCACGATCCAATAGCTCGACAGTTCCGCCAACCCGGTTGGAGCAGGCCAAAGTCATGGGCGGAGGTTCGTCAATCAACGGCCAGTTCGCCGTTCGCGGGATGCCCGCGGATTATGACGAATGGGCTGAAATGGGCGCCAAAGGGTGGGATTGGGAGGGGATGCTTCCCTATCTCAAAAAACTGGAACGAGATCAGGATTTTTCCGGCCCATTGCACAACGACGACGGGCCAATACCCATCCGCCGGGTTTTCCCAAAAGACTGGGCTGGATTCTCACGTAGTGTGCTGGAAGTCGTCTCTGATGAATTCCCCTACACTGCAGATTACAACGCCACGTTTGGTGAGGGATCGTTCCCACTGCCATTGGCCAATGAAAACGACCGGCGCGTGTCGACGGCCATTGGATATCTGACCAAAGAGGTGCGTGCGCGCGACAATTTCTCGATCTTTGCGGAAACGCAGGTCGAGGCGCTGATCACCGAAGGCACACGGATTACCGGGGTGCGAGCGCAGACCAAAGGCGCAGAAGCCACGACATATTCAGCCAAAGAAGTGATCATCTGCGCGGGTGCGCTTCATACGCCTGCTATTTTGATGCGCGCAGGCATTGGCCCTGCCGCGGACCTGAAACGGCACGGGATTTCGGTGATTTCTGACCTGCAAGGGGTTGGTGCGAACCTTATGGATCACCCGCATCTTTCCATCGGCGCGCATTTCAAAAAATCCGCGCGTCTAAAGCCGCGTCAGCGCCGGCATATCTTTCTTGGCGTGCGCTATTCGTCTGGATACGAGAACTGCGCACCAACCGATATGTTGATGATGCCAGTGAACCGTGCCGGATGGCATCCGCTGGGCAAGGCGATGGGCGCACTTAATGTCTGCGTGAACAAGAGTTATTCGCGGGGCAACGTCACGCTTAATTCGGCGGATTGGCGTGACGAGCCTTGTGTGAACCTGAACCTTGGCGGGGACGAACGCGATCTGATGCGTCTAGTTGATGGGTTCGAGCGCATGTATCGCATTATGGAGGATCCAAAGGTCCGCCAGCATGTCAACACATGGTTCCTCGCCGGATACAACGAAGAGGCGCGGTCGCTTTCGGTGCGCAAGCCATCGAACTATCTAAAGACCGGTTCGGCGGCTTGGATGTTCGACTATCTGCCCATGTTCCGCGACACATTGCTCAAGCACAAGTTCGGCACTCAGGACCGGATGCATGCGATGATGAAAAATCGCGATCTTATCGTCGACTGGGCCCGCGATGCGGTTTGGTCAGGCTGGCATGTCTCTTGTTCTTGCAAGATGGGCGCCGACGATGATCCGACTGCCGTCGTTGACACCGAGTGCCGCGTGCGCGGCGTTCAGGGCCTGCGTGTTGTGGATGCGTCCATCATGCCTTCGGTCATCTCGGCCAACACCAATATCACCACGATCGCCGTCGCCGAAAAAGCCGCCGATCTCATTCTTGCATCCTAATTTTCGGACATAAAGGAACCTTACAATGCGCGAAAGCAAAGCAAAAACACTCTGGGCTAACGGTGAAGAAGTGATCACCGGCTGGCTTGCCACGTCCTCATCGTTGATGGCTGAAATGATGGCTCAGCAGGACTTCGATGCTATCACCATCGACATGCAACACGGTGTCGCAGATTACTCGGATGCTCTGTCGATGTTGCAGGCAATCTCGACATCGGACAAAACGCCAATCGTGCGCGTGCCTTGGAACGATCCGGCGATCATCGGCCGCATGCTGGACGCGGGGGCCTATGGGATCATCTGCCCGATGGTAAATTCCGCTCAAGAATGCAAAGCCTTTGTCGAAGCGTGCCGTTACTATCCCCAAGGTGGTCGTTCCGTTGGCCCTATTCGCGCGGGTCTTTACGGTGGGCCAGACTATTTTGCGAATGCCAATGATACGATCATCACAATGGCCATGATCGAACACAAGGACGGTGTTGCCAATCTGGACGAAATCCTTGCAACTCCGGGCCTTGACGCTGTGTTCGTTGGACCGTCGGATTTGGCCGTATCCATGGGCCACACTCCGGGTTTTGATCCACAATGGCCGGATGTAGTAGAGGCCATCGAGCACATTGCAAAGCGTTGCAAAGAGCATGGCGTGATCCCCGGAATCCACGTTGGATCGGTCGAAAGCGGCCAGCAGATGCGCGAGATGGGTTACAAGTTCCAAGCCTATCTGTCGGATTTCCGCATGACGCAAATGGCCTTTGCAAAGGCTATGCCAGCTTTCCGCGCGGGCAAGCCAGACGTGTCGGTTCCATAAACAGGCAATGGATCGGTATTCCACAGGCAAGCGTAGGGTCGAACACATGTCTTCTGTTGCTACGGGCAAACATGCCATCGTTATCGGTGCCGGTATCATCGGCGTTTGCACGGCCAATGCCCTTTTGGATAAGGGCTTTACGGTTGATGTTTTCGACCCGGCCGCGCCGGGATCGCCTGATCAGTGTTCTTACGGGAATGCGGGCGGGATTTGTCCGGGGTCTTGTTTGCCCAATGCGATGCCGGGCCTGTTGAAAAACGTGCCCGAGTGGTTGCTTGATCCTCAAGGGCCGTTGTTCATCCGGTTGTCTTATCTTCCGCATGCATTGCCGTGGTTGATGCGGTTCGTTTTGGCGGGGCGCAAATCACGGGTCGAGAAAATTTCTCAGGCGATGAACGACCTTCACCGCCTGAGTTACGAAGCTTATGAGCCACTGATGGCCGAAGCGGGATGCCTTGATCTGTTGCAAAAACGCGGCCAGTTGTTCGTGTTTGAAGACAGGAAAGGCCCCGAAGGAAGCGCTTATGGCGTGCGCCTGCGCCGGTCTCATGGCGTCAAGGTTGAGACGTTGAGTGCGCGGGATATCCAAGATCTGGAGCCCGCTTTAAGCGCCCAATTCAAAAGCGCGCTTTATCTGCCAGATCAGGGGCAATGCCCAAATCCGGGGCGACTGGTCGAGAAACTTGCAGAGCTTGCGCAACGTAAGGGGGCCACATTTCATCGGGAGCCAGTGAACGGGTTCATGTATGAAATGGGTGAGGCGTCTGGCGTTATCACGCCCTCGGGTAACCACGCGGCGGATCGCATTGTTTTGGCGGCCGGGGCGTGGTCGGGTGACTTGGCGCGACAGCTGGGTGATCGCATCCCTTTTGAAACCGAACGCGGTTACCATGTCATGCTTCCGCAGGCGGACACGGGGCTGAAGATACAAACGATCTCTGCTGACCGAAAATTTGTCGCCTCTCCAATGGAGGCGGGTCTGCGCCTTGCCGGGACAGTTGAATTCGCCGGTCTCAAAGAGCCGCCCAACTATGCGCGCGCGGATTCTCTTGTTCATCTGGCGCAGGGAATGTTCAAGCGGTTTGAACCCAGCGAGGTTCACCGTTGGATGGGGCATCGTCCGGGCACGCCGGACTCAATCCCTGTCATCGACACTGCCAAACGCCATGCGCGCGTGACTTATGCCTTTGGCCACGGCCATCAAGGCCTGATCGGTGGTGCTGTAACAGGGCGCATCGTGGCGGATATGTCGGCGGGCTTGCGCCCCGCAATTGACCTGTCCCCTTTCCGTCTTGACCGGTTCGGTCTGAGGAATCTTTAACAACTCGAAATTGAAATCGCAGGAAACCCATGACTGACATCATCCGCCCGACACGTGTTCTTATTTCCGATCTGATTGGCCTTGCGTTTGATAGTGAGGGACAGCCCGATCCCTCCGAAGTGCGCAGCTATGTCGAGGCGCAAAAAGGGTGCTCCTTCCATCTTGGCCCTGCGGCCGAAATCGCCAAAGGAGCAGCGGACCCGGCATTGGTTGAGTTTTACTATTGCCCAGACGCCTCGACGCGCGAAGACCTGCTCGGACTTGCGGGTGAGGGGGCGTATGACGCCTTGATCGCGGCCGCGACGTTTATCCCGGCCGAATGTCAATTCGGTCTTGGCGGGGTGCGCATCGGGGCAGGGACCGGCAACATGGGATCTGCCAGTTGGGGGGGCGGCAACGGGATCGGCGGAACGGCCCCCTTGATGAACACACCAGGAATCAACAGCCGCGCCACCGCGCAAATGGTTTGGAAGGCGCTCATGTCGGCGATCCCCGATTTGCCATTCGATACGTTGCACGGGCGCGTTGCCCAAGGCACGTTTGACACAGGGCGACACTTGCGTGATTTTCCAACCTCCAAACTAGAAGGGCAAAAGCTGGCCGTAATTGGGTATGGCAACATTGGTCGCGAAGTCGCGAAGCTTGGCCAAGCGTTCCAAATGGATGTCACTATCTTTGCGCGGCCTCATCACAAGGCATGGATCGAATCCGAAGGGTTTACCTATGCGGCGACAATTGAAGATGCCGCAAAAGATGCGCAAGCGCTTTCCGTGCATCTTGGTCTGGGCCCGATGGACGCTGTACGTGGCGTGCCTGCAAATACGGGGTTGATCGGCGCAACGGTACTATCAGCCATGGCTAAGGGATCGGTCCTGATCAACTTTGACCGTGGTGAACTGGTCGATACCTGTGCTTTGGCGCATGCTCTGTCCAGTGGTCAAATCGCACAGGCGATCATTGACGCCGATGTTTTCGTTGCAGAGGTCACCGGCGAGATTTCGGGGCCAATGGCGCCCTATCTTCCTTTGCTGGATATGTTCGCGGACAAGCTGTGCCTGTTGCCGCACGCCGCCGCAGATACAGATCACCCAACGCGTGTTGCCGGTGCCAAACAGGCCGTCGATCAGATTTTGTCGGTTATTCGAAACCGGATTGCCGTAAATGCAGTCGGAGATGTGCCCGACGGGATTACGCGCGGTCAGTCCAACACCCCAACAGGTGTCGGCGGTGTAGGGTTTGCAGAACTGGCATCCCTTGCGCGAACCGATCCGGGAAAACAGTTGAAAGGCGCTTTGTCGGCTGTGATCGACCGTCTCGATACGGCGGATGCGTTGAGCGAAGAGGACGCGCGTGACTTGATGCTGAACGTGAATCAGCTTCGCACCTTGATTGATGACCTTGGACTGCAAGGGCCGTTGCGCGTCTGATACGCCCAAATGGTGCCGCCGGGTTTCGTCCGATACCGGTGGCAGAGCAAGCTCGGCGGCGGTGGTTTGGATTGGGTAACAGCTCCGGATGTGACTACCCCATTCCTATTCTGCACAGTTAAGGGCCTTTTAATTGCCACAAACACGACGTACCCTTGGCTGGATCAAGAACAAACCTTTTGGGTCACAATGGACGCGTCGAATATCGAAGTAAAAATGGGATCGGAGCGAGGCTTTGCCTACGTCTTTGCAGCCGTGTTTACAATTATTGCATTATTTCCGGTGTGGCATGGTGGCCCGGTGCGACTTTGGGCGCTGGCGATTGCTGCTGCGATCCTGATTGTCGGCTTTGTGCGTCCGGCGTGGCTGGCTGTTCCGAACAAAATCTGGTTCAAGTTCGGCCTGCTTTTGGGGGCTATTGTTGCTCCGATCGTGATGGCACTGGTGTTTCTTGTTGTCATTACGCCTTTTGGTTTGGTCCGGCAGCGGATCGGCAAGAACCCCATGGCGCCAGCACCTGACAAAGACGCTAAATCGTACTGGAAGACGCGGGAAACGCCCCTGCAGTCATTCAAGCGACAGTTTTAGGAAACGATATGCTTTCACTTGTTTCGGAACTTTGGACTTTCATGCGCGTGCGCAAGAAGTTCTGGTTGTTGCCAATCCTGATCGTTCTGGGCCTGTTTGGCGTCTTGATCGTTCTTGCCCAAGGGTCGGCTATCGCACCCTTTATCTATACGATCTTTTAAAATGACGTTGATTTTGGGGATTTCTGCGCTTTACCACGACAGTGCAGCTGCGCTTCTTCGTGATGGGGATATCGTGGCGGCTGCACAAGAAGAACGGTTCACCCGCAGAAAACACGACCCGCGCTTTCCCGAACATGCGATCGCCTATGTTCTAAAAGAGGCTGGGGTGTCCTTTGATCAGGTCGATCACGTTGTCTTTTACGACAAACCACTGTTGAAATTCGAACGCCTACTGGAAACCTATCTGTCAAACGCCCCGCGTGGATTTTCATCGTTCCGCTTGGCGATGCCCGTTTGGCTGCGTGAAAAGCTGTTTTTGAAGGATTTTCTGCTTAAGGAATTCCGCAAGCTGCACAAAGGGTTTTCGCCCGACCAATTGCAGTTCAGTGAACACCATTACAGCCATGCGGCATCGGCGTTTTTTCCTTCACCATTTGAGGATGCCGTCGTCTTAACCCTTGATGGCGTCGGGGAATGGGCCACGTCCAGCGTTGCCATCGGGCGTGGGAACACGTTGACCATTGAAAAGGAAATGCATTTCCCCCACTCGCTTGGCCTGCTGTATTCTGCGCTGACATATTACACTGGTTTCAAGGTCAACAGTGGCGAATACAAGGTCATGGGATTGGCCCCATACGGTGAGCCGAAGTACCACGATCTCATTCTGGACAATGTAGTTGATTTGAAAGAGGACGGTTCGTTCCATCTGAATCAGAGCTATTTCAACTATATGGCCGGTTTGACGATGACGAATGATCGTTTCGCCGATCTGTTCGGTCAACCGGTGCGCAAACCCGAAACCGATGATCTGACCCAGTTTCACATGGACGTGGCCGCCTCAATTCAAAGCGTTACAGAAGAGGCCGTTTTGCGGCTGACCCGGTCATTGGCCAAGGAATATGACATCCCCAATCTGTGCCTTGCCGGGGGGGTTGCTCTGAACTGTGTGGCCAACGGCAAGGTGTTGCGCGACGGGGCATTCAAAAACATCTGGATTCAACCGGCGTCTGGCGATGCTGGTGGGGCATTGGGTGCCGCGCAGGCGATGTGGCATCACGAGTTGCACCACCCCCGCAAGGTTCAAAGCGGCGATTCAATGAAGGGCTCATATCTGGGGCCAGCCTTTGGACAGCGTGAAATAGAGGACGCGTTACGTACGTGCGGTGCCGTCTATGAGGTGCTGGATTACAAGGCAATGATTGACGCCACGGCCGATTGTTTGGCGGATGAGGGTGCCGTTGGTTGGTTCCAAGGGCGGATGGAGTTCGGACCGCGCGCATTGGGTGGACGGTCTATCCTTGGGGATCCGCGTTCGGAAACCACGCAGAAGCTGTTGAACCTTAAGGTGAAGTATCGCGAAAGTTTCCGACCCTTCGCACCATCCGTCTTGGCCGAGCACGTATCCGAATGGTTCGAACATGAGGGCGACAGCCCCTACATGTTGTTGGTCGCGGATGTGCTGGAAGAAAAGCGCGTTGCGATGACGGACGAGCAGAAGGCGTTGTTTGGGATCGACAAGCTGAATGTGCGCCGCTCGGATGTTCCTGCGATCACGCATGTCGATTATTCGGCGCGGCTCCAGACAGTCCATCACGACACCAATCCGGCTTATCACGATGTGATATCGGCTTTTAATGCCCGTACCGGATGCCCGATGGTGGTCAATACATCCTTTAACGTGCGCGGAGAGCCTATCGTTTGTACACCCGAGGATGCGTTTAACTGCTTTATGGGCACGGATCTGGATATGCTTGTTGTCGGAAACTGTGTTCTCAGGAAAGCGGATCAATCGCAGGATTTGATCACCGATTACAAGAACCGTTACGCGCTGGATTGATCTGTTTGCGCTAGAGGCGGGTGTAACTGCGTCCAAACCTGCGTTTGAAACGCATGGATAAACGGCCACCACAAATTGCGCTAGCTGGAAAAGAAAAAAGCGATGCACTCGGGAGGAGAGTGCACCGCCTATTTTCAAGACACGCCACGGGAGGAGGTGTAGCGCACCTTTGGGGATGCGGATTGCCCTCGGGAGGAGGTGAAGACAAACCGCGAGATTGTGTTGGGGTCTCTGGGAGGAGAAAGTCCGTCACATGATCTCTTGATCCCTTTCTAAAAGCATGCGCCGCATTGCAGCAACAGACAATGCTGCAATGCGGCTATGCATTGAGAGGAATGGTAAAAATTAGTACGCAATATATCTTTGATGCACAAAAAATACGCGCAGCTTGCATGGCGATTGGTGCCGCGGTGCCCCGAGCGGGCGCGACGGGGTCACTCAATTCGCGAGACGTGCAAAATGCCCGACGGTTGTGCTGAGATCTGCGTGCGTACCCAACTCAACGATTCGGCCATCCTGCATCACGGCAATGCGGTCTGCGTTGCGGATCGTGTCCAGCCGGTGGGCGATAATCAATGTGGTTCTGTTGACGGTCAGGGCATCTAGCGCGGCCTGAATTTGACGCTCGGTTTGGGTGTCCAGCGCGGATGTCGCTTCGTCCAGAATCAGGATCGGCGGGTTTTTTAGGAATATCCGTGCAATCGCCACCCTTTGTTTCTGCCCGCCAGACAGGCTTACGCCGCGTTCCCCAACAATCGTATCCAGACCGTCCGGCAATTGTGCGATCATGTCGCTAAGCTGCGCTTTGTCTGCGGCTTCAAGGATGTCGTGCTCGCTTGCGCCTAGGCGGCCATAGGCGATGTTTTCGCGCAACGTGCCGCCGAATAGGTACACATCCTGACTGACGATACCAATCTGGGCCCGCAGCGATTTCAGCGTGAAGCCGGTGATATCCAGACCATCGATGTATATGCCGCCTGATTGCGGATCATAAAACCGGGGAACCAGTGCAAGCAGGGTGGTTTTCCCTGCGCCGGATTGGCCGACAAAGGCCATTTTTTCTCCGGCAGCCACGTCCAGTGAGATGTCTTTTAAAACAGGCAGGCCATGTCCGTATTCGAACCCGATGTTGTCAAATCGAACCGCACCTTTGAAGGCGGGGGCAGGTGCAGCCGTTGGGACGTCTGCCACATCGGGCTGTGTTTCCAGCAACTCAAGATACCGACGGAATCCGGCGATGCCGCGTGGGTAGGTTTCAATCACCGCAGCAATCTTGTCCAAAGGGCGAAAGAACACGCTGACCAGCAGCAAGAACGCAACGAATCCACCTGTGCTGAGTGACCCGCCAAGAACATAAACGGCTCCGGCGACCATCACGACCACCTGTATCAGGCGCATACCCATGTAGTTCAGCGCAGATGATCCGGCCATCAGTTTGTAAGCGGACAGTTTCGTGGTGCGATACCGTTCGTTGTCTTTTGCGAACAGGGATTTTTCGTGTTCTTCGTTGGCAAAAGCCTGCACAACACGGATGCCGCCGATGTTTTCTTCCAGCCGGACGTTGAAGTCCGCAACCCGCGAATAGATGGCCCGCCAAGTGCGCGTCATCCGCCCGCCGAAAAAGGCCACGATCAGTACGCAGGCGGGAACGATGGCGGCTGTAATCAGGGCGAGTTCCAGATTGATAGTCATCATCAGGGCAAACGCACCGACAAAGGTCATGATGGCAATAAACAGGTCTTCTGGTCCGTGGTGCGCTACTTCGCCGATCTCTTCTAGATCGCGGGTGACGCGTGCGACCAATTTGCCCGTGCGCTCTTTGTCAAAATAGGAAAATGACAGTCGTTGCAAATGCGAGAACGCACGGCAGCGCATCTCGGTTTCGATATTGATACCCAGCATGTGACCCCAGTAAATCACGATGGTCATCAAGCCCGCATTGATCAGATAAATCACCAATAGCCCGACAGCGGCCAAGCAGGTCAGCGCCACATCGCCATTGGGCAACAGCACGTCAATAAAGCCCTTGATGGCCAACGGAAAGGCCAGCTCTAGCAGGCCGGACAGCACAGCGCATCCAAAGTCCAGCCAGAATAAAGCCTTCCATGGGCGATAATAGTCAAAGAACTGTCTAAGCATATGGCAGGCCAATCAAAGAAGCGGGCTGTCCGCCCGTGACACGGAAAGTGCGCATTTGGGGAATGTTAACAAGTTAGTTGAGCAATTTTGTAAACTATGTTTGAAGCCTCCGAAAGGTAGCAATTGATCGCGTGTCATAGCCCCCCGGAATCACATTGACCACAGGACGGCCGCGCTATGCCCACGACTCGAATATTCATGACACTCTCTGCGACCTTGTGGGCAACCACCACGTTGGCGCAATCGGATGAGCCTTTTCAATTGAACACTATCGTGCTGGAAACCGCTATCGAAGGCGACAACACGGTGGATGTGGACAGCGAAGATATCGCACGTCAAAACCCGGTGGATATTCAGGACCTGTTCAAAAGCGAGCCAACGATTTCGGTCGGCAGTTCGATCCCTGCCTCGCAGAAGGTCTATGTAAACGGTGTCGAGGAAACCAATCTGTCGGTCACAATTGATGGTGCACGTCAGAACAACAAGGTTTTCCACCACAATGCCACAACGCTGATCGACCCGGCTTTGCTTAAGGCCGTGCGCGTTGATCCCGGCGTTGCCCCGGCAGATGCGGGCCCTGGGGCTTTGGCAGGGTCCATTGCATATGAAACGCGCGATGTGGCCGACCTTCTGGAAGAAGGGCTGAGCTTTGGCGGTTTTGTGAAGTCAGAGTTCGACAGCAACGGCAGCATTTTCACAAACAGCGGTTCGATTTATGGACGCCAGGGCGGTTTCGAGTATCTCGGTTTTCTCAAGGTCGCGGATGGTGGCTTGCGCAAGGATGGGTCAGGCAACTCTATTCTCGGATCTGGCACGGACATGCTGTCGGGGCTGGGGAAATTGGCCTATCAGATGGACAGCGGCGATCGATTTGAGTTTTCGATTGAACACGTCAACGACGACGAAATCCGCCCGTATCGCGCCAATATCGGTCAAGTTCTTGGCGGTCGCCCGACGCCTTTGACACGCAATTATGACATCACCCGTCAGAACTATGTCTTTACCTACACGGATGAATCCCCAACGGGTTGGTGGGATCCAACACTGCAGCTGGCCTATAGTGAAACCGATCTGGTGATTGACGAAACTACGGTCTACAGCCAAGGCGATACGGACAGTTTTAACGGTAAGTTTCAGAACCGATTTGCATTGCCTAACGGAAGCGTGATCGCCGGTGTTGATTTCTACTCGGAAACAGCAACCCTGAACTACGAGGAGTTCGCAGTTCCCGGCTCAAAAGAGCACGTGACTGAAAAGGCGCGAAATATCGGCGTCTTTGCGCAGGCCCGCCTAGAACCGACCAGTCGCACACGGCTGTCCTTTGGGATGCGCGCCGATTTTCAAGAGTTCACAGGCGCGGACGGGAACAAATCAAACGACCAGGGCATCTCGGGCAATATTTCTGGTGCCGTTGATGTGACCGATCAGATAACACTGAGCGCTGGATATTCCAGCGTATGGGGCGGGGCTGCTTTGGCTGAGAATTTCGTCATGAATGCGGCGTGGGCCTATCCTGTCGGTGGGTTAAAGGCGGTCACGTCAGACAACATCTTTATCGCAGCCGATGCCCATTTCGGCGCGTGGAGCCTGTTTGGCAAGGTGTTTCGCACCAACATCGACGATGCCCGTGCCCCCAGCTGGGGGGGTGGGCCCGCTTTGACGGCTGATCTTGAAACGCGCGGTTTTGAGCTGGGTGTGGGCTATGCGTGGGCCGATGGTTTTGCACGTATTGGATATGCCAACATTGATACGAAAATCAACGCGCGCGCTGCGGATTCCTATACCGGTAACTATCTGACCACGCCATTGGGCGAGGTTGTAACCTTGGAGATTGTTCAGGCGCTGCCGCAGTATGGGCTGACGCTTGGTGCGGATGCGCAAATTGTGCTGAAAGAAACCGACACCTATGACAGTGCCACTGGTGGGCGCGGTCCGGCGTTGCCTGCGTATGAGGTCGTAAACTCATTCGTCGAATGGAAGCCCAAGCAGCTTGAAAACTGGACCCTGCGTGGCGAGGTCAACAACATCTTTGACGCTACATATTCCAGTCGTGCCACCTATGGGCAAGAGTTCGCGTCGGTCATCCCCCTGCGCGATGCAGGACGGTCCTTCAAGATATCGGCATCGCTTGATTTCTAAATCTTCCCGCCCGAATTTTGATGAATATATGTGCGGCCTCCCAAGGGGGCCGCATTTTTGTTATAAAATCTTAGCATATTGATAAAGCGAACTAAAAAATCCCGTAGGGCACTTTACATACCTTACTATTTTAGTAAGTCGGGGCGTTACAATAGTAAGCGATGAGATCTTTTGGTCCCTAGCCAGCTAGAACAAATCTCCTAGGGACATCACCATGACAAAAACCGCCGCCGGGCGTATCGCGCTTTCTGTATTAATGTGCACGACAGCGACATTCGCGTATGCACAGGATGACACCCCGTTCGATCTGGGAACGATCCGCATCGAAACCTCTCACGCACAATCGGTGCTGGGCAATGACGAAATCACCGTAGAAGAAATCGAAAAACGTAACCCGGCGACTATTGCCGATGTGTTTGCCGGCGAATCTTCGATCACGGCCAGCGGCGGTGCTGCTATCGCGCAAAAGGTTTACGTCAACGGCATCGAAGAAAGCCTGCTGTCCGTCACGATTGACGGCGCGCGGCAAAACAAATCTGCGTTCCACCATACGGGCAACGTTGTCATCGACCCGGCATTGTTGAAATCGGTCGAGGTCAGCGCAGGCCTGTCACCGGCGGATCAAGGCCCCAACGCCTTGGCCGGTTCGATCAACTATACGACCAAAGACGCGCGTGATCTGTTAGAGCCGGGTGATGCATTTGGCGGGATGTATACGCTGTCATATGGCAGCAACGGGCAGGGCTTGCGCAACACACTGACGTTGTTTGGTCAGCAGGGCGGTTTTGAATACCTGTTCAGCGGCACACGCGCGAATGGAGATGATTACGACGACGGGTCCGGCAGCACGATTTTGGGCAGCGCGGCCGACCTGACAGACTATATCGCTAAACTCGCCTACACGACAGCAGGCGGCCAACGGCTTAGCTTTTCTGCCTCTCAGACAACAGACAGCGGTCTGCGTGCATCGCAAAACGGTTTCATTCGTCCCGATTTCGCCGAGGTGGTTGGCCGCCCATCTACCTTGTACAGTGCGATGTCGCGCCGCAAATCGTACACATTTACCTATGAGGACGAAAACCCCACAGGCATGTTCGCGCCTTACGCGCAGATCAGCTATAATGAACAGGCAATGGATGTTGGCGTACTTTACGGTGTCAACAAAAGCCTGAGCGGTGTGGTGAAGAATGAATTCCAACTGGGCAACGGCACGCTGAACGTCGGGATTGATTTCTTTGATGAATCGGCTGAAGGCTATGATAATTCGGTCAGTCCGCGCGTATCCAGCGGGCGCGAAAAGCTTCGCAACATTGGTGTTTTTGCACAGGCACGGCAGGATCTGTCGGATCGTGTGTCGGTGTCTTACGGTGCGCGGTATGACTGGGCCTCGTTTGAAGCGGCGGATGGAACCGATTTCAACGATGACGGGCTAAGTGTGAACGGTTCGGTCGATGTGGTTCTCAGTGACCAGTTGACGCTGAACGCCGGGGTCGCCTCCAGCTGGGGTGGCTACGAGTTGGGCGAGGCCGCGTTGGTCAACTATGGCACGGCTTGGAACTATGCCGGTTTTACATCGTCCCGCGCCACGGCATACCGTCTGGGTCTGCGGTATGAAAACGGGCCGTGGACGGCAAAGGCCGCTGTGTTCGATACCGAGATCAAGGACATCAACGCCGTTTTGCCAACAGCTGGCGCACGGGGCGCAACCGACGATCTGACGTCGCGTGGCTTTGACGGGTCGTTGACCTATACCGGCACGCGTGGCTTTGCGGCGATCAACTACACTTACGCAGATGTGGAGACCAATGGTTCAACCGTCGCGACAACGGCATATTACCTTGGTCGTCCGGTCGGGCATATCTTTGGCCTAGAAGCAGGGTATGACATCACACCTGAATGGGGTGTTGGTGGTACGGCGCAAATCGCGTTGGAAAATGACGACACTCCGACAACGCTGCCCGGTTATGAGGTTCTGAACCTCTTTGCCGAATATCAGCCCAGCCGGTTTGAAAATCTGAACCTGCGTCTGGATGTGCACAACGTGTTTGATGAAACTTACGCAAGCCGCAGTTCGGACGGGCTGGGTTTGACCAATGTTGTGCCGATTACCGAACCGGGCCGGACCTTCACCCTGACGGCAACGTTGAAGTTCTAAACCAGATGGCATCGCCCCTATCGTGGGGGCGGTGCCTATACTTGCACCATCATTTTTCCATTCAGACAATGCACCTTCGGGTCAGTCTGAAACACGTCTTGCAGCAAACGGTCTGTCACGATCGCCTCGGGCGACCCTGTTGCAACGATCTGCCCGCTTTTCATCGCGACGATCTGATCTGCATAGGCCGCGGCATAGTTGATGTCGTGCAACACGATAACAATCGTACGACTGTGCGTCGCTGCGAGGTCGCGTAGAATCGCCATCAAAGACCGCGAGGCGGCAATATCCAGATTGTTCAGCGGTTCATCCAGAAGGATGTAATCGGTATCCTGCGCAAAAGTCATGGCGACCTGCGCACGCTGTCGCTGTCCACCAGACAGGGTCTCCAGACGCCGGTCGGCGAGCGGGGTCAGTTGAAATGTCTCTAACGCATAATCCACCTTTGCATGGTCTTCGGCAGTGGGGCGCCCCTTATGATAGGGGTACCGCCCAAAACCGACCAGTTCCCGCACGCTCAGCAACGGGGCGGTGTCGATGACCTGCGGCAGGATTGCCAATGTCCGTGCTAATACGTCAGTGGGGCAGGCACCGATGGTCAGGTCATCCACCGTTATCCGCCCGGTCTGAATAGGAACAAGACGAGCAATCAGTGACAAAAGTGTTGACTTGCCGGCCCCGTTGGGGCCGATCAAGGCTGTAACCCCGCCTTTTTCCAACGTCATGTTGATGTCCTGCAAGATCGGCGCGGTACCGATCTTGTGGCTTAGGTCGGTTACAATAATCATCTGCGTTTTCCCCGCATCAACAGGATCAAGAATACGCCGCCGCCGACGACATCAACCACGACGATCAGGGGCGTTGACAGGCCCAGAACGCGTTCCAGAACGAACTGCCCGCCCACCAAGGTAATTGCGGAAATCAACGCGGCCGAGGGCAGCAACACTGCGTGAGACGCCGTGGGCGTGATCATATGCGCCAAACTAACAACGAGCAGCCCCATAAAGGCCATTGGGCCGACAAGCGCCGTCGAGACGGACACCAGAACCGCAATTATGATCAACGCCTGAAACATACCGCGCTGCGGATTTTCGCCCAGATTGATGGCGGCATCCGGCCCCAGGGCCAGCACATCCAGCCGGTGGCGCATACGCCATGTGGCAATCAAGGCAGCGCAGGTTAACACACTTGCGATGGCCAGCAATTCGACCTCGATCCGTGCGAACCGTGCATACGAACTGATTTGAATGACGGCATATTCGTTCGGATCAATCATGCGTTGCAGAAAATCGGTGATAGCCCGAAACAGAACGGCAAAGATGATCCCGGTCAGGATCATCCGCATTAGGTCGCCTCTGGCACGGGTCAACAATGATCCAAACAAAGCCAAGGCCGCGACCAGCATAAGTGTGGTGTTGAAAACAAACTGACCAACGGCTGGCAATTGTAGAAACACTTGGCCACCCAGAAGGTAGACAAGAATGGTCACGATCAGCACATACAGGGCGTCAAACCCCATGATCGCCGGCGTCAGAATACGGTTCTGCGTTATCGTCTGGAACAGCACGGTTGCCGTGGATACCGCTATGGCCACCAGCAGCAACGCAATCAGCTTGTTTCCCCGAAACGGTAGAACAAACGCCCAGTTGCCCCGCGCGCCCAGCAATAGATACCCCGCGATACAGCCACCCAGAAACAGGGCCAGAAGACACAAACGCTTACTGTGCATGGCGCCGAGGTGCGTAGAGCAGCCACAAAAAGACGACCGCGCCCAATATGCCAAAAACCGACCCCACAGGAATTTCATAGGGGTAGCGGACCAAGCGCCCGACGATGTCACTGGCCAGAACCAAGATGGCGCCGCTCATCGCAGTCATTGGCAGGGTCAGGCGCAGATTGTCCCCGGCCAGACGCGACACGATGTTCGGTACGACCAGCCCAACAAACGGGATCATTCCAACAGTTACAACTGTCAGCGCCGTCACAATGGAAATGGACAACAGTCCCAGCACGACCACTTGGGTATAGTTCAGCCCAAGGCTGACGCTAACAGTGCGCCCCATTCCGACAATCGCGAATTGATCGGCCGCCAAATAGCTCAGAGCGCCAACGGCGGCGGCGACCCAAAGCAATTCGTACCGTCCTTGCAGAATGCCCGAAAATTCGCCGTTCATCCATATCTGGATATATTGCAGAAGATCCGCCTGAAATGCGACGAAGGTGACGCATGCACCGATGATTGCGCCGTAGATCAACCCAACCAACGGCACCAACAGCGGTTGCGTCGGGGGTAATCTCTGGACAATCGCCAAGAACCCCGCGCTGGTCGCCAATGCTGTGAATGAGGCCATCGCCATTTTGGCCAGAATTGGCGCGTCAGGCGCAAAGAGCGTGACCAACAAGATTCCCAGCGCCGCGCCCTGTCCTGTTCCGGCGGTCATCGGTTCGACAAACCGATTGCGCACCAGCATTTGCAGTATCGCTCCACATATCGCCAAGGCACCACCGGTGATCACCACGGCAATTGTACGCGGTCCGCGACTGATCGCCAGCAGGCGCAGCGCCTCGGGGTCAGACCACAGTGTCGACACGCGCACTTCAGCCACCCCGACAAAAAGCGAGACCACCGATAGTGCGATCAGCAACAAAACAACGGTCAGACGCATTGCGCTATTCGTCCCGTAGTGCCGCCAGAATTTCGTCTACCGTCATCGACATGGATTGAATGCCGCCCCCGGCAATGTAAATCGGGGCCGAACTCAGATAGATCACGCGACCGGTTTTCCAAGCTTTCGTTTCCCGGACCAAGGCGTTGTCCAATGTCGTTTGCGCGTGTGCCCCATCTTGGCCCACAGCCGCCAGACGGTCGATCACAAGCAGGATGTCCGGATCAACCTCGCGGATGTACTCAAAGCTGATGGCCTCGCCGTGGGTGGTTTGCTCGACCGCAGGGGCCGCTTCGGGCAGGTCCAGCGCATCGTGCAGCCAACCAAACCGCCCGCCGGCTCCATAGGCGCTGACCTTGGGGCCGTTGGTCATCACGATCAGTGCGTTGCCCTTGCCCGCAACAACCGCCTTGGTTGTTTCCAGCTTTTCCGCAAAATCTGTGGCCAGTGTCTTGGCTTCGACCTGTTTGTCAAAAATTGCACCATAGGCCGCCAGTCGCGCCAGCCCCTGGCCAACCGTGTCTTCCCAGATCGTCATGTCCAGTGTTGGTGCGATTCTCTCTAGTTCTGATACTTGCCCTGATGAGCGTCCCCCCGCGATAATCAGATCCGGGTTCAGCGCGAAAATGGCCTCAAAATCGGGTTCAAACAGCGATCCGATCGGCGTTGTCTCTGATGCGGCCTGCCCTAGAAACGGCAGAAAGATCGGCCGGATCAGCCCTTGAACAGGGACGCCCAGTGCGGTCAGCGTGTCAAACGCGGCCAAGTCGAGAACCGCTATTGTTTCAGGGGATTGTGCAACATCCACGGACCCTGTGTAACTGTCGACCGCCACCGTTTGTGCATGGGCGAATGAGGTCATCAATCCGAGGGCCAAACAGAACATTCTAAGCATGCCGAATTCCTTGTAACGACGCATGGCTCACGAATGTTGGCTTTGCAAATGGTTGTGGTGGCACAGTTACGAAGGCATAGACCTCTTGTCCAGTCCGATGGGCGTTTACAATCGAAAGGAGCGGAAATGCCGACCACCAAAGGGTATTACAAAACCGAAAACGGCTCAAAATACATGCAACAACTGTGCAAACATTTCGGTCACAAGATTGCCGTGGAATACGACACCGAAAAAGGATGGGCCGCGTTTGAAATGGGGACGGCTTACATGACAGCGGATGCCGAGGGTCTGACAGTGACTTGCGAGGTCAAAGATCTGGCGGCCGTGCCCGCTGTGCACAACGTGATTGACCGCCATCTTGAAACCTTTGCGTTTCGCGAAGAGGTCAAAACGATGGAGTGGATCACCGAATAGCGGCCTGTCTGGCGAATCAAAGCGGTGATCGCGGGGCCTGTGCCTCTTTTTCTGACTAAAAAAGTTGGAAACACGCGAATGATTGCCGGATTCACATAAGTATATGAAAGGTAATGATAAAATATCAAAAATATGGCGGCGAAAACATAATTGCGGTGATCCGACCCATGGTGAACCGTCTCAGTATCCTTGCAACTGTAAACCAGAGTGGGCATCAAGCACCCATGCGCCGCTAAGCCATCGTTAGGTATTTACTTTGCCGACATCGCCAGGCCGCATTTACTAATTTGATCTTACGGGAGCGCGTATGAGACAGTTTGGCATGAAGTTCATTTTTTCCCTGACACTGGCCGCTCTTGCAGCCCAGACAAGTGCGCAGGAAGTGGACTTGACCGGGAAAATATCGGTGGAACTGAACGCAGCTGTCAGCACTGATACCTCCTGCACGTTGACATTTATGATCATCAACGGGCTGGACGCTCAGATCGACAAGGCTGTTTATGAAACGGTGTTGTTTGACACTGATGGACAGGTCAATCGCCTGACGCTGTTTGATTTTGGAAGCCTGCCCCCCGCCCGCCCCCGCGTGCGTCAGTTCGCCGTGCACGAGATGTCTTGCGATCAATTGGGCCGGGTTTTGTTCAATGGCGCGAACACCTGCGAGGGTGCCGATCTGGAAGATGGAATTTGTGCCAAGGGGCTGACGCTGTCTAGCCGCACGAACATCGAGGTTCTGGGTTGATGGAAATGCTGGCCGAGTGGTTCGAGCCCCTGCGTCAGATTGCTGACGTAGGCGGCCCGGTTGTAGTCGTGCTGATGTGCGTGGCTGTTCTGGCCCTTGCGGTCACGATTTATAAGGTTTGGCAGTTTTGGATGGCCGGGGTCGGGCGCCACCGTGCGCTGCGCACCGCTGTACAGGCTTGGGATGGCGGGGACCGCACCACTGCGCGCACGGAGTTGGGCAGATCGACCAGCTATCTAGCGCCGGTAATCGATATGGCGCTGTCTGCGACACCGGATATGGTGACACGCCTTCAGGCCGACGCTGAAACGCGTTTTGCCAAACTGGAAAGTGGATTTCGTTTTCTGGATTCGGTCGCTCAGTTGGCGCCTCTTTTGGGGCTATTCGGAACTGTTCTAGGAATGATCGAGGCGTTCCAGTCCTTGCAAGATGCAGGCGCGCAGGTGGACCCGTCGATTCTTGCGGGCGGTATCTGGGTCGCCTTGTTGACCACAGCGGTAGGTCTGGTCGTTGCCATGCCCACGGCGCTGGTCCTAAGCTGGCTGGAAAGCCGGATGGAGGCCGAGCGCGTGATTGCGGACAAAGCGATTATGACCATCCTGCAACCCAGAGGCGTCTCTCCAACGGCCCAGCCGGACATGGTGGCCGCGCATGGCTAAGGCACGGCGACGTCGGCGCAAATTGTCGATGACGTCGCTGATCGACGTGATCTTTTTGCTACTGCTGTTTTTCATGCTGACGTCGACTTTTTCAAAGTTTGCCGAGGTTGAGTTGTCGGCGGCGGGTTCTGGTGCGCAGGTCCAATCCGATGCCCCTCCGTTGTTTTTACAACTTGGGACCGATCAATTGCGTTTGAATGGTCAGGCCGTTGATCTGGCCAATCTGGCGGCGTCCCCCTTGGCCGATGCCGAGGAGGGCACTGTATTGTTGATCAGTCTTGAGGCGCAGGTTGATGCACAACGTCTGACGGATCTCCTTGTTGCATTGCGGGGCCTGCCGCGCTTGCGTGTTACAGTTCTAGGGGCCTAAGCCATGCGCAAACTTGCTAAGGCAAAACCACAACGCGAACCGACCATTGCATTGATCAATATCGTGTTCCTGATGCTGGTCTTCTTCATGGTCGCGGGCACGTTGGCGCAACCGTTGGACCCCGCGCTGACACTTGTGCAAACGCAGGATCTGGAGGGGCGTGCGCCACCTGATGCACTGGTTGTGCATGCTGATGGACGTATTGCCTATCGCGGGACGGACCAAACCGATGCCGCAGCATTTATCGCAACCCTGACCGAAGAAGAGCGCGCGGTTGTCCGGCTGGTCCCTGACCGTGCCTTATCGGCGCAGACATTGGTCGCGTTGACGCGCGATCTGCGCACTGCAGGGGCGCAAAAGGTGATGCTTGTGACGGAACGGGGCCTACAATGATCGCCAGCTCTAATTCGGCCAAAGCCCTCTCTTTGATCTTGTCGCTGGCACTGCTGGTCGGCGGCGTGATGTGGGGCGCGCCACCGATGACGGTCGAACTGGAAGGGGGGGGCGAATCCGCCGCCGCTAAAATGGGATCGACATTTGAGGATATGGCTGCGGGCACGCTAAGCCCTGAACCGGTCGAAGATGTTACCCAAACTCCGCCGCCCCCGGACACAGCGGACCCGGTGGAAAGCGTTCGGGAAACCGTGCCCGAACCGGTTGAGGTCACGCCAACGGTTCAGCCACAAGAAACGCAAACGGGGGATGTTCCAGAGCCTGCGCAAACGGTTGCGACGCCCCCGGTTGAACAACCAATCACCCCTCAGATCGCGGTGACGGCCGCTCCGGCGCCCGATGCGCTGGTACCTATGGCTGCTGAACCACTCAAGCCGTTGACCGCCGCACCTACGGTGCCGATTGCGACGCCGGTGGCGCCTGAGCAGCTAAAGCCGCTTGAACACACGAGCATGGCCGTTGCGCAGCCTGTCGAAACCATCCAATCCCAAGAACCGGCGACAACTGCACCGCAAAAATCTCTGCGCCCGAAACAACGCGATCCCGAGAAGGCCGCAAAAATTGTCGCAGCCCGTCCTGAACCGGTAAAATCAAAACCCAAGCCCAAGCCCAAGCCTAAATCGGCCGCGGCCAAACCCAAATCGCAGCCCGGGAATGCCCAGCGTAACAACACGCAAGGAGCCACAAACGGAACCAACCAAAAGTCCAAGGCCAAGACCCAAGGCACCGCGAAAAAGGCAGCAGCCCAAAGCGGTAACGCAGCTATCAGCAACTACCCCGGTAAGGTCATGCGCCGCATTGCTCGCGTTTCAAAGCCACGTGTGAATGCGCGCGGGACTGCGTTGATTGCGTTCTCGGTTTCGGCCAGTGGCGGACTCGCGAGGGTGTCGGTTGCACGTAGTTCCGGCTCGGCGGCGCTGGACAAGGCGGCGATGGGGGTGATCCGTAAAGCCGCGCCATTCCCCGCCCCACCAAAGGGGGCAAAGCGCCAATTCACGATCAGCATCAAAGGCCGCTAGAAGGGCGCTGCGACCTGATTGGGCCAGAAGACTGCTGGGGATGCGGTGCAGTCGATGGTAATTATGGGGGTGGTGGGCGGCTCCTTTACCTCGTTATCGTTGAAAGATAAGGTTCCGAGGTTCTTGTCGGGACGTCCTCATGGTCATGCAGTTGACGGCGGTGGTGTAAGTTATGCTCTTATCTGACATCAAGCTGCAGTATCTTGAGACCTTCAAACTGGTTGCCAGCTCGGGGTCGTTAAAACACGCGGCCAAGGAAACCGGGGTATCGAAAAGCACTGTTTCGTACCATCTCAAGTCATTGGAAGATCAGCTGAACGTACAGCTGCTGGACCATTCCCACCGTCCAATGCGATTGACTGCGGCTGGAAAGAACTTTGTCCGTTACGTCGATGAGATGCTGGCCGTCCTGCGCAAGGCCGAGGCGGACATAACCATGGAAGACGTGGTGAACATCCGGTCATTGCGTATGGCCCAAACCCACGAGTTTGATAGCGACATCGCACCAAATCTGGCGGTATTCTTGGCAACGCGCATGCCAAAATGCGAATTTTCCCTGCACGCACGATCCAGCAACGAAATTTTGGATATGTTGGAAAACCGCATGCTGGATTTCGGGATCGGAAGTCGCCCTCCCACGCTTCCCGAAGGTTTGGAAGAGTACCAGTTGCTGAACGATCCGTTTGTCTTGGCCGTGCCGATCAGTTCGCAGGCGTCTCCTTCGGACTTTCTTCAAGGTAAGGTCGATCTGCCATTTTTACGCTTTTACCGCGATCAGTTGATCAGCACGCAGATCGACACCCAGTTACGCAGGCTGCGCGTTTCGCTGCCCAGCCGGTTTGAATTTGAAAGCCATCAATCCATGATGGCGGTGGTCGCCGCCGGGCTGGGTTGGACCATTACGACCCCTTTGGGGTACACGCGCGCGCAGCGTTTTCAGAAAGCCGTGCGTCTGTGTAAATTCCCTGATGCCGCATTTTCGCGTACGTTTTCACTATTTGTCACGCGTGAACACTCGGACGCGATGGCACAGATCGTTGCCCAGACATTTCGCTCGATGATCAAACAACAGCTTATCCAACCGATGTTGCAACAGCATCCATGGCTGGCCGGTTCCCTGTCCTTGATTGATGACTAGACGTTTTGGTGTTTCCGCGTGCAATAATTTAGGAACTAGATTTCATAAATTTGCGATTTTGTAGATTCTGCTCCACCTTTTGACGAAAATGTTGAACCTCTCGCAAAGGTCAGAACGGTTCGTGTACAACACCTAAAGTTTAAGAAGCCGACTGACATGACGTACAACACGGGAGCAAATAATGTTTACACGCTTTATCAAGAATTTCCGGAACACGGCTGTTGCCGCTGTTTCTGTCGTCATGCTCGGCGGCACCGCGATGGCGGCCGAAAAAACGATTCGTATTGGATTCGCAGATGTCGAAGGCGGCCCGTATGACATGGCTGCCCAGACTTTTAAGAAAGAACTTGAGGCATCCAGTAACGGTTCTATCGAAGTGAAGGTGCTTTGCTGTCACCAAATGGGCGGCGAACAAGAGATGTTCCAGAAAATGCAGTTGGGCACTTTGGATGCCGCCATTCTGGGGCAAAACAATGCAAGCGCCTTCTTCCCGTTGATGGATACAATGGTCTTGCCCTATGTCTTCCGAAGCTACGAGCACGCCGAAGCCGTGGCTGACGGGCCAGTTGCGGATATCATCCGCGAAAAGATGGCGGCGCAAACCGGCGTACATATGATGGACGTGGTTATCATCGGCTTTCGCAGTATCATAAACTCTAAACGTGACATCAAAAGCTTCGATGATATTGCCGGCCTGCGCTATCGTGTTCCCAAGAACGAAGTCATGATCGATACCTATCGGGCATTCGGGGCAGACCCGACGCCTATTGCTTGGTCGGATACCGTGACAGCGTGGCAAACGGGTATCGTGGATGGTGGCGATCTGGGGATCGTGTTCATGGAAAGTCAAAAGTTCTCGGACATCTCGAAACATCTGGCGATGACAGAGCATTTTACGAACATGTCCATGATGTTTCTCAGTGATGCGGCGTATCAAAAACTGACACCACAGGAACGCGAACTTGCTGCGGCTGCGTCCAAGAAAGCATCTCAAGCCTCTCGTGCGCTTAATATCAAGCTGGAAGGCGAAGCGATTTCGGCAATGTTGGCCAAAGGCGTCGTTCAGACCTTTCCGGACAAGGCCCCGTTCATCGAGGCGTCCAAGACCGTTTGGGAAGATTTCTTTGAGGAAAAAGGCGACGAGTTCCGTGATTTCCTTGCCATGATCCAAGCCGTCGAAGGCTGATCAGCAATCCTTACCGAGAGTCGTTGTAAAGCGGGCTCTCGGTCCTTCACCAATACTCCCCACACTGCGACGGGCCCCACAGCCCGAGGATGGATTACGTGACGCAAAATCACCCTCTAAAAACGGCGATTGGCCTTTTGGACCGCTACTTGGAAGAAGTTCTTTGTGCGATCCTTATTGTCGGAATGCTCTGCTCGATTTTTTTGCAAGTGGTGTTGCGATACGTCTTTGAAAGCCCCGTCTCGTGGAGCGATGAGATTGCCATCTATTGTCTGATTGGCACGGTATACTTTGGTGCATCGCTGGCTGTCAGGGAACGGGCGCATATTCGTCTGATGGTGTTTGTGCAGATGTTTCCACGGCCCTACGACCTGATACTGTTTCTTATCGGCGAAGCAATCTGGTTGGGCTTTAACATCATCATGATGATGCTGGGCTGGAAACTGTTTCAGATAATGTCGCGTTTCACGCTCGTCTCTCCCAGCCTTGGCATCGATCAAAGATGGACATTTGCGGTCGTCATGGTCGGCTTCACGCTGATGATCTTCAGAATGTTCCAAGAATACTATCGCTGGTTCTCCCAAGGAAAAATCAACATGCCGGAGATCACACATGATTAGTCCTGGGTTGGCAATTTCTGGCATGCTGTTGCTTGGTTTGATTGTTGGCGTGCCAATCCCTTTCGCGATCGGGGCGGCGGTGTTGCTGGGTTATTACCTGTTGGATATTCCGATCATTGCGCTTGCTCAGACAAGTTATGACGCGCTTGAAGGTTTGCCCATCATCACGGTTCCGCTTTTTGTGCTGGCCGGTGGGATCATGCTGCACGGTGGAATCGCCGAGCGATTAATCGAGATCGCGCGCACTTTTCTGGGCAAGAAAACCGGCAGCTATGCTTTGGTGACAATTGTTGGCTGTATGTTTTTCGCGGCAATGTCCGGGTCCGGTCCTGCGACCACAGCTGCAATCGGTGCGATCACGATACCTGCCATGATGAAGCAGGGTTTCAGGGTCGAGGACGCTGGTGCAGTGGCTGCATCGGGCGGCGCCCTAGGAAGCCTAATCCCGCCCTCCAACTTAATGATTTTTTACGGCATTGTTTCTGGCACATCTATCCCACGCCTGTTTCTGGCCGGTATGTTGCCGGGCATCATTACGGCATTGCTTCTGTGTTTCGTGGCATGGGTTATTGCGCGCAAGAAAGGCTATGTGGGGGATCCCACACCCATCGAAAAGGGGGCGCGCTTGCGGTCGCTATGGGATGGAAAATGGGCTATTAGCGCGCCGGTCGTTATCCTTGGCGGTATTTATGGCGGTATCTTTACTGCGACCGAGGCCGCGGCCGTCGCGGTGATCTATTCCTTGTTCATCTGTAGTGTCGTCTACCGTCAGCTGCGATGGGTGCACATTATCGAGTCCATCAAGCAAACCGCGTTGATTGCCGGGACGATCATTATCGTTCTGGGCGCGGCCAAGGGGTTTGGCCAGTTGATGGGTATTCTTGAAGCTCCTGATGCGATCCGTGGTTACTTTGGCGAGAACATGAATGCGTTCCTGTTGCTGATGATCATGGCGACAATTCTGATCGTGACCGGAACGTTCATGGAATCTATCGCGCAGATTATTCTGTTTACCCCGTTGATGTTGCCCGTAGCGATTGCATCGGGTGTCGATCCTATCGCTTTTGGGATCATCATGGTCGCGGCCTGCGAAATCGGTTTCTTGACCCCGCCTGTCGGGGCCAACCTGTTCGTTGCATCCCGTCTAACAGGCGTGTCGATCGAGCGGTTGTCGCTCAGCGCGCTGCCCTATCTGGTGGCCTACCTGCTTATCATCGTTTTGGTGGCGTTGTCCCCCGGGCTTGCAACCTATCTTCCAACATTGGTTTTCGGCTAACAGCCTCAAGATTAAGGACTTGATTGCGATGTATCGCTTTGATTCAAAAGACGCCATCTATCCGATTGACCCAAAGCGCACGGATCTGGCGGATGAATTTCGCGCCAACCCGTCGGGCCCTCATTCGATTGAACTCCAGAATGTGCTGAACCGTATGCGCAGTGGGGCAATTGACGGGAAATGGGTGCTGTATCCGGTCAGTGATGCGCCCACGTGGGTTCTGGCCCAAATCCCGAAAGAACGCGATGAACCGCTGATCGTTCATGACGATTTGGTCTTCGATAATCGCGCGGCGGCCGAGTGGCATGTGTTCAAGGCTCGCTGGCACGAAATTACCGGACAGACATTGGAGTCCAAATAATGAAGACCCCATTTGATATCATTGGGTATGCCCAGCCGTTGGTGTCCCACACAGGCGAGAAGGTCGCGTTCAAGCTCAGCGCAGATGCTGCCGTGAATGCGGATGTTGATGTCGTCCGCCTGCTATGTGCCGATCCCAAGCCGACCGGCCCGGGGGTGGAGTATGAAGTGGTTGAACCGATCACAAGGAACATCCGGCTTGATCGCTATCAAAAGGCCCCCGCGGGGTCCTATGCCTACTTGCCTCTGCGTACAGAAAATGAGCCCGTTGCAATTGGGATGCTTGTTTGGCCCACTCTTCTTAAGAAGACGCGCCAAACTGTTTTTTCCCGTTGGGATGGCGACAATGACAAAGGTATTGAGCTGTCGCTGGGCGGCGATGGCCGCCTGACGCTGTATGTCAGTGACGGGGATACAAACCAGACACTGACGTCAGACGCCATGTTGGAAACCCGCCGCTGGTACTTTGTTGCGGCGGTGGTAAATCAACAGGCGCAAACGATGACGCTGCGGATCGATGGGATCGACACGCAGCTATTGGATGATTTTACAGACACCCAAAGCGCACCACTGAAGATCGGTAACACCGCTGGTGACAAGACTCCGCTGGTATTGGCATGTCGGATCACCAGCCAAAATAGCCGCAAGATACCTGCAGATTGCTACAACGGGAAAATTGAACATCCCGTTGTTGCGACAGGCGATATCTCACTGGATGCGTTCAAGGATCTGATCACAGGAACCGAAAAGGGCTTGCCGCGGGGCAAGGTACTGGCCAATTGGGATTTCGCGGCCGATATTAAGGGCGCCAAAGTGACGGATGTATCTGGCAACGGGTTGCACGGCACGGTGTCAAACCTGCCCGCCCGCGCCGTAACGGGCTATCACTTTACGGGCAGCGTGCTGGATTGGCGCGGTGCACCGGAACACTACGCGGCTATCCATTTTCATGACGACGACTTGTATGATTGCGAATGGGAGACCGACTTTGAATGGAAGGTGCCCGAAGGCGCAAAGACCGGTTTTTATGCTTTGCGGATCGCTAGCGAGGACACCGAATATTGGGTCAGCTTCTTTGTATGTGCGCGACCGTCGCAAGCCCAAAACAAGATCGCCTTCGTTGCCTCGACCGCAACGTTTCTGGCCTATGCGAATACCCGGCACCGGATGGATGTCGGCCATATCGAACAGCTGTACAATGCCCTGATCGAGGTGTCCCCGACCGAGGCCTACTTGCGCTGTCGCCGTGACCTGGCACCTTCAACCTATGACACGCACGCCGACGGAAGCGGTGCATTTTACAGCTCGCCCCGCCGCCCCATACTGAACATGCGGCCAGGCAAATATACCTTTAACTACATCAACGACTCTCATCTGATTGCGTGGCTGGAAAAGAAGGGCATAGAGTACGATGTGATTGCCGAAGATGACATTCACGAGCACGGCAATGACCTGCTGTCGAAATATGATGTTGTGATAACGGGCAGCCACCCCGAATATATTTCCACCCCCATCCTCGAGGCTTTTGAGACCTACCAGAATTCGGGTGGGCGGCATCTGTATCTGGGGGGGAATGGGTTTTATTGGCGTATCGGATACCCGACTGACGCACCCGGGGCGATTGAAATGCGTCGGGGTTTCGCAGGCGTGCGCACATGGGAAAGCGACCCCGGCGAGGTGCATCTGTCCTCAAACGGTGAACCGGGTGGCCTGTGGCGCGAACATGGCAAAGCCCCTCAGAAACTGGTGGGGGTCGGGTTTTCATCCTGTGTCTTTGACCGATCAACCTATTTTCGACGCACTGCAGATAGCGACAATCCGAAGGTTGCGTTCATCTTTGAGGGCATTGGGCGGGATGAAAAAATCGGCGACTTCGGTTTTCGGGGGAATGGGGCTGCGGGGATGGAGCTGGATCGTGCGTCCGAAGCCTTGGGTACACCGCGTCACGCCCTTGTCGTTGCAACAACCGAAGACGTGGGGGCGGGTGGGTCTGTCACATCCGAGGAATTCATCACCACACCACGCGCCATCGACGGCGAACAGAACGGCCGGGTGCGTGGCGACATGGTGTTCATGGAAACGCGCAATGGCGGGGCGGTTTTCACCCCCGGTTCGATCGCCTGGCCAACGTCTCTTTTGCACAATGGCACCGATAACAACGTGTCGCGCATCACTGAAAACGTCATCAAACGGTTCTTGGATCCCAAGGCGTTTCGCTGAGCCTTACAATATGAAAATCACGAGAAGGAAAATGTAATGAGCACTGTTCAGTTTCAGGACTACTATGGTCAGGTCGTTGCGCGCGCATGGACTGACCCCGATTTCAAGGCGCGGCTCAAGACCGAGCCAAGGGCGGCGCTGGCTGAAATGGGTCTTGGCTATCCCGAGGATGTCCGTTTGGAATTGCATGAAAACGAACCCGAAGTCATGCATCTGGTGATCCCGCCGCAACCCAGCGAAGATGAACTGTCCGTCATGGAAATCGACAAGATTAAGGATGGTACGGTTGTGCCTTGCTATATCATTCCAACCAAAGGCCGCTGGCAGTTGATGAAATAGCGCGCCGCGTTCCTTTGGGTCAGAACATGAACTTCGCCGCATCGGCCAATGCCTGTCAAACTGTGGCATTGGCCGATGCTGTTTGCGTCCAAAGGTCCGACACGGACAGCACTCTTGTCCGTGTTTCTCAACGGGAACTTCTGTTGAAGGGGCCGGTGTTCAACGCTTTGCTGCCTCTTTTGGATGGTACCCGCGCGGCGCATCAGCTGGTGGCGTCGCTCAGCACCCGGTTTGAGGCGCTGGCCGTGTGGCTGGCCATCGAACTGTTGAAAAAGCACTGCCTGTTGCGAACTGCGGGTCAAACCCTTGCTGGACCTTTGCCTGATCTGAAGATGCAACAGATCGACGTGCCCGCACCCTATCATTTCTATTGCGCTAAAATGGTGCCACCCGATCCGGGCGTGCCGCCGATCCATGTCGGCGGGTTTGGCGAAACGGCCCTTGAGGCGATGGCAAAATGTCGGGGCGAGGCTGTCGAGCGGTGGTTTGGGTTTCTTAACAAAAAGACAGACCGCGTTACAGCTCGCAAAGTAGATCTGGAGGGGCGGGTCTTTGATCCATCCGAGCTGTTGAATTTCAGCGACCGTCAATTCGCTATGCGCGAAAGCCTTAACCGCAGCACCGGCGGCTTGGATGTTGTCCCGCATCCGTTTGACCCCGATGTCGCAATTGATTGGAGCCCGGCGCACAACATGGGATCGGGCGAAAAATGCTGGTTGCCAACTGCGCTGGTTTACTATTCGTCACAACCGGTTTCTGGTTCCGAATTCGGTGTGGCTGACTCAAATGGATGTGCGGCTGGGCCCAGTTTCGAACGGGCCTGCCTGTCTGGCCTTCTTGAACTGATCGAGAGAGACGCCTGCGCAATCTGGTGGTATAATCAGATTATCCCGCCAACTATCGATGCCCGCGCATTTGGCGATGATGCTTTGGATCGGTTGATGGATTTTGTCGCAACGGGGCAGCGCAACGTTCGTCTGTTGGATCTGACGCATGATTTTGAAATCCCCGTCGTTGCAGCGGTCAGTTGGAATGGGTCTACGTTCCACCGGCCCAAGCTGGGGCTGGGCATTGCGTTTGATCGGAAAAGCGCGGCCGTGAAGGCCGTGGGTGAATTGGTAACCCAGATTGTGACCACGCCCGAACAAAGCGGCGATAACAGCGCGAAATCTGCGCAACCGGTGCCCGCGCACGTGTTGGGCCGGTCTCCGGATTGGACGGAGGGCGGGCCGTCAACGATCGCTCTAACAGTGCCGAATCTTCTAAAGCTGTTGCGCGAGAAGGAGTTGACGGCCGTTGTTGTGGATCAGGCCGACAATGCCGGGCCTGTCGGCTCTGTTCGCGTCGTGGTGCCGGGCCTGCGTAGTCTTGCGGCCCGTTTTGGGCCGGGTCGACTGTTCAAGGCGTCCCCATCCCACACAGTTGATGAGCGCGCCATGATCACTTTCGGGACTATCTCATCTACATTCATGTAGAAGGGGTGGAGTTGATACATTCGCCGTCAGGAAAACAACACGCCTCCAAAACAGGCCGCAAATCCGATTGCCGACAGAAGAACCCGGTAGACTAGACTGGTGCGCCCGATCAATGCGTAAGACAGGCAAGACAGGCCGAAACCCACCAAGACAAAGGCAATCAACGCGCCGGTCGTGTTGGTGGACATACGGATCAGATCGGGGTTTGCGATCATAGCCAGCGGGATGATGTACAGACCAAGCCCCAACGCCATTGCCGTCAGGGCCACCTTAAGCCAGTTTTCACCAATCATCCCCGCTGCGATAAAGACCGCACCACAAACAGGCGGCGTGATCGTCGACAAAAGGGCAAACCAGAACACAAACAGATGCGCCTGCAACGGTTCCAACCCTAGCTGGATCAAGGCAGGGCCCGCGACCGAGACACAGATGACATAGGCCGCCGTTGTCGGCACCTCCATTCCAAGCAAAAGGCAGGCCAATGCAGTCAACAGCAGCGCAGGCCATAGCGACCCACCGGACCCCGAAAGGATGATCGACGTGATTTTGATTCCCAGCCCGGTAATCCCCAAAACACCGATGATGATCGATGCGCAAATGATGATGGCTGCGATCATGGCCACCTGCTGGCCAATGGCTATCGTGGCGTCGGCTATACGCCCCAACCCCTGGGCGAGGTTCATGCGTGGAGTGGCGTCGAAAAACAGCGCTGCTGCCCCTGCGAAAATGGCCAAAACGGCGGCATATTGCGGAGTGAACCCTGCGCCGAACATGGCGATCAGAAGGACCGAGAATGGCACCAGAAAAAACGTCGAGGTGATCACAACCATTCGCGAACTGGGCCGCTGTTCCTCGGGGACGGCCAGAAGGTCAAACCGTTGCGCATAGGCGTTGATCCCCATCCATACCGTCAGAAAATAGAGGATCGCGGGAAACACTGCGGCCAGCATAATTTGGGTATAGGGCACGCCGGTCAATTCGACCATGACAAAGGCACCGGCCCCCATCAGAGGCGGCATGATTTGCCCACCGGATGAGGCCACGGCCTCAACTGCGGCGGCCAGCCGTTTGGGATAGCCCAGCTTGGTCATTGCGGGCAATGTGATCGCGCCTGTCGACGCAACATTGGCCGATGCCGACCCCGAGATCGACCCAAACAGTGCCGATGACAGCACCGATACCTTGGCCGCGCCCCCCGTTAAACGCCCCGCCGCTGCCGAGGCAACGTTCATGAACCCTTGCCCGGCTTCGCCCGCGTTCAGAACTGCACCAAAGATGACAAAAATCGCTACGACCCCGACGGACACACCTGTCAGACTGCCCCAAAGGCCGCCCTCGGCCACGACCAACGTACCCAGAAAGCTGCGCAATGGCGTGCCTGCATGGCCAAATTCACCGGGGATATGTTGTCCGTACAATCCGTAAAGCAACGCGAAAAGCGCCACCAACGGCAAAGGCCAGCCGATCATGCGGCGTGCGCCCTCCATTGCGATCAGCAACAGCGTGACCGCCAGCGTAACCTGAAAACCGTCCTCCAGAAAACCGTACTGGTTGCGCAGCATTTGGTGGTTCAAGGCGATCCAGACACAGCCCGCGACGCCGATGGTCGTGATCACAAGGCCGGACCACCAGCCCAACGGTGATCTGGCGGAATACAAGAAAACCCACGGCAGAATAAGCGCCATGTGTAGCGGGCGCGCCACCAGATTGGGAACCAACCCGTAAAAAATCAGGCCGATATGAAAGACTGCTGTGGCAACGCCAAACGCTATCCACACGCGTCGCGAGATGGGGGAAGGGGATATCATGGAATCAAACCGCCTTGTCCCTGCCAGAACGGGGACAAGGCATTGCTTTTACATTTGCGCGTCACTTAACGTCGCGCCAATTTCCTTGTAATAGCGGATGGCGCCGGGGTGAATTTGCGTCGTGATGTTGTCCAGCATGTCCAGCGACACACCTGCCCACCATGCGGCATCTTTGGCCATGTTTTCGCGTGTTTCCCAGTATGTTTTGGTCAACGCATAGGCCGTGTCATCGTCCATCTTCGTTGTGGAATAGGCAACCACAGGCAAGGATGTCGTGGTGATGTCCTGATCTTGGCCCGCATAGGTGCCCGCAGGGATCGCAATGCGCGTGCGTTTGGACTGGGCGATCTGATCATCTGTCAGTGAAATGACATTCACATCGGTCGATGCGGCTGCTTCGATGACGTTTGGCGCGGGGTATGAACCTGCCGTCACGAAGCCGTCGATCTGGCCGTTCTTCAGGGCGTTCACCGCGTTCGACAGTTCCGAATCCGCCAAATTTACTTTGCCCTCCAGACCGAACAGTGTGAGGTATTTTTCACCCTCGCGTGCACCAAACGATCCGCTGCCAAGAAGGATTGTTTTGCCTTCCATTTCGGCAAATGTGGTGGCACCGCTGTCCTTGGACATGACAAAATGCATGGTCAATGACGGGATCGGAAACAGCGCGCGAATGTCTGCAAAGGACGGATCACTTTTGCCTTCAAACATCGCTTTGCCGCCTTGGGCCAGTCCGACCAACGCAGGCGGTGTGGTAAACACATAATCAGCACCACGCGCACGCACTTCCATCACGTTCTGGACGGACCCTTGGCTTTCTTCGACGGTCACGGCGATGTCGCCGCCTGTGCCTGCTTTCATGGCTTCGGAAATTTGCACGGCCATCTGGAAATAGGACGACCCGGCCTTGGCGGACTTGTATGTGATACGTGTTTCAGCCGAGGCGTTGGCGGTCAGCATCAAGGCCGCTGCCGCAGCTGCACCGATTGTTTTCATAAAGGACATTGGTTCTCACTCCCTGCATATGTGCGCGTAGATTGTTCTTTAGCAGAGGAAAGGCAAGCGTTGCACTGCTGATATCGTCTGTATCCCGCGTATTTATGTTTGTGGCGCGCCGTCACAAGAATGAAACATTACTGTAGCTATAGATGGGGGAAAGTGCGCGAGCACTGGAGGATTCCGGCGGTGTTTCTTGACAGTCCCCGGCATGGCCTACTTTAAGGGCCGTGTGGGCGCGCGCGTGTTGGCGCCTGATTGTTGAGTTGATGGGAGGTTGTGAACAATGGAAAGCGATCAAGGTACCGCTAGGCGCAAGTCGCTGACAATGAGTGCCGCAATCGAAGCCGCCCGCGCCGCCCGTGAAGAGGGGCGGGATGATGTCAGTATCAACCTGTTGGAAGAATGCCTGACCCGCGTCCCGACAAGTTCGGTTGTTTTGACGGATCTTGCCAGCCATCGCCTGCAGCAAGGCGCGCTGGATACTGCCAAAACCCTGATCAAACGCGCGATTATCCTGAACCCATCATATCAACCCGCTACGCAAACGTATTTGCGGCTGCATCAGGCTACGCAGGATCAAACCCCGTTAAAAGGCGCGCTTTTGGCCCGGTTTAAGTCGGACATGGCGGTTGTCTGGGCATTTTGTAAATTATGTCGCTCCAAGGCGGATCTGGACGAAATTTTCAAGGCACTCGCGCCCAACGGACCTTTGCCGGCCAAGTACATTCGTGCCGTCGGCAATGCTGCCTTGCGGGTTGACCAGTTTGATCTGGGGCGCAGCCTGTACTTGCGGGCGATCAAGAACGCTTCGGAAAAACTGTCGAATGAGGTCAAGCCAGCCAAATCCATTGGAGATGGAGGCACGCAGGCGCTCGTGGATATCGTCAGGTTGCTGAAGTCGGCCAATGTGCCGCATTTCGCAGCCGCGGGCACATGTCTGGGGTTGGTGCGTGAGGGCCGCCCGCTGCCGCATGATAATGATATTGACATCGGCATCATGGAAGAAGATTTTGATCAGGCAAAGTTGATGGCGCTGGCGAATGCAAGCCCGCTGTTCACCTCAAGCCTGCCGCATCCCAAAACCCCGAAGGTCGGCCTGAAACATATCAATGGTGTCGAAATAGACCTGTTCAAGTTCTATCGGGAAAACGGAAAAATCTGGCACAATGGCGTTTTTGTGCGCTGGGGAAATAGACCGTTCGAACTGGAAAGCCGAACGTTGGACGGTACGGAAATTCTGATCCCCTCCGGTACGCCATATTTGGTGGAAAACTATGGTGAGAACTGGGACCGTCCTGACCCGATGTTCAATTCTTTCCTGAACGGTGCCAATCGCGAAGTCATCTGGGATGAGTTTTATGCCGCTCATGTATTGCGCACGATCAACATAACACTCCGCGAGGGCGCTTTGGCCAAGGCCGCGCATTTTATCCGTCAGGAAACCTCGGGGCCGTATCTGACACGCTTGGAACAGGACGTGTTGCGCGTAATCGCCCAGATCGTTGACGATGAGCTTGCCCAGCGGGCGGCGGACAGCAAGGTGGCTCAAAATGGCTAAAACGAAAACTGACACAACGGCCGCCAAAAAGCCCAAAACGGTGCCTCTGAAAATCCGCCGGCAGCGATCCCAAATAGCCATCATTCACGCCCAGCACGTGTATGCGGATGGCGACGTGGATGGCGCACGCCAAATTGTAATCGACGCCATTCGTGAGCATTGGACCAGCTTTCTGTTATGGAGCGAACTGGGCGCGATGATGAGCTGTCACGAAGATTTCGACCTAGTCTACGATTTGTGGCTGTCTGCGCCCAAACAAATTGTCCAGTCCTACAGCGCACTGCGCGCTGTGGCCCGTGCGGCCTGCATAACCGGGCATACGGACGAAGGGCGCATTTTGCTGCGTCGGATGATTACGATCGAGTATAAAAAGGCCGCCGAACGGGCCAAGGATTCGGCGATTGTGCAGGACACGCCAGAGCCCGACAGCGATTTTTCAACCAACGCCATAATTGCTTTGCGTGATCTTTACACCGCGTTTCAGGACCTTCCGACGCCCTTCATCGTCAGTGGTACGCTTTTGGGGCTGGTGCGCGAAGGCGACTTCATCTCGTGGGACAAGGACATCGACGTTGGAATTTTTTGCGATAACGATCAGGCCCCGATGATCGAGGAGAAACTGCGCTCGGATCCGCATTTCTCCGTGCGCAAGGTCGATCTGACTGCTGTGCGCATCCGTCTGGTTCATAACAACAAAACCATGGTTGATGTGTTTCCGCATTACCGCGATCCGACACAGGACATCATTTGGCATGACGGATCCGCAACACGGTGGTGGAACAGTCCGTTTGGGATCAAGCCAGCCGAATTTCTGGGCGAAACCGTTATGATTCCCGACAATCCGGAACTGTATCTGGATGAGAATTTTGGCGACTGGCGCACGCCCGTTTCGATGTTTGACGCCCGGCTGGACACTCCGAACCTGCAAGTCACGGATCCCGAATACCTTGTGTCGCTCCATTATTTTTCGTTGGTCGATGCCATTCGTAAAAACAAACCAGTCCTGCAAGAACGCTATGCCAAGATGCTGGCCGAGATCGAAAATGACACCTGGTTTTTGAAGTTTGCTGGCTTTGCGGCCGCCTGAGGCGGTCTGTTAGACGCACCAGAACATCGAAAAAAGGACGAAACACCGGGTGCCGCGTTTGCGCCGGGGCCAAAATGACGCGAACATAGGTTCCATGGGCGTGGCCAATTGTGTAGGTTGGTAGAACTCCTACACAGAAAACGGGTTATCCGGCTGCACCTGCACACCTTTCAAAATCAATCCATCACCGAATTGCCGCAAGGCATGGCAGGTATGAGAGTGCAGGTAATCTTTCCCCGCAGCGTCAGAATGCTTGACTTTGCGGGCCCTCAAACGCAATCGGGTGCGATCGTCTATGCCATGTATAGACCCGCCAAGCAGGTGATCCTTTGATGAAGACCGACGACCCACACTTTCGGCCCAAGCCGGAGCGCATAACAGGCCTGCGCCATGTCTTTGCGGCCACTGGCTATTCTCTTGCCGGAGTGCGGCGCTTGTGGAACGAGGCGGCCTTTCGCCATATCGTTCTGGCATTTGCAGCGTGCGTGGTTTTGCTGATCGGTATCGGTGCCAGTTGGTCGCAAGTCTGCATTTTCCTGATCCTGTTCCTTGCTTTGGTGGCTGCCGAGGCGCTGAACACGGCGGTAGAATGCCTTGTTGATCATCTCGCGCCCGATTGGCAGGAGTTTGCACGCGATGCTAAGGATCTGGGTTCGCTCGCGACAATGTGCCTGTTGGTCGCAAATGGATTGTATCTTGGCACTATCCTGTTTCAACACTTTGACCTCATTTGAAAGTCCGCCCATGAACATGCTCAAGATCGTTGCCGTTCCGATGCACAAGGAAGGGCGCAAGTTCGTCGCCATCTTTGCCGCAATCACACTTGCTCTGGCGTTCGTGTGGGAACCCTTGTTTTGGCTGGGCCTTGGCGCGACGGTATGGTGTTACTATTTCTTTCGCGATCCGGTTCGCGTCATCCCGCAACAAGAGGGGCTGGTGCTGTCGCCTGCCGATGGGATCGTATCGCTGATTCAGGACGTTGTTCCGTCCAAGGATCTTGGCCTGGGCGACACGCCGGTAACGCGCGTATCGGTTTTCATGAACGTGTTTAACTGCCACGTGAACCGTGCACCGATTGCGGGCACAGTTCGCACCATCGCATATCACAAAGGCCAGTTTCTGAATGCGTCGTTCGATAAGGCAAGCGAGTTGAACGAACGCAATTCGATTATGATCGAAACGCCAACAGGTGCGCAAATTGGCGTTGTTCAGATCGCGGGTCTTGTCGCGCGTCGAATCGTTTGCTTTGTCAAAGTGGGCGACAGTATCGAAATTGGCCACCGATTTGGGCTTATCCGGTTCGGCAGCCGTCTGGACGTCTATTTGCCCAAGGGTGTGTCGCCTCTGGTGTCGGTGGGGCAAACTGCCGTCGGTGGTGAAACCATTCTGGCCGACCTGAGAAATCCGAATGTCAATCGTCCGGGAATTGCAGAATGAGCGGCGCGCAACGTATCAAAATTCGCCACCTTGTACCTAGTATCGTAACGGTTTTCGCGATTTGTGCAGGGTTGACCTCGATCCGGATGAGTCTGGAAGGCAGGTTAGAGGCAAGCCTCTATTTCGTCCTGCTGGCCGTGTTTCTGGACGCCGCGGATGGCAAATTAGCCCGATTTCTGGACACAGCCAGCCCGTTTGGCGCTGAATTGGACAGCCTTGCCGATTTCTTCAACTTTGGTATCGCGCCGGGTTTGTTACTGTACAACACCCTTTATCTGGGAACCTCGCATGCCAATCTGGGGTGGCTGGCGACATTGGTGTTGGCGGTCTGTTGTGCGCTGCGATTGGCGCGGTTTAACCTGTCCACTCACCGTGCGGATATCTCGCTTAAACAGCATGGTTTTTTCGTTGGCGTTCCCGCACCTGCGCTGGCGTGTTTGGCGCTGACGCCGATTTTTCTGCATCTCAATGGCTGGGATAGCGCGGATTTCCCCGTTCTGCGCACCATTTTCATTATTGGTGTCGGCATGCTGGCCGTGAGTACAATCCCGACGTTCTCCATCAAACACGCCTCTATCAAAAGGGCGCATCTGCCGTTTGCAGTGGTTGGTGCCGTCGTTTTGGTGATGTGCTTGTTGGTTTATCCTTGGTCGACATTGATTGTTGGCAACATGCTGTATCTGGCATCGCTACCGTTTTCCTATCGGTCATTTCATAACTAAAACGTTTCGGGACCAAACTGAGGCGCCAGATTGCCTTTAAACGCTTGGTATACGCGTAGTAGGCGCGGCCTACCGTCCGGCCCCCAGAATCTCGAACGGGACGAACTCTCCTAATTCGTTTGAACCTGTTCAGGGCAGTGACGGTTTGGGCCGCAACAGTCAGATTAGCCTTTTGGCATAAGGGCATTCTGAACCGACTGGTCCCAACCCAGATAAAACTTGTCTTCGGTTTGAATGACGGGACGCGCCATGACCTTGGGTCGGGCTGCGATTTGTGCCTCGGGTTCTGAGGCTTTCAACCAATCGCTGAGGCCGCGGAAATCGCTGGATTTATGATCGACCAAGCGATCCCCGAACTCGACGATCAACATGTCCAACTCGGCGTCGCTAAGCGGGTCGGCGCGGACGTCCCGCAGGCTGACCTCTTTGCCGGCCTCCGTCAGCGTCTTGATGGCGCGCTGGCAGATTGGGCAGGTGCTTAGTCCATAGATGATCATGTGTTGGGTTCTTTCCTGAGAACGGGCTTACCATCTGCGCAGGTTTATGCATCACGCGCGTCAACGCAACCATTTCCAGAAGGCAAGGGGCCACATTGCGCCCCATATCATGCCAAAATCCAACTTGATCACATCAACCAAGTGAATACCCGGCGCCGCGCACAGTGCGAATAGGGTTTTTGCCACCGCTTTGTGCAAGCAGTTTGCGCAGCCGGGCGACATGCACGTCGACGGTTCGTGCGTCGACGAATTTGTCACGCCCCCAGACCAAATCAAGAAGTTGTTCGCGCGTAAAAACGCGCCCCGGGCGTTCCATGAAGGTGGACAGCAGCCGAAACTCAAGCGGGCCTAGATTTAGGTCGTGATTGTCGCGGCTGACCCGGTGGCCATTCGGGTCAAGGGTGATGTCCTCAAACGTCAGTATCGCACCGGTCGTTGCCGGGCGCACTCGACGCAACTGTGTGCGCACGCGCGCCATAAGTTCGTTCACCTGATAGGGCTTGGCCACATAGTCATCCGCGCCGGTTTCCAAACCGCGCACAGTGTCGGCCTCTTCCGTCCGGGCCGTTAACATGATGACGGGGATGTGCCGCGTATCTTCGCGGGTTTTGATTTGACGGCAGACTTCGATCCCGCTGAGCTTGGGCATCATCCAATCCAGTATCACCAGATCGGGCAGGGCTTCGTTCATCAACAAAATGGCCTCTTCGCCATTGTGAGCGCTGCGCACCATGTAACCTTTGGCCTCAAGGTTGTAAGTCAGGATTTCGCGCTGGGCGGGTTCATCCTCGACGATCAAAATTTGCGCTTGCACCGGCTGCTCCCTTTATGTGTCCGACGCGGTGGATGTCATGTCCGCTTTGGGGCGGTCTTCGTCCGGTTGTTTCCCGGTTGCCAGATAAATGACCTGTTCGGCGATGGCTGTGACATGATCACCCATCCGTTCGGTATTTTTGGCAATGAAATGCAGGTGCAGGCAGGCCGTGACGTTATTGGGGTCCTCCATCATATAGGTCAGAAGTCCCCGAAACAGCGCATTGTACATTTGATCGACATCGACATCGCGGGCAATCACATCAGCCGCCAGCGCCGTGTCCTGATGGATATAGGCATCCAGCGCATCCTTTAACATCACCTCGACGGCGCGTGTCATACGTCGCAGCGTGGCGATACTGTCATTGATTGGTGCGACCTGTGCCAAAATCTCGGTGCGCTTGGCCATGTTCTTGGCATAGTCACCGATCCGTTCCAGATTGCCGCTAATCTTGATCACGCTCAGGATCAGACGCAGGTCAATTGCAGACGGCGCGCGTAGGGCAATGATGCGGGCGGCACCTTCGTTGATCGTCTCTTCAAGTGCATCAATCGTTGCATCGGCTGTGCGCACCTGTTGGGCCAAATCCTCGTCGCGCGTTTCAAGAGATTTCATTCCCAGACGAATGGCATCCTCGACCAGCCCGCCCATTTTCATGATTTGGGTCTGGACAGCCTCTAGATCGTTGTCAAAAGCTGTGGAACTGTGTTCGTCCGTCATGAGTTATCCTGTCTGTCGATGCGATGGCTTTCGATCCTCGGGTCGTGACGCGTCGAGGTAAGCCCCGTCATTTCCCCAAGCCTATCAGACCGGTGAAATGGAAAAAACGCTGTTTTTCCCAAGTTCTTTGCGGAAGATAGCGAGGTGAGTATCTTCTGCACGTGCTGCGATTTTGCGACAGGTTGCTAACGGTATTGTAACAGTGCTGATTTGTCAGCAATCCCCTGCCAAGGTTCACGCCGCATCGGTGCTGGGTGGCATAACAACGGTAAACTGCGAGCCGCTGCCCACTTGGCTGGCAATTTTTAATCGCCCCCTGTGCCGGTTCAGAATGTGTTTTACGATAGCCAGTCCCAGACCCGTCCCACCCAGATCGCGGCTGCGGTGGCTGTCCGCGCGGTAAAACCGTTCGGTCAGGCGGGGAAGGTGGATGGGATCAATGCCCGGCCCATGGTCCGCAATTGTGATTTCGAACGCAGCGCAGCGTAAAACCGGGTCATGTGCATTTTGCATGACAGCAATGTCCACCGATTGATTTGCACCGCCGTATTTGATCGCGTTTTCCAGAAGATTGGTGAACACTTGCAGCAATTGATCAGAGTCACCGGTTACATGAAGGGGTGTCTGGCCGGTATCGCACCGCACCGTAATGTTGCTGTCGATTGCCAGTGGTTCAAGATTGCGCAGTGCGGTTTGCAATACTTCGCGCAGGTCAAGGCGCGTTTTGGGGCGCACACGTTCGTCGGCTTCGACACGACTTAGCGACAGCAGATCACCGACCAGACGGTTCATCCGCTCGGTTTCGTTCGCCATGATCCCCAAAAAACGATCCCGTGCAGTGGCATCGTCCCGTGCCGAGCTGCGCAAGGTTTCGATAAATCCCATGACGGCCGTCAAAGGTGTGCGCAATTCGTGGCTGACATTGGCAACAAAATCCCGCCGCATCTGTTCGGCATAGGCCAAACCTGTAGAGTTTTGAAAACTCAGTAACAACAGGTTGGTCTTGGCGATATTTTGTAAATGCACGTCATAAAACGCCTCTTCGCCGTTTTCGAGGATTTGGTAGGACACTGTGCGCGGGGCGTGATCCAGCAGGCTGCGCTCAACCGCGTCGACCAGTTTGGGGTTGCGCAATACGGTGGTAAAATGGCGCGAAACCACGTTCTTACCCAGCAGCGTTTCTGCGGCACTGTTCAAGGCGCCAACTTTCTGAGTGCGCCCAATGACCAGCGCGGGCATGGGGAAGGCGGCAATCACGTCGTGGATCGCGGGCATTTCTTCCAAATCTTGTTGAGGCATGCTGTGCTCTTACAATTGCAGTGTCTGATGGCAAACGACGTGTGGTATTCTATTCGCCTTGGGTGACCTACCACTACCCCGGAAACGACGGGGCTGACCACCTTCAGGGCCGGATGTTGGGAAAATTTGCATAAGGTTTCGGGATCGGGCGGCTATTGAAGGGGTGTTATGCATGGGCCATTGCCGAATGTGGCCATGAAAAATTAGACCGGCGTGCATGGCCAAGTGGATGTGATGCTGGCACAAGGATTGAACGACCTTGAAAGGCATTGCATGACCCCGTTTGTTCTGAACTTGCTGGCCGATCTGCAAAGGCTGGATGTCGATACTGTCATCGACGTGCGCGCCCCTGCCGAGTTTGCCACGGATCATCTGCCTGGTGCGATCAATCTGCCGGTACTGGATGATGCGCAACGCGCCGAGGTCGGCACGATCTACACCCAGATCAGCCCCTTCAAGGCCCGCAAGATCGGCGGCGCGTTGGTGGCACAAAATACCGCCGCCCATTTGCAGGGTCCGCTGGCGGATAAGGATGGTGGCTGGCAGCCGTTGGTCTATTGTTGGAGGGGTGGGCAACGCTCGGGGGCTTTTGCGACAATACTGGAACAGGTGGGCTGGCGGGTGAACCTGTTGCAAGGTGGCTATCAAAGCTATCGTCGTGCGGTTGTCAAAACGCTGTATGACACTTTGTTGCCCCATCGGATCATGCTGATTGATGGCGGGACCGGAACGGCCAAGACCGCGTTGTTGCATCACCTTGCAGGGCAGGATGTGCAGGTTCTTGATCTGGAAGAGATCGCGGGGCATCGTGGGTCGCTTTTCGGGACAAGCGCCGTCGCGCAACCTGCGCAGAAGATGTTCGAGAGCCGCATAGCGGCCCGATTGGGCGCATTGGACCCGGATAAAATCACCTTTGTCGAGGCAGAAAGCAGCAAGATCGGAGAGCGCATCATCCCACCGTCTCTGTGGCGGCTGATGACAAACGCGCCCCGAATTCATGTCGCCGCCCCGTTGGAGGCGCGTTGCGCGTTTTTGTGCCGTGCCTACGGGGATCTGACACAGGACATTTCGGCCCTTGGAAATGTGTTGGACAGATTGCGTCCCTATCATTCGGGTGACCAGATCTCTGTTTGGCACCATCAAGCGCAGTCCGGCGATTGGCAGGGGTTGGCAGCAGGGCTGATCACCGAGCACTATGACCCGCGCTATGCCAAAACGGCTGCCCGCAAGGGGGGCGCATTGAACAGCATCAACCTGACTGATCTAGACGACGGGACATTGGCAAAAGCGGCCAAAGCCTTGGCCGCGCGCTTTAGATAAGGCGCAAGCGGCCTGTGCCACTGCTCAATTGGCCGATGATATGCCCGGCGCAGCCTTGCCCATGCAGCGCGGCGATCACGTTAAGGCTGTCTTTTTGCGGCACCGACGCAAGCAATCCGCCCGCAGTCTGTGGGTCATATAGCAGGGCATCGTCGCCCCCTTCGATCGGCGCATCCATGCGGTTCGCGGGCATCAACGTGGATGACACGCCCTCATCTGACAAGGCCCGCGCGCCCGCGTAGACGGGGATACTATCGCGCCGCAGATCGCAGTTCAGTTTTGATGCCTGACAAATGGATTGGACATGTCCAGCCAACCCAAACCCTGTGACATCCGTCATCGCATGAGCCATTGGCGCCAGAATGTCCGCCTCGCGGTTTTGCGCCTGCGCCATGATGGCAAGGGCGGCGACAACATCGCGCCCATCGGCCTGCCCCGCCATGTCCGCTGCTAAAAGAACGCCCGATCCGATGGGGCGTGTCAGGATCAACACATCTCCGGCCTTTGCACTGCCTACCGTCAGCGGCATGGTTTTGCGGGTGCCAGTTACGGTAAACCCGATGGTCAGCTCGGCACCCATTGTGGTGTGACCGCCAACCAGCTGGGCGCCCGCCGCACCGAGCACCTCGGTTGCGGCGTTGGTGATTTCCGACAGGGTGCGGGCCTGCAAACCTGCCGACATCTGCGGCAATATGATCGACGCCAGCCCGACTTGCGGCTTTGCGCCCATCGCCCAGATATCCCCCAAGGCATGTACGGCGGCGATCCGTGTCATCAGCGCGGGGTCGTCAATCATGGCGCGTAGGTGATCTGTACTGATCACCTGAAACCCGCCGCCGGGCCGTCGCAGTACTGCTGCATCATCGCCCGCGCTGGTGATCACGTCCCCGTCGGGCTGCGCAAGAGTTTGCAGCGCGCCAGACAACACGCCACGCCCCACCTTTGCACCACATCCGCCACACAGCGGTTTGGCAGCCAATAGGTCTGCAACACCGGTTGCCAGCGCGCCCTGCGGTTTGGCCGCTGTCATCGGGCGCAGATTGCTCAGCCGGTCCATGAAGGTCCGGTCAATCCGGTCCTTCCAGCGCCACATCAATGACCCCGTCAGGGCCAGTCCGAACTTGTCGGCCGTCGCAGATTTTCCACCCAACGAAATCAGTTTGAGATAGGTTTTCTGCGGTTTCCAGGCCTTGCGTTTGCCACCGCTTAACGCTGCGCGCAGATTATGATGCAGGATTGGGGCGGCGCGTACAGCAAACACGCCTGCCTTGGGGCGGGGGGCGTGAGGCATCATCGCACAGTCGCCAACCGCAAACAGCGTCTCATCGTCAAGAACGCCAAGATCAGGCCCGATCCGGATAAACCCGTTTTCTTGCGGCAAATCGGTTTGGGTAATCCAAGGGTGAGCAAAGGCGCCCGCTGCTCCAATGCACAGTGCGGCATCGACAGGGGGCTGTGCATCCAGAACAACCCGGTCGGCCTGAATTTCGGTGACCTTAGCAGACGTAATGATCTTGATTCCCAGATCGTCCATCGCCGTCACGATACGGTGGCGTACCTTTGGGCCGACGCCCGAAATGTGTTGCCCGGCCTCGATCACTGTGACACGCGGTGCCGCCCCGGCCGATTTTAACGCATGGGCCATTGCCATCGCCAGTTCGCATCCGGCAACGCCGCCACCGATGACCGCCACATTCGGGGCAACCTGACCCTCAGCGACCTGTGCCAGAAACCGGCGCCACCGGGCAGCGTAACGATCCAGCGGCTTGGCCGCGATGGCGTGGTCGTCAAATCCGGATAATTCCATTTTGGCGGTGATGCCAACATCAATGGATGCAACATCATAGGCCACGGGCCCGCGCCCTTCTAAGATGACATGGCGGCGCGCTCGATCAAGTCCGGCGGCCTTGTCTATGATCAACCGCGCGCCAGCGTGGCGGCACAAACGCACCAGATCAATTTCCAGCTCGTCGCGCAGGTAATGTCCGGCGATGTAGCCGGGCAACATACCGGTGTAAGGCGCGGTCGCTCCGGGGTTGATAACCGTCAGTCGTGCACCGGGCAGCGGACGCATCCCCCAAGCTTTGAGGACCAGGGCATGCGCATGTCCGCCTCCAATCAGGACCAGATCGCGCGTGTAGGGCACCGTCTTTTGCAAAGGGTTGTCTTTCTGTTTTGCCAATAAAGGGCCGGGGCGTCGGCGGCACAGCTTAAATCAGTAACAGTGCATCGCAACCAAACGCCACTGAAAAGCCCGTGATCTTATGGGGCGTTCCTTCCTTGCGGGGAGCAACCGTAGACAACGTCTTGATGCGTGTGCCATAGCTCAACGCCCGCTGGCAATGGCCGCGAGCGGGCCGATCGCCGTCCATCTTTCCTTCTGGCGCCTAAGGACTTATATCTGCCAAAGTGCAACCAAATTGAGCAGCAGTGCCCATGAGTACCTTTCCCGAGAGCCCGACGCTCAAGGCGCCTGCGCGCCCGCTCTATTATGTGCTCTCTGCTGGACGCACTGGTACGATGTTTCTGGAAACTCTGATCCGCCGACATTGTCCACAGGTTCATGTAGAGCACGAACCCCCGCCAAGCCGCAGGTTGATGATGCTTGGAAACCTACGCAATGATTGCCGCCTGCTCGGCAAGACGACTCGCCGCCTCGCCCGCTCTCATCAAGAGGCCTTCCATGACGGCGAGGGGCAACGTATCGAGGTAAATCCTTTCCTCTGCGCAGTGACGGATTTGTTGCCCCATCCCACCCGTCCGTTGCGCATCGTTCATGTGGTTCGCGAACCTGGGGCATGGGCGCAATCGATGACGACCTTTAAGGCATCCTCGAAATACCGCCATGTGATCGACTATGTGCCGTTCGCCAAGCCCTTTCCTGCGCCGCGGCCTGCCGGTTGGCGCGGGCTTGATCCTTTCGAGAAAAGTTTGCATCGCTGGATCTGGTGCAACAGGCGCATCGCCGCGTTGGCGTCCGAGGCCGAGGGATATACATTGGTCCGTAGCGAAGACGTTTTTTCCGGTGATATCACCGTAAGAAACGCGGCGCTTACGCGGATTTGCAAGGTGCTGGACCTGCCGATCCGGGCTGAGGCACTGGCAATGGATGAGTTCAGTCAGCGGGTTAACCCGGCCCCCGATGGGGTGGACCTGCGCGATGTGGCGGTTGAACGGGCGATTTGCGGCCATGCTGCGACTGAATTTGGCTATGATATCTAGGCGCAACCTTATCGCCATCGCCATTAGTCTGGCGTTGTTGGCCTTGATGCTATGGGTCTCTGATATCGACAGTATCGATCTTTCTGTCGTCCGTCCCGTGCTGCTGCTACCCACCCTCGCGGCGTATCTGGTTGTTCTGGTTTTGCGCGGCGCGCTGTATCGCCTGTCGGCTGGCTCTGCCGATGCCGGGCTTGGACGCTGGGTGGCGTTGGCCGGGCGTCACCAGTTCGTCTTCATCCTCGCGCCCTCCGGTGCCGGAGATTTGGCTTTCCCTTTGCTGGCGGGTCGCATGGTCGGGCTTGCCGTCGGCCCTGCAGTCAGGCTTATCGCCGTCGCGCGGCTGCGCGATGTGTGCGCGGTATTGGGCCTAGGCTGTTCGGGCCTTGCGGCGACTGGACATTTGCCGCTTCTTTGGGGCGCGGGTGCGTTTGTGTGTTTCACAGCGCTTTACTTTGTGGACGTCACCCTGGGCCTTGCGGGACGGCTGATCCGCCGTTTGCGCAAAACGCCAGTGCCTGACACTGACGCCTCTGCAATCCGTCTGCCCGCCGCCACTCTCACGTTGGCGCTGTGGCTGGCGGCGTCGCTTGGGGTGGCGGCGGGTTTTGCCGCCGCAGGGCACCCGCTTTCGTTGTTTGAGGCCTGGATCATGCTGGCAGGCCTCAACGTGGCCGGTGCCTTGGCCCTATCGCTCGCCGGACTCGGCGTCGCCGAGGCCGGTGCCGCCGGGGTTCTTGTATTTCTTGGGCTTCCATTTGCCGAGGCGGCGACAATTGCCTTGGTGGCCCGTCCGATCCTGCTTTTATGCAACGCTGCCGCGAGCGGAACGGTCGAAGGCATCTCGCGGATGACTGGCCTCGCACGCTGATTGCTCGACACGGGCATCCGTTTCCGGATGACCGTTAGCCGTTGCCAGCGCCGGGATTGGTTGTGCTCGCAACACACGCACCCGTGCAATATGTTGATGCACGGCGGGACGCTGTGAGGCGCTTACGTCATGGCTGAGAAAGCTCAACAGCATCTGCACCCCTAGCAGCACCGGAAAGGCACTCAGCATGACTGTTCCCGCCGTCGCGGGAACACCGCTGTGCGCACTTTCCAGCCACTGGCTCACGCCGTAGATGCCACCGAAGGCAAACAGCAAGCTTCCCATCAGAAGCATCAATGAAGCAGTGGAGAAACCGCGCAGGAAATAGTTGTAGAACACGCGCGCGACAAGATTGCGTGCGTGGAGTCCAGGAAACTTGAGCAGTGCATCCAGCTCGCTCAGCCCGCTCTTTTCATCGCCGTAAACCGCTTCCATGGGGACATCGCTGACCGCCGCACCCACCGTGCCGAGTCGAAACAAAAGGTCGCTTTCGAAAAAGTAGCGCTTGTGCAGCTTGTCCAATGGCAGGATCGCCGCCACGTCGGCATGGATCGCGGTAAAGCCGTTTGTTGGGTCGAACAAGTGCCATAAGCCCGAGGAAAGCTTGCTCATGAAGGACAGTCCGGCATTTCCGATAAGCCGTAGCGCAGGCATCTTTTGCACGCTGGAAATATCGAAGAAACGGTTGCCCTTTACGTAATCCGCCTCGCCATTCACGATTGGCTCGATCAGTGCTGGAATCAGCCTTGGGTCCATCTGTCCGTCGCTATCCAGTTTCACGATCAACTTGGCACCACCTTCGATGGCCGCGCGGTATCCGGTTACCGTGGCAGCACCCACCCCCCCGTTGACCTCGTGGGTCAGTACGTGCACGCGTGGATTCTTGGCGGCAAGATCGGCCAGTACCTCGGCAAGGTTGTCAGGGCTGGCATCGTTCACGCAGTAAATCCGTCCGATTCCTTCGGGCACTTCGGCGACAACAGCGCCGATGCTTCTGGCGGCCTTGTAGCAAGGGATCACGACGGCGGTATTGGCGAGCGGTGAATTTTGCATGGGTCAGGACTCCTTTGAGAGTTTGAACGCCCGTATTCCCGGGGCACAGGTGTTGATTTCAACATAATTTTCCCAGAGCCGGGCAAAGGCCGGGTCCTCGGTGTAGAATGCGGTAAAGTCTGTGGGCAGGGTGCCAATGGCATGTCTTCTGGCGCGGTCATCCACGAAAACCAGCGAGGGGTGTCGCCCCATGTCTTTTAGCGCAGCAGCCCGTTCGGCGGCCTCTGCCAGCGCAAGAACGCGGGCGGCCTCGGGTTGCAGAGAACTCTCGGCTCTCAGTCGTACGACAGCGGGCAGGGGTAGGCGGCTATTGGTGGCCGCGACCCAGCGGCGCTGACTGTAATTCGCCACCGGAAAGCCTGGGTAGGGATGTGTCGAGAATGCCATAAAACCGCCGTCTGCGGGAACGTGCTGTTGTACCATGTCGACAAGGCAGGCCGTCGTCTTGCCATACGCGCCGCCCGCCATGCGATTGCCAAGCGCTGCTGTGCTTTGAAGCGTTAGCAGCGCCAGCCCGATCGCAAGGGCACCAGTGGCAGCAAGGCGGAAACGTGACTGGGTTGAATCAAGCGCACTTAGGGCAAGCGATACCAATGCCAGCGCGATAACGGGATAGACGTGATAGGTATAGCCCTTGGCCTGTGCCAGTGCGGCGACAAGAAAACCAAGGGCAGCCAGCGCAATGACCATCGCCGCAGGAGCCCGTCCGTTCGTCCAAGCCACAGCCAACGCCGTAAGGCATAGGATAATCGGGAAAGGCTGGCCCAGAATTACCTGCGAAAGTGAGTAGCTGAATCCCCAGTAAATCTGCGAGATCAGCGGGACCACCTCGGTCAGGTAGGGCCTGGCAAACGCCCAGGTTGCGGCCAGGTAGAACACGCCAGTAAGCACAATCGCAGCGCTTTCGAGGCTCAGTACCGGACGCAAGCTGCGGCGGCGTATCGCCACAAAAAGTCCCACCAGAACGGGGAGAGCAAGAAAATGTGGTTTGAGGCAGATCGCGATGCCCGCCGCCAATCCGGCGGCCAGCGCACCTGCCCGGCTTGGGGCGATGCCCTCAACACGGCGCGCCATAATTAGCAACCACGGCAGGCAGAGTGCTACGGCTAGGTGTTCGCGCTGGCCGAAGTCGCGGTTGACGCCCAGCGTCAGGATCAAGGCCAGCCCAATCAATAGTCCGACCCGCGCCCGTGGGTGCATACCGCTGGACGCCAATATCCTGTCACTCGCGGTAAGGCTTGCCGCCAGGACTACCAGCACAACCGCCCGAAACGTGTTGACCGGATCGGCCCCTAACAAACGCGCTAGCCACGCAATAGGTGCGTTGATCCACCAGATCAATGGCGGGTTCGCCGCAATGATATCGCGCCCGAAAGTACCCCCGTCCAGCAACCGCTCGGTGGAGTAGAGCACCCACGCTACGTCGTGGTTAAGATAGGTCATCGACTGGATCAACCCACCGAAAAGTAGCGTGACAAGCACCGCCATTGTCGCAGCAAAGGGCATCCTTTCGGCATTTCCGCCAATAGGCTGCGCTTGCAATGCATGCCATTTCTTCTGCATTTTTGTGCTCGCTTGGCTTCCAGTCTTCATAGCTTCCAATTTGGAGGCCAACTATGGCGAAAATTGGCCGCGCGCTGGCCCATTCTCTGGTGTGTATTCCCGAACGTTTTTTGGTTCGGTCTGGAAGTTGACCACCGGAGGGCAGGGTTATTGGGACGCCAACGATCTCCGTGCATACTTTAAACCTGCTGGCATGACACCAGTGGAACATGCTAGGCGGGCACCGGAAGACCAAAACCCGAATAGACCTGACAAAAGCCAGAGGCCTTTTCGGGGAGCTGGTCACTTACAACGCTATTTGTACCAAGATCGCAATCGGGTCAGGGGTGTGCGGCGATCGCTCCGCACCTCATCCCCTAATTGTCCCGATAACACCCTTACATCGCGAAACTGAAAATTGGAGACCCCATCATGGCAACCACCGGCAAGCAACTGTTCACGACACTGGACGCAAACGGAACTTTGACAGTCGCGATCGAGGACGTCACGTTTCCTGATCCGACGGGCAATCAGGTGCTTGTGAAAATGGAAGCGGCACCGATCAATCCGTCGGACCTCGCTATTCTGGTCGGGGCGGCAGATATGGAAAACGCCAGCTATTCGCAGGGTAAATTCGTCGCCAATATGCCCGAGCCGTTCAATGCGGGGTCGAAATCGCGCCACGGAGCCAAGCTGCCCGCCGGGAACGAAGGTGCAGGCACGGTTGTTGCCGCCGGCGACAGTGACACGGCCAAGGCGCTGGTCGGGCAGCGCGTCTCTTGCGTGCCGGGCAATGCCTATAGCCAGTATTGTATCGCAGATGCTGGCATGTGTCTGCCCTTGGGCGATCATTCAGCAGAGGATGGCGCGAGCGCCTTCGTCAATCCGATGACCGCATTGGGGTTCACCGAGAATGCCAAGATGGACGGGCAGGATGCGATCCTGCACACGGTTGGTGCATCCAATCTGGGCCAGATGCTGACTCGCATTTGCAACGAAGATGGCATTGGCTTGGTCAATATTGTCCGCAAGGACAGTCAGGTCGACTTGCTGGCAAAGCTGGGGGCCACACATGTCGTCAATTCTTCGGGCGACGATTTCATGCAGCGGTTGATCGCAGCGATCCAAGACACCGGTGCATTCTACGGCTTTGATCCGATCGGGGGCGGTCAATCGGTCGACACGGCCTTTAAGGCCATGGAGCAGGTTGCAGTGAGCAGGATGACAGAATACTCGCGCTATGGCTCGAACCAGCCAAAGCGCATGTTCATCTACGGACGTTTGGACACCGGTGCCACGGTTCTGTCGCCCAGCTACGGCTTTGGCTGGACGCTTTCGGGATGGTTGCTGTTTCCCTTCCTCCAATCGGCGGGGGCCGAAACCGTCGCCCGCATGCGCAAGCGCGTGCTCGACAATCTCACGACAACCTTCGCCAGCACTTACAAGAAGCGTGTGAATCTCGAAGAAATGCTGACCAAAGAGGCAGTCACTGATTATCGCGCGATGAAGACCGGCGAAAAATACCTCGTCACGCCTTGGGCATGACGGGGGGAATTCATTGGTTAAACCTTTGGCCGTTTTAGGGTGTCGTAGCGGCGGGGGGGCCGATTGTGCTTGCCGCAGATTTTTGACCATAGTCGGCTTGGCGAATGGTAAAACTGTCATCGATTAGGGATGTTGGCCCAGATTTCTCTGGGCCAACATCTCGTCCGAGTTATTGACCGGAAAGCTGTTGCAGCGCGCCTGCCCAGTCTTCGACGTGATAAGTGCGGGCGATGACGCCATCTTCCAACTCGTGGATGTCGATGGTCATGATGTCAAAGCTGCGTCCCTCACCATCAACACCAAAGAATGGCGCGACAGGTGTGCCCGTTGCACGGCTGCGCACGACAAATGTGTCGCCGTCTTGGTACATGTCTTGGATGGCCCAGTTCAGGTCTGGCATCAGCTGCGCAAAGCCACCCATCTGACCGAGAAACGCTTCGCGGGTTTTGTTGTTGCCTGAATAGTCGCCCATGCTGGTCCAGTCCTCAGAAGTCGCAGATTGGAATGCGGCGACGCGTTCTGCGGAACCCGGATTGCTAAGCAGATCGTAGAACGTTGTCACTGTGGCTTTATCGTCGGCGAATGCACCTGTGGCGAGAGTTGCGAGGGCGGCGGACGCGAAGAGGGTCTTAAGTGTCATGGTATTTTCCTGTTTCTGATGGGGGTTGGTGGTTAGGTTAGGGCTAAGTCGTAGCGATCGTTTGCCAGTCTATTTTTGGATTCTCGCGGAAGGCGAACCGTTCAAGATGGCTGCCGATCACACGGCACGCTTTTGTAAGGTCGCTTTGAGTTTCAGCCGTGACCGTCAGGTCAAGAACACTGTGGTCGGCAGTCAAATTACACTGGCCGAACGGGAACTTGATCAGACCAGCCTTAGGATCAAACTGCACCTCAATCTTGTGCGAGAAGTGCTTGCAGAGTTGCTGCAAATACCCGCTGGCCCGTTCGGTTGTGAATTTTGCGTTGCTTCTAAACATTGCTGCCTCCTGTGTGTTGAAGACAGAAATAGACAGAACGCGCCTTTAAGATTATCCCACATATTAAGAAATCATTTTTATAGGAATTAGAAAGATGATCGAAGATTACCGGAGCCTCGCCGTCTTTGTGGCCATCGCTGACACGGGAAGCCTGAGTGCGGCGGGACGCCGATTGAAGCTTTCAACATCGGTCATCAGTCACCATCTGTCACGACTTGAGGAACGTCAGGGCGTGACGCTGTTTTTTCGCTCGACGCGGTCGATGTCTTTGACTCCGGAAGGCCAAATCGCGCTGGATCCTGCTCGCCGCATGGTCGCCGCAGGGGAAGAGGCCCTTGATGCTATCCACGCTGGTAACGAGGAACCCGTCGGAGCACTGCATGTGGCGATGCCCGCATTCGGCGAGCACAGCAAACTGCATCAGGCGTTATGGGGGTTTGCACGAGAGCACCCGATGGTCGCCATATCGCTCCAGTGCAGCGACGTCCCGACCGATCTGGTCAAGGACGGGTTTGATCTCGCTATCCGGCTGGGCACATTGCGCAGCAGCAGCCTTAAAAGCCGCCGTATTGCAGATTTTGAGCGCTTACTTGTTGCTTCGCCGAACTACCTGTCCGCGCGCGAGCCCATTGCCGTGCCGTACGATCTGGAGGCACATGACTTCATCTCAGTCACGCAAATTCCATCCATGATGACGATGGAACGCAAAGACCAATCCGTGAGCATCACCCCGGCCAACATACGCATTGAGGTGAACACCGTAAATGCCGCCAAGGCAGCCGTGCTGGCCGGACTCGGTATCTGGCACTTGCCGCGCAGCGTGATCGAACAGGAGGTTTCCCAAGGTCGTTTGGTGCGCGTTCTGCCAGACTGGAACCTTCCATCCTTGGGTATTTACGCTGTTTGGCCGGACATCGGGCCGCAAAAAGCCCTGACCCGACGCTTGATTGACCACCTTATAGCGCATCGTTCAGATTTGATGTTGTAGCCACCCTATGCAAGCGCGGCCTTAATTTGCCCCTCAATGGCGGCAACAACGCGCGCGACTTTGCCCAGATCAGCCGCATCGCCATGAGGTGCCGCAAATGCACCGGAGTCATTATCAAAATAACGACCCGAGGCATCTGTAAACTCATCCGAAAGCGCCGCGCGGATCAGGATATCGACACCGATATTCAGATCATTTCCTGCATTGCCAAACCCCTCGCGCACCATCTTGGTGGCCAGTCGAGACCCCGGATTAACGGCCACTGACAGCGGCCCATCGGGGTGGTGCACCGCAAAATCCTGACTCCACATCGTCAGCGCCAGTTTACTTTGCGCATAGGCGTTCATGTCGTTCAGGCGTCGCTGACCTTCCATTGCGTCAATGTCGACGGGGGCTTGTGCAGCTGAGGACAGATGCACCAGCCGACCGTCTATTGGCATGATGGCCAACAAGAGGTGGGATAGAAGCGCGGGTGCGATTGTGTTGACCACGAACCGCAGGTCCAGACCTTCTTGCGTAAGTGGGTCGGACATCTTGAGCACGCCCGCGTTGTTGATCACAACGTCGATCCGGTTGTTGGAACTCTTTAGGTTGCGCGCCATTTCTGCGACCTGAAACAGATCCGACATATCGGCCTGAACAGTCGCGACATTTTCGCCAATCTCTTGCGCCAAAGCATTCAGTTTCTCAGCATTGCGCCCGTGAACGATCATGCGGTGCCCAAGGGATGCGAGGGCCAAAGCGGTTGCACGGCCAAGCCCGTCAGTCGCGCCGGTAATCAGGATTGTCTTTGTCATTTTGGGTTCCTTAATTGAAAATTGGCAGAACATGCTCGGCAAGCCGATCAAGCGTAGCGTCAATGGGCGATGTGCTGAACCGCAGGTTCAATGCGATGTGGTTGACGCCTATGTGTTCAAGGTGTTGCAGGTAGCGCGCCAGCGGGCGAAGGCCCGAACGAAAGCCAAGGTGGATCCGGCTGGGCGTCTCGTCAGGGTCGTCCGCCAGGTCAAGATAGAGCGGTTGCAGCACCGGTTTGGGGGACTGCCCAAGCCGTGCAAGCGTGTCGCGCCAATCTTGCAGCACGCAATCCTGCGCAATGCCCGGGCGTGGGTAGGTCATCCAGCCGTCGCCATTCTGTGCGATCCACTCAGGGGACTGGCGGCTTGATCCTGTGATCAAAAGCGGCAGCTTAGCTCCGACAGGTTTTGGCAGCATATCGACGGGCGCGTTGACCGAACCGAAGCTATTCGAGACTTGCGCAACGGTTTGCCCCATGGCGCGGATGTATTCGATGCTTTCGCGAAAGGCCGCGCCGCGAGTATCGAAATCTGCATTCATGGCCGGATACTCTTCGGGGCGATCACCCGACGCGACACCAAGGATCAGCCGCCCGCCTGACAGAACATCGGCGGTCGCGGCGGATTTGGCCACATGCGCAGGGTGTCGCAGGGGGAGGACAATGCTTGCGACGCCCAAGGCAATATCCAAAGTTTGCCCCGCCAGAAAACCCAGATAGGTGAACGGGTCAAATAACTGCCCCGCATCACCGAAACTGGGCACATTGAATGGCACATCGCGCAGCCATACAGCCCTGAACCCAAGGTCCTCGGCCTGCTTCACACGGTACAAATCATGCGACATTTCCGGTACGGGGTTGTTGCCGTATTGCGCGATTGGCACGACCAGACCAACGCTCAGCCGCCCGTTCTGGAAGGTTGTGTCAAAGCCGCGGTTGATCTGTGAAAAGGAGGGGGCGATTTCGTCTTGCACGTCAGGTCTCCTGTGATGTGCGCCGCCCTTTTGGCAGGGCGGCGCAGGAGGATTAGGCCGAGGTCACGTCAAGAACGGGGTAAAACGTCACCAGACGTTCCGTTTGGGAAAGCTATTCGGACAATCCGGGCAGAACCTGCTTGCCGATCACACGGCCGCTTTCTTGGCGTTTGTGCGCATTGGTCAATGTCTCGACAGTCAGGACATCGGTGCGTTCGGTAACGGTGGATTGCAGCGTTCCGGCATCAATCATAGCGGACACGCGATTCAACAAATCACGCTGCACCGCGATGTCATCGGTGGCGAACATCGACCGAGTAAACATGAATTCCCACGATATCGTCAGCGCCTTTGGCTTTGCGACAGAGAGGCTTATGTCCTGTGGATCGTCGATCAACGCGATGTGTCCACGTGGGGCAATCAGATCGATAATCGCGGACCAGTGTTGATCGGTGGCCGTCAACGCGGCGACATACGTCGGCGTTTGCCCTAGGTCCTTCAGTTGCGCAGCTAAATCACCACGGTGATCGATGACATGATCTGCGCCCATTTTGCGCACCCAGTCTTGGGTTTCGGGCCGGGAAGCGGTTGCGATGACGGTCAGGTTGGTCAGCGTTTTGGCCAGTTGGATGAGCATCGACCCGACACCACCAGCACCACCGATAACCAACAGACTCTGCCCTGCGCCACCACCTTCGGTTACCCGGAATGAATCAAATAGCATCTCCCACGCAGTGATCGACGTTAAGGGAAGGCCCGCGCTATCGATGAAATCAAGCGACGAGGGCTTTGTGCCGACGATGCGTTCGTCAACCGCGTGCAATTCTGCGTTCGTGCCGCCACGTGTCACATCGCCTGCATAAAAAACGTCATCGCCAACTTCATAACCGGTCACGTTGGACCCGATTTGAACAACAGTGCCTGCGGCGTCATACCCCAGAACATGTGTGGGGCCTTCGGGTGCACGCGCATCGCGCAGCTTGACGTCGACGGGGTTCATCGAGATTCCTTTGACCGCAACCAAAAGGTCGTGCGGACCGATCTGCGGAGTCGGGACATCCATCGCCTGTAGTGCTCCATTGCCGTCGATCGGGCCGGCCTGTGTGTATCCGATTGCTTTCATTTTCATGTTCCTATGAGTGGTTTCAATCGGCTAGATATCATTTTCAAAAATAATAAAAACACCCTGTATTTGGTTTAATAATTCCGATTTATGATATAATAGGAGGGGATGGATACAGACACCCTTCGCCTTTTCGTCGCTGCTGCTGAGCGGTTGAACATCACTGCTGCTGGTCGTGATCTGGGGCTTGCACCTGCAATGTCCAGCAACCGATTGGCAAAGCTGGAGAAGGAGTTGGGCGTCGAACTGCTCCATAGAACAACGCGCAAAGTATCTTTGAGCCAAGATGGCGCCGCCTTCCTGCCTTATGCCCGCGAAATTATCTCTCAGGCACAGGCCGGTCGGGCGGCACTGGGCGAAGACAACCTCAGCCCTAGTGGCGTTTTGCGATTTGCCGCCCCCAGCAGTTTTGCCCAACTGCATATCATTCCGTTGCTGCCCGAGTTCCAAAAGCGCTATCCGGATATCACTCTGGATTTACGTCTGTCTGACACGCGCTTTGACATTATCGACGGGAGTTTCGACCTTGCTCTGCGCAACGCCCCTTTAAAAGACAGTAGCCTTTTAGGGAGGAAGCTGTCGGACGACAGTCGCGTGCTTTGCGCATCTCCTGCCTATCTGGACCAGTTTGGTACACCTGCAACACCAGAGGAGATGAAAGGACATCAGTTTTTGGCATGGTCGGATATGGGGCCACGTGAGATTCTTCACAAGAACGGTCAAACGGCTGTTCTTGATCCAAAAAAAATGGTCTGTCGTACGGTGCTGGACGACGGCACGTCGCAACGTCTTGCAACACTTGCTGGTATGGGTATTTCGATTAACTCGCTTTGGAGCGTGGCCCATGACCTCGCGGCGGGCCGATTGGTGCAAACTCTTCCCGAATGGCGCCTGAACGATCAGTCGGTTCTATGGCTGATCTATCCAAAATCTAACGTCCTGACCCCCAAAGTCCGATGCTTTATGGATTTTCTTGTCGAACGATTGCCGGAAGGTCAGCTATTGCAAGAATGATGGGGCGTTCATTCCGTGAAGTAACGGATGCTTAACCGGGGAGGTCGTCGATCTTTTTGACCGAAGAAAGGTCATTGTCCCAATTCGCGCGGCTGGCATAGCAGACATGCGCATTGGGTCGCAGATTGATTGGGCCATCAAGTGATCCTGCTGGCACGACAAGCAAGCCAAGTTCCAATTGCTCAACAGGTAGTGCAGATCCGCATTCTGCACAAAAACTCTTGATGTGCCGTGACCCGGACAGCCGGAAAACCTTGACGTCTTCCCGCCCCGTTTCCCAGATGATCTTTGCTTTGCTTGAAAACAGGTTTGCCGAATGGGCCGATCCAGTGTCCTTGCGGCAGCGGGTACAGTGGCAAAGAAAAAAGTTTTCGAAGTCACCTGATATGCAGAACTTTACAGCTCCGCATAGGCACTGTCCGGTGGCCAGATTGTTGTCCATTCACACCCCTCTCGACATGCGAACATCTTGCTGTCAGTCGAATGTAATCTCAGTAATGGCCTTGTACCGGCGCATAGGGTGCCGGTCAAACAGGGCGCAAGCCTGTCAGTGTCCGTGTCAGAAATCGTGACTTTGTCCAGCGGTTCAATTGATACAGTCGCCAAAGACGTGTCGGTGAAACTGTTCGGGGACGCCATTGGCGCCCCCGAAACGGGTAGGTTATTCGCCGGGAACCGCCTGCAAGTCGGACTCTGCGTGGTGGTGACGTTCTTTCACCGGACGCATCCACATGTTTGCAAAGAAGGCCACGACCAAAAGCGCCGCCATGCAATACATAGTCGTATTGTAGAGGGAAGGTGTCGGATCAATGGTGCCGTCAGGCGCGATGTCCATCAGTCTGGCAATTGTCACTGTTTTGGCTGCGACCAACTGATCAAGCTGCGCGAGAGGTGCGCCAAAAGTCTCGGCAAATGTTGCCGGGTCTACTTTGGCGGACAGGTCTTGAATCGCATTTGTCACAGACATTTGGCGTAGCGAGGTGATAGCCAGCGGGCCCAAAACCCCCGCAAGGGACCAAGCAGTAAGCAAACGACCATGAATGCCGCCTACGTGCATCGTTCCGAACATATCAGCGAGATAAGCAGGAATAGTCGCAAACCCGCCACCATACATCGAGAAGATGACCATGGTTGCGATGTAAAAACCAACCAGATAGATCATGCTTGGATTGGTTGCGACGGCCGTCGCAAAATACGGGATCGACAGATACAAAAGCGTGCCCAGAACAAAAAAGCACATATAGGTTGCTTTGCGCCCGATGTAATCAGACGTGGAGGCCCAGAAAAAGCGCCCCACCATGTTGAACACCGAAATCATCAAGACATAAGTTGATGCGAAGGCGGCGGTGACTACCAGTGGCATCACCGAGCCGAAAATCTCAGACATCATGGTTTTGGCCACGCCGATCACGCCAATTCCGGCGGTCACGTTCAGGCAGAGCATAAGCCACAGCTGCCAGAACTGTGGGGTCTTGATCGCCTGATCGATATGCACGCTATTTTGCGAAACCATACCCGAAGCGACTGTTTGAGGTTCCCAACCTTCTGGTTTCCAGTCTTTCGCAGGCACACGGTATTGGAACGCCGCAAGGATCATCACGACAAAATAGACGATGCCCAGCGTCAAGAATGTGAGCGACGCTCCGGTCTCGCCGGTGCCAATCACATAAATCCCTGCCTGTCCGCCAAAATCAGCGGCTTGTGTGGCGGAGGCGATGACCACCTCGACACGGCCTGCTGCCGTTTCGGCAAAAATCCGGCCGTTTTCGACGACGGTTGCGACAGCGTCCTGAGCGCCTAAAAACTCGGGCGCTTTGGAAAAGATGCCAAGCAGCCAACCCTTGATAGGTGCCGCAATCATCGCACCGCCACCAAAGCCCATGATCGCCATGCCGGTGGCCATACCACGCCGGTCAGGGAACCAACGCAGCAGTGTCGAAACCGGGGACACATATCCCAGGCCCAGCCCGCAACCGCCAAAGACCCCATAGCCCAGATAGACCATCCAAAGTTGGTGGGTCGAAATGCCGAATGATCCAAGTATAAAGCCACCGCCCCAGAGGAAGGCGGCAACGACGCCGACCATACGTGGGCCGACTTCTTCCAGCCATTTACCTGCGAAAGCCGCCGCGAGACCCAGAAAGACGATAGCTACGGAAAAGATCCAAACAACGGAACTCAGGCTCCAGTCGTCTGCGCTGGGCGCGACCACTCCGAGCTCGCGGGTCAGCGCGAGGTTGAACACGGACCAAGCATAGACCGACCCGATACACAGATGGATGGCAATGGATGCCGGTGGGACGCGCCAACGGTTATAGCCCGGTTCTGCGATGATATGATTTTTATGCAAAAAAGCTAGCGAACGGCTTGCCGCTTTACTCATGGTTTTTCCTCCCTTGACAACACCGGCAATAAGCTCCTCCTAAGCTTACGCAGCGGCATGCAACAGCATGCGGAACAAGAAAGGACAGTTTGGGTGTTCGCTTGTCAAATTATTTATAAAGTAATATCAATATCTTAGTGCGTCACAATGTCCTGTTGTTCCACATGGGTCTGCCCGAAATGGGAGGTTTTGTCCCGACCATGTCGCGGGCATAGGCGTATGTGGGACATTTTGTCCAAATGGGGCCTGTGGCATTTATTTTCCAACTGGCAGGACGACTGTGAAAGTGCTGCCCATTCCGATGGTCGAATCGACGGCAATGCGCCCACCGATGCGACTCACTATCTGCTTGCTGATAGACAGGCCCAAGCCGGTGCCCTGCGCTTGTTTGGTGGTAAAAAACGGGTCAAATATGCGGGATTGCACCTCGGGGGTGATCCCGGTTCCGCTGTCTGTGATCGAAAGCACCACACCGTTCTCACAGTCGGAGGTCTCCACGCTCAGATCTCCACCGTCGGGCATGGAATGGACCGCATTCAAGATCAGGTTAACGACAACTTGTTGTAGTTCTGTGCGTGACATCCGCACATCGGCGTGGCTGTTCAAAGACAAGGTATACGTTATGCCGCTGCTAGAGATCTGGTGCTGGGTTAACATTATGCAATCCTGTACGACCTCGGAAGGCTTGATCAGGTTCGCGGATCCCGAATATTCTTCGGGGCGGGAAAACTGCAATAATTTGGAAACGATCACGCCGATCCGATAAACCTGATCGTCGATCAGCCGGAATTCTTCCGACACTTCGTCCGCTTTGTTGCCAAGGGTGCTACGAGCAAGGTCGAGATTGCCTTGAATAACCGCGATCGGGTTGTTGATTTCATGCGCGACCGATGCGGTGATTTCGCCGACCGCAGCCAGCTTTTCAGAAATGATCAGTCGTTCGGTGGTGCGCTCTAATCGGTGATTGGCGGCGCGCAGATCGCTTGTGCGTTCCTCGACTTTGGTTTCGAGGCTTTTGGCCCAATCGCGCAATTCGCGATCACGTTGCTGTAGTTGATCCAGCAGCGCATCAAAATGGCCTGCGACCTGCGCGATCTCGCCGCTGCCTTTCCGAAGATTGTTGCGCGCTGTCATATCCCCGGCCTCGACCCTACCAATGGTTCTGGTCATGCCTTCGAGCGGGCGAAAAATATGGGATGCCCAACGTAGGAAAAGTGGTACTGACAATAGGGCAATCAAGACAAAAGCGCCGGCGAGCATCACAATTGAAGCGGTCTTGGCTTGGCGAAATGGCGTTTCGAGAAAACCGACATAAAGCATGCCAACGCGGCGATCAAAACTGTCCACTATTGGTTCGTAGGCCGAAATATACCAGTCATCGACGACGAAGGCGCGATCAAGCCAGACTTGACCACCGTTCAACACAAGCTCGCGCACCTCGGCAGAGACCCGCGTTCCGAGTGCGCGCAGATTTTCAAACAGGCGGACGTTGGTTGAAATACGCACGTCATCCAGAAAAAGGGTCGCTGTGCCTTGGCTGCCTTCGGGCAGGCTTTGTTCGCGATAAACAAGGGCGTTGATCGTGTCGATGAATTCAAGGTTCCGATTAAGCAATGTGCCGCCCACAAGCGCGGCCCGTGTTCCGTCCGGTAGCGTCAACGGGGCTGCGGAATGAATGATCATGCCTCGCGTCTCTTCGGTCCGATCTGTCGGCACAGCGGCGCGCGTAGGCATTAATTGGAGCTTCGCCTGCGCCGAAAGACCGGGGGACAGTGAATCCAAGATGTCGCTTTCGACAACATCCACTGCACTGTGCCAATTCCCGTCCAATGCAGTGGCGATTACGGGAAAGCGTCTTTCTTCTTTCGTTTGCTGCGCGATCCGCAGGAAATCGAGGCCAAGCCGCTGCCGTTCTTGTTCTAAAAACGCGCTTCTATTGCCTGATTTCAGGTTTTCTTGCAGATCGGTTGACCGCGCGACTGCATCTATGCGCTCGCCCGATGTCTCGATCAGCCGTGCGAGATATTGATGCGCGATGATCAGATCGCCGTTCACTTTGTTCACAAGCAGATCGTCGACCTTGCCGGACCAACGCCACATGGTGCCCCCCAATAGCAGGGGCAGCAATACGAGCATTGGCAACAGGGCAATCACCAGCAAGCGTACACGGACAGACCGCAACACATCCATAAGGCGCGGCACAGCCTATATTCCCCAAGCGGCGCATTTGCGATCTATGGTTTTGCGCGAAACGCCAAGCTGTCGGGCGGCCTCTGACCTGTTGCCATCCAAGACATCCAGCGCGCGCAGGATTTCACGCCTTTCGGTTTCTTCCAGCGATGTGATCTTGCCGTTTGGATCAGGCAGCTTCAGAGTGTCGATGGGGTAACGCCCGAAAATCAATGCCCGCTCAATAAAGTTGTGCAGCTCTCGGATGTTGCCGGGCCATTCATAGCGCAGCATCGCCGAGCGGACGGTCGACGGCATTTCTAACCGTGGTAGATTTAGTGCTGCGGAAATTTCGTTTTGAAACAATTCGGCTAAATCCAACAGGTCCGTCCCACGTTCTTTCAAGGTGGGCATCGAGATTTCGACGACATTGATACGGAACAATAAATCCTCGCGAAATAGTCCGTCAGCTACAGCTTGCGGCAGAGATTTGGCCGTGGATATGACAAAACGTATGTCCAGCTGCACATCGCGCGAGGTCCCTATCGGTCGGATGGTTCCGTCTTCCAATACTCTCAATAGTGCCGTTTGAGCGCTTGCGTTCAATTCGCTGACGTCATCGAGGAAAACCGTCCCCCCCGACGCCGACGCCAACAGCCCCTCACGTTCAGATTGAGCGCCGGGAAATGCGCCTGCCGCGTGTCCAAATAGCTCGAACTCGATCATATCGGGGGGGATTGCACCGCACTGGATTGACACAAACGGAGCGTTGTCCCGACCTGAATGACTATGAAGGTGGCGTGCGGCCACTTCCTTGCCAGAACCACATGCGCCTGTGATCAGAATCGGCGTTGTCAGTGGTGCAACGCGCTCCAAAGTATCACGAACGTCAGAAATGATCGCCGACTTTCCAACCAGTTTCCGACGGCGATGGCCTGTGGATGCCACATTGAGTTCGCGTTTTAACAGGAAGTTCTCTCGCTTTAACTTGGCAAAATCCAAGCTGCGGCGCAGAGCATTCAAGATCTGGCTCGAACGAAACGGTTTCACGAGGAAATCGGATACGCCTGCTCTCATCGCTTCAATGGCGGTTTGAAGGTCGGCGTAGGCCGTGATCATGATGATATCGGTAATTCCACCCTTTTCACGCTGGGTTTTGAGCCAATCGAGCCCCTTTTGCCCCGGCATGATATTGTCGAGCACCATCACGTCATATTGTTTCAACGATAATAGTTTTCCCGCAGTTTCAACGTCAGGAGCTTCGTCAACAGTCGCGCACAGAGGTCTGAGGGTTTGAACAAGAAAATGCCGCATGCCAGGTTCGTCATCAACGATCAAAATTCGCGCGGTCCTTAACTGCTCGTTATCCCCTCCCTCGGATTTCATACGGTGCCTTCCCGACATAATTTTCAGGTTCGGATTATGCTGTTGATGCCGCGATAGGCAACCGCCATCTGCTTTCGCGTACAATGCTACGTGGCTGCAAACGTTTTCGCCGTTAGGGGCAAACTTCAAACCAAGGCACGACCGACCATGCCGGTTTGGCTAAAGATGCTAAGTATCAAGTGTTTAGGCGTTATCCGAGCAAGGGCGCGGGCCCAACCTGCTCTATTCGCCACTTGGGGCTGTTCAGGCCATCGTGTAATCTTAGTGCGCGGAAGGCGTCGTTATGACTTGGTGCTAGTCGACTGGATTCATGGCCTAAAATCGTCGTACTGTTTGGCCTGGCGACGGTTCCTTTTCCTCTTCCCAAACTCGGGAACTCACTGTAGCGTTCGGGACACTTCGGTCCAGACGGTTCGCCGTTTGGGTAATTGGGAATGTGGTGCGGTGTATCCAAAAGGAGCCAATACCACAACTGCCCCCGCAACTGTAGGCGGATAGCGAAGCCGGAATATGCCACTGCTGCGCAACGCGCGGCGGGAAGGACCGGCCCAGCATCGACCCGCGAGTCAGGAGACCTGCCGAAGTGATCACCCTGCTCGAACGCGAGGGGCGTTTCGTGCTGCGGATTTTCCGCCGAGGTGGCTTCACCGTCTGCGGGGGAACACGATCCCTCAATTGACACAGAACTTATTCGGCCCGTACGCGGGTTGTATCAATTAGGGGTAAGCATGCGCTACCTATCTCTTGCGGTAAATCTTGCCGTCTGCACAGCCGTGGCAAGCACGGTTTGGGCGGAGGAACCTTATGATCTCGGTGAGATATCTGTCTTTGGCGGGATGGGGGTGAATGCCGGCCAATCGCCTGTCTCAGGGGACGAGGCAAAGGACACAATCAACCCGACAACGACAACGGCGACACGTTTGCCTACCAAAGCCGTCAAGCTGCCCTACAGCGCCAATGTGATCACCCGCGAAGATATCGAGAAATCAGGGGCGACACGTCTGGATCACGTTCTGGCGTCCGTTCCGGGGTTGCAAATTGGCACGCAAGGCAATGCTTATCCTCACATCGCAACACGGGGCATGCGCAACACTGCGGACATCCTCATTTTGGTCGATGGGGTGCCGTTTCAACAACTTAACGGCGCATCTGATCTTTCCATGCTGCCGATTGGCATCATTGAAAGGATTGAATTTGTAAAAGGGCCTGCGTCTGCTTTGTACGGGCGTAGTGCCATCGGCGGGGTTTTGCAGATATTCACAAAGCCGAGTTCTGACGAACCGGTTTATAAACAGCAGGTAACGATCGGTTCGAATAACTTCAAAGAAGCCCTGTTTAGCGGATATATCCCCCTGAAGTACGGCGATTTTTCCGTTCAGGCCGGTGTCACCGACACAGATGGTTTCCAAGACAATACCGGCAGCACGTCTAAATTTTTTCAAGCGTCCTACAATCGTATTCTTAATGATTGGCTGACTGTCGGGATTGTCGCTCAGTATAGTCAGTTGGACGCAAAGCGCGGGTCGACCATTCCGCTCATCGATGGTCAGCCAGCCTATGGTATTTCTGTGGAAGACAATTTTGCGCTTCCTGGCGCACGCTTTGAGGGGGAATATATGTCCCTCTCCTTTCCCTTGAAAGCGCGTCTCGGGAATGGTTGGGAATTGCAGAATATTTTCAATGTGAATCGCTATGACCGGATTGCCACGGGCGGCATCACGATCCGGCCCAGCTCGGCCCCGACCAACAAGAGCTGGTGGTTGTCAGATACCCGTCAGGAGGTCTGGAGAAACGAGACCCGTCTGGACTGGAAAGGGCAGGCGCTTGGTGGGCGAACGGCGTTGTCTTTTGGGTTCGACATGGAAAAAGGTAGCATGGATGTCACGTCACCATCGTGGTCCTTTGCCAGCCAACCGACTTACCTTGCGCCGGATTTCACAACGCCGTCTGCGAATGGGGCGAACTTTCCTTATGGTGTTCAGGGCGCGACAAGCTATTCCAGAACTGATCAGAAAAGCGCGGGTATTTTTACCGGTTTGGAATACTCAAACGGACCTTGGAGCGTGTTTGCTGGCCTTCGCTGGGACGTATTTGAAACCACGCTCAAGCAATCTGGCACCAATGTAGTCGCAACCAAAAAGGGTGATGAACTGACAAAGCGCTTTGGTCTGAGCTATGCGGTTTATGACAGGCAGGACACGACCGTTACCCTGTTTGGCAACTATACGGAAGGTTTCAGACCTCAGCTACCGACGCTGTCCAACAGTGGTGGGGTTGTTCTGCCGCAGCTCCTTGATCCGGAGTTTGCGCGCAGTATGGAAGCGGGTGTGAAAGTTAGTGCTTTGCAAAACAGGCTTTTCGCAGAGGTTACCTATTTTGATGTGGATCGAAAGGACGCGCCGCGTTCTTATCGAACTGATCCTGACAATTTCTTGTTCACCAACGCTCGGCAAAAAATCAAAGGTGTCGAAACGCAAGTTCGGTACAAGGCGAACGACGCGTGGAGCGGTTATGCCCACTATAGCTATCAGGACGCAGTCAACACATCCTTTGTCACGAGTACCGCCGACTATTCCGGCAATACCATTCGTATGGCCCCGAAACACCTGTTTGGCCTAGGTGTTAACTACAATTTCGGGAAGTTTAACTGGAATGTTGGCATGACCTATATAGGCAAGCGGCCTTTGCGGGATAATACTGCCCCGCAAAACATCATGACGCTGCCTTCTTATACGGTGTGGAACACTTCGCTGCGCTACGATGCTGACAATTACTTTGTCCAAGGAACGATAAACAACATCACGGACGCGTTTTACATCTCGGATGATTTTTCGAGTACTGACTCCGGCAACGCCGGAGCGCCGCGAGAGTTCATGTTGACAGTCGGGGTGCGGTTTTGATGCTTACAAGGCGTCGTTTCCTGTCAGGCAGTGCCGCCCTTGCGGTAAGTTGTGGGTCAAGCGCAAACGCTTTCGCGTTTGAGGATGCGCTTGGCAACGAGATTGTTCTGCCAAACCTTCCGCGCCGGGTCATCACGATCAACTCGGCTATGATTGAATCGGTGTTTGCCATCGGCGCAGGCCAGCAAGTGGTTGGTGTCGGAGGTAAGGTTATGCACCCGCCAGAAGCGTTCGGACTCCCTTCCGTGGGGGGCGCGGTCGGGTATTCCGCAGAAGCGGTGCTGGCCCTGAAACCGGAACTCGTGGTCATGGCGGTTAGTACCAGTGCTGCGGCACAGTTGACGCGGCCGATGAAGGCCATGAATGTTCCGGTTTTTCTGGCAAGCTATAGCGATTTTCCATCCATTTTACGCTATATTGGGTTGCTTGGTCCGGCGTTGGGGCGCAGCCAACAGGCCGAACAACTGGTGCAAAACATGCAGGCGCAAACCGTGCAGCTGCGGCAACGTTTGCAAGACAGGCCGCGTTTGCGGGTCTTCCTTGAAACGGGGGCAGCGGGCAATGCGGCTTTCCAAACCGTCCGGCGCGGGCACTATGCGAACGATTCAATCTACTTCGCTGGCGGCGAGAATGTGTTTTCGGATTTGCGTGGCCCAAAACAAGTGACTGTCGAAGGGATCGCGGCCGCAGATCCAGATAAGATTGTCGTGCTCACCAGCGATCCGAATTGGACATCCCAGACAATAGCGCAAAGGCCCGGTTGGCATGTGTTGCGCGCTGTGCGTGAAGGCAATGTTGTCGTGCTTCCCCGGTCGTTCATGCTTGTTCCGGGGCCGCGACAAGCCAAAGCGATTTCCATTCTTGCGCACGCGATTCACCCCGAGGCATTCGCCCAATGAAGCCCGGTGTAGGTTCAATTGTAATTGCGGTGTGTCTGGCCATCGCCGGGGTTTTGACAGGTGCCTCTCTAGGGGTGGATTTCGTTACCCCCGCTCAGCTTTTCGGCGCGCTTGTCGACAGTATCACACAACCCCAACCGGATATCATTTCATGGCGGCTCCAAAGGGTGGTCGGCGCGTTCTTTGTCGGGTTTTGCCTTGGGATAGCTGGCGTCATTTTCCAAGGCGCATTTCGCAATCCGTTGGCTGAGCCTTTCTTGCTGGGGAGTGCTGCGGGCGGATCGTTGGGTGCGGCATTGGCAATACTCCTGCCGACGGCTGCTGTGTCGAGTGTCGGCCTGCCCGTTATGGCCTTTTTAGGGGCGTGGGGCGCAACCTTGACCGTGCTTGGCATCAGCCGCTTTGCCAAGATCGACGATGCCGCCGGAATGCTGCTTGTCGGTATTGCCGTTGCGGCATTGCTTGGGGCGACGCGTTCCATGACCACACTCGTTCTGTCTGATGAAACAGTGAGCCTTCAGGCGATGCTGAGTTGGACACTTGGATCACTTCAGACCCCCATGGGCGCTACTTTGGCGTTGTTCGGCGTTCTTTCTTTCGCTTTGCTTGCTGTTTCAATGTTCCTGGCAAAGGGGCTTGATATTCTGGGGTTCGGAGAACCAACCGCCCAGACCATGGGGATGGACGTCGCGCGCTTTCTCGGTGTGGCGCTTACGATCGGAGCTTTGACGACGGGCTTGGCGGTTGCTTGGGGTGGCGTATTGGGGTTTGTCGGACTTGTAGTGCCGCATATGGTCCGCTGGTGGGTTGGCGAACGTCACGGTCCGTTATTGGTTCATTCTGCCTTGATCGGTGGGGGATTGCTTGCCGCACTAGACGGGGTTTCACGTGCGTTGATCCCACCTTCTGAAATCCCGCTTGGCCTTATCACCGCATTTATGGGTGCGCCTTTTTTCCTTCTTCTAATCGTGAGACGCTACAGATGATTAGAGCCGAAAATCTGTGCGTTGTTCGGAAGGGTGCCGTTTTGCTGAACGACATCTCATGCCATCTGGAGCCGGGCGAACTGGTTGCAGTGATCGGGCCGAATGGTGCGGGTAAGTCCACCCTTGTAAAGTGTCTGGTTGGTCTTGAGAAAACAACTTCGGGACAGATGTTTCTCCAACAGCGGCCCATCGCATCATACACGCCACGTGAACGTGCGCGGCACGTCTCCTACATCGCGCAACAGCAGGAGTTTTTGTGGGACTTAACCGTTTTAGAAGTTGTGACCTTGGGTGCCAAAACGCCCGGCGCTGCGGAAGGGATTTTGGCGCATCTGGCGCTGAGAGAATTTTCCGATAGACGGATCAAGAGCCTGTCCGGAGGCGAGCGCGCGCGCGTAATGCTTGCCCGGGCGCTGGCTGCGCAAGCGTCTCTTTTGATTGCGGATGAACCCGCGGCACATCTTGACGTCGGTCAGCAGCGCGCGGCGATGGCCGCAATACGACAAGAGGTTCGCCGCCGCGCGTTGGGCGCACTTGTTGTGATCCATGATCTGAATCTGGCATTCACATTCGCAGACAGAATACTGCTTTTGGATAATGGAAGACTGACTTTGGATGATGCAGCGGATCAGGCGTTACATGCGCAAGAGCTTGATCAGGCCTTCAATCAATCATTCATTCGGGTTGAGGTTGGCGGTCGTTTCGTTGTCTTTCCCGAGGAGCAAGTGTCATGACTCGTTTTGCTATCCTCGATCAGTCAGCAACATCTCAGGGCACATCCCATCAGGCAACACTGCAACAAACCGTCGAGATGGCTCAACATGCCGAGCGGCTCGGTTACGCGCGGTACTGGCTTGCCGAGCATCACAACAGCCCGGCAAATGTGGGCACCGCACCCGAGATTCTATGCGCGACGATCAGCGCAAAAACCGACCACATAAGAGTGGGTAGCGCGGGTGTTTTGTTGCAGCATTATTCACCGCTGAAAGTTGCCGAAGTCTTTCGTGTTCTAAGCGCGCTTGCGCCGGGTCGGATTGATTTGGGCATTGGACGCTCGCCCGGCGGTAATCCAGCTACGGTGGAGGCGCTCAACCGAGGGGCGAGGGTGAAAGAGCATGCCGACGCGTTTCGGGAGCTTCTGGGGTGGATTGGACATAGCGATGACGATCCGGGCCAAGGTGGGGTCAACGCATTTCCCTTTGGGGTGGACGGCCCTGAACCTTGGGGGCTTGGAAGCTCTCTGAGCGGAGCGATGTTGGCAGCAGAGCTGGGAACCCCGTTTTGTTTCAACTATTCCCATGGCACTAATTTCCACTTGGCGAAAAGTGCCCTTGAGGCCTATCGCGAGAACTTTCGCCCCAGTACAAGGTGCCCACGCCCCGTCACATCCTTGTCTATTTGGGTTCTCGCAGCCGAAACCGCACAAGAGGCAGACTATCTTTTTGCACCCCGCGCCTATTGGCGGGTTCAACTCGACCGAGGAAAACGTGGAGCAATGGTGCCGCCAGACGTTGCTTTGAGCGAGCGATTTACCCCCCAAGAGCAAGCGCGGGTCGATGAGATGCGGGGATACTCCATCATTGGCGCTGCGGATGATGTCGCTGATCGGTTGCGCAATATTGTGACGCAGTTTGACGTGAACGAGATCGTTCTGGCGACCTGGACCTACGAGGCAAAGGACCGGCTTCACTCTTATGACCTTTTGGCACAACGATTGATCAGCGCCAGCTAAATGAGTTGCGTATTCAGGCAGATCTTTCCGTTCTGATCTTGGGCGACATCATGGGCCAATTTTGCGAATTTAGTGGTCGCGCCGCTCGCGATCTAGGCAATCCCTAGTTCGTCGCAATCGGATCCGAGGTCTGTTTGAAGCTTTCCGGTGGAGTGCCGGATGAGTCCGAGATCTGCTCGGCGAGCCACGCGCAGAACATCTTGGCGCTGTCACTCTGAGAACGGCAGGTCAGATAGTAATGATCTCGCGCCAAAGGCTCTATGCTGTCGATTTTTAAAAGTGATCCATCAGCAAGGTAACGATCGACCAACGGGTGTCCGGCAAGCGCCACGCCATGTCCTTCGATCGCGGCTTGCAGCATGTTATTGTATGTGTTGACCTGAACACCGGACTGTTCTTTGGGTGGTGATAATCCCTGCGTTTGGAACCAATGCTGCCAGCGCGCTTCGACCCTGTAACGCCCTGAAAGGTAAAGCAGGCTCTCGTGGCGTAGGTCGGCTGCACATGTGAGTGCCTTGCGCGCGCGGTACTTCGGACTGAAGACAGGGAAAATGGTTTCTTGAAGGATCGGGTGCCACGTTTCCAGATCATCAGGTTCGGGAATGTATCTGATGGCGATGTCGATGGATTCAGCGGCAAGATCCAAATAGCGGTCAGATACGACAAGGTTGATTTCCGTGTCGGGATAATGGGCTGCAAAATTCACAAGCCGCGGCATTAGCCAGTAGGTCGCAAAAGCAGATGTTACCGTTACGGACAGGCGGGTGCTGCCTACTTCGGCGCGTTGCTGTGCCAGTGCCTCAGCGATTTGTTTAAGCGCGGGGTTCACGGAATCTTTAAGGGCCACGCCAGCGGCTGTCAGGGTAACGTCGCGATGTCCTCGAACAAACAGTTTCTTGCCCAGATTCGCCTCAAGGTCGGCGATGTGTCGGCTGACAGCAACGCGTGTTACGCCCATCTCCTCGGCGGCACGCGTAAAGCTTTGTGAACGCGATGCGACCTCAAATGTTACTAAATGGCGCAGCAAATGCGCGTCTTTGCGTAGGTTTGCCATAACGATTTGATTAACACAAAGTAACGCAATCAACAACTGCACAGAGCGTCGGCAACGCGTAACATTCACTTAAAAGAAAAAATCTTGTCAGGGAGACAGACTATGAAGAACCTTATTGCCTCGACTGCCTTCGCCGCCATTTGTTCAAGTGTCGCGTTCGGCGTTTCTGCTCAGGATTTGCCGGGTGAGGGTGTCACTGTGCACCCAATCAAGGGATCTCCGGCAAACGCATGGTTCCAACACATGGTTGTGCAGTTGGGGCTGGAGGCGCTTGGATATGACGTGGCCGAGACCCTTGAGGCGGACTTTCCCGCGTTGCATCTGGCTGTGGCGTCAGGGGACGGCGATTACACGGTGAACAACTGGAAGCCGTTGCACGATGATTTCTACGAAAGATCAGGTGGCGATTCTGTAATGATCCGTGATCACGCCGTCATTACCGGTGCCGGCCAAGGCTATTACATCGACAAGGTCACCGCCGAGAAATACGGCATCACCAATATCGCCCAGTTGATTGCCCCCGAGTTGGGGGCATTGTTCGATAGCGATGAGGATGGGTTAGCGAACCTATCGGGCTGCAACCCCGGCTGGGGCTGTGAAGTCGCGATCGAAGAACATATGGACAAGTTCGACCTGCGCGACATCATTGAACACGATCAGGGCAGCTATTTTGCGATTATGGCTGATACGATCGCGCGCTATAATGAAGGCGGTTCGATCCTGTATTATACGTGGACGCCGAACTGGATCAGCGACGTTTTGGTGCCGGGTACGGATGTTGTGCAAATCGGAGTGCCAATGACCGACGACAGCACGACCGCTATAGGCGAATTCGATCCCGGCTTTGCGGTGAATGACGTTTATGCGGTGGTGAACCGTGACTTTGCCGAAGAAAATCCCGCCGCTGCGGCGTTTCTTGAAATCGTAGAGATTCCACTGACGGCGGTGAATGCTGCGCAGGTTCGCTTGCGTGACGGCGAAGACACGCTGGAAGATTTCCGCAAACAGGCCGAGGACTGGGTTGCCGATAATCAAGAGCAATTCGACGCATGGGTTGCCGCTGCGGCAACCGCGGCCAACTGATCCCTCTAAAAGCCAGCGATGCACTGCGTTTGGGTGCATCGCGCTGTGATGAAAGGTCAATCATGTCCGAAGTCGAAATAGACTGTCGCAATGTCTGGAAAATATATGGCCCGCAAGCCGACAAAGCCCTTGCCGCCATCCGCGCTGACAATTTGTCAAAGGAAGAGGTCCGCGACAGGTTCGATTGTGTGTTGGGTGTCCGAGACGCCAGCTTTTCTGTGGCCAAGGGTGAAATCTTTTGCATCATGGGTCTGTCGGGCTCAGGTAAATCAACCCTTGTGCGTCATATCAATCGTTTGATCGAACCGACGGCGGGTGAAATCCATGTTGCCGGCAAGCGGGTCGATACAATGGACGAGCCGACCTTACGACAGTTGCGGGCGGAAACCATCGGGATGGTTTTTCAGCACATGGCGCTTTGGCCGCACCGAACGCTGGCCGAGAATGTGGCCTTCGGTCTGGAAGTACGTGACGTACCTTTGGGTAAACGTCGGGCGGCAGCAGAACGTGCGCTTGAATCAATGGAGCTGCAAGGCTGGGAGGATCATTATCCCGACCAGCTTTCAGGTGGGATGCAGCAACGTGTGGGCCTTGCTCGCGCGCTGGCAGCCGACCCCGATATCTTGCTTATGGACGAACCTTTTTCTGCGCTTGATCCCCTGATCCGGCGCCAACTACAGGATCAATTCCTTGAATTGTCCAAGAAGGTGAAAAAGACCACGGTTTTCATCACCCATGATCTCGATGAGGCCATCCGCATGGGCGATCATATTGCGATTATGAACGATGGAGAGATCGTACAGACGGGAACGCCCGAACAGATCGTGCTGAACCCGGTCGATGCCTATGTCGCGGAGTTTGTCAAAGGCATTAGCCGCGTATCGCTTGTACGGGCCGAGGCCATCATGGCCCCGATGGATGGACGCGCCGCAACTTCCAAGACCGTGCCCTTGGGCAGTGAGTTGGGCGACATCATGGATCAGTTCATGACCGATCAGGCCCCTGTCACCGTCGTGACCTCCGAAGGCGGGGCCGTCGGGCATATTACCATCACTGACGCATTGCGCGCTCTGCGCGGATGAACAGAACAAACTGCGCTCGGCGCGGATAGGAGAACACTATGGATCTCTGGGATATTTTCGATACTGAATGGGTGCCCGTCGGCGATTGGGTTGATGGCGCGCTGCAATGGATCGTAACCAATTTCCGCTTTATTTTTCAGGCGATCAAGGTGCCGTTCGACATTGTGCTGAGCGCCCTGGAGAACGGGCTAACCGGTGCGCCGGATCTGCTTATGCTGGCCATTATCGTGCTGATTGCCTGGCAAGCGGGCGGGCGCAAACTGGCTGTAGTGTCATGTGCCTCGATGCTGGCCATCGGCCTGATGGGTGCCTGGGAGGAAAGCATGGTCACTTTGTCCATCGTGCTGACCTGTGTCATCTTTTGTTCGTTGATCGGCATTCCCTTGGGCATCATGGCCGCACGCAATGATCGGTTCTGGATGGTCTTGCGCCCGTTTTTGGACCTGATGCAGACAATTCCATCTTTTGTGTATCTGGTGCCGATTGTCATGCTGTTTTCCATCGGCAACGTCTCGGGCGTGATCGTGACCTTCATCTATGCCCTGCCGCCGGTTGTTCGGCTGACAAACTTGGGAATACGGCAAGTGCGCCCCGACATGGTCGAGGCAGCACGCGCCTTTGGCGCCAGCCGCAAACAGGCGTTGTACAAGGTGGAATTGCCATTGGCGATGCCGACCATCATGGCGGGCGTAAATCAGACCATCATGATGGCGCTGTCCATGGTTGTCGTGGCCTCAATGATCTCAGTCACCGGTCTGGGTCAGATGGTTTTGCGCGGGATCGGACGGCTCGACATGGGGCTGGCCACTGTGGGCGGGCTTGGCATCGTGTTTCTGGCCATTGTGATTGATCGTGTGAGCCAAAGCTTTGGCATATCGGCCCGCGATCGGGGCCACAAAAAATGGTACGAGACCGGTCCTGTCGGTCTGGTGCGTAGCTTCGTGAAGAAAGGCTGATACGTCGTGACCAAACCCAATATTCTGTTCATCCAAGTCGACCAATTGACGGCTGCATCCCTGCGTGCCTACGGCGATACTGTCTGCCATGCTCCCAATCTGGATCGGTTGGCCCAGACCGGGACCGTATTCGAGACTGCCTACTGCAATTTTCCGCTGTGCGCACCGTCAAGGTTTTCGATGGCAACGGGGCGGCTTTGTTCCGAAATCGGGGCCTTTGACAATGCGGCGGAAATGCCGGCCTCGATGCCGACGTATGCACATTACCTGCGTGCTGCGGGATATCAGACGGCACTTTCGGGAAAGATGCACTTTATCGGGCCGGACCAGTTTCACGGTTTTGAAAAACGGTTGACCGCTGATCTGTACCCCGCCGATTTTTCGTGGGTGCCCAACTGGGGCGACGAAGGTGAGCGTGACACGAATGACAGCCGGGCAGTGCTGATTTCGGGTGTCTGCGAGCGCTCGGTACAGATGGATTATGACGAACAGGTTACGTTCCACGCCATCCAGCACCTGTATGACATGGCTCGCTCAGATGACGAGAGACCTTTCTTTTTGCAGGTGTCCTATACCCACCCGCATGAACCCTATTTGTGTCGCAAGGAGTTCTGGGATCTGTACGAAGACGTTGACATTCCACTGCCAAGCGTTCCGGCGCTTCCTGCCGATCAACACGATGCACATTCTGTTCGGCTTCTTAGTGATTTCGCGATGCTGGATGTGCGTTTTGCGGATGAAGACATCGCCCGTGCGCGTCGCGCATACTATGGTTCCATTAGCTATATCGACGCGATGGTGGGGCGTATCTTGCAGACGCTAGAGGCCGTGGACCAAGCCGACAACACCGCCATCATCTTTACATCGGACCACGGTGAAATGCTGGGCGAGCGCGGCATGTGGTTCAAAAAGCACTTCTTTGAACCGGCGCTGCGTATCCCGCTGCTGATGAAACTGCCCGGCCAGGATGCCCGACGCGTCGCGACGCCGGTGTCATTGGTCGATTTGTTGCCCACGTTCATGGGGCTCGCCGAAGGCTCTGGTTGGCACAGCCCGGTTGAGCCACTTGATGGGGAAGACCTGACAACGTTGATTGCAGATGATACCCAATCGGACCGCCCCGTCTATGCCGAATATCTGGCCGAGGCGACGACGGCACCTATCCTGATGGTCCGGCGCGGGCGTTACAAGTTCATCTATTCGCAGGACGATCCTCCGCTTCTCTTTGACCTTGAAAATGACCCGCAGGAGCGCGTCAATCTGGCCAGTGATCCGGGCCATGCCGAAGTGGTGTCGCAACTCTCGTCAGAGGTCGCGCAGAAATGGGATGCTGCCGCCCTGACCGAGAGCATTATCGAAAGCCAGAAACGACGGCGGTTGATCCTGACCGGGTATGGTGCCTCTGAACCTCCCCGCTGGAATCACGGTGAGGACGCAACGGACGATGTTCTCTGGTATCGCGGCAAGGAAGGCTACAACGATTGGGCATTTGCCTATCTGCCTGTGCTGCCCAGAGAAGCGTGACATCCGAATTTACTTGCGCGCTGGGTTGATTGTATAATATTTGTATACAAGAAACTCACCCGGAGGAAGCCATGCCCCGATTCTCTAAAGAGGACTGTCTTGATGATCTTAAGCGGCGCATTCTGTCGACTGATCTAGCGCCCGGCGAAGACCTTGATGAAGTGGGGCTGTCGGAACATTACGGCATGTCGCGCACCCCTTTGCGTGAAGTTCTTCAGCGGCTGCTGGGAGAGGGGTACGTTGACATGACGCAAAACCGCGGCGCCAAAGTGGCGTCGATGGATATCGGTGTTTTGCGCACGTTTTTTCAAACGGCTCCGATGGTCTATGCCAATATTTCCAGACTGGCGACCGAGAACCGGACCGGCCTGCAACTGGATGTGCTGAAGGAGGCACAACGCGATTTCGCCAAAGCTGCGAAATTGTCGAGGGGAGGGGAGGCGGCGCTGGCCAACCATCGTTTCCACGCCACCATTGGCGCGATGGCGCACAATCCATATCTGTTGGCCGCTCTGGCGCGTTTGCAGATCGATCACACACGTATGGGGCAGACGTTTTACCGTCCTGCTGCCCCGGCTGAATCTATGATGGTTCTTCAGGCCATCGAACAGCACGATGCAATGATCTCAGCGATCGAGGCCCGCGAGAGCGCGCTGGCCATCGATCTGACCCTGCAACACTGGGACCTCAGCCGCGACCGGATGGAGCGTTTTGTACGCCCTGATCCGCTGCCGGTGGACGTCATATCACTTAAGGATCGCCGCAATGCAGTTTGAAGGCATTTATACGCCGCTCGTCACCCCCTATCACGCGGATTTTTCGCTGAACGAGGCCGCCTTGGCGGAAACGGTGGAACATCTGATAGCTGCAGGGGTGCACGGTCTCGTCGTCGCCGGATCGACCGGCGAATACTATGCGCAGACCACCGAGGAACGTCTGGACATGATGACCCGCTGCGCCACGCTGATCGACGGGCGCGTGCCAATGGTTGTCGGGACCGGTGCGATCCGCACCGAAGACAGTGTGATGTACGCCGAGGCAGCCAAGGCTGCGGGCGCTGATGCGCTGTTGGTGGCAACGCCGCCCTACGCGTACCCCACGGGTCGCGAGATCGCATTACATGCGCTGGCGGTTGACCGCGCGGCCAATCTTCCGGTGATGCTGTATAACTATCCCGGTCGCATGTCGGTGAATATGGACGAGGAAACACTGGACCGTCTGGGGCGGTCCCCGAACTTCTGCGGCATCAAGGAAAGCTCGGGCGACATCAATCGTTTGCACATGCTGGCGCGGGACTATCCGCACATTGCAGTTTCTTGCGGCATGGATGATCAAGCTTTGGAATTCTTTGCATGGGGCGCTCGATCCTGGGTTTGCGCAGGATCCAATTTTGCGCCCGAGGCGCATATCGCGCTGTATCAGGCGTGCGCTGTTGAGGGTGATTTCACCAAGGGACGCGCGATCATGTCGGCGATGCTGCCGCTGATGCGCGTGTTGGAGCAGGGCGGAAAATTCGTCCAATGCATCAAATACGGGCTTACCCTGCGCGGCATTGATGCGGGCCCGCCTCGCAAGCCGCTGCAACCGCTAAACAAGGACGATAAACGCGAATTGGCCGAGGTGATCCGCACCATGAATACAGCCATTTCCAGCATCACGGGGGCCCCGCTATGACCGACCTGCTGACACATGCCGAATACCTAGCCATTGCCGAAAGCCTGGATCCACCCCGCAGCCCCTTCGTCGACGGCAAGTACCAGCCGGGGCATGGGGCCATGATGGCCACAACCAACCCCGCGACCGGAGTCGAAATTGCACAGGTTTCAACCGCCAACGCCGAAGATGTGGATTTTGCCGTGATCAAGGCACGCGAAGCCTTTGATCAGGGCCACTGGGCAAAACTGGACCCTGATGCGCGCAAGGATGTCTTGATCCGGCTGTGCAAATTGATCACCCGTAATCGCCGCGAACTTGCTGTCATGGAGAGCATCGACAGCGGCAAGCCGATCCGTGATTGCGAACTGATCGACATTCCAGAGACGATCCATTGCATCAAATGGCACGCCGAGGCCGTCGACAAGATCTATGACCAAACGGCCCCCACAGGCGACGGGGCGCTGGCGATGATTGTTCGCGAACCTGTGGGCGTTGTCGCGGCGGTTTTGCCGTGGAATTTCCCTCTGATGATGTTGGCGTGGAAAATCGGTCCGGCGCTGGCGGCGGGATGTTCGGTGATTGTAAAGCCGGCCGAGCAAACCAGCCTGACAGCTTTGCGCATTGCGGAATTGGCTCACGAGGCAGGTGTGCCGCGCGGTGTCTTACAAGTGCTTCCGGGCGATGGCCCCTCTGTTGGAGAGCCGCTGGGACGCCACATGGATGTGGACATGGTCAGCTTTACCGGCTCTACCGATACCGGACGGCGGTTCTTGCGCTATGCGGCGGATAGCAATCTCAAAAAGGTCGTGTTGGAATGCGGCGGCAAGAACCCTGCGGTTGTCTTTGATGATGCGGAAAACCTCGATCATGTGGCCGAACATGTCGTGAATGCCGCGTTCTGGAACGCCGGGCAGAATTGCTCGGCGACATCGCGGTTGATCGTGCATTCGTCGCGCAAGGCCGCGCTATTGTCCAAAATAGGGGCCCGAATGCGTGACTGGAAGGTGGGCGACCCGCTTGACCCCGCCAATTTCATCGGGGCGCTGATCGACGCGGGGCATTGCGCCAAGGTGCGCGGCTATCTGGATACCAAGGACGACGGTCCCTTTGTGGCCCCAGTGGTGGTCGAGGTCAGCGCGGATGATGCCCGTGCCCGCGACGAGATTTTTGGCCCTGTCTTGAGTGTCATCGAAGTGGCCAGCAATGACGAAGCTGTGCAGGTGGCAAATGATACGTCCTATGGTCTTGCCGCTTCTGTGTTTTCGGCAGGTGGGCGCAGCGCGATCCGCGCCGCGCGTGACATCCGGGCGGGCACTGTTAGCGTCAATTGTTACGGCGAAGGCAACATCGCCACGCCCTTTGGCGGATACAAACAATCGGGATTTGGCGGGCGTGACAATGGCATCCATGCTCATGACCAATACACCGAAATCAAAACCATCTGGATCGACCTGACCGATCCCGCCGAAGGGGATAACATCGCATGAGCGTAGACGCAGTGGGAACGGTCCGTAGAGGCCGTGGGGCACGCAAGGCACTCCGCCAGACTCGTGATGTGAAAATGTTGCCGGCGCTCAAGCGCAAGTTGCCCCTGACCGAACCAATGACGCTTGAGCAGATCGAAAAGATCGACGCGGCGTCTATGGATATTCTTGAAAACGTTGGTGTCCAGTTTCGGGACGACATTGCGCTGGCAGACTGGAAGCGCGTCGGCGCCAAAGTTGTAGGAGATATGGTTTTTCTTGATCGGGATTTGGTCCGCGAGTTGATCGCGACAATTCCAGAAAGCTTTACCTATCATGCCCGGAACCCGGCCAACAATCTGCCGTTCGGATCTGATCACAGCATCTTCGTTCCAATGACGGGAGCGCCATTTCTGCGCGATCTTGACGACGTGCGCCGCAATCCGACGCTGGACGATTTGGCCAATTTCCACAAGCTAAGCCACATGTTGCCCGCGATCCATTCATCTGCGCACCATATCGTTGAGCCGTATGATCACCCGATCAGCCAGCGGCATTTGCGGATCACCTATTCGTCGATGAAGCACTCGGACAAAACCTTTATGGGGATGACCACCAGTCCGAAGAACGCCGAGGATGTGATCGAAATGTGCGCCATCCTTTTCGGAGAGGATTACATCGACAAACACCCGGTCGTAACCGGCAATTGCAACGGGAATTCGCCGCTGGTCTGGGATGAGACCATGCTGGGTGCGATGCGCGCGTTTTGTCGGCGCAACCAGCCTGTGCTGTGCTCGCCTTTTGTGCTGGGTGGGGCAAATACCCCTGCCAGCGTTCCGGCAACTGTTGCCCAACTTAATGCCGAAGCGTTGAGTGCGCTTGCCTATACGCAGGTCATTCGCAAGGGCTGCCCGGCGATCTACGGTCATTATCTGTCAACCGTGTCGATGAAGTCCGGCGCACCCATGGCAGGCACGCCGGAAATCAGCCTTATGAACTTTATGATCGGTCAAATGGCACGATTCTACGGGGTTCCTTGGCGTACGTCCAACACGCTGGGCGGGGCAAAAACCTTTGATGCCCAAGCCGGATACGAGAGCGCGATGACAATGAATGCAGTGCTGATGGCCGGCGCAAACTATATCTGGCACTCGGCGGGGTGGAACGAGGCTGGCATGCATTGCTCGACCGCCAAGTTCATTGTGGATGCCGAGATGTGCGCCATGGGGTATCGTATGGCCGAAGGTATCAACTGGGACGATTTTGACGCCGCCATTGCTGCGGTGCCAGATATCGGCCCCGGCGGGCATTATTTGGGCCATCCCCATACGCTGGAGCATTTCCAGAAAGCGTTCTTTATGCCCGAGATGTTCGATAACAATTCTATTGAACAATGGCAGGCCGAGGGCAGTGTCGAGATCACCGAGCGCGCCCTGAACAAAGCCCGAGCAATGTTGAATGAATACGAGGAACCCAAATTGGATGCGGGCGTGAACGAGGCGCTACTCGATTACATTGCCCGGCGTGAACGCGAGATTCCGGCTGTCGATGCTCTCAATCAGGACTATTGACGGTGCAGGTCAGCCAGCTCCCTGTTGATCCCGGCCCCGCGGGCTGGAATCGGTTGTTGCCCGATCCGGCCCCGCCAATCCCGTTGGAGGGAAGCTATACCGCGGATTGGTTGATTATCGGTGCGGGTTTCGCAGGGTTGGCGGCGGCGCACAGATTGTCAAAACTGGTCCCGGATGAGCGGATCATTGTTCTGGACGCGGTGCGAGTGGGGGATGGGCCAGCGGGGCGTAACTCGGGGTTTATGATCGACCTGCCCCACGATCTGACGTCGGATGATTACGGTGGCGCGTTAGAGGTGGATTTGGCTCAGGCCGAAGACAACCGGCGCGGCATTTCCCATGCCGCCGAGATGGCGCGCGACTATGGGCTAAGCGAAGAAGCCTTTGTCATGTCTGGGAAAATAAACGGGGCGGCAACCGCGAAAGGTATGGCACATAACGCCAGTTTTGCACGCCATTTGGCCGCTATGGGCGAACCGTATGAGATGTTCGACGCCGTTCAAATGCGCGACATAACTGGCTCAGAGTATTATCAAAGCGGGCTTTTTACCCCCGGAAATGCGATGATACAGCCTGCGATGTTTGTCAGGGGTGTGGCCGCTGGCCTGCAACAGAATCGCGTATCAATCCATGAGATGAGCCCTGTCACGGCGTTGGAACACAAGGGCGATTGGATTGCCACAACGCCAAAAGGGCAGGTGAGCGCCCCCAAGGTAATCTTGGCTGTGAACGGGCATCTGGGCAGCTTTGGATATCTTCCCCGACGTTTAATGCATGTTTTTACCTATGCTTCGATGACCAACGCGTTAAGCCTCGAAGAAACGACGCGTCTGGGGGGGCACAGGCATTGGGGGCTGACGCCTGCTGATCCGATGGGCACGACTGTTCGACGCATTTCTGGAACGGGCGGTGACCGTATCATCATTCGCAACCGGTTTACATTTGACCCGTCCATGGAGGTTAGCGCAGCTCGGATTGAACGGGTTGCGCGGGATCATGATCGCGCCTTTAAAGCGCGGTTTCCAATGCTGAAAAGTACCCGAATGGAGTACCGTTGGGGCGGCAGGCTTTGTCTCAGTCGCAACAATGTGCAGGTGGTAGGGGAGCTGGACCAAGGATTGTACTCGGCCTGCTGTCAGAACGGATTGGGTACGGCAAAGGGCACGCTGGCGGGCGGGCTGGCCGCAGAGCTGGCCATGGGGATCACGTCGCCTGCGCTTAGCCGTGCACTGGCCGCAGAGCAGCCAACCCGCCTTCCGCCTGAGCCAATCGCGCGCCTAGGGGCGAATTTTTACTTGAAATTACAAGAGCGGCGCGCGGGTGCGGAACTGTAACGCGTAGAACTAGCCCCTCGGATATGGGGCGTGGGTCAAGGTAAACTTGACGCATGTGATGCACGGTGAGGGCTTTAAGGGCGTTCAAAGAGCGGGTCGTCCGGTGCGGTGTCACATTGACCGCACCGGGAATTCCGCACTCCCTTAGACGATCCAATCGTCGATCAGGATGTCCGTTACGCCCCAGTTGTACAGAGGGTCGCTATTGTGAAGCTCGATCACGTTATCGCCCACGATCTGATCCGCAGCCGCCAGAGTGAACTGATACGTGTCGGTTCCATTGTTCGCCGTCGTCCCGAGATATCCCAGACTTTTACCATTCAATAGCAACTCGACCTCGTCCGTAAAGTCCACGTCATAGCCGGTGAAGCTAAGGATGAGGTCATCCCCAGTGCCGGAGAAACCCGCGCGGATAACACCGTCAGAATCATTGGTGCCGTTAAAGCCGCGCCCATAGCTGCCGGTTTCGGTAACGCCGGACGCAAGGTTGAAATCCACAACCTTGCCCGGCGTGATTGAGACATTCGTTACACCCCAGTTGTACAGCGGATCGCTGTTGCGCAATTCGATGACATTGTCGCCGACGATCTGATCCGCCGCCGAGAGGTCGAACTGAAACGTGTCGGTGCCGTTATTGCCGGTTTTTCCCAGATATCCCAGACTCTCACCGTTCAGGAATACTTCGACTTCGTCCGAGAAATCTATGTCGTAGCCCGTGAGGCTGAGGATGAGGTCATCTCCCGTGCCGGAGAAACCCGCGCGGATAACACCGTCAGAATCATTGGTGCCGTTAAAGCCGCGCCCATAGCTGCCGGTTTCGGTAACGCCGGACGCAAGGTTGAAATCCACAACCTT
>JAPWHL010000003.1:173294-336737 GCA_027214255.1 Roseovarius aestuarii
CCGGAGAAACCCGCGCGGATAACACCGTCAGAGTCATTGGTGCCGTTAAAGCCGCGCCCATAGCTGCCGGTTTCGGTGACGCCTGAGACAAGGGTAAAGTTATCCCCCCGGGTGAGGTCATTGGATACCTCCAATGTGTCGATATCCGTGCGCCACTCAACATATCCCTGAATACCACCGGTCGTCAGGCCGGAGAAATCAATCAGCATGGTCGTGTAGAGGTCACCATCCGCTGCGCGCCCAGTAAGGTTCACGACCTCCGAGTAGGTCACGGTGACGCTACCGGCCAGCGTCTCATATGCAGTTTCGAACTCGAACGGGAAGCCGTTTTTCGAGCCGGGTGTCGATCCGCCAAGAAAATCACCGTCGTTTGCGAAGGTGGTATCAAACACTGAACTGGCGGGTTTGAGATCAATTGATAGCGACGTCAAAAGCTTTGTCGTGGTCAGCTCGTGCCAACCGTTGCCAAAAAACATGACGATGTCGTCGCCTGTCACGCCACCGTTCGTATAGGGGTCCAAGGCCTGCCATGTCAGTGTTTCGACCGATCCATCGCTAAATGTGGCCGTGATTTTGGAACCAGCCATATCGACGCCACGCGTGGTGGTGTCCTCGCGCAAGCCAGTGACGGTTTCATATGGGTCTTCATTGACCCTGACTATATTTATCGTGGACATGGCCTGAGCCTTTTTAGAAAATTCTGGTTTGGATTTTCACTTTATTTGGACAGCTTTATGGCGCATGTATGTCATCTTTTTGATGACGTCATCCCGCCGACTGGGCCAGTTAGAGCGCTTTCACCTATCACTTCATGATTTATAGGGCGCCAGCTTGTCGTCTTAAATAGTAGTATCGATTAAAGAAACTGGTGTCTGTCGTGATCTTGATTGCCAAAGCGGCATCAACTCTCAGGGCTGCAGGCGCACGCCTTTGCCACTTAGAGGTTCAAGAGGCAAAGATGGCGCAAATTTGCTCACATAGGCTTGGATCTTACAGATCGCACCACATTCAGACCTTTGGAATGTTATCTTTGATCATAGTACTAGATACGTCCGGAGTGCGGCTTAGGTAGATGACTTCGCAATAGTCAGACAGAAAGTCGAACTTGCCAGCCCAATCATCGCCCATCGTAAAGACGTCGACTTTATGGGTCTTCACGTCTTCGGCCTTTTGATTCCAATTATGTTCGGGAATGATCAGATCGATGTAACGGATCGCTTCCAGCAGTTTTTTGCGCTCTTCATAGTCAAAGTGAGATTGCTTGCCTTTTCGGGCATTGAACGCGTCTGTTGAGAGCCCAACGATCAATCGATCGCCAAGCGCCTTCGCGCGCTCAAACAAGCGAATATGCCCATAGTGCAATGTATCGAACGTGCCATATGTCAAAACTGTTTTCATGTAACTTACGGATCCCTCCCATGGGGCACTCAACTTGAACTACAGGATGCTTGTACATGACCGGCCTCATAATGACAGGTCGGATCCGTGGGGCGTTCAAAGGCGCGGCATCGCCAGTGTCCGTTAAGGGGCTTGATTGAGAGGCCAAACAGCGACAGCATGTCACTCACGGCGTTTTCATGAAAAAGGCCATTTACCAGTAGGAGTTTCTCATGCGCTCAATCACATCTATGGCCGCTGCATTTTTGTTGCTCGCCGGGCTGTCCTCCCCTGCGGTGGCGGCTTCTTGTGGCAACAATTCCGGCGGTTTCAACGCGTGGAAAGCAGCTTTTGCAAAAGAAGCCGCCAGTGCCGGTGTCGGTAAGCGCGGACTAAATGCGCTGGCTCAGGCGCAATATGCCTCTGGCACGATTGCCGCAGACCGGAACCAAAAATCCTTCAAGTATTCATTGCAAAAATTCATGCAGATTCGGGGGGCGGACACGATTGTTGCCCAAGGCAGGAAGCGTAAGGCGCGTGATGCCCGTTTTTATGCGTCCCTTGAGGCCCGGTTTGGCGTGCCAGCCGGCGTTATCATTGCGATTCATGGCATGGAAACAGGGTTTGGCGGGTTCATGGGCGATAGCTCGGTCGTGTCGGCGATTACAACGCTGACCTATGATTGCCGTCGCTCGGAGTTTTTCAAGCCGCATGCCATAGGTGCGTTGAAACTGGTGGACGCGGGTGCGATTACCGGGGGCACAAAAGGCGCAAAACATGGTGAGCTTGGCCACACACAGTTCCTGCCGGGCAATGCCCTTCGTTATGGTGTGGATGCGAATGGCGATGGCCGTGTAGATTTTTACAATCAGGCCGACGCGCTGGCATCTACCGCGAATTTCCTACGCCAGAAGGGTTGGAAGCCCGGTGTGGGTTATGCCGAAGGGCAGGCCAATTTTGCTGTAATCAAACAATGGAATGCGGCAGGCGTCTATCAAAAGGCGATTGCAATCATGGCCGCACGGATCGACGGCTAACGTCAGAGCGGACCGTTGGAAAGCGGCCCACAGAGTTGGGGCCGTTTTGAGATACAAAACCAACGACCTTCGCAGCACCTTTTCCCCAAGGTCGATGCGTGCCTCGGATCAACGCGCGCTAAATTCCGACGCAAACTAGATCGGCTTGGCCGGTTTGCGCGGCAGTTTGGCCCACGACGTCGGCTGTGCGGTGCTGGCGGTCAGGCCACCGTCGGCCACCAAAGAGGTGCCGGTCACAAACGACGCTTGATCCGAGGCCAGAAACAGAATCGCTTGAGCCAGTTCCTCGGCCTTGCCGAGACGCCCAAGGGCGATGGCATGCGCGTATTCCGCGACATGGGCGTCACTAATCGTGGCCAGCATACGTTCCGATGCAACCGGGCCGGGGCATATTGCATTAACTCGGATGCCATACTGGCCTTCTTCCCAAGCCAGGCTTTGCGTCATGTTCAAAATGGCCGCCTTCATTGCATTATACGCTGCCCAATCAGGATCGCCGCGCAATCCCGAGATCGACGACATCGTGACAATACTGCCGCCGCCGCCGTCGCGCATGGCCGGTATGACGCACTGGCACGCGGTCAGCGTGCTGCGCAGGTTCAGCTTGTAAAGACGGTCCCAGACGCCCAGATCAATTTCTGACACCAGCCCAGAGGCGCTGCCGCCTGCCACGTTGATCAATGTATCGACGCCACCGCCCAGTTCTATTGCGTTGGCGATTGCGGTGCGCAACTCCGACTCATCCATGACATCGGCCTTTAGCGCCGTCACATCCGCGCCGTTATCGCTCAATTCTTGGGCAAGGGCCGTTGCCATTTCATGTTTAACATCCAGAACAAACACGCGAGCTTGTTCCGAGGCCAACTGCCGCACGCAGGCCGCGCCCATGCCATCTGCCCCGCCGGACACAATTGCGACTTTGCCAGCAAAGCGTTTCAGAGATGTTGTCATGCTTTCTCCTCCAAGATTGATCGTCGACACCATTACACGGTTGTCCGTGTGGGCAAACACACCCATCTGGCGCTAACTTTCCAAATGGTGTAATCTTATTTCAATTCTTGACACGTTGCGAATAATGGCGCAAGCCTCGGATATTATGACAACAGACAGTTCGCATCGCGTCGCTGCGGTACATCCCGACAAATGATGGAGCTGGGTAATGGCGGAAGTTATCAACATGAAATCACGGTCGGACGCTCGAATAATCGCAACGCAATTCACGGCGCTACTGGGACAGCCGCCCTATCGCAAGGATATCATGCGGTCGAAATCCGGGCTGAAACGGACTGCGTTCTTCGACACAATCGGACATGCGAAAGAGTTTCACATCCACAACACTTATCTAAAGCCGGATGTGTTTACTGATCCGCTTGAGGAGTATTGGACCCTGCGCAATGACGTCGGCCTGTTTGATGTCACAGGCGAAGAGGTGGTTGAAATCACCGGGCCGGATGCGTTGGAGCTGATCAATGACGTAATGCCACGCGATGTTGCCAAGATGCGTGATGGCATGTCGTTCTATTCCGTTTTGTGTCATGACTTTGGCGGGATTGTCGAAGACGGAATTTTGGTGCGCTTTAATGCCGACAAGTTCTGGTGGGTCGGTGGGCCGGGCAATTCGGAAGAGTTTCTTTATGCAAACATCCGCGGGCGGGATGTCGAAATCACAAGCCACAATGACTCCCTGCATGTGGCGAGTGTTCAAGGCCCCAAATCGCGCGATGTGATGAACACGGTGTGCGCCGACAGCCTTGCCGATTTGCCGGTGTTCGGTGTGTTGGAGACCGACCTGTGCGGTGTGCCGGTCACAATCACGCGCACGGGTTACACGGCCGAGCTGGGCTATGACATTTATGTTGATATCGAGCGTGGCCCACAGATGTACAAAGACCTGTTGGTCGCAGTTCAGGCCGCGGGCGGATCGTTGTGCGGCAGCCACTGCATGGGCATTCGTCGCGTCGAGGCCGGCATCCTGAACTTTGGTTTTGACTTTGACTGGCAGCATACCCCGGCGGACATCGGGCTGGAGTGGATGATCAGCGAAACCAAGGCACCTTACCGCGCGCAAAAAGCGTTGATCGCGGTCAAGCACAACTTGCCAACGCGGCGTTTGACGGGCTTCCGTCTGGAAGGTTCCGAGGTGCCCTTGGTCGGAGACAAGGTGTATTTTGACGGTCAAGAGGTTGGGGTTGTCACCTCGGCGACCGCGTCGCCATCATTAGAGGTGCCGCTGGCCATGGGCTATGTCGAGACGTCGATCACCAAGGGCAATGATCTAGTGGAAATCGATTGTGGCGGCACCCGGTATTCGGCCCGCGTTGTGCCCTGCACATTCCTAGATCCGGAACGAAAGTTGATGCGCGCCTGACAGGGGCACCGCTTTGCAATGCGCGCGGTCAGAGTGGCTGACGGACAGCCATCGTGGCCCAACCACACATGTTAAAGAGGACTGAATGACAGATTCCAACCCCCATTATCGTTTCGGAGCGGACATCGGCGGAACCTTTACCGATGTCCTGCTTATTGATGACACCTCTGGCAAATTGGTTGCGTTGAAGGTCCCTTCTAACCGGCCTACGCCCGAGCAATCGATCATCGATGGTTTGATCACGCTGCGCGATGAACATGGGGTTGATCCTGCCGAAGTCGCCTATTTTTCGCATGGGACGACTCTGGGGGTGAATACTTTGCTAGAGCGCGACGGCGTTGATGTGGGGCTGCTGACCACGCAGGGGTTCCGCGACATCTTGGAGTTGCGCCGTTTGCGCCTGCCCAAGGCCAATGACCTGTATGTGCCCCGCCCGATATCGTTGGCTCCGCGCCGTCACGTCATCGAAGTTGCCGAGCGGATCGGTCAGGACGGCGAGGTGATAATCCCACTTGATCGTGACGATGTTCTGACCGCTGCTGGAACGCTGATCTCGCAAGGGGTCAAGGATATCGCGATCTGCTTTATGCACTCTTACCGGTTCAGCGATCACGAGCTGCAGGCAAAGGCATGGATCGAAGAGGCCTATCCCGACGCTTATGTGATCGCTTCCAGCGATTTGTGGCCGCAGCAACGTGAATACGAGCGCTGTCTGGTCAGCGTCATCAACGCCTATATCGGTGCGCGCATGCGCGGCTGTTTTGATGCGCTGCAATCCAAGGCATCCGCTATCGGGTTCAACACCCGGATTTTCTCGACCAAATCAAATGGCGGGGTCATGGGATTGGCCGCGGCGGGCGCACAACCTGTTGAAACATTGCTGTCCGGCCCGGCCTCTGGCGTGATCGGGGCCAGCTATCTGGGCAAGGTCATGGGCGAGGACAAGCTGATAACCCTTGATATGGGCGGCACCAGCGTCGATATCGCTATGATTGACGGTGAAATTCCCTATTCCAACGAAAACACCATCGGAGAATATCCTGTGCTGATCCCGGCGGTCGATGTGTCGGCCATCGGTGCTGGAGGTGGATCTGTTGCATGGCTGGACCCCGAAGGTGTTCTGAAGGTTGGGCCCCGCAGTGCGGGCGCCTATCCCGGCCCCGCATGCTATAGTCGTGGTGGTACGGAACCAACAGTGACAGATGCCTACGCAGCGCTGGGTATTCTGCCCCCCACGGGACTGTTGGGCGGCGAAATGCAGCTGGACCTGGACAAGGCGCGCACGGCATTGGCGACGGTCGGGGACGAACTGGGCCTGACGCCCGAAGAAACCGCCGATGCGATCTTGCAGGTGACAACGGCCAATATTTATGCCGAAACACTGCCACAGCTGGCGCGGCGCGGTATCGAAGCCGGGGAATTCTCGCTGTTGTGTTACGGCGCTGCGGGGCCGACGCATTCCTTCTTGCTGGCCCGCGAGTTGGACCTGAAGCGCGTGATCGTTCCGCCGATGCCCGGATTGCTGTGTGCGCTGGGCTGTCTTGTGGCCGATCTGCGGGCCGATTTTGTCAAAAGCCTGTGGCAAAGCACGCATGAATTGCCCGAGGCCGAGCTGAACGAATGTTTCGACACTTTGGAAACCAACGCGAATGATTGGCTGGCGGCGCAGAATGTCGATGTCGATGTTTCGCGTCTGATCAAAAGCGCGGACGTGTGCTTTGAGGGGCAATCGTTTGAGTTGAATATCGTCTTCCCGGACGAACCTTTGACGGTGGCAAATCTGGAGCGCTGGTTCCGTGAACGGTATCGCGCGATTTATGGCATCCTTGACGAAGATACTCCGATCCGGGTGCTGGAGGCGCGTGTTCAGATCGTTGGCGAAACGTCTAAGCCGGATATTGGCAATCTGCGCCCGTTTGCGACGGCCACCGAAGAGCCGGTTGGCCAGCGGCCTCTTTATGAAAACGGCAAGGCGATGACCGCGACGATCTATCAGCGAACATCCCTACAGCCGGGGCAGGTTTTCGACGGCCCCGCTGTGGTCGAACAATATGACACGACAATCTATGTGCCCGAAGGCTTTCGGGTGACTGTCGACCAATGGTGGAACCTGATCGGAGAGCGTCAATCATGAGCACCGCAAAGATTACCCTCGAAATCATGAGCAACCGCTTTCAGGCGATTGTAGATGAAATGGCGCAGGCGCTGTTTCGCACCGCCCATACGGTTTTCATCAAGGAAACGCAGGATTACGGCACAGTTCTGGTCAGCCCCGAAGGCGAGGTCTTTGCCGCCTCCCGCCGGTATGGTGTGTTGATGATGATCGGCCACCCCATGCAAGAAGCCATTCGCGCCATGGGGGACGATGTCCGCGAAGGCGACGTGTTCATGACGAATGATCCCTACGCCACGCGCGGAATGGCGACCCACTTGAACGACATCTATCTTTGGACGCCAGTGTTTCATGATGGCAAGTTGATTTGCTATGCGTGGACCTTTATTCATATGTCTGACGTCGGTGGGCGGGTCGCAGGCAGCATCGCACCTTCAAGCGTTGAAATGACACAAGAAGGTATTCGTGTTCCGCCCCAACGGCTGATCCGCGAAGGCGTACTGGACGAAACGTTCCTGAACCTTTTTCTGTGCAACACCCGTACGGGTGACGACAACTGGGGGGACATGAAGGCCTGTCTTGCAGCGCTGTCCACCGCCGAGCGACGCTTGGGCGAAATGATGAACCGGTTCGGGCCCGAAGCGATTTCGAAAGCTATCGTTGACGTTCTGGACTATGCCGAAACCCAATCGCGGCGCGTGATTTCACAGGTGCCGAACGGTACCTACACGTTCAGTGATTTTCTGGAAGGCGACGCTGTTGGGCAGGGTTTGTTAAGGATCAAGCTGGCGCTGACTGTCAAGGACGGCGAATTCTATATGGATTTCACCGGCACCGCGCCTCAAATTCGGGCCAGCCTGAACTTGCCCACTCATTCGCAGAATGGCCACTGGATGATGATCACGGGCATGGTCAACTGGCTGTGCACGCGCGAGCCGACCATCGCTTATAACGCGGGGTTGGTGCGCCCGATGAAAATTCACGCACCGAAAGGTTCGCTGATCAACCCGGATCCGGGGGCGGCCACCGGCGCGCGCTATTCGACCTCCCACAAGGTGTGTGACGTGATCATCAGCGCGCTGTCACAGGCCGTGCCCGATCAGCTTCCGGCGACGGATTCAGGTCAGGCGGCAATTCTTCTGGTGTCGATGCCGGATTTGCAGACGTCAACAACCAGGGTCAGCGTTATCCAGCCGCTTGTCGGCGGGTCGGGTGCGCGGCCCATGGCCGACGGTGTTGATGGGACGATGGTGATCCTGAACTTCCTCAAAAACGTTCCTACCGAACTTCTGGAACGCGAGATGCCCGAAGTCTTGATCCGCAAATACGCCCTGCGCGAGGATTCTGGCGGTGCAGGCAAGTACCGTGGCGGTACCGGATCAATTGTCGAGTTTGAAACGCATGCTCCGTTCACAACTGTAACCGCGCGCAATATGGAGCGGTATCAATTCCCACCTCCGGGCCGTTTGGGCGGTACGCCGGGGACAACGGGCTACACTCGCCTGACGCGCAAGGGCAAGGGTGCAGAACAGATCGGCAAGATCGATATTCTGGAAATGGATGCAGGTGACATTCTGCATCTGGGTACGCAGGGTGGCGGCGGCTATGGTGATCCGCTGGAGCGTAAACCCGCCGCTGTGTGGGAAGACCTTTTGGATGGCTATATCTCGATGGCAACCGCGTATGACGTATATGGTGTCGTCGGTGACCTGACATCGGGCATCGACGTGGCAGCAACCGAGGCCAAACGCACCGAAATGCGTGCCATGCGTGGGCCTTTGCGCGAATTTGATTTCGGCCCCGTACGCGATGCCTATCACGCCCGTTGGCCCGAGGCTCTGCACGATGCGATCAGTCGCGAAGTGATGCCATTGTCGCGCGTTCAGCGGCAGATCACGCATGGCGCGCTTTATGATGAAATCGACGCGCGCCTTGATCGTGGAGAGGTGGTTGATGCAGCGGACGTGCCCGACATCCATCGCGCAATTCAGGACGCAACCCGCGTGTCCAAGCGTATGACGGCGGGCTGAAGGCCCAAGTCGGGCATAGTAACAGGAGCATGACATGAAGAACTGGCTGGTAACGACACAATGGCTTGCACAGCATATTGATGACCCGCAGATTGTTGTTCTGGACTGCTCTTGGCACTTGCCTGACACGGGGAAATTCGCCGTTGACGATTTCCTTCAAGGGCATATTCCTGGCGCACGTTTTGCCGACCTGAATGTGATATCGGATCAGGCATCGCCCTATGTGAACATGCTGCCGGATGCGGCGCATTTTTCGCAACAGGTCGGGGCGCTGGGCGTTGGCAACGAGACCCATGTCGTGATCTACGACGCGGGCTATGTGTCGGCGCGTCTTTGGTGGATGTTCCGTGTCTTTGGACATGAACGGGTCAGCATTCTGGACGGCGGGTGGCGCAAATGGCGCGCCGAAGACCGTTCTGTTGCCACCGGCCCTGCCGAACCGGTTGCCCCCAAAGAGTTCAGCGCCAAGGCCGATCACAGCCGCATTGCCACGCTTGTAGATGTCAAAGCCGCACTGAATGCGTCGCAGACAACAATCGTGGATGCCCGTACGCCGGCACGTTTTGATGGCACCGAAGGATCGGGCTATCCCGGCGTTCCGGGTGGTTACATGCCCGGTGCAATCAACACGCATTGGGGCAAGTTTTTTGATGCGGACAACAACCATGTCTTTGTGAGCCCCGAGCGTGCCGCCGAGGTATTTTCCGAGGCCGGTGCCGATATCGACGGTGACGTGATCACGACCTGTGGGTCAGGTGTTACTGCGGCAATTCTTGGGTTCATGATTGAACAGTTGGGCAATGCGAACTGGCGTCTGTACGATGGTTCCTGGCATGAATGGGGCCAGCAGGACGATACGGTTAAACTGCGTAAAGAGCCGTAGACATGGTGGCGCGAACCATTAGCGGGCAGGGTATCAGCCAAACAGACGCTGCTTTGCCCACCGAAACCGACGTAGTGGTGATCGGTGGCGGAATTGTTGGCGTCAGCGCCGCTTGGCATTTGGCCAATCGAGGGTTTCGTACGGTCTTGTGTGAAAAGGGCGACATCGGCGGCGAACAATCTGGCCGCAACTGGGGCCTGTGCCGGAACACAATGCGCAGCCCGGCAGAGATTCCACTGATGCGTCAAAGCATGCAAGATTGGCGCGATGCATCGGTCTTTGGTGGGTTGGATACCGGGTTTCGCACCACGGGAATCATGTATTTTACCGGCCGCAGTTCGGGGGATGCCGCGTCTTATGAGGCATGGCTTCAATCGATACGCAACAGCGGATTGGACAGCCGTATGGTCAGCGCGCAGGAGATATCCCAGCTGTTGCCGGGCTGTGCCGAGGTGCCCACCAGTGGCGCGCTCTATACGGCCTCGGACGCGGTGGCCGAACCAGCCAAGGCCGCCCCTGCGATCGCCCGTGCGGCGCAGGCGCAGGGCGCAATCATCCGAACACGCTGTGCTGTGCGTGGGATCGAGCGCAGCGGCGGCGGGCTTCATTCTGTCGTGACGGAAGCTGGAACAATCAAATGCGGCGCAGCACTGTTGGCGGGCGGGGCATGGTCGCGCCTGTTTGCGGGTAATCTGGGTCTGAACCTGCCGGCGCTGAACGTGATGGGGTCGGTCATGCGCACAGAACCGATGAGCGGGGGGCCGGACATCTCGATGGTGGGGCGTAACTTTGGCTGCCGCAAACGCGAGGATGGAGGCTATATCGTGTCACAGGCGGATGCGACGATCTTTGATATCGTGCCCGACAGCTTTCGCTTGTTTAACGCGTTTCGCCCAATGATCGGCACCGGCCTGCGCCAACTGCGAATGCGCGTTGGCTCGGCCTTTTTCCAAGAATTGATGATGCAGCGCAAATGGCAACTGCATCAGGTGACTCCGTTTGAACAGACCCGTATTCTGGACCCCAAACCATCGCAACGTGTGTTGCAACAGGCGGCAGGACGGGTTGCGCAGGCGTTTCCATTTTTCAAGGATTTGAAAGTGGCGCAAAGTTGGGGCGGAATGATTGATGTGACGCCCGATGCCTTGCCGATCATCGGCCCAGTCCAGCAGGTTCCGGGGCTTTTCATGGCAACCGGATTTTCCGGCCATGGTTTCGGGTTGGGCCCCGGCGGGGGTCGATTGGGCGCTGATCTTCTGGCAGGGGGCGCGCCGGTGGTTGACCCACATCCCTATCGCCCACAGCGCTTTCAGTTGTGACTGATATTCATTGAACGGAGACGCATCATGATACTGGCCTTGGATCATTTGATTTACTGGGTTCAAGACCCGTCCGACATGGTAGCCACCTGTCAGGCGTTCGAACAGGCCGGGTTCGTGATTACCGATCGAGACGACGAGGGGCGTGAAGAGGCCCCTACGCGCCAACGGCTGATTTGTCTGGACGATGGCAGCTATATCGAAATCTTGACGGTGTGCGACACAACTGCCCGTCAGAACCATCGGTTGGAGCCATTGGGCCGACAGGGGAATGGCTGGGCCGATTATTCGCTGTTCACGGATGATCTGGACTGTGTGCTGGATCGCGTTCTGGCGGCGGGCCTTCCGGTATCCGGGCCAAAGTCGCATGAGAAGAAGCTGGTTGATGGCCGCCCGTGGGGTGTGAGATTGATCAATATCGGTGTCGGCACGGGGCATCCGGCCATGCCGTTTGTTTTGCAGGATACGGTGGGGCGCAATCTGCGTATTCCACAAACCCATACACGCCACCCCAATCAGGCACGTGCCACCGTGGGGGTCCGCGTGATCGTGCGTGATCTGGAGGCGGCGGTTGCGTCGCTGTCAATCGTCATGGGCGCGCCGACCAAACCAGAGAGCCTTCCGGCTGGTGCGGCCGCGGGGCACCGTTTTCAGATCGGAAAGCAATGGGTGGACGTGTTCAGCCCGAAACCAGACGATGTCGCGCTGGGGGCATTTCTGGACCGGCGCGGCGACAGTGTTTTTTCCGTGGTTTTGGCCGGAGCATCCGGTCAAAACCTGTCATTGATGGCGGCAGGGCCGTTTTCCACGACAGAGATTGTGGCGGAGTAGCCCTGTGGCTGGCCAGCTATAAATTAGCGCAATGTGAACGGGTTTTGGGCCTGCGTTTGGGGCCGATTTCTGTGCGCACGTACTGACGCGTATACGTCCCCCTCAATCGCACCCTTTGGTGGGGTATTTCAAATGTTGAAATTTCTTGCGGGTGTGATATCTGACGTACAATAAGGTGGAGAGCGCCAACCCAACCGTCGCCCAATGATGATCGGTCTTAGTATGCAGACAACAGTTGTTAAAGGTATCAAGGTTCTTGAGGCTCTTGCTTTGGCTTCGCAACCCATGTCACTGGGGGATATCGCGGAAATTTGCGACATGACGAAAAGCAACGCGCACAGGTTGCTGCATACCTTCGTCGCGTGCGGTTATGTGAACCACAATCCCGTCACCCGTCACTATCAGGCGACGCTGCGAATGTGGGAAATGGGGTCGCGCGTACACGAGCGTATGGATATGCGCGTCATTGCCGCGCCGCATCTGGCATGGCTGGCGACCACGACCGAAGAAACCGTGCATCTTGCGGTGCTGGATAAACTGGACGCTTTGTATCTGGACAAAGTTGACGGCATCCACGCGGTTCGGGCTTATGTAAATGTGGGTGACCGCTCACCCAGCTATGCCTCGGCGTCGGGCAAGGCGATGTTGGCCTATCAACCTGCGGAAATTGTCGAGCAAGTTGCACAGACGATCGTGCGGCACACGGAAAAGACGGTTCGTTCGCCAGAGGAATTGCGCGAGCATCTGGAAAAAATCAGGAGTACCGGATTTTCGATTACGACAGGTGAATGGCGCCCCGGCGTTATGGCTGTGTCGCGTGCCATTCGCGGCGACACCGGGCGCGTTCTGGCGGCAATCGGCGTTGCGGCCCCGATTGATCAGACACAGCGCGCGACGCTGGAGCGAATGTCCGAATCGGTCAAGATTGCTGCGACCCGGATCGAAACCGATCTTGGCTTTAGTTCGCGGATTGCGACAACCAGACCGATCTCTGAGCTCAAGCGCAAACGCAAGGCGTAACGTGTCTTTGCACCTATCGAAGCTTACGCAACGCTTTTTGTACCACGCGTGAGGCATTGAAACCCGGTACGCCACTGACGCCGCCGCCGGGGTGGGCACTGGCACTGCAAAGGAACAATCCTGTAACGGGCGTCGTGTAATCGGCAAACTTTGCAACGGGACGGCGAAAGAACATCTGATCCAACGCAAGGTTAAAGTGGTGCGGGCATCCACCGGGCAGGCCGAAAATGTCCTCGTAATCCTGCGGAAGCATGACCTGACTGTGTTCGATCCAGCCGGGGGTGATTGTCGCGTGATCGGCGATGGTCTCTTCGACGGTCCGGATGATTTTTTCGCGGACTTGTGCCAGCCCGTTCATATCGTCCGGAACTGGCACGTGCCCGCCATAAATGCTTAGCAAGTGTTTGCCCGGAGGGGCCAATGACGGGTCCGCCAATGTTGGAATCTGGACCGTTAGAAACGGGCGCGCGGACATTTGGCCGCTGTTCAGTTCGTTATAGGCGCGCTCCAGATACGCGACGCTGGGGGCGATTGTGTATTGCACGTGCGGGCTGTTGGCGTCGGCGGGGCTGTCGGGCGTGTGAAAGACCGGCGGGCTTGAAGTCGCGACATGCATTTTGAAGGCCGACGACTGCTGGTTCAGGCCCTGCACGGCGCGGCTGTAATCGGCGGGCAGATGTTCGGCGCCGACAAGGTCGGAAACCACGCTTTGGATGGATGCGTTTGCAATCACGGTGCGGGCGTTGATCACTTCGCCACCTTGCAAGGTCACGCCGGTGGCGCGGCCGTTATCGATGTTTACTTTTTCGACCACCGCATTGGTGCGGGTTTCCATGCCATACCGCGATGCCGAGGCCACGATGGCCTCGCAAATGCGCCCCATACCGCCACGCACAAGACCCGTGCCACCGGCCTGTGTGTTGTTTTCCCGCATTTGGCCACGGGTCAGGAAGAAGGCAGTGCCAGCGGTATGGATACTGACGCGCTGCCCCGATCCGGCCGAGGGGTAATACCCCAGTATGACCATGGCCTGTTCGGATTCAAACCACCGCGACAGATAGTCATAGGCGCTCATGGTTAACAGGTCCGAGATATCATGGAACCGACGCAACAGGCCCAGATTTCGTGCGGCAAAGCCCAGCTTTGATACCAACCCCCGAATTGAGAGGTCTGCCGGGTCTGGCGGGATTTCCCATAGGAGTTTTCGAATAATCGGTCCCAGGCTGTTGATATGCGCGATGTATTCCGGATAACGCGCCGCATCTTTTTGCGAGAACCGGGCAAGCTCGGCCGCGACACGTTCGGTTTCACGCCAGACTGTCACCGATGATCCGTTTTCCAGAATGTGGACGGTTGGCGGGGGGGTAATAACCTCATAGCCGAAATCGGCAAGTTCCAGATCCAGTATGACGCGCGGTTGCAGCAGCCCCAGCATATGGGCGGCTGTGTTCACGCGATACCCATCCCAGACCTCTTCCGTGACGGATGCACCGCCTAGAATCGCGCGGCGTTCTAATACGCAAACACGGCGTCCGGCCTTGGACAGATACGCGCCACAAACAAGCCCGTTGTGACCACCACCGACAATAACCGCGTCATATGCCACCATTGCTTTGATCCTCGACTCTTGCGACTAAATTCTGAATAGCGAAATGCCATGACGATTATTGACATTATTCCGAGGGAAGTGCTAGCTGAATGCGCAAATTAGGGCAATGATTTCATTTCGGAACGAACCTGCATTTGCTTGGGTTGGTTGCCTTGGTCCCGTCTTGGGTGCTTAGGGAGCGCGCCTATCGCAAATTTGAACGCATCGGCGTAACCGCTGGGCCTGTGTGCCCCTCAATTTCATACAAACAGAAAGGACCAGCCATGAGCGACAAACAGAAACGAAATCGCCAGCCGGGATTCTCCACACGCGCGATTCACGAAGGGTATGACCCTGCGGACCATTTGGGCGCGCTGACGCCACCAATCTTCATGACATCGACCTTTGCATTTGAAACAGCCGAGGCCGGCGGCGAAATGTTCAAGGGCGAGCGCGGCGGCTATATCTATGGGCGCACGAAAAACCCGACCCAGACAATTCTGGAACAACGGATTGCAAGCCTTGAGGGCGGCGAGGCCGGAATGGCCGTTGGGTCCGGTATGGCGGCGACATCGTGTGTGTTGCTGAGTTTGCTCAGCGCGGGCGATGAAATCGTTATTGACCACACGCTCTATGGCAACACATTTGCCCACCTGACCCAGACCCTTCCGCGCTTTGGCATCAAGGTCAAGTTGGCCGATTTCACCGACATCGAGGGCGTTCGCGAAACGGTGTCTGAGGAAACAAAGATGGTGTTCTTTGAAACGCCGGCAAACCCGAACGTGCGTGTGATCGACATCACCGAGGTTGCCACAATCGTGCATAAAGTTGGCGGGTTGGTTGTTGTCGACAACACCTTTGCGACCCCGGTTTTGCAACGCCCGATAAGCATGGGGGCCGATGTGGTGGTGCACTCGGCGACCAAATATATCGGCGGACATGCCGACATCATCGCTGGGCTGGTGATCAGCACGGCAGACATCATTACCCAATGCCGTCAGGCTGGCTTGCGCTGGATCACAGGTGCGACGCTGTCGCCGTTTAACTGCTTTTTGATCCTTCGGGGCCTTAAGACGTTAGAATTGCGAATGGAGCGGCATTCATCCACCGCCCTTCAGGCCGCAACCCTGTTGGAAGGCCACCACAAGGTCAAAAGCATCTCCTATCCAGGCCTGGCCAGCTTTCCTCAGTATGATCTGGCCCGCAAACAGATGTCGGGCTTTGGCGGTCTGGTGTCGTTTGAATTGGATGGCGGGATCGACGCGGGCATGAAGATGATGAACAATCTTGAACTGGTGACGCGTGCGGTTAGCCTTGGTGATTCCGAGACGTTGATTCAGCACCCGGCCAGCATGACTCATGCCGTTTACGGCCCGGAAGAGCGGGCCAAGCACGGGATCAGCGATGGCCTGTTGCGCCTGTCCATCGGCCTGGAAACGGCCGAGGATATTCTGGAAGATATCGAAGCCGCGTTGAACGCTTTGTAATCGAGCCCGTTAATGTGACTGGCGCCGTGTTCGAAAGGGGGCGGCGCCAGCGTTACTTTGTCGGGCCTGAAAATACCTGAGTGATGTGGCCCTCAAACAAGGCCACTGTCGCCTGCGCCGTGCACCCATTCTTGAGCCAACGCAGAAAAAATGGCTGAGGCAGGCAAAACACCATTCCTCGATCTTGGCGATACTGGTGTGATCCATGGCCAAAAAGCTGCCCGCTTGATGTGCTGGTTTTTTGAACTGTCCAAGAATTTCCTTCAAACCATGCAATGATCTCGCGCTCGCTGCACTTTAGTCCGTGCAGGGCCTTGCCCTTACTTTCAGACCGCAGAAGGTGAAGCTGATCGTAGTCTTGCAAAATCCAAGACATATCAGAAAGCGCTGCCTGACAGGTGATTTTGTCATCCTCTGATGCAAATGCGGGGAGTGTCAGACACACAAATGTCAGAAGGGCCGCAAGGCGTTGGGAGTGGAAAAACCGGCGCATACTGGTGAATGTAATGGATGCTTTGATGCAAGGCTATCGTTGATCCTACATGCCATGGGCCACGAAAACGCCCAACCGGCAGGGGCCGAGCGGGCGCAATGACGTTTAGGCCGTGGTCAGGCCTGTGGGCGTTTTTCAATCATTTCGACGATCAAACCGTCCTCGGGGTTTCGCATGTAAACGATGCGCGATCCGGTGTTGGGGCCTTTGTCGATCCGAACCATCTCGCCGACAACCTCCATTGGCCACGCAAGGGCGCGCTCCATCGCGCTGTCCATATCCTCGACGTTGACGGCGATATGCAATGATCCCAGATCACAGGGGCGAGGGCGATAATCCTTTCGGTCATTGGGCGTGGCATAGCACAGCAGTTCGATGTTGGTGGTGCCGTTGCGCATATAGATGATTTCGACAGTAGCGCCCGGTACACCGGTGACACGCGCGATGATATCGGGATCGCGCGACGCGCGAGAAAAGGATTCAAAGCCGAACAGATCGCGAAACATGGCCTCGGAACGATCAAGGTCGTGGACTGTGATTCCAGTGTGGTTAACGGTGACGGACATTCAGAGCCTCCAATAGTGTGAATGATGTAGGAAAGGGCAGGGGCTATCGCCCACCACTGACCGCGATGGTCGTGCCAGTGACATAACTGGCGGCATCCGACAGCAGCCAAATAATGGCGGCGGCGGTTTCGTCTGCCGTCCCCGAGCGCCCCAACGGCACGGTATCACCCAGACGGGCCACTCGGCCGGCATCGCCCGCGCTCTGATGAATTTCGGTGTCGATTAGGCCGGGACGCACTCCGTTAACACGGATGCCATCAGGGCCGAGTTCGCGTGATAATCCGATGGTCATTGCCTCGGTCGCCCCTTTCGAGGCGGCGTAGTCGACAAACTCGTTCGCGGCGCCCAAAACCGCAGCCATAGAGGACACATTGACGATGGATCCGCCCTGACCGCCGTGGCGGGGGGACATGATCCTAATAGCCTCGCGGCAGCATAGGAATGTGCCGGTCGTGTTAACGGCCAAAGTTCGGTTCCATCGGTCTAGGTCGAAGTCCTCAAATCGGGCGACAGGGGGCAGGATGCCCGCGTTATTGACCAATCCGTCCAGAGTTCCAAACCGGGATGTGCATTTGGTAAAAATCGTCTGAACGTCCTTTTCGTGCATGATGTCGCCCTGAACAGCCTCGGCCACGCCGCCAGCAGCTCGGATCGCGGCAACCACGGCATGTGCCGCCTTTTCGTCCGAGCGATAGGTCAACAACACTTCCCACCCGACTTTGGCTGCGGCGCGCGCTGTGGCCGCACCAATTCCACGCGATCCGCCTGTGATCAAAATGACTTTGCTCATGGTACGCTCCTAGTGGCTGACACGTTGCTGGGACAAGGCCAGAGACGATAGGGAAAAGTCGAAATCACACCCCAGATCGGCCTGTTCGACATGCGCGCGATAAAGCGTTTGATAACCGCTGTTCAGCGGCGGCAGGGCGGGCGTGAAACCCTCGGCGCGGCGTGACAATTCGGCAGCGTCTACGTCCAGATGCAAATGCCGGGCCTCAATATCGACATCAATCCAATCGCCCGAGCGCACAAAGGCAAGGGGCCCGCCTTCGGCGGCTTCGGGCGCGACATGCAAGATCACGGTGCCATAGGCGGTGCCGCTCATCCTTGCGTCCGAGATGCGGATCATATCGCGCACGCCTTTTTCCAACAATTTTTGCGGCAGGCCCATGTTGCCCACCTCGGCCATGCCGGGATAGCCCTTGGGCCCGCAGTTTTGCAGCACTAGAATGGATGTTTCATCGACCTCCAAATCGGGGTCGTTGATCCGGGCGTGGTAATCCTCGATCGAAGAGAACACGACAGCCTGACCGCGATGTTTGAACAATTCGGGTGAGGCGGCGGAAGGTTTCAGAACCGCCCCGCGCGGGGCCAGATTACCGCGTAGAACCGCTATGCCGCCCTCGGCGGTCAGCGGGGCATCCCATTCGCGGATCACCTCACGGTTCCAAACCTCGGCGTCGCAAACCTGTTCCCACAGGGTCGTGCCGGTTACGGTTAACGCGTTACGGTGTAACAACCCGTGTTCGCCAAGCGCACGCATAACCGCGGGCAGACCGCCCGCGTAATAGAAATCTTCCATCAAGAAGCGCCCTGACGGCATAAGATCGACGATGGTTGGCACGCCTCGGCCAAGCCGGTCCCAATCATCCAGCGTCAGATCCACCCCCATCCGGCGGGCGATGGCGATCAGGTGCAGCACGGCGTTGGTTGATCCGCCAATTGCGGCATTCACACGGATAGCGTTTTCAAATGCTTCACGCGTCAAAATCTGCCCGATGTTGACCTGGTCACTGGCCAAACCGACGATCTTGCGCCCGGCCATCTGTGCCAGCTGTTTGCGGCGCGCATCCACCGCGGGAATTGCCGCGTTCTGAAACAGGCCCAGTCCCAGCGCCTCGATCATCGCCGCCATAGTCGAGGCCGTGCCCATCGTCATACATGACCCTGCCGAGCGCGAATGCCCGGCCTCGGCGGACAGAAAGTCTGCTTCACTCATTGTGCCGGCCTTTAGCTCTTCGACCCAGCGGAAGACAGCCGTGCCTGACCCCACTTGCTGGCCTTTGACGACGCCATTCAACATCGGTCCGCCTGACACCAGAATGGCCGGAATATCACAACTGGCCGCCCCCATGACCAGCGACGGGGTGGTTTTGTCACAGCCTGCCATCAAAACGATCCCGTCAATCGGATAGCTGCGGATGGATTCTTCAACATCCATCGCCGCAAGGTTGCGATAGAGCATGGCGGTGGGCCGTGTCTGGCTTTCGCTGGGCGACAGAACCGGAAATTCCACCGGAAATCCGCCCGCCTCGTAAACGCCGAACTTCACCTTCTCCGCCAGATCACGCAGATGGGCGTTGCACGGCGTCATCTCGGACCAAGTGTTACAGATGCCGATGACCGGGCGGCCATCAAAAACGTCATCCGGCAGGCCCTGGTTTTTCATCCATGAGCGGTGCATGAACGTGCTTTTGCCGTTGCCGCCGTACCATTGCCGCGAGCGGAGTTCTTTTTTGCTATCGCTCATTTTGTGCCCTCGGCCAGATCAATTGCAACGTCGACAATCATGTCTTCTTGTCCGCCGACCATGCACCGGCGGCCCAATTCAACCAGAAGCGAACGCGTATCGACGCCGTATTGCGCACTGGCCCGTTCGGCATGTCGCAGGAAACTGGAGTAGACACCGGCATAGCCCAGCGACAGCGTGTCACGATCCACCTGCACGGGGCGATCCATCAAGGGGCGAACCAGATCTTCGCCAGCATCCTGCAAGGCGAACAGGTCTGCGTTATGGGCTATGCCCTCTTTTTCCAGCACGGCAACCAGCGCCTCAATCGGGGTGTTGCCCGCCCCAGCCCCCATACCGCAAAGCGAGGCATCGACGCGTGTTGCGCCCAGTTGCAGCGCGATGATGCTGTTGGCGACAGACACCGACAGGTTTTGGTGTGCGTGAATGCCGATTTCTGTGTTGGGGTCCAAGGCGTCACGATACGCCCTGATCCGTTCGGCCACGCCACTCATCGTTAGGGCCCCGCCAGAGTCCGTCAAATACACGCAATGCGCGCCATAGCTTTCCATCAGCTTGGCCTGCTGGGCCAGTTCGGACGCGGGTGCCATATGGGACATCATCAAGAAGCCCGATACATCCAGCCCCAGTTCGCGCGCGGCTTCGATATGCTGACGCGAAATGTCGGCCTCGGTGCAATGCGTGGCGATGCGCACGGATTGAACGCCCAGCCCGGCCGCTGCGCGCAGGTGGTCGATGGTCCCGATACCGGGCAGCAACAACGTGGTCAGCCGTGCCTGTTTGCAGGCATCAGCAGCAGCTTCAATCCACGCGTGATCGCTGTTTGATCCAAAACCATAGTTCAACGACGATCCAGCCAGCCCGTCACCATGCGCAATCTCGATGGCATCGACGCCCGCCGTGTCCAGAGCAGTTACAATCTGGGCCACTCTGTCGGGGGTGATCTGATGGCGGATGGCGTGCATTCCGTCGCGCAAGGTGACGTCCTGAAGGTAAATCCGGGTCATGCCTGCGGCCCTCCGATGCTTAGAATATGTTCCGCAGTGCGCAGGGCGGCGGATGTCATTATGTCCAGATTGCCCGCATAGGAGGGCAGGTAGTGGGCCGCGCCTTCGACCTCTAGAAATACGGTGACTTTCAGGCCTGAAAACGTCACGCCGTGATCGGCCAGCGTCAGGGGGGCGTTGTTGCCGATCTGTTCGATTTGAACGTCATGTTTCATCCGATAACCGGGCACATAGCGCTGGACCTCGTCCACCATGCTGCGCACCGATGCGCGGATGGCGTCGGGATCTGCGTCGGTGCACAGGCACAAAACGGTGTCGCGCATCGTCAGGGGCGGCTCGGCTGGATTCAGGATGATGATTGCCTTGCCGTACTTGGCACCTCCGACACTTTCGATCGCGCGCGAAGTGGTTTCGGTAAACTCATCAATATTGGCGCGGGTGCCGGGTCCGGCCGATTTCGACGCGATCGCGGCAACGATTTCGGCATATAGAACCGGGGCCACGCGCGAAATCGCCGCGACGATTGGGATCGTTGCCTGACCGCCGCATGTCACCATGTTGACATTAGGCGCGTCTAGGTGCGCATCGATATTGACGCTGGGCACCACATAGGGGCCAATTGCGGCCGGTGTCAGATCCACGCGGCGAATGCCCCGTTGCGCCAACAGTGTATCGTGATGTTTGTGGGCCCCGGCGCTGGTCGCATCAAAGACCAGCGCGATGTCGTCGGCCTCGGGCATGGACAGCAGGCCTTCCAATCCTGTGTCGCTGACCGGCACGCCAAGACGGCGGGCCCGCGCCAGACCGTCCGAGTCCGGGTCAATCCCAACCATCACGCCCATTTTCAGAGTTTTGGACAGACGCATGACCTTGATCATCAGATCGGTGCCGATATTGCCGGACCCGATAATAGCTACCTTATGGCGGCTCATAGAAATGTCTCCTGTGCGTGCTGAGATACAGCATGGTCTTTGGCCGGATCACACGCGGCGATGCGTGAAAGGGCGTTTGGTGATGGTGGGTGTCGGGGCGCTGAATTGACGGACTAAATGCCTGCCTTGGTGGGCCTTTGATGGCTAGATTTCGAGTTTTCGCCCTGTCCCCGGACGTCCCTCAAGCGCCAGACGCACGGCAGTGCGCACTTGTCTTGGTTCAAACTGCGGGTCGATCTGGGCAACAATCGTCAGGGCTATTCGGGCGTAATGTTCGGCCAAAAGCCACGCCACTGTATCCCCGTCCCGGGCTTCGCAGGCTTTGAGAATGGCAAGGTGCTCATCCCGGGATTGACCGTATGAGTTTGACTGAACGGTATACAGTTTTCTATATCTTTCTGCATGTTCGTTCAGCTTGGCGGAGTATTCCACGTGGCGTGGCCCGGCGCCGCGAATGGTCGTGATATGAAACATCCGGTGTGCGTGATCGAAGGCGGTAAACTTGTCTGGCGACGCATTGGCCTCCATCTGGGCCAGATATTCGCGCATTTCGCCTAGATCAGCATCGGTCAATTCAGCGGTTGTCGTGCGCACTGTCGTCGTGTCCAGCTTAATGCGTAGGGCATAAAGTTCGTCCAAATCTTCCATGGATGTTTTGGAAATAACGATCTGTCGCCCTCTTTCCGATGTTACAAGCCCTTCTTTTTCAATGAGTCTTAGAGCTTCGCGGACGGGTGTGCGGCTTAGACCCAGACGTTCGGCGATTTTGACCTGAGACAGGCGCGCACCCGGGGCGAAATCACCGCTCAGGATTTTTGTTTTGATACGCTCATAGGCGTCCAGCATCGATGCGCCGACGGGCGCTGCATACAGGCCGACCTGGCTTGCGTCGGTTGGGGGTGTCTTTGGGGTCATCGCAGTCGGGCCTCCCATGCCGTGTGACAGGAGAACCTGTACGCTAAAGCAGTGGGCCCGGTCAATATTCTGAATACAGTTTTGGTCTAAACAGGGGCGACTAAGGTGAGCTGTGTCGGATGTGGGCACCCACCCTCCTACGGGATCAAGCTGGTGACCTGGACTAGCTTTCGGGTCGCTGAAAAGCTGGTAATTGACTGATTGAAATCCTCACCGCTCGTCAAAATCATGTTTTATGAGCAACGATGCACAGGCCAACAGAAGCGGCCACTGTGCGTGGCTAAGAAGAAGAAAATCCAGAACGTTTTTGACGCAGGCCTGGGCGGAAAACCGCTCTCGACATTGGGCGCGACAGTGAAGTATCCGCAGTGCAAACTGCTGTATTCACACGAAGGATTACCATGTATCGCCTGAACAGTCGCTCGCACCTAAGCCATGCCGATTTTTTTCTTTTGGGCTTAGCCTATGCAAGCCTGATTTTTACGATCGCCTATGATGTTACGGGTCTGAAAAGTGAATTCAGCGCCGGGTTTGCTATCGAGGATGGGCCAGTGGAATGGGGCACGGCGGTATGTCTGGCTCTTGCAGCTGTGGTGCTGTTTCGAAACAGCGGTGCACTTTGGTCAAAGAGTGGGAAAGCCGCTGCCCTAATCACTGCATTTTACGGGGTGATCTACATATTTGGCGCTGGCGAGGAAATCTCATGGGGGCAGCGTATTTTTGGGTTGGAAAGCGGCGATTTTTTCTCTGAGCATAACTTCCAAAACGAAATCACCGCTCACAATCTAGTGGTTGGTGACAAACAGTTAACGAAGACGCTGTTCGGCCCGGCATTAACACTGGTCCTGCTGCTTTACCTTGTGGTTTTGCCTTTGCTCCACCCTCGGATCGTGTGGATGCAAACTTTTGCACACAGTCTATCCGTGCCAGTGCCGGGCAAGCGACATGTACTGCTGACTATACTTGCCAGTCTCGTGATGCTTGCCGTTAACATGGATCGCAAGTGGGAAGTTTACGAGTTTGTCTTTGCCCTCCTGAGCCTCTCCATTTTTCTCAGCCCGGCAAACACCGATGAAGTGACATAGCTCTGCATCAGAATGCCATTCCCGCCTGATATGTCCTTTTGTTTGGCCATTCAGGGCCACGATGTTCCGGGAGGTAGAAATGGCCACACCATTGGAACAACCATTTGGCCTTAGCCCATGTTGCCCTGTGCCCGAGCGAAGGTTTATCTGCGTGTGGCCAAGCTGCGGTGGGCGACATCCAGCGTCCATTTGTCGGGCCCCGAGCGCAAATGCGGATGGTGAACGTCTCAACGCCCATGTGGCCGCAAGCAGGCCTCTGATGTTAGTGTGCAGTGACAGTGGCGCGCACGAGAACCGCGCGCAGGTCTGCTTGGGTCAAGTGGCCCTCATCGACTGCGATATCGGCCAGCGACCGGCCCTCTGATGTGGCTTTCTTGGCCATCGCCGCGACACGTTTATACCCTAATTCTTGCAGGAAAACGGTCGACACTCCGAAGGATTGGGCGAGGTTGGCATAGCTGCGGTCTTCATCCACGTTGATCCCCGCGATGCAGCGCGCGGCAAAGCCGTTGGCAGCCGCGCTGATCAGTTCCATCTGCTCGAAAAGCGACAAGGCCATCACCGGCTCAAAATGGTTTATTTCCATCTGGCCAGACTGGGCGGCGATCGCAATGGCGGCGTCATGGCCGTGCACGCGCATCCAGACCTGTTGAACCATCATGGGGATGACCGGATTTACTTTACCGGCCATGATTGATGATCCGGGCTGAACCGCGGGCAGCCTCAGCTCGCCCAAGCCCGATGCACCGTCGCTGCCGAGGATTACCAGATCTGCGGCCAGTTTGGCCATGGTGGCGGATAGATTGCGCAGCTCGGCCGAAAGCCGCACGAAACCGTCAGCAGAGTGCATCGCGTCAAATGGATCTTCGGCCAGTGAAATCTGGGTGCCAAATGCCTGCGTCAATGCGGCGCCAATGGCTGCGCGATAGCGAGGTGCCGCACCGAGGCCCGTGCCAATGGCCGTGCCGCCCATCGGAACGATCCGCATCGCATCGACCGCAGAATGGAGTGCATTCAATGCCCTCGTAAGGGCGTTGGCATGGCCGGAAAAGTACTGCCCCCATGTCATGGGTTGGGCGGCTTGCATGCAGGTGCGACCAGCGCGCAGCATGTCTTGGGTTTCGCTGGCTTTGGTGCGCAGCGCATGGATCAGGGACTCGACACTTGTTGCTACAGACGGGTGCGCCAAAACGCATGCCAGCTTGATCGCGGTTGGCAAGGCATCGTTGGTGGATTGGCTGCGGTTGACGTGATCGTTGGGGTTGACCCGCGCATAAACGCCCGGTGCATCGCCCAGAATTTGCCCCGCGCGATTGGCGATCACTTCGTTGAAGTTCATGTTGATGGATGTGCCGCCGGAGCCTTCCAGCAGATAGGTGGGAAACTGCTGGCTGTGCTCACCAGCCGCGACTTCATCGCAGGCGGCGATGATGGCGTCAGCCACGTCAGGAGACAGCGCACCCACCTCACGGTTTGCCATTGCAGCGGCGCGTTTGACCAACGCCATGGCGCGCATGAGGTGGGCATAGGATGAAATGGGAAGCCCCATGCCCGAAAAGTTATCCACCCCGCGCGCGGTGTTCGAGCCCCAAAGCGCTTTCTCACCAAGCAGGACATCACCCAAACTGTCTGTTTCAATACGGTGGGACATTCTTCGAACCTACAGGATTTGGCTTAGGAACTGTTGCGTGCGCGGGTCTTGGGCATCGTCAAAAAACGTCGCTGGTGGACCGGATTCAACGATAACGCCGCGGTCAGTGAAATAGATGCAATCTGCAATCTCGCGGGCAAAGCCCATTTCGTGCGTGACAAGGATGCAGGTCATTCCCTCGGCGGCCAGATCCTTGATCGTGGTCAGAACCTCTTTGACTGTTTCGGGGTCCAGTGCCGCAGTTACCTCGTCAAACAGCATCACATCCGGGTTCATCGCCAGGGATCGCGCAATCGCGACGCGTTGTTGTTGCCCCCCCGACAATTCACCCGGATATGCGGATTCCTTGCCATCAAGACGGACCTTGGCAATCAGGGCGCGGGCGCGTGTTTCGACCTCGGCGCGGTCTTGGCCGAGCACCTTGATCGGGGCCATCATCACATTCTGTAAAACAGTCTTGTGTGGAAAGAGATTGTATTGCTGAAATACCATCCCGACCTTTTTGCGCAGCGACAGCTTGTCCAGTTTAGGGTCATTGACCTCTAGCCCCTCGACGGTGATCGATCCGGCCTGAATGTCATTCAGCGCGTTGATGCACCGGATCAGGGTTGATTTTCCCGATCCAGAGGGGCCAATGATGCAGATGACCTCGCCCTTCATTACATCGAGGCTGATACCGCTAAGCACTTCGACCGCGCCAAAAGATTTACGCACATCCCGCAAAGAGACGATAGGTTGTTCGGGGGTCCAGGACATGTTGGCCTCGCTCATGTTTTTACAGAGTATTTGCGTTCGAAAAACCGGGTCGCGGCACTGATCGGATAGCAATAGATGAAGAACCAGCTGAGAATATAAAGATACATTGGGATCAGCAGATCCGCCTGTCCTTCGGCGCTGAGCGCCGCGCGGGTCAGTGACATCACGTCGCTGACCCCGATGATCGACACCAACGGCGTTGCCATCGTCAGAACGGCATACAGGTTCATCCACGAAGGCAGCACGCGCTTGACCGTTTGAGGCAGGATGATGTCTGTCAGAGTTTGACGGCGGCTAAAGCCCAATGATTCCGCGCTTTCCCACTGGCCTGTCGGGATCGAAAGGATCGCACCGCGCATGTATTCGGACATGTAGGCCATCACTGGCAATGAAAGGCCGATAATTGCCTTGATCCAGCCGGGGAAGGGGATCGTCGTGCCGAATATATCCAATTGGAAGGGGATAAGCAGAATGCAGTAAAACAGTAGCACCAGCCAGGGAGAGTTACGGAAAAACTGGGTCACGAGCCACGCAGCCTGCCGAATAATGCGGACCTGCGATACCTGCAACACGCCCAGAATGACCCCCAGAACAGTGCCGATTATCATCGACAAGATCGAGATCAACACGTTGAACCCAAAACCTTTGGCCAGCGTCGGCGTCCATTCTAGCAGAATTTCTATGGTCGAGCGTTCGGCGGGCGCGGCCTCTTGTGCAAAGGCAGGCGCGATCAGCGCAGCGGCGAAGGCCAGCATCAGTGCGGAGAAAGTCCAGATATTGAACATTCTGTCAGCAAGCGGCAGCGCGTCCGCACGAATGCGCATGGGATGCAGCACGGCCATATGGCCTCTCACTGGTGTATTCGAACGCATGCTCATTCTCCGTATCCGGGGATGCGCAGCGCCTTTTCCCAGCGATGCAATATCCAAACCAAGATCGCGATGAGGCCCACATAAGACACCAGCAACACGTTCATCATTTCGCGCACGTTGAGATCCTCGGACCAGATCTGGGCAGATACATATAGCAAATCTGGCACAGCGATTGCGTAGGCAAGCGTGGTGGTTTTTACCAGATTGACAAGGTTGGTTCCCAATGCCGGCAACGAAACGCGCACGGCGAGGGGCAGCACGATATCGCGATAGATTTGGAGACGGGTGTATCCCAATGCTTCGGCTGCTTCGATGGTCGAGCGCGGAACGGCGCCGATGCCTGCACGGAAAATTTCGACGTTCAGCGCACCAGCGAACAATGACAACGATATGATCGCCCAGCCGAAATTACTAACCAAGGGCTGTGGCAAACCATTCTCACCTGTGATGCGCAAAACGGTTCCGATGGCGAAATAGAAGAAATACAATTGTACCAGCGGCGGCGTGTTGCGAAAAAATGCGACGAAGGCACCAACCAGAACGCGCAGGGTGCGCGATGGCGCGCCCTGAACCGCGGCCCCTAGCACACCCACGACCAGCGAAAAGAATATCGACAAGACCGACAGCTTTATCGTCATCAACAAACCCGCGATATAGCGGTTTCGATTGTAATCGTCGCTGATGACGGCAAGGTTCAAAAACCAGTCAGGGCGAAGCCAGTCCAGAAGCGTGTAGGCAAATTCCATACGATTGAAGCGCCTTCATGTCGTAAAGGTGGGGCCCGGCACAATAGTGCACCGGGCCGTGTTAGGGCGCTTATTTCAGCATGTCGTGCTGTTCTTGCAAGAAGGGACTGGGCGCGATGCCGTTTGCCTCGTTGCGCTCAATCAGGAAGCCGGATTTGTGCCAGTCCGTGACAATCTCGCTCATTTTCTGGCCATATGCCTGATCGAGTTCTTCCAGCGGGACGGCAATCGACCATGCCTGTGGATCCTCTGTGGCGAATGGCATTTCAAAATCTGCCCATTGTTCGTCCGAGGCCAGCTGAGACTCGATCCATGTGTTGTCGTAAAGGAACGCAATACAGCTGCCATTCTTGAGAGCTGCCGTGGCCTCGGGGATGCCAGCAAAAGCCACGAGGTTCGGACCATATAGTTCGGTCACGCGCCTATTGTAATAGCTGCCTTGCAGAGCACAGACATCCTTGCCGCGCAGGCTTTCCCATTCGCTCAGCTCGGCGGCCTTGGGGGCAATGACGTTGGTTCCGCCCGCATAGTAGTTCGGTTCAATCATGCCGATAACTTGGCGGCGCTTTGGATTGTCGCCCATCGTGGCGATGATCAGATCAATCCGGCCTTGCTGAAGAAACTCCATCCGGTTGGAGGCCACAACCGGGACCAGTTCAACCTCGACGCCGAGACGAGTTGCGACGTCCTTGGCCAAATCGATCTCAAGCCCTTGCAGTTCTCCGTCCGATGATAGGTAACCCCATGGTTTGTAGTCCTGTTTCACGCCAACGACGATTTTCCCAGCGTCCTTTATATCCTGAAGGGCATCGGCCATTGCGCCGGTGCTGATCATTGCGGCGACGGCGGCGGCGATGGCTGTTTTGATAGAGATGGTCATTTTACTCTCCTGCTGTTTTGGTTTCGGCGCTTTACGCGTTCGATTGCGAAATTGATGGATCGTCAGGGGGCACGAGTCCAGAGAAAAATGACAATTGTTATATTGAATCAAAAAAAATTACAGATGAATCAAAATCTGATGTCGCATAATGTGTAAAGTGGCTGGGCGAAAGGTGCACAAGGTATGGATATCGACGAAAAGCTGACACAGGCACTGCCGGATCTTCCGCGCAAACTCGCCATAGCGGCGCGGTATGCCTTGGATAATCCAGAACGGATAGCTCTGGATTCGATGCGTGCGACCGCGCAAGCGTGCGGCGTTGCCGCGCCGACGATGCAACGTTTAGCGCGGCATTTGGGACACGACGGGTATGATGAGTTTCGGCAAGATTTTCAGACCTTGGTGATGGGCGGCGGCTTTGGGGCCCGTGTGGAAGCGCTGAGAAGCAATTTTCAGAACGCTTCCCTGACAAAGCTGACCCAGCGCATGGCAGAAGCGGCACAAAACAATATCGCCGACGCGGCTGCGAGGCTGGACACCCAACAGATTGAGGCATTTGTCAGGGCAGTTCGGCGAGGTGGGCGAACTTACGTTGTGGGGGCAGGATCGATGCATTGGGCTGCCGGCATGATAGAGGCGACCGGACGGCTTACCTTGCCGGATATCGTATCGTTGCCCGCTGGCACAGTAACAGCAAGCGAGCGTATCTCGACCATACGCGATTGCGACACCCTCCTTGCTTTGGCTATCGCCCCTTACTGTGTGCAGACGGTCAACGCGATGCAATATGCGCGCGCTGCTGGGGCGGCAGTCTATGCGATCACGGACAGACCCAGCTCGCCCTTGGCCCCCCACGCGGACGGCGTGTTTCTGACACCGGCGGCCAGCCCACATTACTACCCTTCGACCATCGCGGTACAGTTGGTGGCCGAGATCCTGTTGGCCGCTTGCGCCGCAGCCAGCGGGGGTGCCACGCGCCAGCGGTTGCGTCAACTTGACGAGATTCGTCGCGCTAGCGGGGCCTATTTGGAGGAATAGCGCCAAGTTTAACCCACTGCGCAACCGGCGATGGCGCTTGCCAAAAGAAAGCAGCTCTGTCCGGTGCTCAATCGTTTACTCGCTCACTCCTTGGTCGTTGAACCGGAGCACAGTAAACGGCGCATCTGCGGGGCATGCCCTGCTGACAGTGTTGTCGTTTATTGGCTGGCGCACGAATGGCGAGACGATGGGTAACGCCAAGAGTTGCGAGACATACCGCCCAAGACGACGAGTTTGGCGGGGCAAATAAGGGGGAAATTAACGTGCAGATCAAAATTCAAACCTACCGTATTCCCAATGTGATCGAAGGGTGCTTCCCGAAACGGGTCAGGGGCGCGCTTAGGACCAAGGCCCGGATCGTCCGCGATTCCGAATATGGGGTACACGGCTGGGCGATATGGAATGATCGTGGGCATTTGAGGTGCCGCTGTGTTCCAGCACCATCGCGCGCAAAGCCGCCACGCGATTTTCCGTCGCAGGGTGCGTTGCGAAAAGATTGTCTCGCTTGTGCGCGTGTAATGGGTTGATGATGAACATATGGGCTGTCGCCGGGTTGCGCTCAGCCGCGTCGTTGTCGATCCGGGCGGCGCCCATAGCTATCTTTTCCAGTGCGGAGGCCAACCAAAGCGGCTGACCGCAAATATCGGCCCCGGCCTTGTCGGCGGCATATTCGCGCGTCCGGCTGATCGCCATCTGTACCAGCGCTGCCGCCATCGGCGCAAGAAACATCATCAAGAGCGTACCGACCAACCCTAGCCGCTCTCGCGAGCCACCGAAGAACAACGCGAAGTTAGCCAGCATCGAAATCGCGCCGGCAAAGGTTGCGGTGACGGTCATGATCGCAGTGTCGTGGTTGCGGATGTGGGCCAGTTCATGTGCGATCACGCCGGCCAACTCGTTGCGGTTCAGATTGCGGATCAGGCCCGAGGTTACAGCTACGGCTGCATTCGAAGGGTTACGACCGGTGGCAAAGGCATTGGGCTGCGGCGTGTCAATCAGGTAAACCTTGGGCTCGGGCAGGCCCGCACCCCGCGCAAGCTCGGCCGTTAATGCGTGAAGGCCCATACGATCCCCGGCGGGTACCAACTGGGCGTTGTGCATGCGCAGGACCATGCGGTCCGAATTCCACCAGGTAAAGGTGTTCATTGCCGCCGCGACCACAAGCGCGATCAAGGCGCCGCCCGACCCGCCGATCAGGTATCCCACGCCCATGAAAAGCGCGGTCATCGCTGCCATCAGCATCGTTGTCTTTACATAGCCCATCTCAGTCCTCCTAAACACGCGCCAAGGTAGTGACGGCAACATGGAAAAACAGCGCTCTACCTGGCTGAGCTAACTCCGACACAGAGCAGGAGATATGATAGGAAAGGGATATTGCAAGTGAGGGCTGGGGGGCCTGGTCGGCTCATAGGTGGTTGAACGCAGCCTGCATCGCCTGCCTTCACCATAGCAATGCGCCCCGCATTATACATCAATGCAGGGCGCAGAATTCTTAGAGGCTGGCGTCGAGTGCTGCGACGACTGCATCGCCCATATCGCTGGTGCTCATGGGGGTGCCGCCTTCGGGGCCCATCAGGTCTGCGGTACGTGCACCACCTGCCAGAACGGATTCAATTGCCGATTCCAGACGCGTTGCCTCGTCCTTTTGATCGAAGGAATAGCGTAGCGCCATGGCAAAGCTGAGGATACAGGCAATCGGGTTTGCCTTGCTCTGACCGGCGATGTCGGGCGCGCTGCCGTGGACGGGTTCGTACAACGCCTTGGGACGGCCATTGGCCATCGGCGCGCCAAGGCTGGCAGAGGGCAACATGCCAAGGCTGCCAGTCAGCATTGCCGCTGCATCCGACAGCAAATCCCCGAACAGGTTGTCGGTGACGATTACGTCGAATTGCTTGGGCCAGCGGCACAGCTGCATGGCGCCGGCGTCGGCGTACATGTGGCTAAGTTCGACGTCCGAATAGCTTTCGGCATGTACCTTGGTCACGATTTCGCGCCACAAGATGCCGCTCTCCATGACGTTGGCCTTTTCCATCGAGCACACTTTGTTGCCGCGCTTGCGGGCCAGCTCAAATGCGGCACGGGCGACACGGTCGATCTCGGATTCGGTGTAGCGCTGTGTGTTGACGCCGACCCGCTCGTTGCCCTCCTGAAAAATGCCGCGCGGTTCACCGAAATAGATGCCGCTGGTCAATTCACGCACGATCATGATGTCGAGCCCTGCGACCACGTCTTTCTTCAATGATGAAAAATCTGCCAGCGCGTCAAAACACTGCGCCGGGCGCAGGTTAGCGAACAGGTCCATTTCCTTGCGCAGGCGCAAAAGGCCGCGTTCGGGTTTGACCGAGAAATCCAGATTGTCGTATTTTGGGCCACCCACGGCGCCCAGCAGAACCGCGTCTACCTCTTGGGCCTTGGCCATCGTGTCGTCGTGCAAAGGCGTGCCGTGTTTGTCATAAGCGCAGCCGCCAACCAGATCCTCTGAGACGTCAAACGACATGTCGCGCTTGGCCCCGAACCAGTCGATGACCTTGCGGACCTCGGCCATCACTTCGGGGCCGATCCCGTCACCAGGAAGAATAAGAAGCGATGGGGTGGTCATGGGCACGGTCCTTTTGGCTGAATGTGTTGGCCAATCGGGTAGCGCGAAGTTGGGGTGGGGTCAATGTCAGGTCGAGCAGGTATTGCCCGACGAGGGGCCGGTTCTAGGGTGCACCTTTCTTGACCGGGTTTGGCATTGCCTCTAAGACATGATCCACGCAGGACGACCTGCGGCTTGATATAATTCCGGGACGGCCCGGCCCTTATGGGAAAGGGTCAGAATATGGCTTGGATTTATCTTGTGCTCGCGGGTTTTCTGGAAATCGTTTGGGCGTTTTTCATGAAAAAGTCGGTCGGGTTCACGGTACTTGTGCCCAGCACGATCACCATCATCACGATGATAACCAGCTTTGCGTTGCTTTCCTTGGCTATGCGCACGCTTCCTCTGAGTATCGCCTACACTGTCTGGACAGGAATCGGCGCTGTTGGAGCATTTGCTGTTGGAACAGTTATACTGAAGGAAGCAGTCACGCCGATGCGCTTGCTGGCGGCGCTGCTTATTCTGGTTGGAATAGTGCTTATGAAGGTATCCGACAGAGCCGGCTAAGTGGTCTGCAAGGTCCTAGGCCACTATCTCAGAAACTATGTTAAAAAAACGCAGCTCAGCCTGATCTGGCGGAGCTGCGTTTCAGGCCGAAGCCAAGAAATAGCCAAGCGTTAGGCGTTGGGCAGGATCACGATCTCGACCCGTCGGTTTTGGGCCTTGCCTTCGGGGGTCAGGTTCGAGGCAATCGGTTGGTCCTCGCCGCGTCCATAAGTTTGAATGCGGTTAAAGGCCACGCCGCCGTTCATCAGCACGTCTGCAACCGAATTCGCGCGCCGCTCGGACAGGGATTGGTTATAGGCGGCTGCACCGGAGTTGTCGGTGTGTCCGACGACCTGCACAGTGCTGCCCGGATAGGATTTCAGGCTGTCCGCAACGGTCAGAAGATCACCGCGCAAAGCGTTGTTTACAACGGCGCTGTCGACGGCAAACAGGATATCCTGCGGGAGGGTCACGATCAGGCGGTCACCGGTGTTGGTGATCTGAACGCGGTCATTTTCCAAATCGCGGCGCAATTCGGCCTCTTGTTTGTCCAGCGCGTTGCCAATCGCGGCCCCGCCCAATGCGCCAACGGCGGCACCAATCACAGCGCCTTTGCCCTTTTTATCGCTGGCCGCCGCGCCAACCAAGCCCCCGACAAGGCCACCAATCAATGCGCCTTGTCCGGTTTTGTTAGGGCTGGATTGCGACCCTTCCAGATTGCGTGGGCCTTCGCAGGCCGCAGTCAGCATTAGGGCGGCACCTGCCACCAGAATAATCGGTTTTTTTGCTCGGATCATTGGAAAAGCCTTGTGATTTTATGCCGGGTTACTCCGGGCTTACCCAACAGTATAAGTATGACCGGGCGGATGCCCAACAAGTATCAGAGGGGAACTCGGCAGTATTCCGCGCATTTTTCGCGGCTTGCGTGGCTATCCGTCTGCCCGCGCGCTTTCCCAAGCCAAGATCGAGCGTTTGACCGGCAGCCCCCAATGGTATCCACCCAGCCCGCCTGATTTGCGCAAGGCCCGATGGCAAGGGATCAACAAGCTGATCGGATTGCGGCCAACCGCGGTGCCAACTGCGCGCACAGCTTTGGGATGACCGATGGAGTGCGCGATTTCCGAATAGGTGGTGACATGGCCTGACGGGATTTGCAGCAAAGCCTCCCACACTTTGATCTGAAATGGCGCGCCGATCAGGTAAAGCGGCGCAGTTTCGTTCGCCGCCGAGCCATAAGCGGCCAAAACCCAAGGACGCAACCGATCGGCGTTTTCCTCAAATTGTGCATTGGGCCAACGGGCAGTTAAATCGTCCATCGTGGCCGCTTCACCCGTCTCCGAGGCGAAACCGATTCCGCATAGTCCCTTGTCCGTTCCCATCACCAAAGACGGACCGAAAGGGCTGTCAAACCAGCCCCAATAGATGATCAGCCCCGCGCCCTTGCGGGCAAATTCACCGGGGCTCATTGCCTCCCATCGTAAGAAAAGATCGTGCAGGCGTCCCGTGCCAGACAAACCCGATTCAGTGGCGGCATCTAGCGTGGTAAATCGCTGTGCGAGCAACGTCTTGGCATGATCCAGCGTCAGATACTGTTGATAGCGTTTCGGGGATACGCCGACCCATGCGGAAAACAGGCGCTGAAAATGTGCCGGGCTCATATCCATGGCGCGGGCCAACGTGTCCAACGTCATATCGGTGCCACCATTGTCAATCAGGTCGATGGCACGACGCATGACGTGGAAGTGATAGCTCTCGCTTGCGGGCTGTGGCAGTGGTGTGGTCATGACATGTCTCCTTGGCGTGTCAAAATAGGCGGCCGAGACCTTGGCGGCGACCCGAATATTGCGCATTGGCAAAATTGGCGTCATAGGAATAGCTATGACCAAGCCAGCCAAACAGCTAGACTATCACGCGATCCGCGAGATCTTTGCCCGCTTTCAGGCGGCGGAACCCGAACCCAAGGGTGAGTTGGAGCATGTAAATGTTTACACCCTTGTCGTTGCTGTCGCATTGAGTGCGCAGGCGACGGATGCGGGGGTGAACAAGGCCACGCGCGGGCTGTTCGCCGTTGCGGATACGCCGCAGAAAATGCTGGACCTGGGCCTTGAGGGGCTGACGGATCACATCAAGACCATCGGCCTGTTTCGCCAAAAAGCCAAGAACGTGATGAAGCTGAGCGCCATTTTGGTCGATGACTATGGTGGCGAGGTACCTAATTCGCGCGCCGCTTTGGAAAGCCTGCCGGGCGTTGGGCGCAAGACAGCCAATGTGGTTTTGAACATGTGGTGGGGCATGCCTGCACAGGCGGTCGACACGCATATCTTCCGCTTTGGAAATCGCACTGGTGTGGCGCCGGGCAAGGATGTTGTCGCGGTCGAACGCGCAATCGAAGATCACATACCGGCCGATTTCCAACATCACGCACATCACTGGATGATCTTGCACGGGCGCTATACTTGCAAAGCTCGCAAACCCTTATGCGCAACGTGCCTGATCCGCGATCTGTGCCAATTCGAGGACAAGAACCTATGACAAAATATCAAGCCGTCGGAATCGGTAATGCCGTCGTCGATGTGATCAGCCAGTGCGATGATGCGTTTCTGGCTGCCAACGGGGTTGAAAAGGGCGTGATGACCCTGATCGAACAAGACCGTGGTGAGGCGCTGTATGATGCGATGGAAAACCGGTTTCAGGCTCCCGGAGGGTCTGTGGCCAACACGATCGCAGGGCTGGGTGCACTGGGTCTGACGACGGCTCTGATTGGGCGCGTCAATGACGATGAGCTGGGGCAGTATTACGCGCAGGCTATGGCCGATGCAGGCACAGATTTCGTCAACGCACCGCGTACAGGTGATATGCCCACCTCGCGTTCAATGATTTTCGTGTCGCCGGATGGTGAGCGGTCTATGAACACCTATCTGGGAATTTCTACCGAACTGGGCGTTGATGATGTGCGTGCAGATGTGGCGGGGGGCGCGGGGCTTTTGGTGTTGGAAGGGTATCTTTTCGACAAACCCAAGGGTAAAGCGGCCTTTTTTGCCGCCGCCCACGCCTGTCGCGTCGGAGGCGGTATGGCGGGCGCGTCTCTGAGTGATCCCTATTGCGTTGATCGCCACCGCGATGATTTCCGTCAACTCGTTCGCGATCTGGACTATGTGATCGGGAATGAGCACGAATGGAAATCGCTTTACCAAACTGATGACTTGAGTGCCGCGTTGGACAATGCTGCGTCTGACTGCGGCTTGATTGTATGCACGCAGTCCGGTCAAGACGTTATGATCAAACGAGCCGGAGAAACTGTTCAGGTTCCGGTGCAGGCGGAGACCCCTGTGGACACCACGGGTGCAGGTGATCAATTCGCGGCAGGGTTCCTTTACGGATTAGCGACAGGGGCCGATCTGATGGTGGCGGGGCGGATGGGTTGCATAGCCGCTCGAGAGGTCATCGGCCACTATGGCGCGCGTCCCGAAGTGGACGTCAAGGCACTGTTCAAGGCAGAAGGTTTGCTTTGACAGCTAAGGGGTCAATCGCGGGCCGTGCGTTTTCTGGCGCGGTTGCGCTTTGGGTATTTGAACCAAGAAAAAGCCGAAGCTCGGCCGATCAGTAACGCGGTGTTAACCTCGAATCAGTCAAAATGTCGGGGCGGTACAGGCTGGGGAGCCGATGACCGCCCAAGGAAAAGTCGCGCGCCGGGTGGTGGTTTGCATCAGGAATTCTCTGACCGACGCCGCCCCCGGTGCGTGCATTTGCGTGCATTTTATTTTTTCTTGGCTGAAATACCCAAAGCGCAACTTGCGCGTCATTCGCCCAGTTTTGCGTGGACTTCATCCAGATCAATTTCGCCAATTGGCATCTTGTTGGAGGGATCGTCAAAGTCGTATTTGAACAGGTCGAAATCACGTTTGTAGATCTCGTAGACCAGATGCTTTGACAGATCGTCAAAGTAATCTTCGACGGGATGGGCGCGCTTTGGTCCGTGGCCTTCGCTTTCGTTAAAGCGGGGAATGGCGGTTAGATCGACTTTATGAGGTGTTTCAATCGCGTTCAGGACATCCTGCATCCCGTCGTTGAATGCTTCGGTCCAGAAAATCCGATCATATGTCCCGCCATTGACGATGAACGTGCTGATATGGCCTGCCTGTGCGGACCAGTGGATGTCAGGCTCCATCGGGCGGCGCCATCTGATGGTGTCGCGTGCGAACAGCAAAAAACGGCGGAAACTTTGGATTTGATCGAAGTCCTGCTTGCCGTCGTCGCCGCCGACTTCGATTCCGTATTTCTGCACCAGCAGCGGAACCAGTTTACCCCGATACCGTTTGCCGTTGCGCTGGATGCCGCAAATCTTGTCGAAAAAACTGGAGAGGATGCGCGTGTAGGGATTGCGCACACAGGTGAACGCATAGGATTGATGGGCTGTCACATTGGCGGTGATCAACGGTTGGCTTTCATCCAGTGCCCATTTGTGCATGCCGCCTTGGGCGTCGTGGATATCGCCATCGAAAAACTGCCCGTGGTCCGAATAATACATAATTTGACCGATGGTGGAGCAGGCGCATTTGGGTACAACCCTATACACAACACTCTCGCTTTCGGTCATCCAGGTGCCGGGAAAACCCATAACTGCCGTCTCCAAATGCCTCAGGTGCCCGTTTAGGGCTTATTGGTCATTAGTATGTTAAAACGGGAACAAACCCGGTTTAATACATGCTTGATCGCGACTATCACTGTAATCAATCCGCGTAACAAGGGCTAGTCTGTTTCCAATATGGCAAAAATTGCATTCATACTTCTATGCCACAAGGACCCGGATGCGATCATCGGGCAGGCGAAGATGTTGACCGCAGCGGGCGACTATATCGCGATCCACTTTGATGGCCGGTCCAATCCTGCGCATTACAAACAAATCCGCGCTGAATTGGATGGCAATCCCAATGTGACCTTCGCGCGCAAGCGGTTGAAATGCGGCTGGGGCGAATGGTCGCTGGTGCACGCGACTTTGCTGGCGGTTGAAGCTGCTGCGCAAGCCTTTCCGCGTGCCACGCATTTTTACATGTTGTCGGGGGATTGCGCCGCGATCAAGTCAGCGCGCTATGCTCATGATTTTCTGGATGCCGAGGATGTCGATTACATCGAATCCTTTGATTATTTCGACAGTGACTGGATCAAGACCGGCATGAAGGAAGAGCGGTTGATCTATCGCCACTTCTTTAATGAGCGAAAAAACAAGCGGCTGTTTGATACGTCCTTTTACTTGCAACAGAAATTCAAGCTGTCGCGCGATGTCCCGCATGACATTCAGGTGCAGATCGGCAGCCAATGGTGGTGCCTGCGCCGTCGTACCATCGAGTGGATCTTAGAATTCACGCGCAAACGTCGAGACGTGATGCGGTTTTTTCGCACTACATGGATCCCCGATGAGACATTTTTTCAAACTGTCGTGCGCCACCTTGTACCGGATGCCGAGATTCGCACGCGCACGCTGACCTTTCTGATGTTTACCGAATACGGCATGCCGCAGACGTTTTATAACGACCATTATGAACTGCTGTTGGGGCAGGATGCGTTGTTTGCACGCAAGATCAGCCCCGAGGCGGTTGAACTGAAAGAACGGTTGGGTGCGCTTTACTCCGATGACCGGGCCGAGTTCAGGATTTCTGACGAAGGGCGCAGCCTGTTCAAGTTCCTAACGGGCCGGGGGCGAATCGGGCGACGGTTTGCCAGCCGGTTCTGGGAAACCGAAAGTACGCTGGGCCGCCAACGCGAACTGATGATCGTGATCTGCAAGAAATGGCATGTTGCCAAGCGGTTAATCGAACAGATCAGGCAGATTACCAACACGCCGACGATTGAGTACCTGTTTAACGAAGAAGACACCGATCTGCCCGACCTTGGCGGGATTCAATCAAGTTTAAGCAAGCGTACGCGCCATCGCCGGGCTTTGATGCGGATGTTGTTTGATTACTATGAAACGGATCAGATGATTGTCTGCATGGACCCCGGCAATCTGGATTTGTTGCAGGATTTTTGTAGCGATCGCAGCGTGACCCGTCTGTTGGAAATACAATGCGTCTTTACGGACGAATTTTTAACCGGGCATGCCATGCGCGTTGGCTTGGCAGGGGAGCAAACCAGTGATGAAACGCTGGAGCGCCTGTTGCCCACGATTCGCGGTGACACTACATTTGAAAGCGATAAAATTCGTGATGCCGAGTTTGAGCATCACTACATCATCCACGAACGCAACAGCCCCGAAGAGAATGCAGGCCCGATTGCCAAGTTTCTGGACACCGGCCATGATGCCGCGCTTCAGATCGCCCGGACCGAGCATCTTTTTGCGGATTGACGCGTTTTCAACATTAAGGTGGCCCAATGCCCTACGTTTATGATGACCAAAACATCTTTGCCAAGATTTTGCGCGGCGAGATTCCCAACGACACGGTGCTGGAAACAGAGCATTGTCTGGCCTTCAAGGATATCAATCCGCAGGCTCCGGTGCATATTCTGGTTATTCCCAAGGGGCCGTATGTTTGTTTTGCGCATTTTGCCGCCGAGGCAAGCGATGCCGAGCTGGTCGATTTCAACAGAACCATTGGGAAAGTGTGCCGTATGGCGGGGGTCGCTGAGGACGGGTATCGCACGATTTCAAACGCGGGTGTGAACGGCCTGCAAGAGGTGCCGCATCTGCATATGCATATCCTGGGCGGGCAGGTGTTGGGGCCATTGCTGGCGCGGACGTAACGGGGCCGCGCCAGCCGGGATTACCGGCTGCGGGTAAGGTCCAAAAATACTTCCTCCAGATGGGCCTCTTCTGTGTGTAGATCGCGCAGGCCGATCCCGGCTGTGCGCACAGTATCCAGAACTTCCCCCGCCTGTGTGTCTGACCGGTTATAGCTGATTGCCAGCCGCCCATCCGGGCGCAATTGCGAAATTAAACCGGGTCCTTGAGGCAGGGGGGAATTGGCCGTCAGCGGGATGTCGGGCGTGATCAGGATCGTCTTGCGGTCAATCCGACCCAACAGGGATTGCGTATTATCGCGAACAACCACCTCGCCGTGATTGATGATGGCGATTTCATCGCACATCTCTTCGGCTTCTTCCAGATAATGCGTTGTCAGGATGATGGTCATGCCTTGCTTGTTTAATTCCCGCACATTTGTCCACAGCATCTGACGTAATTCGATGTCGACCCCTGCGGTTGGTTCGTCCAGCACCAGTACCGGCGGGGCATGGACCAAGGCCTTGGCCAGAAGCAAGCGGCGGCGCATGCCACCCGACAGGGTGCGTGCGTAGGCGTTTGCCTTGTCTTCAAGGCCTACCAGCGCAAGGATTTCGTCACTGCGTCGCTGCCCGCGCGGCACTCCATAAAGGCCTGCCTGTACCTCAAGGGCGTCGCGGGGCGTGAAAAAAGGATCCAGATTCAGCTCTTGCGGCATGACGCCAATGGCCGCGCGGCTTTGTCGGGGGTTAACGTCCTGATCAAACCCCCAGATCGTGACGTTGCCCGCCGATTTAATCACCAGACCGGCCAAAATATTGATCAGTGTTGACTTGCCCGCGCCATTGGGGCCCAGCAGACCAAAAACGCTGCCTGCGGGGATGTCTAAATCAATGCCTTTCAGTGCCTCCTTGGCAGGGGATGTGCCGCTGGCGGCGTAGGTTTTGCGCAACCCGCGGATTTCGATGGCTGATGCGTTCATGGTGGTCTTGCCCTTGCCTGTTAGATCGCAGATAGTTGCGTAAAGTATCGGACGTGAAAAGGAAACGCCCCCTATGGTTACGCAAGCCCCGGAAACGCGGATCGTGGATCAGTATCGCATCTCGTGCGATGGCGGTGAGGGTGCGCTGGGCCACCCGCGCGTCTGGTTGCAGATCCCGAGCGAGCATGGATGGGTCGAATGCCCATATTGTGACTGCAAGATTGTGCACAAGGATTTTGAGGGCAAGGTCTGACGCCTTCGAAGTGCTGCGCCTGTTGGGGGCGTCGGAATTTAGGTATTTTCGGGAAAGATGAAAGGCTAAGGGGCTATACCCTTGTGGCCGATCCAATTTGCGCAGGCGATGTGTAATCGGGTGGCGAGCGGCGCGCGCGCGTGGCATATCATGTACCAACCATTAGGGAGGCGGGTATGACCACGCAATTTGGCAAGGGGTGCCATCTGCATCTGATTGACGGCTCGGCGTTTATCTTTCGCGCCTATCACGCGCTGCCGCCATTGACGCGCAAGTCCGATGGGTTGCCCATTGGCGCCGTGGCAGGGTTTTGCAACATGTTGCAGCGCTATGTCGAAGGCAATCACGGCCCGGATGCTCCGACCCATGTGGCCGTGATTTTCGATAAGGGCAGCCATACGTTTCGCAATGATTTGTTCCCTGATTACAAGGCCAACCGCGAGGCAATGCCCGAAGATCTACGCCCGCAAATGCCGCTAACGCGCGAAGCGACGATTGCGTTCAATATCGCCTGCAAAGAAGTCGAAGGTTACGAGGCAGATGATATCATCGCGACACTTAGCTGTCAGGCGCGCGAAGCGGGCGGGCGGGTGACGATCATCAGTTCGGATAAGGACTTGATGCAACTGGTGGGTGGTGGCGTTGAGATGCTGGATGCGATGAAGAACCGGCGCATCGATGTGGACGGCGTTCGTGAAAAGTTCGGCGTTGGCCCTGAGCGGGTCGTGGATGTTCAGGCATTGGCCGGGGATTCTGTGGACAATGTGCCCGGCGCGCCGGGGATCGGGATCAAAACGGCAGCCTTGTTGATCAACGAATATGGTGATCTGGATGCGCTGTTGGAACGTGCTGGTGAGATCAAGCAACCCAAGCGCCGACAAACCCTGATCGACAATGCAGAGCAAATCCGCCTGTCGCGCCAGTTGGTGCAACTGGATTGTGACATGCCCTTGGATTTCGGTCTGGACGATCTGGAAGTGCGTGATGCCGACACCGAGACGCTGTTGGCGTTCTTGGCCGAGATGGAGTTTCGCACCCTGACCAAGCGGATCGCTGATGCGATGGGGGCCGAGCCGCCGGTAATCGAGGATGAGCCAGCCAAGGTTGCTGATGCGGCCGCTCCGGACATGCCCGACATCTCGGTTGCCGACTACAGGCAGGTCAGTGACGCTGCCGAATTACAAGTCTGGCTGGACCGGATTTATGCGCGCGGCTATGTCGCTGTTGATACGGAAACCACGTCGCTGAATGAAATGCAGGCGGAACTGGTCGGCATCTCTTTATGTGTGGAGCCTGGGCAGGCGTGTTACATCCCGCTGATCCACAAGGATGGCGATGCGGATGATCTGTTTGGCTCAGACAAGCTGGCTGAGGGGCAGATGCCGGTGCAACAGGTTCTGGATGCGTTAAAGTCGATGCTGGAGGATCCGGCGATCCTAAAGATCGGCCAGAACATGAAATACGACGCCAAGGTTTTCGCGCGCCATGGGGTGAATGTGGCCCCGATCGACGATACGATGTTGATGTCTTATGCCCTGCACGCTGGGATGCACAATCATGGTATGGATGCGTTGAGCGAACGCTATCTGGGCCACACGCCGATCCCGATCAAAACGCTGATCGGAACGGGCAAGTCCGCCGTGACCTTTGACCGTGTGCCGTTGGACAAGGCCGTGCCCTATGCTGCCGAGGATGCCGACGTGACGTTGCGGTTGTGGATGCTGTTCAAGCCCCAGTTGCACCGCGAGCGGGTTACAAGCGTTTACGAGACATTGGAGCGTCCCTTGGTACCGGTGCTGGCCCGGATGGAACAGAACGGGATCAAGGTGGACCGCGAGGTTCTAAGCCGCATGTCCAACGCCTTTGCACAGAAAATGGCCGGGCTGGAGGCGGAAATTCACGCGTTGGCCGGGCGCAGTTTCAACGTTGGCAGCCCAAAACAATTGGGCGAAATCCTGTTTGATGAAATGGGACTGGAGGGGGGCAAGCGTGGCAAGACGGGCGCTTATGCGACGGGTGCCGACGTACTTGAGGATTTGGCCACCGAACATGATTTGCCTGCCCGCGTGCTGGATTGGCGGCAACTGTCCAAGTTGAAATCGACCTATACGGATGCATTGCAAGATCATATCGACCCGGATACAGGGCGGGTTCATACCTCGTATATGCAGGCCGGAGCCAGCACCGGGCGTTTGGCCTCAAGTGATCCTAATTTGCAAAACATTCCCGTGCGCAGCGATGAAGGCCGTCGCATTCGCGAGGCATTCATCGCCCCGGAAGGGCGAACGCTGGTCAGTTTGGATTACAGCCAGATTGAGCTGCGCATTCTGGCGCATGTCGCCGATATTGCCGCATTGAAAGAGGCATTTCGTCAGGGCCAAGATATTCACGCAATGACGGCCAGCGAAATGTTCGGCGTGCCGATGGAGGAGATGACTCCCGAGGTGCGCCGCCGAGCCAAGGCGATCAACTTTGGTGTGATTTACGGGATTTCCGGTTTTGGACTGGCGCGCAATCTGCGCATCCCGCGCAGTGAGGCGCAGGGGTTCATTGACCGCTATTTTGAGCGCTTCCCGGGTATCCGTACCTACATGGATGCAACCGTAGATTTCGCCAAGGCGCATGGGCATGTTCAGACGCTGTTTGGACGCAAGATTCACACGCCAGAAATCGCGGCCAAGGGTCCACGCGCCGGATTCGCCAAGCGCGCGGCAATCAATGCGCCGATTCAGGGCACAGCGGCCGATGTTATCCGGCGTGCCATGATCCGCATGCCGGATGCCATTCAGGGACTGCCTTGCAAGATGTTGTTGCAAGTGCACGATGAACTGTTGTTCGAGGTCGAATCCGGCGCCGAGGACGAGGTGATCAAGGTTGCCCGCGACGTGATGGAGGGGGCTGCTGCGCCTTTGGTGCATCTGGACGTGCCCCTGACCGTAGATGCCGGGCGCGGTGCCAATTGGGCCGAAGCGCATTAATCACCGGTGAGTAGCCGCAAAATAAAACGCCCCGATGCACGCATTCGGGGCGTTTTTGTTTGGGGTGACGGGCTCATTGGTGGATTAGTTGAGAATGCCTCGCATTTTCATTGACAGTTGCGAGTGGTTCGCATTTAAGGGCGTGGAGATTGACCGACCACAGGAGTTATACCATGACCGTAGACCGTGCCCGCGCCACCCGGCTTGCTGCGATGACTGTCGTTTTTTTGACAGCGACGGGCGCAATGGCGGCTGACAAAATGAAGGTAGTAACGACGTTTACCGTGCTGGCCGATATGGCGGCCAACGTTGCGGGGGATGCGGCCGATGTGGTGTCGATCACCAAACCGGGCGCAGAAATCCACGGGTATGAGCCAACACCGCAAGATATCGTGCGCGCACATGATGCAGATCTGATCCTTTGGAATGGTATGAAATTGGAACTCTGGTTTGAGCAGTTCCTGTCCAACATGGCGGATGTGCCTTCGGTCACATTGACAGATGGGGTCGACCCGATTTCGATTGCTTCGGGCAGCTATCAGGGAAAACCCAACCCCCATGCGTGGATGGGGTTGGACAATGCGTTGATCTATATTGACAATATTACCAAGGCTTTTGTTCTGCATGACCCGGGCAATGCCGCAGTTTATCGTGCCAATGCCGACGCTTACAAAACCCGGTTGCGCAACACGATTCAGCCATTGCGCGATGCGGTGGCCAATATCCCCGAGAACAAGCGCTGGCTGGTGACGTGCGAAGGCGCATTCAGCTATCTGGCGCGGGATTTTGGAATGAAGGAGCTGTATCTGTGGCCGATGAATGCCGATCAGGTTGGCACACCGCAGCAGGTACGCGGCGTGATTGATGGTGTTCGTGACAACGATATTCCGGTCGTGTTTTGCGAAAGCACAGTCAACACATCACCGGCAGAACAGGTCGCCCGCGAAACCGGAGCGCGTTATGGCGGCGTTCTGTATGTCGACTCTCTTAGCGAACCGGACGGTAAGGTGCCGACCTATCTGGATCTATTGAACGTTACCTCCAGTACGATTGTCGAAGGTTTGACCGGCGACACGAAATAAACCCTCTGCGGTTCCGCCGCCTGTATTATCGATCGGTCGGGGCGTATGCGCCCGGCCCAATGCAAGGAAGACCACCGATGCGCGATTCGCACGATACCGTTCCCAATGCAGCCCGACATGCCCCCACCGATCCGGGTGGAGGCATTTCGGCGCATGATGTGACGGTGACATATCGCAATGGCCATACGGCCCTGTGGAACGCCAGCTTTGAAATCCCTCGTGGCACTGTGACGGCGCTGGTTGGAGTCAATGGTGCGGGCAAATCGACGCTGTTCAAGGCGATCATGGGGTTTGTGCCAGCTGCGCAGGGCGAAATCCGGGTTCTCGGCATGCCCGTACGAGAGGCGTTGAAACAAAACCTGGTGGCCTATGTGCCCCAATCCGAGGACGTCGATTGGTCCTTTCCCGTGCTGGTCGAAGATGTGGTGATGATGGGGCGCTATGGTCACATGGGGTTCTTGCGCCGTCCCTCAGCAAAGGACCGGGCTGCGGTTGATCTGGCACTTGATCGGGTCAACATGCAGGACTTTCGCCACCGCCAAATTGGCGAACTGTCCGGCGGCCAACGCAAGCGCGTCTTTTTGGCACGTTCTTTGGCGCAGGACGGGAAGGTAATTTTGCTAGACGAACCATTTACCGGCGTCGATGTGAAAACCGAAGAACAGATCGTGGCCCTTTTGCGTGAGCTGCGCGATGAGGGGCGGGTGATGTTGGTGTCGACCCATAATCTTGGATCGGTGCCCGAGTTCTGCGACCGCACCGTGTTGGTAAAGGGAACTGTCCTGAGTTATGGATTGATCGAGACGACGTTCACCCGCGAAAATCTGGAAAACGCGTTTGGCGGTGTGCTGCGCCACTTCACCCTTGGTGGTGATACCTTGCACGATGACGAGGATGCGCGTGAAATCACGATTATCTCGGATGACGAACGCCCGTTCGTGCAATATGGCGAAAAGACCCAGCGCCGGGGGGACACTTGATGTTGTCCACTTTGGCCGAGCCGTTTTCCTATGGTTACATGACCAACGCGATGTGGGTGTCCGCCCTTGTCGGCGGTGTCTGCGCGTTTTTGTCCTGCTATTTGATGCTCAAAGGGTGGTCCCTGATCGGGGATGCGCTGTCTCATTCGGTGGTGCCGGGGGTTGCGGGGGCTTACATTCTGGGTCTGCCCTTTGCGCTGGGCGCGTTCATCGCGGGCGGGCTGGCGGCAGGGGCGATGTTGTTCCTGTCCGAGAGGTCCGGACTGAAAGTGGATGTCATCATCGGGCTGATTTTCACATCATTCTTCGGGCTGGGCCTGTTTATCGTGTCGATAAACCCGATGTCCGTATCGATACAGACCATAACGATGGGGAACATTCTGGCCATTACCCCTGACGATACGTTGCAACTGGTCCTGATCGGGGCTGTGTCGCTGGTGGTTCTGTTGGCCAAATGGAAAGACCTGATGGTCGTGTTCTTTGATGAAAGCCACGCGCGCACCATCGGGTTGCGCCCGGGCCTGCTTAAGGCGGTTTTCTTTGTATTGCTCTCCGCCTCGGTGGTTGCCGCGATGCAAACGGTGGGCGCGTTCTTGGTGATTGCCATGGTGGTCACGCCGGGGGCCACGGCCTATCTTCTGTGTGATCGGTTTCCACGTCTGATTATGATGTCTGTCGCCATTGGCGCATCGACCAGCTTTGCCGGGGCCTATGTCAGTTATTTTCTGAACGGCGCAACCGGGGGCATTATCGTCTGCCTGCAAACCTTGATCTTTTTGGCTGCCTTCATTTTTGCCCCAAAACATGGCCTGCTGGCGGCGCGGCGCAGGGCGGCGGCGGCGCTGCGGCACGGCCCTGAAACACCCAACGAAGGGCGCGCATGATGGATATCGACACCCTTTTATTGCCCTTTCAATTTGCATTCATGCAAAAGGCCTTTCTGATTTCGCTGATCGTGTCGGTGCCCACAGCGTTGCTGTCATGTTTTCTTGTGATGAAGGGCTGGGCGCTGATGGGGGACGCGGTCAGTCATGCGGTGCTGCCCGGTATCGTTCTGGCCTATATTCTCGGCCTGCCGCTGATTGTTGGTGCGTTTGGCGCGGGTATGACATGCGCAATGTTGACCGGATTTCTGGCCGATAACAGTCGCGTCAAGCAAGACACCGTGATGGGTGTCGTCTTTTCGGGGATGTTTGGGCTGGGCATTGTTTTATACGTCTCGGTCGAAACGAACGCCCATCTGGATCACATTCTGTTTGGAAACATGCTGGGCGTTGAGGTGGATGAGATCTGGACAGCGGGCATTATTTCCGCCGGGGTTGGCCTGATGTTGGCGTTGAAATGGAAAGACTGGCTGTTGCACAGCTTTGATCCGACACAGGCACGCGCGTCCGGCCTGCGTGTGGGATGGTTGCATTATGGCCTGCTGGCGGCGCTATCACTAACCATCGTGGCCACGTTATCGGCTGCGGGGTTGATTTTGGCTATCGGATTGCTGATTGCGCCGGGGGCCATTGCATTTCTGTTGGTGCGCAAGTTTTCGACGATGCTGTGGCTGTCAGTCGTGATCTGCATGGTGGCGATGATTTCAGGTACATATGCCAGTTTCTTCCTAGACAGTGCGCCTGCACCGACAATTATCCTGATCCTGACGGTCATGTTCATTGCGGCCTTCCTGCGTCGTCGCATGCAGACCCGCAGATTGTCTATGCAGCGCGTCCAAAGCGGTTAAAGCGTTTTGCCCGTCTTGCGCGCTGGTGGTCGTTGTGATCGAACAAGGCAATCGACGTGCAAGAAGGATACGCGACATGGCCGATCACTGGACTCGCATGCTCATGCAAACGTGGGGCATTGCGGCGGATCTGACCCGTTTGAACGGTGAATACGATCTGAACTTTGGGGTGTCTGGTACGCCCGGGCATGTGTTGAAGGTTATGCGCGCCGAGTGCGATCCTGCCTTTGTCGATATGCAAGCGGGTGCAATCCGCCACATTTTATCCGCCGCGCCCAACCTACCGATTCCAGATGTCGTTGCCACGCCGGACGGCGCGTTGACGGCGCAAGTGGTTGATGGCGATGGTCAGCCACGCACCGCTTGGGTGCTGAACCGCGCGCCCGGTGTGCCTTATGCCGAGATGAAACCCAAGACCCCCGATCTTGCCGCACAATTGGGTCGGATCGTTGGCCAAATGGATGCCGCGCTGGCCGATTTCCAACACTCTCAACTGGCGCGCGACTTCAAGTGGAATTTGATGCAAGGCGCTTGGATCACCGAACAGACCAACCTGATCGAGGATCCGGATCGCCGGACTATTCTGGACACGATCGCACAGGGTTTTGCCACGATTAAACCTGCGCTGGATGCATTGCCGCAGCAGGCCATCCACAATGACGTCAATGATTACAACATCCTTGTCCAAGGTGCGTTGACGCAGGCGCCACAGATTACCGGCATCATAGACTTTGGCGATATTTGCGCTGCGCCACGTATCTGTGATTTGGCGATAACGGCGGCCTATATTGTGTTGGATCACGCCCAGCCCGAGGCCATGCTTGCCGCGCTGGTCGGAGCCTATCACTCGGTCAATCCGTTGACCCCACAAGAGGTCGATATGGTGTGGCCGCTGTTGAAAATGCGGCTGGCGGTCAGCCTGGTGAATTCGACGATGATGGCGCGGGAGGTTCCGGACGACCCTTATGTCGTGATCAGTCAGGCCCCCGCATGGCGATTTCTGGAAGGCCACCAGATCAACGAGGCCCAAATTTCTGCCCGCTTACGTGTTGCATGCGCGATGCCCGTGGTGCCAGGCGCGGATCGGGTCATGGCATGGCTGGACGCGCAGCGCGGTCAGTTCGCACAGATCGTTGGTCAGGACCTGGGCGAGGCGCCAATGGGCTCTTGCGCGGTTGAGGGATCAATCGTGCCGCAAAATCCATTTGCCATGACGCCACAAGAGGCCGCGACACTGGGCGCGGAACACAGCGCACAGCACATGCTATGGCTGGGTCATTACGGCGAAGCGCGCCTGATCTATACCGAAGATTTTTTCCGACTTGGCCCATGGAAAGGCAGTGATCGTCGCACTGTTCACATGGGAGTTGATATCTTTGCCCCTGCCGGAACCGGCGTTTATGCGCCGTTGGACGGCACTGTTGTGTTCTCTGGGTATCGCGCTGCAAATCTGGACTACGGCGGGCTGATCATGCTGCGCCATGACACGCCTGAGGGGCCATTTTTCACCTTGTACGGGCACCTGTCCCGCGCCTCAGCCGAGGGAATGACGCCCGGAGAACACATTGAGAAAGGCGCGCAGTTTGCGGTATTAGGCAACGTGCACGAAAATGGAGGGTGGGCACCGCACCTCCATATCCAGATGGCGCTAAGCGTCGATGGCATGAAAGAGGATTGGCCCGGAGCCGCATCCCCCGATGATCTGGCGTTTTGGACCGCGCTGTGTCCCAGTCCGGCGGTTTTGTTAAATCTGCCTGATGACAAGGTACAATTCACACCTGCCAGCCGCGATGAAACGTTGGCAGCGCGGCAGGCGCATTTCGGGTCCAACCTGAAACTTAGCTATAAATCACCTGTTATGTTGTTACGCGGCTGGCGCCATCACTTGTTTGATGAATGGGGGCGGCCGTATCTGGATGGATATAACAACGTGCCTCATGTTGGCCACGCACATCCACGCATTCGCGCCGTCGCCAATGACCAACTGGCGCGCATGAACTCCAACACCCGTTATTTGCATCCGGCGCAAGATGCATTCGCCAAGGCGGTTCTGCGCCACATGCCTGATGGTCTGGATACCTGTTTTTTTGTGAATTCGGGTAGCGAGGCAAATGAACTTGCGCTGCGTCTGGCGCGCGCGCATTCTGGTGGTCGTGACATGATTACGCCCGACCACGGCTATCATGGCAACACAACCGGCGCGATTGATATATCTGCCTATAAATTCAATGCCAAAGGTAGTGTAGGTCAACCCGATTGGGTCCAATTGATTGACGTGGCCGACGATTATCGTGGCCGTTTCCGCCGCGACGATCCTGACCGCGCCGAGAAATATGCCGCACTGGTTGATACAGCCCTTCAGGCGATTGATGTGCGTGGCGGCACGCTGGCTGGCTTCATCTGCGAGACTTTTCCAAGTGTTGGCGGTCAGATCATCCCGCCCAAGGGCTATTTGCCGCGCGTGTATGATCGCATTCGCGTTGCGGGTGGGGTGTGTATCGCCGACGAAGTCCAGACAGGCCTGGGGCGTTTGGGCGAGTATTACTTTGGCTTTCAGGAGCAAGGCGCAACGCCTGACGTGGTTGTTTTGGGCAAACCCATCGGTAATGGCCATCCATTAGGAGTGGTCGTCACCACCCGCGCGATTGCCGACAGTTTTGCGCAAGGCCCCGAGTATTTTTCGACATTTGGGGGCTCGAACCTGTCCTGCCGGATTGGCAAAGAGGTGCTGGACATCGTCGAGGACGAGGGCTTGATGGAAAATGCGCGGGTACGCGGTACTGCGTTGTTAGACGGGTTGCGAGAATTGCAGGAAACGTTTGACATGATTGGCGATGTGCGCGGTTATGGGCTTTTTATTGGGGTTGATCTGGTTTCGGATCGTGACACCCGCGCGCCGGGAACAGACATCGCGCGTTATGTCATCAATCGCATGCGCGACCATCGTATCTTGATTGGCGCCGAAGGTCCGGCAGACAACATTCTGAAAATCCGCCCCCCTCTGAGCATTGATACAGACGGGGTGGATATGATTCTGCAAACGCTGCGTTCCGTTCTGGAGGAAGTGCGCGTTCTGATGGCTTGCAGTGCGGCTTGATAGCGTCCGAAACACAGTGCCCCATGCTGTCAGACTGGGCGCTTGTCGCGGGGGCGATGCTGCGTAGCGCCCAAAATGGGGCGACCGGAGGATATGGGCGCTCGGAACCAGGGAAAGGATGTGACCCTGCGGACATCGCTTCCCGTAAACAGTCTTTGGGGCAGGGTGATGCCGTTGGGATTGGATTTGGGCAAGAAGGATCTGATACCGCTGAAAAGGAAAAGGCCCCGCCGGTTAGGGCGGGGCCGATCAGATATTAAAGCGGCTGAGTTCAGCCCTTCATACTGTCCCAAAAGCTTTTGACCGAGCGGAAAAAGCTTTTGCTTTCCGGGTTATTGTCTTCGGACAGTTTTTCAAACTCGCGCAGCAGTTCTTTTTGCTTGGACGTCAGGTTGACGGGCGTTTCCACCGCCAGTTCGATAAACATATCGCCCGCGCCGCCGCCACGCAGGGCCGGCATGCCCTTGGCCCGAAGGCGCATTTGACGGCCCGATTGGCTGCCCGCGGGGATTTTCACCCGGCTGCGACCACCGTCGATCGTTGGCACTTCGATATCGCCACCCATCGCGGCCGTCGCCATCGACACCGGCACGTTGCAAAAAAGGTTCGTTTCTTCGCGTTCGAACAGGGCGTGTTTTGCGACTTCTATAAAGATATAGAGATCGCCCGGAGGGCCGCCGCGCATCCCGGCCTCGCCTTCGCCGGACAAACGAATACGTGTGCCGGTTTCAACACCAGCAGGGATATTCACGCTCAGTGCGCGATCTTTTTCAACCCGACCTTGACCACCACAGTCGTTGCAAGGGTTTTGGATGATCTGGCCTAGACCAGAACACGTGGGGCAGGTCCGCTCAACCGTAAAGAAGCCTTGCTGGGCACGGACCTTACCCATGCCAGAGCAGGTATGGCAGGTCGTCGGTTCGCTACCGCCTTCGGCACCGGTTCCTTCGCAGGATTTACACGCAACCGAAGTCGGCACGTTGATTGTCTTTTGCAGACCTTGAAACGCTTCTTCCAGCGTGATGCGCATATTGTAACGCAGGTCCGAGCCGCGCGCAGCGCGCCCCCGACCGCCGCCACCGCGTGCGCCCATGAAATCGCCGAACAAGTCATCAAACACGTCCGAAAATGCGGATGCGAAATCACCCTGACCGCCGCCGGGTCCGGGGCGCCCACCGCCGCCGCCCATTCCGCCCTCAAAGGCAGCATGGCCGAACCGGTCGTAGGCCGCTTTTTTCTCGGCGTCTTTCAGAACTTCATAGGCTTGCCCCGCTTCCTTGAACTGTGCCTCGGCGTTGGGGTTGTCCTTGTTGCTGTCCGGGTGCAGGGCCTTGGCCTTTTGCCGGTAGGCCTTTTTGATCTCATCGGCCGAAGCACCACGGGATACACCCAGAACTTCGTAAAAATCACGTTTGGCCATTCGAGAACTCCTTTCCTCAAACCTGAAAGGGCCGGGCTGTGGGCCCGGCCCCCGTGGGGTTCGAGACTGCGCTTAGCCGCGCTTGTTGTCGTCCAGGTCCTCAAAGTCGGCGTCGACGATATCGTCGTCACCGGGTCCTGCGGCCTCGTCCGCTGCCTTGGGCGCATCTTCTTCTGCGTCCATGGAAGCTTTGTAGATCGCTTCACCCAGCTTCATTGCCGCTTCGGTGACGTTCTGGATGCCCGACTTGATCTTCGAGGCGTCGTCATTTTCCAGCTCATCCTTGAGCGCAGCAATGGCCAGTTCGATTGCTTCGATCGTGGTCGGGTCCACCTTGTCGGCGTGTTCTTCCATCGATTTTTCAGTCGAGTTGATCAGGCTTTCCGCCTGATTGCGGGCTTCGACCAGCTCGCGGCGCTCTTTGTCGGACTCGGCGTTCTCTTCCGCGTCGCGGACCATCTTTTCGATGTCCTCATCCGACAGACCGCCCGATGCCTGAATCGTGATCTTGTGCTCTTTTCCGGTGCCTTTGTCTTTGGCTTGAACCGCGACGATACCGTTGGTGTCGATGTCGAACGTCACCTCGATCTGGGGCATACCGCGTGGGGCGGGCGGAATGTTTTCCAGATTGAACTGACCCAGCATCTTGTTGTCGGCAGCCATTTCACGCTCGCCTTGGAAGACGCGGATTGTCACCGCGTTCTGATTGTCCTCGGCAGTCGAGAAGACCTGAGACTTGTTTGTCGGGATCGTCGTGTTGCGGTCGATCAGACGGGTGAACACGCCACCCAAGGTTTCGATCCCCAACGACAGCGGGGTCACGTCCAGAAGAACAACGTCCTTGATGTCACCTTGCAGAACGGCCGCCTGAATAGCGGCGCCCATCGCGACCACTTCGTCAGGGTTTACGCCTTTGTTAGGCTCTTTGCCGAACAGCTTGGTCACTTCTTCGATCACTTTGGGCATGCGGGTCATACCGCCGACCAGAACGACTTCGTCGATGTCGGACGCGGTCAAACCGGCATCTTTCAATGCGGCCTGGCAGGGCTTCAGCGACGACTTGATCAGATCACCAACCAGCGATTCCAGCTTGGCACGGGTCAGTTTCATGACCATGTGCAGCGGTTGGCCGCTGGAGCTCATCGAGATGAAAGGCTGGTTGATTTCTGTCTGGCTGGACGAGCTGAGCTCGATCTTGGCCTTTTCAGCCGCCTCTTTCAGACGTTGCAGGGCCATTTTGTCCTGTGTCAAATCAACCGAGTGCTCTTTTTTGAACTCGGACGCCAGATAATCGACGATGCGCATGTCAAAGTCTTCACCACCAAGGAACGTGTCGCCGTTGGTTGCCTTTACTTCGAACAGGCCGTCTTCGATTTCCAGAATGGTGACGTCGAATGTACCACCACCAAGATCATAGACGGCGATTGTCTGGGCGTTTTCTTTGTCCAGACCATAGGCCAGTGCGGCCGCTGTCGGTTCGTTGATGATGCGCAGAACCTCAAGGCCGGCAATCTTGCCTGCGTCCTTGGTTGCCTGACGCTGAGCGTCGTTGAAATAGGCCGGAACGGTGATGACGGCCTGTGTGACATCCTCACCCAGATACGATTCGGCGGTTTCCTTCATCTTGCCCAAGATGAACGCGCTGATCTGGCTGGGCGAATATTTTTCGTCGCGCGCTTCGACCCACGCGTCGCCGTTGCCTCCATCGATGACTTTGAACGGCATGTTCTTTTTGTCTTTTGCCAATGCAGGATCGTCCGCGCGGCGACCGATCAGGCGCTTGACACCAAAGACTGTGTTTTCGGGGTTGGTGACAGCCTGCCGTTTGGCGGGTTGACCGACAAGACGTTCACCTTCGGTGAAGGCGACGATCGAGGGGGTCGTACGACCACCTTCGGAGTTCTCGATCACGCGCGCCGTGCGGCCATCCATGATGGCGATGCAGCTGTTGGTGGTTCCCAGGTCAATACCAATGACTTTGGACATGTTTTATCCCTTTCTCTTCAGGCGATATTTCAGGGCGCGACCCGTTACGGCATCACGGCCCCGGTTGATATGATGCGCTGTTGATAGCTTTTGTAGCGCTTCCGGGCGTATATAGGGAGCGGTGCAAGGCCCTGCAAGCGGCACGATGGGCACTAAAAGGGACTTTTTGCGGGAAATGTTTGTAATAGGGGATAGCCAAGCGTTGGAAACCGGCTGTGACGTGCTTGGATTGGGGCCGATATGAGCGAATTAATCCTGCGTGGGCTGCGCATTTTGCCGGGCTTTTTGGACACGGCGGCGCAGATTGAGCTGGTTGAGGCGCTGCGCGGCGTGGTTGCGGTGGCGCCACTGTTCTCTCCGATGACACCTTATGGCAAGCCGATGCGCGTGCGTATGACGTCGGCGGGGCGTTACGGCTGGGTGTCGGACAGGCGCGGTTATCGCTATAGCAAAACGCACCCGGATGGTCAGACATGGCCAGCCATTCCGGCGCAGGTGTTGAAAGTCTGGCGCGAGGTGATTGGCCCCAGCCGCGATCCTGAGTGCTGCTTGGTGAACTATTACGGTGAAGGAGCCGGCATGGGGCTGCATCAAGACAGGGACGAGGCCGATTTTCAGTGGCCGGTGCTGTCGGTGTCCTTGGGGGATGAGGGATTGCTGCGAATCGGTACGTCTCAGCGCGGTGGCAGCACTGTGTCGCACTGGCTTCGGTCGGGGGATGTGGTGGTGATGGGGGGCGCGGCGCGGCTGACCTATCATGGGGTGGACCGCATTCGGTTTGGCAGTTCCAGCCTGTTGAAGGGAGGCGGGCGCATCAACCTGACGCTGCGGGTGGTCGAATGAAAGCTGCGTGTTGGCACCGGGAGGTGCGCTTGGGGCGTCTACGCGTGCTGGGCTGTGAGGATTTGGGTATTTGGCCCAAGAAAAAGCCGAGGGTGGTGACGGGCAGATGCGCGGGGCGCGCCTGCCCAAGGGGGACCCCCGGAAAAGGCGCGCCGGGGGCCGTTTCCTAGCCCTGTTTGGTGACAACGGTCCGGTAAGGGTAGGGGATTGAGATGCCCTGTGCGTCAAAGGTTTCCTTGATTGCCTTGGTCAGGGAGAATTTCAGATCCCAGAAGTCTTCGTTCCGGCACCAAAGTCTCGCCGTGACGTCAACGGCGCTGTCGCCCAGATTGGTCACGCGTGCCCATGGCTCAGGGTCGGACATGATGCGAGGTTCGTTTCGCGCGTGATCAAGCATGATCTGCATCGCGAGATCGGCATTGTCGCCGTAGTCGATGCCGAATGTCAGATCCAGACGCCGCGTGTCATGGGCTGAGTAGTTGGTGATAATGGATCCCCACGCCTCGCCGTTGGGAACGATGATCTGGACGTTCTGTGGGGTCGTCAGTTCGGTGAAAAATAGCGAAATTTCGGTCACAGTGCCTTCGGTGCCGCCTATGTTGACATATTGTCCCAACGAATAGGGGCGAAAAATGACGAGCATAATACCTGCGGCCAAGCCAGCCAGAGTTCCTTGCAGGGCCATGCCGATGGCCAGAGTTGCGGCGCCCATGACGGCCACAAGGCTGGTTGCTTGAATGCCAAACAGTCCCAGTACAGCCACCAAGACCATCAATCGGATGATCCATGTCACGACCGTTGCGGCAAAATGGCCCAATGTCTTGTCCAGTCGGGGGTGAGTGTTGACCTGACGGCGTGCCAGCCGGCCGACAAATCCGGCCACGGCCCAGCCTATGATGAGAACGATCAATGCTTTGACCGCATTGATGATCAGGGGGGCAAACACGGAGAGTTCGCTAAAGATTGCATCCATTGTTGGTGTCTCCTTTCGTGCATTCAATGCGTGACATAATGCGTAAAAAAAGGCCCCGATCGCTCGGAGCCTTTAAATCTCGCTTCGTCGCGCAACGTTTAGGCGTTGTTCGCCTTTTTCATTTCGTCGCGGATTTCCAGCAGGATATCCAGTTCGGAAGGCCCGCTGGGCACTTCTGGTGCTACGTCCTCGGGTTTCTCTGCGGCTGATTTAGCGCGGTTGACCATCTTGACCAACATGAACACCACAAAGGCGATGATCAGGAAGTTGATGATTGCCATGATGAAACGGCCGATTGCGAAGACCGCAACGCCAGCCTCTTCAGCGGCTTCGATCGAGGCATAATCCGCCGCGTTGCCACCGATGACGTAAAACCAGCCGGTAAAATCGATCCCGCCTGTGAACAGTGCGATGATCGGGTTGATCAGATCGCCTACCAGTGATGAGACGATTGCGGTGAAGGCGGCGCCGATGATGATACCAACGGCCATGTCCATGACATTGCCTTTGGCGATAAAGTCTTTGAATTCGTTGATCATTGCTGTCCCTATTCCGTTGCTGCCGGATTGTGTCGTGATTCCATGGTGCTCCCTAGCATAAATGCTAGAAATTGGCTCATGTTTACATGGGAATTACGGAAAGTTTTTCCCGTATGTGGTGGTTGGCGCGGCGGGCAAACGGGCGGTCTGCGACGGGGCGTGCGTGATGTGTCGTTTGACGGGCGCGTCTGGTGTCATGTGTTTTGCGCCCGTCGTGGCTGTTTTATGTGTGCCCAGAGAAAGGCTTAGTTCTGGAAGCACTCGGACAGTCTGATGGCGACATCGCTGAGCAATGCGGGGTACAGATGCGGCCCCGGATTGAACTGCGTACCCAAAGGGTCGATCACTGTCACGTGGTCCTGACCTCCGGGTAAGACCGCTTCGACCAATCCGCTGTTGGCGGCGGTTTCGGCGACGATGCATCGCGTGCCAGTGTCTTCGGCTATATGACGTACTTCATCTATGCGGGCAGGGCTGGGACGTTCGGCATCGCCCGAGGTGATGGCCGCACGCGCGTGCAGGTCAAAGCGGGCCTCGAAATAGTGGTAGGCGTCGTGCATCACAATAAATGGCGTATCGTGAAGCGGAGCCAAGAGGGCCTGTGCCTGGGACTGCGCCTGCAGGATGCGGGCCTGGCCTTTGGCCGCGTTGGCTGCGTAGATAGAAGCGTTTTCGGGGTCCAGTGCGGCCAGATCTTCGGTAATGGCCGAGAGCCACAGGAGAGCGTTTTCCGGGTCCAACCATGCATGAGGGTCAATTGGACCGCCATCATTGTGCTGGTGTTCGTCATGATCTTCGTGATCGTCGTGATCGTCGTGATCGTCGTGATCGCCATGCTCCTCATGATCTTCGTGATCGTCACGGTTTTCGTGACCATGATCATGACCTTCAAAGCCCGCCCCGTCGCGCATGGCAATTAGGATCGTGCCATCAACATCCATAAGCACGCGATGCTGGGCTTTCGCCGCAAGCGTTTCCAGCGGGTTTTTCAGCCATGGAGTGAGGGCCGGTCCGACCCAAACCACCAGATCGGCACGTTCCAGTGCTGAGGCCTCGGAAGGGCGCAGCGAGTGGCCGTGCGGATCTGCGCCGGGTGGAAGGATCAGGTCGGGCGTGCCGACGCCTTCCATCACTTGAGCGACCAATGAATGAACCGGTGCGATGTCGGTGGCGACATGTGGCGTATCGGCGTGAACACGATGGGCAGGTAAAGCCATTGCAGCCATCAGTGAGAGCGCGGCAAGGGCGCGGAGAGGGGTGTGATAATATAACATGATGCCGGTTGTTAAACGTGATTATATAACATATCAACCCAGAAAATGCCGCTTTCACGCAGGAGCCCACATGACAGATACGTATGGTTTTCATTCGCACGATCATTCTGCTTGCATCGCTGATTGCGTGGCGCATGTGGATCAATTGTGTCGGGCGCAAGGACTACAGTTCACCCCGGTTCGACGCCGGGTCTTGGAGATATTGCTGGAAGCGCATCGCGCACGCGGGGCTTACGAAATTCTGGATATTCTGCGCAACGAAGGGCTGGGATCGCAGCCGCCCGTCGTCTATCGCGCGCTGGATTTTCTAGTTAGCCACGGGTTCGTACACAAGATCGAAGGCTTGAATGCCTTTGTCGCCTGCGCGCGTCCTGGCGAAGATCATGCTGCGGCCTTCTTGATTTGTCGCAGGTGCCATGCCGTGGCTGAAACCCCGACGGCGACCGGAGGGGGGCGGCTGGGCACGACTGCGCGTGCGGCCGGCTTCCAGATAGAGGCAGCAGTGATTGAGGCCACAGGTGTTTGTCCGAAATGTCAGACGGACGGGTCGGAGACACCGCCGAGCCGGGCGCGCACATGAGTTTGGTCGATGCCAAAGGGTTGAGCGTGCGTTTGGGGCGCCAGATGGTGCTGAGCAACGTCAGCCTGGCCATTCAACCAGGCGAGATTGTAACGATTGTCGGTCCGAACGGATCGGGGAAATCCACGTTGCTGCGCAGTATCATAGGCGCCATACGCCCCGAGGCTGGCACATTGCATCTGCAGCCGGGGCTGCGGATTGGATATGTGCCGCAAAAACTGCAATTGGATGCGACGCTTCCAATGACCGTAGCGCGATTTCTGGCCTTGCCAAAGCGACCATCCCCCGGAGCCATTGTCGCCGCGCTGGACGAGGTCGGGGCAGGAGCGTTGGCGCGCCGTCAGATGGCGGACCTGTCAGGCGGGCAATTCCAGCGTGTGTTGCTGGCGCGTGCGCTGCTGGGACGACCGCAACTGCTGATTCTGGATGAGGCAACGCAGGGGTTGGATCAGCCCGGATCGGCGGCATTCTATGCGTTGATTGCAGATATCCGCGCACGGTTGGAATGCGCCGTCTTGATGGTCAGTCACGAATTACACGTGGTCATGGCGGCTTCGGACAGGGTGATTTGTCTGAATGGGCATGTATGCTGTGAAGGCGCGCCTGCGCATGTTGCCTCGGCACCTGAGTACCGCGCCTTGTTCGGGAGTGGCACACAGGGCGCACTGGCGCTGTATCGCCATGATCATGATCACGCACATGATCATGGTCATGACGCAGATTGCGGGCATGATCACGCCCCGAAACAAGAGGCCGCACAATGAGTCTGTTGGACAGTTTTTTAATCCGTGCGGCATTGGCCGGAGTTGGTGTGGCATTGGCTGCGGCACCTCTGGGATGTTTCGTGGTATGGCGGCGCATGGCCTATTTCGGCGAGGCGACGGCACATGCGGCCATTCTGGGGGTTGCCCTGTCGCTCGCCTTGGAGTTGCCGGTGTTTGCCGGTGTTTTGGCGGTGGCGCTGATCATGGCCGCGCTGATTTCCACGCTGAACGGTCGGGGGCATTCGGTGGACACGTTGCTGGGCGTGCTGGCGCATGCCGCATTGGCCATCGGTTTGGTCGCGGTATCGTTCCTGCAAGGTGTGCGGATAGATCTGATGGCTTATCTGTTTGGTGATATTCTGGCCGTCGGGCGTACTGATCTGGCGGTGATCTGGGGGGGCGGAGCCTGTGTTCTGGGCCTGTTGGCGTGGCGTTGGTCTGCGTTGTTGACGGCAACGCTCAACCCGGATCTGGCCTATGCATCCGGCATCAATCCCAAACGCGAGGAGATGGTTCTGACCCTTGCGCTTGCGTTGGTGATTGCCGTCGCGATCAAGGTGGTCGGTGTTTTGCTGATCGCGGCGTTGCTGATTATCCCTGCTGCAGCCGCCCGCCCCTTTGCCGCGACGCCCGAACGTATGGCTGTTATCGCAACGGCAATCGGTGTGGTGTCGGCATTGGGTGGTCTATGGGTGGCGTATCAATCGGACACCCCGACCGGGCCGACCATTGTCTGTATTGCGGCGGTGGCGTTTACCGTGTCCAGTGTGGTGCGAGGATTACGCCGGCTGATCTAGGGCTGGTGCGCCTCTGGCCAGTTTCTGACAGGAGGGCGGTGTTAAGACGGGCACAATGCCACTTGCCATAAATTGGACCCCTTATGACTGTTCCCCTATCTGCCCGCCAAGTCGGGATTGTCTTGATGCTGGCCTCGGCGTTGCTGTTCAGTTCGGCTGGATTGTTCACCAAAGGTGTGGCCGCAACTGCATGGCAAGTGATTTTTTGGCGTGCGCTGTTCAGCGCGGTGTTGACCTTTGGCATGGTGGCACTGCGTGGACGTTGGCGGCCTGAAGTGACGCAGATGGGCGCGCAGGGCCTGCTGGTCGCGGTGATCAGCGCATTGGCCACGGCTGCGTTTCTGAGCGCATTTAAACTGACAGCTGTGGCGAATGTGGCCCTGATTTATGCTGCAACACCCTTGGTTGCGGCGTTGCTGGCATGGGTTCTGCTGCGTGAAAGGCCGGGGCGCTGGATGGTCGTCGGGGCTTGCGTGGGTTTGACCGGGATCGCGGTGATCCTTGGTGGATCTTTGGGTGAAATGCACCTGCGCGGTGATCTTTTGGCGCTGTGCATGGCGTTGGGCTTGTCGATGCTTTTCGTTTTGTATCGCGCATGGCCTGCGGTGCCTGCGGCAGGGCCGACGGCACTGTCGTCGATCCTGTTGCTGCCGGTGGCGGGTTGGATGGCCCCTCCGCTGGGGGTGCCACTTTTCGAGATTGCGGTATTGGCGGCCTTTGGTCTGGTCTTTGCTGTTGCGTCAGTCTTGATGTTGGAGGCGGCCAAGCGGTTGCCATCGGGGCAGGCCGGGTTGCTGAGCACGTCTGAGACGCCGTTTGCCATGCTTTTGGCATGGCTTATTTTGTCGGAATGGCCCGACCCGATGACATGGACGGGTGGGGCGTTGGTGATGGCAGGTGTGTTGCTGGGGGGCTTGCGCCGGGATCAACCGGGCAATGTCCCTTCCAGTACATAGCGCAGCATTTCGACCACTTGTGTGGGCGTGCGTGCGACGGCCAGTGCAGCGGCGTCTACCTCTTTTAGGGCATGGTCGTGGTCAGGCTGTTGCAGGATGATCAGCGATTTGCCCAAAGCGGCGGCATAGCCTGCATCAAAGGCCGCGTTCCATTGTTTGTATTTTTCACCAAAGCGCACAACGACCACGTCCGCTTCTTCGATGCCTTTGCGGGTGCGGATGGCGTTCAGCATCGCCCCCTTATGGTCGTGCCAATATTTGTTGTCCTCTGGCCCAAGGATGGCAACGCCGCAATCGTCGCTGGCGGCGTGATCTGTGACCGGTGCGCTGAACGATATAGCAAGGCCCTCGGCGCCTGTCGTAATCTGTTCACGCCAGTCGGTGTGGATTTCACCGGACAAATATACACTCAGCATCGTTTTCTCCTTTTGCGTAAGGTGCGCTTAAGCGCACCTTACCGGTCAACCGCGCAATACACCGCCAGTGGCCTTGGTAACCTTTTCGACGATCTTTGCGCTTACGGCCTCCAGATCGGCCTCTTTCAGAGTTGCTTCCAAGGGCTGCAACCGCACTGTGACGGCGATGGATTTCTTCCCTTCGCCCAGACTACCGCCGATGAATTCATCGAACACGCGCACGTCTTCGATCAGGGCCTTATCCGCACCGGCCGCCGCATTGACCAGCGTCAGCGCCTCGACATCCGCATCCACGACAAAGGCGAAATCCCGTTCGACTGCTTGCAAGTCCGGCATCTGCGCTGCCCCGCGATTGGCGCCGGCTTTGCGCGGCAGGGGGATTTCGGCAGGCCATAGGGTAAACGCGACAGCCGCGCCCTTGATTCCCATTTCGCGCAGGATACGGGGGTGCAATTCGCCAAACACCCCCATTACCTTTTTGGGGCCCAGACAGATTTTGCCGTGACGGCCAGGGTGCCACCAATCTTGAGCGCCGCGCAAAATCTGCACTTTGGTCGGTGCGCCCATCGCAGCCAAAACGGCCTCGGCGTCGGCCTTGGCGTCATAAAGGTCAACCGTGCGCCCGCCGGCGTGCACATCCTTGGGACCAGTGCGCCCGATCAGGATAGCGCTGGCCAGTAAATGCTGCTCTCCCGGTTCGCCACCGTGGAAGGCGTGGCCGACCTCAAACAGGGCCATATCCATGATTCCGCGTGCTTGGTTGCGCGCTGCGGCCTGCAACAGACCGGGCAGCAGGGCAGGGCGCATATGGCTCATCTCGCTGCTGATCGGGTTGGCCAGCATGGTCGCATCGTCTCCGCCACCGAACAGTTGCGCGCTGGCACGGTCGATAAAGCTGTAGGTGACGCATTCGTTATACCCCAGCGCGGCACAGGTGCGCCGGGCCATCTGTTCGCGCCGTTGCATGGGCGACAGGATCGGTTTTGGCACGCCCGCCTGCGCGCGGGGCAATGGGCGACCTTCCAGCTTGGTCAGGGACGCGATACGCGCCACTTCTTCTACCAGATCGGCCTCGCCTTGGACATCGGGGCGCCAGCTGGGAACATGGGCCATGTCCCCTTCCAGGCGAAACCCCAACGCGGTCAGTGTTTGCCGTTGTTCTGCCTCGGGGATATCCATCCCGACCAATGATTGCACCCGTGCCGGTTTGAGCCGATAGGCGCGGCTGACGTCGGGAACTTCGCCCGCAACAACGACCTCCGAGGGCGTTCCGCCGCATAGATCGATGATCATTTGCGTGGCCAGATCAATCGCATCCATGTTGAATGCGGGGTCGATCCCGCGTTCATTGCGATAGCGCGCATCCGAGTTGATCTTCAGCGCCCGTCCCGTCATGGCGATCTGCACGGTGTCCCAAACCGCAGCCTCAAGGAAAACGTCCGTTGTGTCCAACGTGCATCCGGTGGACAGCCCGCCCATGATGCCACCGATGCTTTCGACGCCGCTATCATCCGAGATCACGACCTGACCGGGCGAGAACGTATAGGGCTTTTCATCAAGCCCTGTCAGGGTCTCACCGCCAAGGGTGCGATGAACGCGCAGATCGCCGGTGACTTTGGCCGCGTCAAAAACGTGCAAGGGGCGGTTTCTGTCATAGGTGAAGAAATTCGTGACATCGACCAGCGCGGAAATGGGGCGCAAACCGATGGCGCGCAGCCGGGCTTGCAACCATGCGGGGCTGGGGCCGTTGGTGACGCCTTTGATCAGACGCCCGGCGAAGATCTCGCAGCCGCCTTTACGGGTATCGTCATCGATGGTGACGTTGATCGGGCAGGGGAATTGCCCGTCAATCTGTGCCGTCTTTGCAGGTTTCATTGTGCCCAGACCGCGCGCCGCAAGGTCCAAAGCGATGCCGCGCACGCCCAAGGCATCGGGGCGGTTGGGCGTGATCGCGATGTCGATCATTGGATCAACCTTGGCAGGATCATTGGCCGCCAGCCAGTCGGTGTATTTCTCGCCTACTTCGCCCGAAGTCAGCTCGATAATGCCGTCATGTTCGTCGCTGAGTTCCATCTCGCGCTCGGAACACATCATTCCATAGCTCTCAATGCCGCGGATCTTGCCGACGCCGATAGTGGTGTCGATGCCGGGTACATATACGCCGGGCTTGGCCACGACCACGGTAATACCTTGGCGCGCATTGGGGGCACCACAGATGATCTGCAACGGGCCTTCGTCGGTCTTTACCTGACAGACGCGCAGACGGTCCGCATCGGGATGCGCCTCGGCGCTGATCACTTTGCCGATGGTAAAGGCCGACAGGCGCGCGGCGGGGTCCGAGACCTCCTCGACTTCCAGCCCCAGATCGGTCAGCGCATAGGTGATTTCATCGACAGACGCCGTCGTGTCGAGGTGGTCTTTGAGCCAGGAGAGGGTGAATTTCATTTGTCATTCCTCAAGAAATAGATACGCCGGATGGCCCAATCAAACACGCCGACAAGCTGCTTCCAGAAAAGTGCAGCGATGCCGACAATGACAAGTAGTGGCCAGATGATCCACACAAAGGTGCCAGCGATAAGAGTGCCCGAAACATATCCGGCGGACCCCGTCAGGATCATCGCCCGAGAGCTATGGACAACCGCAGAAATTCCAAAAACTTGACTGAGCATTGCCATAGCGCCAGCCGCGCCAAGGCTGGTCCCACCGATTGCTTTGCGGTTCCACCGATTCTCAGAAGGGTTCCATGTGAAGTTGGCGGTGCGAGCTAGCCCGGAAACAATGATATTCCTCACCTACTCAACCCACCCCGCAATGTCGGCACATCCAGTGCCGCGAACCCATAGTGGCGCAACCAGCGCAGGTCGGAATCAAAGAATGCCCGCAAATCCGGAATGCCGTATTTCAGCATCGCGATCCGGTCGATGCCCATGCCAAAGGCAAAGCCCTGCCAGACGTCTGGATCCACGTTGCCTGACCGCAGAACATGCGGGTGCACCATGCCCGATCCCAAAATCTCGAGCCAGTCGTCGCCCTCGCCCACTTTCAATGTGCCGCCTTCCCACGAACAACGGATGTCGACCTCGGCGGACGGCTCGGTGAACGGAAAATGCGAGGCCCGAAAACGCAATTCTACATCGTCGACCTCAAAGAACGCCTTTACGAATTCTTCCAACACCCATTTCAGATTGGCCATCGAGATGTTCTTGTCGATGGCAAGCCCCTCGATCTGGTGGAACATCGGCGTGTGGGTCATGTCATAGTCGGCACGGTACACACGGCCCGGTGCGATGATGCGGATCGGCGCGCCCTGATCCTGCATCGAGCGGATCTGAACCGGGGACGTGTGCGTACGCAAGACATGCGGCGGGCGCTCATCTCCTTCGGCGCGGTGGGTATAGAATGTGTCCATCTCGGCGCGGGCCGGGTGGTGGCCGGGAATGTTCAGCGCGTCAAAGTTATACCAATCGCTTTCGATCTGCGGGCCTTCGGCCACGGCAAAGCCCATGTCGGCAAAAATCGCGCTGACCTCTTCTGTCACTTGGCTGATTGGATGGATGGTCCCCGCGCGACGTGGGCGCGAGGGCAATGTTACGTCCAGCCACTCACTGCGCAGGCGTTCGTCCAGCGCGGCATTTTCCAGCGCGCTCTTCTTGGCGGCCAATGCGCTGTTGATCTCATCCTTAAGCGCGTTCAACGCGGGTCCGGCGACTTGCCGCTCTTCGGCGGTCATTTTGCCCAACTCGCGCATCTTCAGGCTGATCTCGCCTTTTTTGCCGACGGCGCGCAAGCGCAAATCCTCAAGCGTCGCCTCGTCGGGGGCGTTCGCGATCAAGTCGATATAGGTCTGGCGCAGATCGTCCATGGCGTGTCTCCTGACTGTCGCGGTCTTCCTAAAGCGTTTCTATTAAACCTGAAACAGGGGCAATAGAAACGCCGCGCGATCCATCAAAGGTTTGGGCGTATCGAGAAAACGCGTGGTTCAAGTTTGTTCGGTCAGGCTTTAGCCATTCCGCCCCTCAGCGGCAAGCCCCGAGCGAGGAAGGGGCAATCCGGTTGGCAGTGAAGTCAGGGGATCATTGCCTCAAATGACTGGCACTCTGAGTGCACCGGATCAATGGCTGATGCTGTTGTCAACGATTGGATAGGAAGGGTGTGGTGGCGTTACCTGGATTTGAACCAGGGACCTAACGATTATGAGTCGTTCGCTCTAACCAACTGAGCTATAACGCCGTACACAGCGGGCGGGATAGTCTCAGGCGCTGCCGCTGTCAAACCGAAACTTCGGCTTGAATGCGGTGATTTGCAATTGAATGGCCGTTGTCCAGCCTACCGGACGGGTAAACCGTTCAAAAATGAGATGTGGCTTGCGGTGTAAAATCGGTTTGGCAGTTGTGATCAATGCGCCAGATCGCCCGCTATATGGAAGCGCTTTGAAACGGCCTGTTCCTAAAAGGTTACTCAAACCTTCGGTAAAGCGCATGGATTCGCCAGAATTGTGCCGCCGATACGCCACCGCGAATGATCAAATTCCGGATCAGTCCCAATCCAGTCCAGATCAGGAGATATCCGATGAAGCCAATTTGCGCCGCCCTAGCCCTGCCCGTACTTGCATTCGGGCTTATGACGACGCCCGCAGATGCCTTTGGCGTGCCAAAACGCGCCGCCGCGCCGCCCCCGGCCGAACATCAGGGGCAATGGTACACAACGCCGGATGGTTGTTCCTATTCGCGCGCCAAGGCACCGGGATACGCTGTGCAATGGGTGCTGATTCTCAATCCGCACCATATCGGTCAGCCCAATGCCGGGCGTCATTGTCGGGCCAGGCTGCGCACCGAGGGTTGAGAGGTGCTCTGGTCGGTGGGGCCAATGGCGCTGGCCCTGCATCTTCTGGCTAAAAATATCCAAATTCTTTGCCCAAATCAAAGCGCGCGGCGCTTTGATTTGGGCAAAGATGATCTTCAAACGAAAAACGCCGCCGTGGGTTTGTCCACGGCGGCGCTAATTCAGTACAGCAACTGGCGCTTAGGCAGCCAGAGCGCCTTTGGCTTGCTCGACGATCGCACCGAAGGCTGCGGGCTCGTGAACTGCCAGATCGGCCAGAACCTTACGGTCCACTTCGATACCTGCCAGGCTCAGGCCGTTGATGAAGCGGCTGTATGTCAGTGCCTCGTCATGGCTGCGCACGGCGGCGTTGATCCGCTGAATCCACAGGGCGCGGAAGTTGCGCTTGCGATTCTTGCGGTCGCGTGTGGCGTATTGGTTGGCCTTGTCGACGGCCTGTGCGGCCACCTTGAAGGTGTTTTTCCGGCGGCCATAGTAACCTTTGGCGGCCTTGATGACTTTCTTGTGACGGGCGTGGGTAACAACCCCACCTTTAACGCGTGACATATCCTAAATCCCCCTAAATCAGCGTGCGTAAGGCATCATCGGTTTGATGATACCCTCGTCGGCTTTGCACAGCGTGGTGGTGCCGCGCGCGTTACGAAGGAATTTGTTGCTGCGTTTGATCATGCCGTGTTGCTTGCCGGCCTGAGCCGCCACAACGCGGCCGCTCGCCGTCACTTTGAACCGCTTTTTGCAGCTCGATTTCGTCTTCATCTTGGGCATTTCCGTCTCCTCTTTGGGTCGGTCGAAAACGCGCGACTCGGCATGCCACGTAAGCCGGACGCGCGGGTTGAGCGCGCCTTGTAGGTCGCGCGCCTGTTTGACGCAAGCGGAATCGCCTCTTTCAAGATTGTAAAACCGCAAGAAGCAGCGTGAGAACAATTACGAGGGTGCGCTGTGACGCAGGCGGCGGATTTTAGAGGAACGAGCCAATAACCCGGACAAACGCCGATGGAATGTCCTTAAGGGCGTAACCTCCGGGTTTTTGCTGAATTCCGTAGACCACCAGGCACCCAGCCGCGACCAGAACCAGCGCGGCAACGCGTGGTGCCCTGCGGTCTGATACTGACGACACGATTGAGGGAACGGCGAATACGCCTAAGATCAAACCAATGACTACAAAAAGATCAGAATCCATAACAGACACCCATGGGGATTACCCTATGGTGCAGGTTAACCCGGATCGGTCGCATAGATCAAACTTTCCTGGCATGGTGCGACCCGCAGAATGTTTGTGGTGCCTGGCACGTTGAACGGAACGCCCGCAGTGACCACGATTTGATCCAGTGTCGTGGCATAGCCCTGCGCGCGCGCCGCACGCGCGGCATTGATCACGGCCAATTTAAAACGGTCCAGCTCTGGCGTCATGACACAGTTCACGCCCCAAGACAGCGCCAGCCGCCGCGCTGTCCCGCGCAGGGACGTCATCGCCATGATCGGGACGCGCGGGCGCTCGCGCGCAGTCAGCAGCGCGGTGGTGCCACTTTGGGTGAAGCAGCAGATAACCTTGATGTTGGTTGTCTCTGCAATTTCGCGCGCGGCGGCAACGATGCCGTCGGCAACCGAATTACGCGCCGCCACGCGAGAGGCTTCGAGAATTTGGGTGTATGTCGGATCGCTTTCGACTTCACGGGCCACGTTATCCATCGTCGTGACCGCCTCAATCGGATAGCTGCCAGCGGCGGATTCAGCGGACAGCATCACAGCATCAGCGCCCTCATAAATGGCGGCGGCCACATCGCTGACTTCGGCGCGGGTGGGAACGGGCGAATCAATCATCGATTCCAACATCTGTGTGGCAACGATCACCGGCTTGGCTGCCGCGCGGCAGGCACGTACCAGACGTTTCTGGATTGGCGGGACGTTCTGAACGGGCAGTTCCACGCCCAAATCGCCCCGGGCAACCATGATCCCGTCGGACGCCGCCAAAATCGCGTTGAACCGGGTCACCGCAGAGGGCTTTTCGATCTTGCTGAGAATCGCGGCCCGTCCGGCTGCCAGTTCGCGTGCCTCGGTTACGTCCTCTGGACGCTGCACAAAGCTAAGCGCCAACCAGTCGACGCCCAATTGACAGACAAACTCCAGGTCCTTGCGGTCTTTTTCCGACAAAGCGGCCAGTGGCAATTCTACATCGGGTACATTGACACCTTTGCGGTTGCTGATTGTACCGCCGACGATAACTTCGCATTCAGCAAAATCATCGCCACAGGTAACGACCTTCAGGCGGATTTTCCCATCATTGACCAGCAGGGACGCATCCGGTTTCAACGCTTGGAAAATCTCTGCATGGGGTAGGCAAACCCGCGTGGCGCTGCCTTCGGTCGGGTCCAGATCCAGACGAAAGGTTGCGCCCGGCTCTAGTTCTTCCTCGCCGTTAGCAAAGACGCCAACGCGCAGCTTGGGCCCTTGTAGGTCGGCCAGAATGCAGATCGGGCTGTCCAGATCTTTTTCCACCTGCCGGATAATGCGGTGTTTTTCGCGAATGTCATCATGCGCGCCATGGCTCATGTTCAGGCGGAACACATCTGCGCCGGCCTCGTGCAGGGCGCGGATGGTTTCGTATGTATCCGAGGCAGGGCCAAGCGTGGCGACGATCTTGACGTTGCGATGGCGTCTCATTTGTGAAATTCCCTGATACAGAAGTGCTTGCGCACCAGTCATGCGTGTTATCGCTAACAAAGCCGGTCGACGCAAGAGGCACGCAGCAGGCTTTACGCCGGATGTAATGGAAGGGCATGGAAATGACAGCAGCAGCAGACGGCATGCCCGGTACGGGATTTCAGCCCTATCACGTTATTGGCAAAGAGCGCGCGTCACGGTGGTTGCTGACCTGTGATCATGCGTCAAATGTGGTGCCTGACTTTGTCTCGGGTGGCGATCTAGGGGTGGCGGCGCCGGATATGGCGCGCCACATCGCTTATGATATCGGGGCGGCGGGTGTCACCCGCGCGCTGGCCTCTGCGCTGGACTGCCCTGCGATCCTGTCAAATTTCTCCCGCTTGGTGATTGATCCAAACAGGGGAGAAAATGACCCGACGCTGGTGATGAAACTGTATGATGGCACGATCATTCCGGGCAATCGACAGGCTGATCAAGCCGAAATTCAGATGCGGCTGAATAAACTATATCGTCCCTATCATACCAAACTGGCGCAGATGGCCGCCCGCCGGGACGATACAGTCATGGTGTCGATCCACAGTTTCACACCCCAGCTGCGTGCGGGGCCACCTCGTCCTTGGCACATCGGTGTGCTCTATGCGGCTGATACCCGTTTTGCGCACCCGTTGCTGGACCGCCTGCGGGCCGAACCGGATCTGTGCGTGGGGGAAAATCAGCCCTACGGCGGCCACTTGCCCGGAGACGCCATTGCGCGCCACGCCATCGCCCATCAACGCCTGAATGTTTTGATCGAGCTGCGCAGCGATCTGATTGAAACTCAGGAAGGCCAACGTGCTTGGGCTGCTCGTCTGGCCCCAATGCTACGTGATGCTTTGACCCAGACCGGCCTATAAAGGACAGATCGAATGCCCCACGTCATTATTGAACACGCCGCTGACATTGCCAGCACGGAACAAATGCAAACCCTTTGCGATGCGTTGTTTGCGCGGCTGGCGGCCCATCCTGCCATCCCGCAGGCCAACACTTTGAAACTGCGGTGTGTGCCGGTGACGGCCTATCGGCTGGGCACGGCAGGGCAAAGTTTTGCCCATGCCACACTGTTGCTCTTGCCCGGACGTGATAGCGACACCAAATCAGACTTGGCGCAGACAACCCTGCGTGAACTAGAGGCACATCTGCCTGACGTGTCCAGCCTGTCTGTCAATCTGGCCGATCTGGACGCCAGCTATGCCAAACGGGTGCTGCCCGACTGACCAGCCCAACCCAAGGAGGGATCGACCATGGACAAAGCCACCCAAACCGAGCTCGAAGCTGCCGCCTTTCGCACCTTGCGCGAACATCTGATGGAAAAACGCACGGATGTACAAAACATCGACATGATGAACTTGGCCGGGTTCTGCCGTAACTGCCTAAGCCGCTGGTACCAAGAAGCCGCGAACGAGCGCGGCATCGAGATGTCCAAGGACGAGGCGCGCCAAATTTTCTATGGCATGACCATGGACGAATGGAAGCGCGATTATCAGACCGACGCGACGGGTGCCCAAGAGGATGCGTTCAAGGTATCGTTTGCCGAAAACGTTGGCGACAAAGACTAGATTGGCGCGCCGGGGGCCTTAGATCAGGCCGCCCGGCACTGTCCTTTAGATCGCGGTTTTCAGGCTTTCTTCCAGATAGATTTCGCGCAGGCGTTGGACGATTGGCCCCGGGACTCCGTTGTTCAGGCTGACGCCATCGATTTCGACGACGGGCATGACAAAGGCACTGGCCGAGGTGAAAAACGCCTCATCCGCACCCTGCGCCTCTTCGATCGTAAAGGCCCGCTCTTCGATCTCCATCTGTGCCTCTTGGGCACAGCGCAAAACGGCGGCGCGGGTGATACCGTGTAGGATGTCGTTGGACAGCGCGCGGGTGATAATGCGTCCGTTCTTGATGATATAGGCGTTGTTGCTGGTGCCTTCGGTCACTTTGCCGTCTTCGACCAACCACGCATCGTCGCATCCGGCTTTTTTCGCCATCATCTTTCCCATTGATGGGTACAACAATTGCACAGTTTTGATGTCGCGCCGGCCCCAGCGGATATCCTCGATCGAGATCACCTTCACACCGACTTTGGAGGCCGGCGCGTTGGCCATGCCGGGCTTGGATTGCGTAAACAATACCAACGTTGGCGCGGTTGTCTTGGGGTCAGGAAAGGCAAAATCACGGTCCCCGTCACTGCCGCGCGTCACCTGCAGATAGACGAGCCCGTCATGGATATCGTTCATGCGCACCAGGTCCCGGTGGATGTCCAGCAGGTCATCGAACGCGGCGGGTTTGACCATGTCCAATTCGTCCAAGGACCGTTCCAAGCGCTTCAAATGGCCGGGGAAGTCAATCAGCTTCCCTCCTAGAACACTTGTCACTTCATAGACCCCGTCGGCCATCAGAAAGCCCCGGTCAAAGATCGAAATTTTCGCCTCGGTCTCGGGCAGGTAGTCGCCGTTCACATAAACAGTCCGCATGGTCTTATCCCCACAAAGCAGGCGTCGGGGGATGGACCCCCTCGCTATCAAAATTCAAAGGTGCCGCGCGATCCTCGGCCAACAACAATGGCCCGTCCAGATCAGTTACCGCCACACCCTGCGCCACCAATGTCGCAGGCGCCATCGCCAGCGAACTGCCCACCATGCAGCCCACCATCACGCCGTAACCCTCGGCCAGCGCCGCCGACTTAAGGGCCAAGGCTTCGGTCAATCCGCCAGTCTTGTCCAGCTTGATATTGACCACGTCATACTTACCTTTCAATCCCGCCAGACTGGCGCGATCATGGCAGGATTCGTCGGCACAGACGGGCACAGGCCGTGCCATGCCGATCAGCGCGTCATCGTCACCCGCCGGCAGAGGTTGCTCTACCAACGTCACTCCCAGCCGCACCAGATGCGGGGCCAGATCGGCGTAAACGTCGGCGGACCAACCTTCATTGGCATCCACGATAATCGTGGATTTCGGTGCGCCAGCGCGCACAGCCTCCAGTCGGGGCATATCGTCGGGTGTGCCCAGTTTGATTTTCAACAGTGGACGGAATGCGTGTTTGGCCGCTTGTGCTTGCATGGCCTCGGGCGTGTCCAGAGATAGGGTGTAGGCGGTGATCTCAGGGCCCGGCGCTGGCAGGTCCAGAAGATCCCACACCCGTTTGCCCGCCGCTTTGGCGCGCCAATCCCACAGGGCGCAATCAATCGCATTCCGCGCTGCTCCGGCAGGCAGATGCGCAGCCAGATCGATCTCGCCCCCGGCCGCGAACAGCGGGGCCAACGCCATGATTTGGTCCGTTACACTGTCCAACGTTTCACCATAACGCGCATAGGGCACGCATTCGCCCCGTCCCACGGCACCGCCGCCCGACACCGTCACAGTCAGCACCTGCGCTTCGGAACGTGACCCACGGCTGATTGTGAACACCTGCGCCAGCGGGAAAATGTCCCGCGTCACGGAAATCTGCATCGGATTGGACACGCCGTTACCCCTTTCATCTTTCTTTAAATACCTGAACACGCGTTGTGCCACAGGTGCAGAGGGTCGTGTCAGAGTGCCGCCAAGGCATCCACCAACACACCCGAGCCGAACCGATAGGGGTCGGTCGCAGGCAGGTTCATGCGCGCAGATACATCCGTCAGATACGCTTTCGCCTCATCTTCGGACATATGTTGCGTGTTCACCGCCACGCCGACAACCTGACAGGCCGGGTTGGCGACCTGCGCCAAAGGCAGAGCGGTGTCGCGTAACTGTTCCAGTGAGGGCAGGGAATAGCCGGGCAGGCCACGCATGTGGGTCCGGGTTGGTTCGTGGCACAGGATCAGCGCATCGGGCTGACCGCCATGAATCAACGCCATGGTTACACCGGAATAGCTGACGTGAAACAGGCTGCCCTGGCCTTCAATCATGTCCCAGTGGTCATCGTCATTGTCGGGGGTCAGGTATTCGACCGATCCGGCCATGAAATCGGCGATCACGGCGTCCAGCGGTACACCATGCCCTGTGATCAGGATTCCGGTTTGGCCGGTGGCGCGGAACGTTGCCTTCATGCCGCGCTCGGTCATGTCGCGCTCCATGGCCATGGCGGTGTACATCTTGCCGACCGAACAATCGGTGCCGACCGCCAAACACCGCTTTCCTGTGCGTTTGACACCGTTGGCGATGGGATAGCCCACTGTCGGCACGCGCACATCATGCAGGGTACCACCGTGGGTTTGCGCCGCAGCGATCAGATCGCCCTCGTCGCGCAGAAGGTTGTGAAGGCCGGAGGCCAGATCATAACCCATTTCCAGTGCCTTGATCAGAACCTCTTTCCAAGCGGCGGAAATCACGCCACCGCGGTTGGCTACGCCAATAACCAGCGTTTTGGCTCCGGCGTCGCGCGCTTCTTGCAGGGTCATTTCTGTCAGGCCCAGATCTGCACCACAGCCGGGCAGGCGAATTTGGCCTACGGCATTTTCGGGGCGCCAATCGCGGATGCCGATGGCTACCTTGGCAGCCAACATATCGGGCGCGTCGCCCAAGAAGAGAAGATATGGCGTTTCAATCATGGTGCAGTCCCCAAATGCAGTGGTGCGCGTGTCGCTCATGTGGTCATTGCGGCACTTTGGTGGGAAATTCCAGAGATTTCATATCGAAATCGTCAGTTAATCGATGGATTGCGCAAGATTACGTCGCAAATGTCTATTTGTTTCGCGGATTATGTCGTCATGTTTCAGTGACTTGATCCTGGGCTCGCCGCGAAGAATGCGTTGATTCTTAACCGTCGGTCTTGTCGTCCGACGTGCTGTCCTCGGCCACCAGTTCGGCCTGTATCATGCCAGGTTGGCTAAAGCCGATCACCCCGGTTGCTACGGCTGTTCCCGTCTCGATCGGTGCGGCGGATTGCAAGCGGCGCGTGATCGCAACAATGGCAACGGTCAGGCCCGTGACGACCATTAACAGTTGCAGCCCCGCTCCTCCCGCCAGCAGGATCACGTTTGGCCCAATCAACATCCCAAACAATTGCCCCAATTGCATCAGAAATGCCATCGTACCGCTGGCTGGCACAATTTGGGCGGTGCTGAGTTGATCGTTCGCATGGGCCGCCAGGATGGAATAGACGGGCAGGGAACTGCCTGCGATCACGGCAAAACCCAAAACGATACGGGTCGCAGAGGGATCAAACACCAGCCAAAGCGCAACCAGCGCGGTGGTGACACCCAAACCGATCACCACATGCCGCCGGTCCGTGTTGTCTGAAATCCATCCAACGGGGTATTGCACCACTGCAGCGACCAGCATGGCAATCACCAACGTGCCCGAGGCCTGTGCCTCGCCAAATCCGAGCGACAGGGCCAGCAAGGGCAGCGAGATAAACCAAGCAGAAACGCCGATACTGGTGACGACAATGCCGATCACAGCCATGGGCGACACGCGATATAGCCGCGCGACAGACATTCGGTCCGACGCCACGAAGTCTGGTGCGCGGTTGCCCGACAGCAGCAATGGAACGATGGCCATGGAAATCAGGATGGAAGCAACGCCAAACAACATATTGCCGGACGGATCGGGCAGGCCAACCATCGCCGTTCCCAAGGCGGGTCCTATCAATTGGATAACGAAATAGACTGACAGGATTTGGGCGCGCAGTTTGTTCTCGGCCTTGGCGTTCAGCCAGGCTTCGGTCACGACATATAGACCGGGAAAACAGACGCCGGCCAAAAAACGCATCGCGCTCCAACTGAATGGATCCGAGGTCAGAAGGTGCAGGATGGCAGACACCGACACGACCGACGCCAGCGCTGAAAAAACGCGAATATGACCGACTTTTTCGATCAACCGGGGCGCGGCAATTGTGCCCAGCAACGCTCCTAGCGGGTAACACGCCTGCATCACCGAAATTGTCAGCGGCGAAAAGCCCAAGGTGCTGCCACGGATCGTCAAAAGAGTGACGAGCAGGCCATTGGCGAGCATCAACATGAGCATGCCTAGAAACAGCGCCCAGTTATCAAAGAGTGCACGTCGCATATGTCCGCGTTAACACGATGCGGGATGCCGGAGGGTGCCGAATTACGACGCGGATGTCGCAGGGAGGATATGCTGCGCGTGCAAAATCGCCTTGCTACCCCGGGCGCAATTTAATAGCTGGATAAGCAGTATCAACGCAATTTCCTTACGCATGAGAGGATCTCGTCATGAGCTTTCGTTTGCAGCCATCCGCGCCCGCCCGTCCTAACCGTTGCCAGCTGTTTGGTCCCGGGTCGAACGCAAAGCTGTTCGAGAAAATGGCCGCCAGTGCGGCGGATGTGATCAATATTGACCTAGAGGATTCTGTTGCGCCGACCGACAAGGATCTGGCGCGCAAACAGACGATCGATGCGATCAACTCGGTCGATTGGGGCAATAAATACCTTAGCGTCCGGATTAACGGGCTGGATACCGGGTGGTGGTATCGTGACGTCGTGGATCTGTTGGAGCAGGCGGGGGATCGGCTGGACCAGATCATGATCCCCAAGGTGGGCTGCGCGGGCGACATCTATGCGGTTGACGCATTGGTTACAGCCATCGAGCGGGCCAAGGGACGGACCAAGCCGATCAGCTTTGAGGTTATCATCGAAAGTGCTGCCGGTATTGCCCATGTCGAGGAAATCGCCGCTGCCAGTCCGCGCTTACAGGCGATGAGCCTGGGCGCGGCTGATTTTGCTGCCTCTATGGGAATGGCGACAACCGGCATCGGGGGCACGCAGGAAAACTATTACATGCTGCACGAAGGAACCAAGCATTGGTCCGACCCGTGGCATTGGGCGCAGACGGCGATTGTTGCGGCCTGTCGTACCCACGGATTGTTGCCGGTTGATGGCCCGTTTGGTGACTTTTCAGACGATGAGGGTTTCCGCGCGCAGGCGCTGCGCTCGGCTACGCTGGGTATGGTGGGCAAATGGGCGATTCACCCAAAACAGATCGCATTGGCCAACGAAGTGTTCACACCCAGTGAAGCGGCGGTTGCCGAGGCGCGCGAAATTCTGGCGGCGATGGAAGCGGCCAAGGCCAATGGCGAGGGTGCGACCGTTTACAAGGGGCGCCTGGTGGATATCGCCAGCATCAAGCAGGCAGAGGTTATCGTGAAGCAATCTGAGATGATCGCAGGTAACTGAAGCGGGACGCAATTGTGCGCCTGACGGCGCGCAGGTTTTCATATGCGTTCACGCAGATCGGGGGCTTTGCCCCCGAGCGTTGAAACCCCTCTGGGGTTTCAACGCTTCCCCCAGGATATTTTTGGCCAGAAGAGGCAGGCGGACCGGTTGTGCGCGCGTGGGCCGCACCTCATATAGCGGGGAACACATGAGGAATGGGCGATATGGCAGGTATACGGCAGCGGGTTGATGCATTTTTGGACCGGCCGCAGGTGGGTCATCTGATCATCGGTGTGATCGTGTTCAACGCGATCATTCTGGGATTAGAGACCTCTGCGGCAATGATGCAGTCTTTTGGCACGTTGATTGCGGCGCTGGATATGGCCTGTCTAATGTTTTTCGTTGTCGAGATTCTGGCCAAGCTGTTTGCGCGGGGAGGCCGGTTCTTTCGCAGCGGATGGAGTGTTTTTGACCTGATTATCGTGATCATATCGCTGGTGCCTGCGGGGCAGGGCCTATCGGCATTGCGCGCCCTGCGTATTTTGCGTGTGTTGCGAGTCATTTCGGTGGCGCCGAGTTTGCGCCGGGTGGTCGAGGGGTTCGTGACGGCCCTGCCGGGCATGGGTTCGGTCTTTTTGCTGATGGCGATCATTTTCTACATTGGTGCGGTAATCGCGACCAAGATGTTTGGTGCGGCGTTTCCCGAATGGTTCGGTACATTGGGACGGTCTGGCTATACGTTGTTTCAGATCATGACGTTGGAATCATGGTCGATGGGGATTGTGCGCCCGGTGATGGAGGTCAACGCATGGGCCTGGGCGTTTTTCCTGCCTTTCATCATGATCACCACATTTGCTGTTGTTAACCTGTTGGTCGGTCTAATTGTGAATTCGATGCAGGATGCGCACCATTCGGAAGATGCGGCCAATACGGATGCTTATCGTGATGAAATGTTGGCGCGGATGCGGGTGATGGAGGCCCGGCTGGAGCAGCTGTGTGAACGAAGCGACGTCAATCCAAAGCGTGAATGATAAGGTCCATCAAGCAATGTCGTTTGACCCCGGGGGTGAGCGGCGTAGGATAAGCGCTTAACCTCGGAGCACTCATGCAAAAATCAGTATCATTGATGAACCCCGTGTTGATCGTGGGTTGTGCTATCGTTCTTGTTTCCTTTGCGATCAGGGCCTCGTTTGGGGTGTTCCAGATTCCGATTGCGGATGAGTTTGGATGGCTGCGGGCAGACTTCAGTCTGGCAATTGCAATTCAGAATTTAGCGTGGGGGATCGGGCAGCCGATTTTTGGAGCGCTGGGTGAAAAAATCGGCGACCGCAAGGCGATCGTTATCGGGGCTTTGGTCTATGCTGCGGGGTTGGTGGCCTCATCCTTTGCGGTGACGCCGCAAGCGCATCAGCTCTACGAGATACTGGTAGGTTTTGGTATTTCCGGCACCGGGTTTGGCCTGATCCTTGCCGTGGTGGCGCGGGCGAGCACGGATGAGAACCGTTCGATGAGCATTGCCATAGCGACGGCGGCGGGATCGGGTGGGCAGATTTTTGGCCCGCCGGTGGCCGAGGCGCTATTGACTGTCATGCCGTGGCAGTCGGTGTTCATGATTTTCGCAGCCTTGATCCTTGGGGTGCTTTTGTTGTTGCCTTTGATGCGTGCCCCGCCTGTTGAAGGGCGTGTTGAAATGTCTGAAAGCATGGGCGATATCCTGCGAAAGGCGTTGCGTGATCCAAGTTTCACACTGATTTTTCTGGGTTTTTTCAGCTGTGGTTATCAACTGGGCTTCATTACAGCGCATTTTCCCGCCTTTGTGACCGAGATGTGCGGACCGATTGCGCCGGGCAGTTTGCTGCATGGAATTGGGATTACCAGCACCTCTGCGCTAGGGGCTGTGGCGATTTCGGTGATTGGGTTGGCAAATGTCGCCGGGACGCTGTTGGCGGGGTATCTGGGAAAACGATACTCGAAGAAATACTTGCTGGCCTGGGTCTATTTGGGGCGAACTGTGGTGGCGGCGGTGTTTATCGCGATGCCTATCACGCCGCTTTCCGTGCTGGTGTTTTCCGCCGCGATGGGATCGTTGTGGCTGGCGACAGTGCCGTTGACCTCGGGGTTGGTCGCGCATTTGTACGGGCTGCGCTATCTGGGCACGCTTTATGGGATTGTGTTTTTCAGCCACCAGTTGGGCAGCTTTATGGGCGTCTGGCTGGGCGGACGGCTATATGACATCTACGGGGATTATACGCTGGTGTGGTGGCTTGGTGTGGGGGTTGGCGCGTTCAGTGCCATTGTTCACCTACCAGTCAAGGAACGCCGTTTGGTTGCGGCGTGACATGATGCGCGATTGTGAGACGGGGCACGGGGCGTTTTGAAACGCTTGGCCCTACAGCTTGGACGTGGCAAGTCTCGAGAAGATTTAGGTATTTTGGGAAAGATGAAAGATCATCAGCCCCGTCCGATATAGGGCATCTTGGTGGCCATTACAGTGAGAAATTGCACGTTCGCATCGGCCGGCATCTGAGCCATATGCAGGACCGAGCGGGCGGCGTTTTGCACATCCATCGAGTGCATATCCGGTTGCGCGGTCTTGAGGGTTGCAACCAGCTCGGATTCGGCGTTGCCGATATCGATCTGACCGCAGGCAATGTCAAACGGGCGACCATCCAGAGACAGGCTGCGCGTCATGCCGGTGATTGCGTGTTTGCTGGTAGTATAGCAGATCGACCCGGGACGGGGGACATGTGCCGAGAGTGAGCCATTGTTGATGATGCGCCCGCCCATAGGCGATTGGTGGCGCATCTGGGCAAAGGCCAGCCGTGCAGCGATGAACATGCCGCGCAAGTTGACGTTGATGACTTCGTCGAACGCGTCCAACGTAATTTCGTCAACCGGAGCCGAGGGGCCAAATATACCCGCGTTGTTGAATAAAACGTCCAGTGGTGCATCCCTGCAGAAGCGATCGAAAGCGGCTTGCATCGCGACCGGGTCGGTGACGTCACAGGGCAGGGCAACGGCGTTTTCATAGCTGTCGGCCAGGGATTGCAACGGGGCTTCGCGACGCGCGACAAGGCCAACGCGCCACCCGTTCTCAAGGAATATTCGGGCCGTGGCATGGCCGATGCCTGAGCTGGCGCCGGTGATCAGGATCGAGGTCATGTATCGTCTCCTTGCATTTCCAATGTCAGTGGCACGGGCGCGGTCTGGAGGTCTTCGATGGTCAGTGGGTATTCAGGTTTGGACAGGCGGTTGCGCACTACCCAATACAGGCGTTCTTCGGCGCGGGTGATTGCGACATAAGCCAGACGTTTCCACAGGGGTTGTCCGGCTTCGACCCGGCCCATGCGCGCGGCGACGAACAGGTCAGGCGCAAAAACCTGAACCTGTTTCCATTGGCTGCCCTGCGCCTTGTGGATCGTGACCGCCGCCCCGTGGAGAAAGGTCGCCCCCATGTTGGCGGCGAAGGGGATAAAGGGTTCTTCTTCGTCGGGCTTTTCGATTTTGACGATGGATGCGGCAGAGATGCGCGGGTCTTCGGCGCCCATGACATGCAGGCGCGAAAAGCCGGGTTTGCGACCGGGTCCAAGATAGATCACCTGCGCGCCTTTGATCAGACCGCGCGCCTCTAGGTCCAGCCGTTTTTTCCGGTGCTTCAGGGGCAGTTCGATTCCGTCACAGATTAGGGGCTCGCCTTCCAGCAGCGCGTCTTCGGGCGCGCCGTGGACACGGCGAAAGGCGTTGATCAGGCGAATGCGCGTAGCATTGCGCCAGACCAGAACCGGCGAGCGCGCCATAAGGTCAACCTCGACGCGTTGGGCCATTTGTACGCGGTCATCGCGGGCAGCCGCCTGTTCGACCATGCGTTCGAAATCCTGAAACTCTAGCGAGGGATCAGCCAAGGCATGCGCCAGATCAAGGATCGGGTTGCCAGCATCCTGACGGTGGACGCGGCTAAGGACCAGCTTGGCTGGATCGGGCAGGGTTTCGAACACCATCGCCCCGGATTGGTTGACCGGAGCCAACTGCGCGGGGTCGCCAAACAAAAGCAACGTCGGAAAAATCTCTTTGAGGTCGTCCATCTGGCGGGTGTCCAGCATGCTGGCCTCGTCGACAAACCCGATGTCCAGCGGTTCTTCCCTGCGTTTCCAGCCGGTTATGAAGTCACTGCCACGCAAACCGGCGGCAGCGAGGGCGCCGGGAATGGATTTGTTGGTTTGATAGAAAGCATGGGCGCGGTCCAGTGCCAAGTCCGTTAAGCCTTCGACCTCTGGGCGGTCGCCATTTCCTGCCAGCCATTCTGCAATCTTTTCGTATTCCGGATCGTAGACGGGCGTATAGAGAATGCGGTGAATAGTCGTGGCCGGTACGCCGCGCATGCGCAGCACGCTGGCGGCCTTGTTGGTCGGGGCGAGGATGGCCAAGGTCCGGCGGTCCCGACGTTTTTTACCCTCGTAATCGCCCGAGACAATATCAACCCCCACTTCTTCAAGCGCGCGATACAGCGCGGCCAGCAATAGGGTCTTGCCCGATCCGGCCTTGCCGATCACGGCCATGACGCTGGTCTTGCCATCGCGCGCGGGTAAGGTCAGGCCTTGTTCCAGATCGACACCGGCAGTGCGCAACGCATCGGCGATGCGGTCATGCGCCTCGGCCTGATCTTCGGAATAGGTAAGGGTTGTTTCACTCATGGGGCGAACTTATCTGGCCCGCCCCAGCTGTGCCAGCGAAAGTGGTCCTTATCCTCCGGCCTTTCATCTTGTCGGGTCAGAAAAACAGGACGACAGGCTTTAGGCGGCAAGATTGGCTGCAGGCGACAGACCCGCGCGGCGGAACCACAGTTCGGCAATGTCGGGAGACAGACGCGCGCGCTGCGCGACACGCTGACGGTCAGTTTCGGTTAGGCGCCACAGGCCTGCGCTGATACGGTCGCGGCCTTCGCCCATTGCACCGATAACGGTGGGGGATGACCCGATGAATTTGTAGATTCGGGTCATTCGGGCATCGAACACGCCGACATACTGGCGCAGGTTGAGGCCGCGCAGTACCTCACCCCCGCCAAGCATCAGCGCGGCGGCGACATGTGGCGATGCGCCGGGGGCAAGACAAAATCGCGTACACTCCCAGATTGCTGGATCATTGATCGGCCCATCAGGGCAGAGATGCGCGAAATGTTCGGCCAGCATGGTGCGCCCGGAGGTTGGCAGCAAGCGCATAGAGCCCCCATGAAGCCCGTCAGCCCGCTGCCAAATCACATAGAGCGGGTTGAGCGCGTCGTATTGATCGCGTACTTGGCCCTGCGCATCTACCGTCACTTCCCACTTCAGACGATGGGCAAATTGATCGGCACGGTCACAAAACATCGAGCGCGCAAGGGCAGGATAGGCAGGTAGATCGGAAGCGTGAATAAAACGTAACATAACAGTCCCCTTTTTGTTGGTGGGGACCGGCATAAGAGACATTGGTTAATGCGGAGTAAGGAGTTCGCGCGCTTGACCCCTGTCTCGAGGGGACGACGCACCGGATCTCTGCGCAATAGAGCCCGCCCCGGAGCTGATCCGGGGTCTTTACCTTTTGCAATGATAGGGGGTGTTGCGCGGTTACTTAAATGGTTTGATCGTAGTCACCTACGGCGCTTTCGGTGCGGATCACCGCATCAATATCGGCGAATATTGCGCGCATCTCTGCATCGCTTTCGCTGCTTTCACAGACAACCACCAGATTGGGTGTATTGGACGACGCACGCACCAACCCCCAGCTGCCGTTGTCCAGAATGACGCGCGCGCCGTTGACGGTGACAACCTGTGCGATCTTGCGCCCCGCCAGCGGTTTGCCCTCTTCAAAAAGCGCGACCAGCTTGGCCACCAGGCGCTCTAGAACCGCATATTTTTCGGTGTCAGCGCAATAAGGCGACATGGTGGGCGTTGCGAAGGTTACGGGCAGGGCACGGCGCAAGTCGGACATGGATTTGTCCGGGTTGCGGTCCATCAGCTTACAAATCTCAACAGCGACCCGCATCCCACAGTCATACCCGCGCCCTACAGGTTCTGCCAGAAAGTAGTGCCCGGATTTTTCAAAACCGGCCAATGCGCCAATCTCTTTGACGCGGCGCTTCATGTGGCTGTGGCCAGTTTTCCAGTAATCTGCCTTGGCGCCGTGGGCCTTCAACTCGGGGTCCGAGGCAAACAGACCTGTGGATTTCACGTCGGCAACAAAAGTGCTGCCGGGGTAGAGCTTTGCAAAATCGCGCGCCATGATGACGCCCACTTTGTCGGCAAAAATTTCGATACCTTCGTCGTCGACCACGCCACATCGGTCGCCATCGCCGTCAAAACCCAGCGCGAAATCAGCGCCCGAGGCGGTTACGCTGGCGCTCATGTCATGTAGCATTTCCATCGCTTCGGGGTTGGGATTGTAATGCGGAAACGTGTAATCTAGCGCGTTATGCGAGGGGACTACCTCGACTCCCAGCCGTTCAAACAATTCCGGTGCAAAGGCGCTGGCCGTGCCGTTGCCAGTGGCGCAGACGACTTTTAGCTTGCGGGTCATTTTGAAGTCACCCACGAGATCATCCAGATAGGCCTCTCGCACGCCGGGCACGAACTCATAGGCGCCGCCGGGGCGGGCCTGCCCGCGCCCTTCCAGTACGATGTCGCGTAGCTCACCCATTTCGTCAGGGCCATGCGTCAGGGGGCGTTCAAATCCCATTTTCACCCCGGTCCAGCCGTTGGGGTTGTGCGATGCCGTCACCATTGCCACGGCAGGTGCGTTCAGGTGGAACTGTGCAAAATATGCCATTGGGCTAAGGGCGGGGCCAATATCCAGCACTTTGATACCTGCCTGCATCAGGCCCAGCATGAGCGCATTCTTGATCGACAGTGAGTAGTCGCGATAATCGTTTGCGACGGCGATGACTGGCTCGATTCCGCGCGCGATCATCTGTGTACCCAGCCCCATCCCCAAGGCGGTGATGCCGGGCAGGTTGATTTCCTCGGGGTATTTCCAGCGCGCGTCGTATTCGCGAAACCCGGTGGGGGCGATCATTGGATCGCGCAGGAATTCCCAAGTGTTGGGGGTGACTGTTGGGGCGGGTTTGATCATGAAAGGGTACTCTTTTACAGCGCGATTGGGTCGGATTTGGCCAGTGCATCCAACGCCATCAACGTGTGCACCAGTCGTTCCATATTATGCAGGTAAATCATGTTTGGCCCGTCGCAGGGCGCGATTTCTGGGTCTTGATGCGTCTCGATAAAGACCGAAGCCACTCCGATGGCAACCGCTGCGCGCGCCATGACGGGGGCGAATTCACGTTGGCCGCCACTGCTGCCGCCCTGGCCGCCGGGTTGCTGGACCGAATGGGTCGCGTCCATCACGACGGGATAGCCAGTGGCGGCCATCTGGGGCAGGGCGCGCATGTCAGCAACCAGAGTATTATAACCAAAGGTCGTGCCGCGCTCGGTCAGCATGATCCGCTTGTTGCCTGTGGACTCGATCTTGGAAATCACGTTGGGCATTTCCCAAGGCGCCAGAAACTGACCCTTTTTGACGTTGATGACCGCGCCGGTCTGACCCGCAGCGACCAGCATATCGGTCTGGCGGCACAGGAAGGCAGGGATTTGCAAAATATCAACCGCCTCGGCGGCAGGTGCGCATTGGGCCTCGTTATGCACATCGGTCAGCACGGGTACGCCAACGGCGCGCCGCAGGTCCGACAAGATTGCCAGGCCCTTGTCGATACCGGGGCCTCGGTCTGACAAAACCGAGGTGCGGTTGGCCTTGTCAAAACTGGCTTTGAATACGTATTGCGCCCCGGCTGCGGCGCAGACCTCTTTCATATGGCCTGCGATCATCTGGGCGTGATCCGCCGATTCCAACTGGCAGGGGCCAGCTATGATCGTTAGTGGTTGTGCATTGCCGATTTGTAGCCCGTTTACATCTAACGTGATCATATCAGGATGAAACCTGTTCGCGCAGAACCGAAGCAGTCAATGAAATCATGAGGTAAATCCCTGAGAAGACCAAAAAGGCCAGTATCGTGTTTTCGAATGCACGCGGATATGCTGGATCCTGAGACGCAACCGGACGCACGGACACAGTCAGATAGCGGACCTGTTTGTTCGCTTCGATCTGGCTTTGGCGTTTGTTTTCCAGAGCAGATTGAAGGATCAAGTCAGAGGTGGCCAGATCGGCCTGTGCCATCTGGATATCGGCGGTTTGTGACGCCAACGAGGATTGATCTCCCGCAGCATCCGTTAGGCGGGCCTTTTGTTTGGCCAGTTCGGCAGACAGCACCGAAATCTCGCTACGCAATGCCTCGACCTTGGCCGGGTTGGGCCGCGGGTTGTTCAGCTGGATGTTGAGGCCCAATTGTTTTTCCTGCAACTGCAATTCGACGTTGCCGATCAGCTGACGGATGTTGGCGACCTCGCCTTGCGGGTCCAGAATCGTGCCTTCCTGCATCAGGACCAGCCGTTCTTGAGCGGCGCGGCGCTCGGCCTTGGCTTCTTCCAGTCCGGCAATGGCGATCTGAACAGCGTCCAATCGTTTTTCCTGACTCAGTTGATCGACGCGCTCTTCGGCATAGGCGATCAGGTGATCGGAAAAACTTGCGCTAAGCTCGGGATCGGCGCTGGAGACTTCCATGCGCAACACGCCTTCGGTCGGATCATAGCCGATCTTGACGTATTTCTTGTAAAGCTTGTACGCGGCCTCGTTGCTGGCGTCGGGATCAAGACGTTGAATCGGGTCGATCCAGTCCTGACTGAAGTGCGACCGGAATCCCATATCGTTATCTAGTCGCAGCATCGCGTCCTTGGACAACAGGTAGGATTGAGTGGCAATCGCGTCTTGCCCTGTAGCAAACTGACTGGGCAACAGGCCGCCCAATCCCCCACCCGATCCGCCGCCGTCAGCAGACAAAATCAGGAATTCGGATTTGGTCGCGTACATAGGGGTGGCAATAGCATAGTAGTAATAGCCCGCCACCAATGTCGGAAGCAGGACGAATGCTGTCAGTCGGGTGAATAGCAACAACAGTTTGCGACGACGGCGTCTGCCGATATCGCGCTGGATGCGCATGATTTCCTCGCCGCGACGTTCCGCCGGGCTGAGATGTGTTGAGGGCAGCATCGGCGCGTCTTTGGAAACGGTCTGAGGCAATTGAACACGCGAAGGGCCGACTTCGCTGCCGGTGCCTGCGCCCGGTTGTTCGTTAGGATCAGGCGACACCAGTTCCAGAATGCTGCTGCGTTGGAAAGGATCGATACCCTTGGCGCGGAGCAGGCGGATTGCATCGAAGTCAGACGTCGGAGCCAGCCCGTGTTTCTGGGCCAGTCGTCGGGCCATGCGCAGCTGTCGTCCGGTCAGACCCTCTTTGCGAATTTCGTCAATGGACTGTGAGGTCGACATTTCGCGCGCACTGCTGACTTGGCCGGTGCGTGCTGGCTGATCAGTGCCAACAGCAGACACGGCAGTGCCTTCTGTGGCCTTAGGCGGTTGGGAACCCGGTTGTTGGGTGCGCGGTTGGTCTGCGGACGCGTCCGCCGTGGCTGATGCAGGCTGAGTGCCCTCGGTCTGTACAGCGTCTGATCCCGACGTGCGCCGGATGCGAAATTTTCTAGCCTTGGTTTTCATAGTCATAAAGCTGTTTTGCCTCTTCCAAGGTATCAAACATATACAATTGCCCACCCATTAACACAGCAGCGGAGGTGGCGAATTTTTCCAATGTCGCGGCTTGGTGCGACACGATAACAACAGTCGTCGTGCGCAACCGTTCTTGCAGGATTTCACCCGCTTTGCGATTGAACTCGACATCTGTCGAACTGGGCATGCCCTCGTCAATCAGGTAGATGTCGAAATCCAGCGCCAGCATCAGTGCAAAGGTGAAGCGTGATTTCATGCCCGCACTGTAGGTCCCCAGCGGCTGATCGAAATACTCACCCAGATTGCACATCCAGCGGCAGAACGATTCGACGTAATCGGGTTCCAGCCCGTAAAGCCGGGCGATGTAACGGCTGTTTTCCATGGCTGAAATCTTGCTGATAACGCCGCCCATGAAACCCAATGGAAAACTGATTCGGCATCCGCGCCTGATGTCACCCTCGTCCGGCTTTTCCAGACCGGCCATCATATTGATAAGCGTGGTCTTTCCTGTGCCGTTGGGGGCAAGAATGCCCATTGATTTGCCAAGCTCCACCCGAAAGCTGACCTTTTCTAGAATCACCTTGCGTTGGGTGCCGGTCCAGAAGGACTTGCTGACATTGTCGAACTCGAGCATCTAGGCGCTCCGAAACTGCTCTCTGCCCTCTTTAACGGGGCAGTAATGAAGTGGTGTTGACCACATATGCCCCGCATTATGGGCGATCCACGTCAGACTATACAGAGTTTCAAGGCAAAATTGTGCCCTGAAATGAAGAAATCCGGCATATTTACGCCGGATTTCCCCTAATTTGGAAACAGAGCCGCGACAGATCGGCCTTATGTGATGGCTTGCCAGACCAATCCAGCAGTGGTTGCACCGATCAAAGCGAACCCCGCGTAGGCGAAAAACACCCTTGGTTTTACCAACGCCCAGACCGCGACCGCAGCGGGAACGCAACTGACACCGCCCGCGATCATAAAGCTCATCGCGGCACCCGGACTCATCCCTTGCTCCAAGAGGCCGTTGACCAGTGGAACAGCGGCATAGCCATTCAGGTAGGCCGGTGCGCCCACCAAAGCGCCCAGCAGGACAGGCCCCACGCCATCGCCCCCCAGTACGGTCGCAATCATTTCGGCTGGCACATGGCGCACCATCAGAACCTCTAGCAGGTAAGCCAGCGCAAGCCATTTTAGCAGGAATATCGCGTTGGTGCGTGCGGTGCTGCCGAATACCTGCCGCCTCTCGCTTTCTTGCCAGAAGGCCCAGACGGGCGCTCCCTCAAACGGCTTTCTGGCGCTGCAGCAACCGCTTTGCTGTGGTTGCGGGCGCAGTGGATCGGCAAAAACGACGCTGCGGGCGGCCAGCAATGTGGCAAAGCCGCCGAACATCCCGATCCCGACGGCCGCCACCGTTTTGGCCAAGGCAAACTCCCATCCCAGCGTGCCGCTGGTAATGGCGAACATCGCCGGGTCCATCAGCGGTGAGGCGAGCCAGAAGGCCATGACCGCGCCCAAGGGCGCGCCCAATGCCAGCATGGCGGCAATGAACGGGATGACTTCGCAACTACAAAACGGGGCCATACCGCCGACCAATGCCGCCAACATCACCATGCGCACGGGGTTGCCTTGAAAAACACGCGCAGCCACCTTTTCGGCTCCGGTCGCCTTCAGATATGCGACGGCAAACACAGCAAAGGCAATAAACGGCGCTGTATGAAGCAGGGATTTGGTGGTTGCCGTTATCGTGGGCCAAAGGTTGGCCCGGTCCAGCACTGCGACCAGTGCCAGAATGATCGCCAATGCGGCCCATGCCGGATCAATGCGTATCTTCCGGCTTTGGCTTGGGGCGGTTGTATCAGCCATGATCATTCTCCGATGCGGGGGTGTCCGCGCAGCATTCGCGCAGTAGGAATTGGGACAGTTGATGTAGTTCGTCATATGCGACTGCGGCGCAGATGATGCTTCGACCCTGTCGTTCTTGCCGGACCAGCCCGGCCTGCGTCAGGATTTTCATATGATGCGTCAAGGTCGAGCCGGTTACACCGCTGCGCTCGCCCAAGGCTCCGATTCTCAGGCCGTCCGGGCCAGCCCGGACCAGTGCATTCAGAACCATCAGGCGCTGTTCACTGCCCAAGGCAGCAAAGGTTGATGCCGCTTGAACAAGTTCAGGGGATATTTGGGCGGGGGGGGGCGTGTCGATTGAATTTTTCATATTTCTAGAAATATCGAAATTAACGGCGATTGCAAGCCCGTTAATTCGCCAACTGTTGGGAGGTGGGCTACGGGGAGGGGCAACTACCCTCGGCCCTCACGTTCCCGGCTGACCAGATTGGGAAGATAGCCGTCCCATTTCTGCCCAGCGGGTTTTGGTGAGTATGAAAGACGCAAGACCGTTGAGCAACCAGAAGGATTTGAAACGCCTGCTGCTTTTCGATCCGCGCAGCTATAGCCAAATAGAGCAGGTGCATTTGGAAATTTGCCGCCTCATGCATCTTGGCGCAGCACCCGCCCTGAGCTACGCTGTGGTCGAATGATAGCGGAGATCACCTATGCAGATGAGCGACACACGTGAGATTGCGGCAGACCGTGCCACCGTCTGGGCCGCGCTTCTTAGTCCTGAGGTGCTGAAGGAATGCGTCCCCGGGGCAACCGAGGTAACCGGTACGCCCGAAGACGGATTCGAAGCAGTCGTGACCCAGAAGGTCGGGCCGGTGAAGGCCACCTTCAAAGGTGCAGTCAGCGTGTCCAACATGGTCGAGTTGCAAAGCCTGACCCTAACCGGCGAAGGCAAAGGCGGAGCGGCCGGTTTTGCCAAAGGCGGGGCCGATGTGCGGCTGGAAGACACCGAAACCGGCACGCGTTTGATCTATGATGTCGAGGCCAAGGTGGGCGGTAAGTTGGCCCAATTGGGCAGCCGCATCGTTGACGGATTCGCCAAAAAGATGGCTGATCAGTTTTTCTCAAACCTTGAAGCCGTCATTGAGGGCCCCAAAGACGGGGATGACGCACCCGAGGCCGAGAAAAAGGGCTGGCTTAAGCGGATGATTTCCAAAGATTGACGTAAACGGGGGGCAAGGCTCTGGGGGGCGTTCAGCTCGGTAGTGTGGAGATGATCCGCGCCGCCACGTCGCGACCGCTCTGATAGGCGCCATGCGCTGTGGCCTCCCATTGAAGCGAAAATGCCTCACCGGCGAATCCGATTGGCCCGGTGTCTCGTTTTATCAGCTCGCGTCGTTTGGCGGCCTTGCCGGGGCGGGCGTGTGAATAGGATCCCAAGATCAGCGGATTATTCGTCCATCCCGTCGCCGCGGTGCCGGTGATCAGGCGGGTGACATCCCCGCCAAAAACCGTCACCAGATGCTGTACTGCCAGATCGGTCATGGCCGCTGGGCCTGCGCGGACCGCGTCACGTGCAGGCGTCCCGGCAATATGATGGATCAGCATTGGCCCCCCGTCTTCGACGATCTGAAAATTCACCGCCCCCGCTAAGCTTCCCGCCTGAATCGTTGCGAACTGCCGCCCGCGAAATTCGGCTGGCATGTCCGACAGCGTAAACGCGACCTTTTCATATGCGCCGCAGGGAATGTCGCCCAGCTCCTCCACCAGATCGGCGGCGGGGCCGGGTTCAAAGCGGATTGCGCCGCTGGCCAGCACGTTGGTTGAGGCAGTAACAATCACCGCCTTGGCGTGAATGACGCCTTGATTTGTCTGAACGTCGATCCCTTGCGCCGTCTGGCGCACTTTCGCTGCTGCCACCCCTAGGCGTATGGGCAGGTCCGTTGCCATCCGTTTGATCAGGTCGCCATAGCCAGACAGCACTGGCCAGTTGGTGTCGGTTTCAGCGTAATCAGCATAGCCTGCGGCCGAGACCACTTCGGGGTCGTCGCCCGACATCAATTGAAAGATCGTGCGAATGCCAGGTGCCCAACGGCCAAAGTCAGGCATTACTTCGCTTGCAGGTATGTCGCGTCCAGCCTTGCCTGTCGCCTCGATTGCCGCAAACACTGCATCCAACGCCTGTCCGGCTTCGGCGTGTTCGGTGGCGTCGCCAAATGCGCCGCCATCCCAAACGGTGAAATCCGCGTCTTGTTCACCGCGCTTCTTATAGTGTGTGCCCAGACGGTCGGCCCATGCGACCAAAGGGTTTTCGTTGGCGCAATGCATCCAGTGACAGCCCCAGTCCCAGGCGCGATCCAGACCGCCCGTAGCGGTAAAAGCCCGCCCGCCAACCCGATCTGCCGCTTCGATGATCACGAAAGGGATGCCCTGTGCCTGACACTCAAGCCCCGCGCCAATGCCTGCCGCGCCGGCACCTATGATCACTACCTTGGGGTCCGTCATGACGTCACTCCGATGCTGTTTTGCGCATCTTAGGCACATAAAAACCGCTCGAACCACCCCCGACTGTGCACATGCGCAGGGTGACCCCGCATTGAATCGCTGATTGCCACAGCAGGACTATACGTTAGTGTCGCGCGGGTCAGGTAAGGGATGGTTATGACTGAGATTGTCAAAGTAAAAGGCCTGCGCAAGGTTTATGAGGGCGGGTTCGAAGCGCTAAAAGGTGTCGACCTGACCATTCGCCAAGGCGAGATTCTGGCGTTGCTGGGCCCAAATGGTGCGGGCAAGACAACGCTGATTTCGGCGTTGTGTGGTATCACGTCGCCTACCGGAGGGACGGCCCTGATCGGTGGCCATGATATCGTGACCGGATACAGGGCTGCGCGGCGTCTGGTGGGGCTGGTTCCACAAGAGATAGCGCTGGAGCCGTTTGAGAAGGTCATCAACACGGTGCGTTTTTCGCGCGGATTGTTCGGCAAGAAACGCGATGACGCGCTGATCGAACGGATTCTGCGCCAGTTAAGCCTGTGGGACAAACGCGAGTCTCGTACTCGCGAATTGTCCGGCGGAATGAAACGGCGCGTTCTGATTGCCAAGGCGTTGGTGCATGAACCACGCGTGCTGTTTCTGGATGAACCGACGGCGGGCGTCGATGTCGAGCTACGCCGTGACATGTGGAAAATCGTCGAGGGACTGCGCGCCGATGGCGTCACGATCATCCTGACGACGCATTACATCGAAGAGGCCGAAGCGATTGCCGACCGGATTGCGGTGATCAATGGCGGTGAAATCCTGTTGACGGAAAACAAGACGGATCTGATGCGCCGCATGGGGGCGAAAACCCTGCGCATTGACCTGCGCGATCCTGTCGATGCCGTTCCGCCTGCTTTGGCCGAATACAACCTATCCCGTACCGATGACGGTCACAGCCTGACCTATACTTACGACACACGCGGTGAGGGCACCGGGATTACCCGATTGCTCCAGGCCTTGGCCGCCGAAGGGCTGGCCCTGCGCGATATCCAGACCACACAAAGCAGTCTGGAAGAAATCTTTGTCGATTTGATCAAGGAGGGCGCAGCATGAATTTCCCCGCTATCTTCGCTATCTACAAGTACGAGATGTTTCGATTTTTCCGCACGTTGATGGAAAGCCTGCTGTCGCCTGTCATATCGACCTCGCTTTACTTTGTGGTGTTTGGCGCAGCTATCGGCAGCCGTATCACTGAGGTCGAGGGCGTTAGTTACGGTGCATTCATCGTGCCGGGGTTGATCATGCTGAGCGTGATGACCCAAGGTATATCTAACGCGTCATTTGGCATATATTTCCCCAAGTTCATCGGTACGATCTATGAGCTGCTGTCTGCTCCGGTGAATTTTCTGGAAATCGTGATAGGTTATGTTGGTGCGGCCGCCACCAAGGCGCTGTTGATTGGCGCGGTCATCCTGCTAACGGCGCATTTCTTTGTCGACATCCAGATATTGCATCCGGGCGCTATGATTGCCTTTTTGTTGTTAACCTGCATTTCGTTCAGCCTGTTTGGCTTTATCATCGGCATCTGGTCGCAGAACTTTCAGCAGCTTCAGTTGATCCCGCTACTGGTGATCACGCCCCTGGTGTTTCTGGGGGGGGCATTCTATTCGATCTCGATGTTGCCAGTTGGCTGGCAGACCGTCGCACTGTTCAATCCGGTGGTATACCTGATTTCCGGTTTTCGCTGGTCGTTCTTTGGGGCGGCGGATGTGCCGGTTTTGGCCAGCCTGATGGCCATCGGGTTGTTCACGGCGTTGTGCATGGGGGTGATCTGGTGGATTTTCAAGACCGGATACCGGATCAAATCCTAACCAATTTGGTGATTATTTTCCAACAACAGGGCGTGCATTGACATGGCGCGCCTTGTTTGTGGGACCTGCGCATTCTACATCGGTTGGCATGACAGATTGGCGCAAACTTAAATCCCGACTTCCCTTTACCAAATCGCCCAAGCGTGTTGCGATGGTGCGCCTGAGCGGCACTATCGGGGCAGGCGGACGGATGTCGTTAAGCGACGAAGGTCTGGCCCCCTTGCTGGAAAAGGCGTTCAAGCGTGGCAAACCGGCGGCGGTTGCCTTGGTAATCAACTCGCCCGGCGGATCGCCTGTGCAATCCTCGCTGATTGCCGCACGCATCCGCAGATTGGCCGACGAACGCAAAATCCCCGTACATGCCTTTGTCGAAGATGTGGCCGCGTCAGGCGGGTACTGGCTGGCGGCGTCGGCGGATGACATTTGGGTCGATTTCGGGTCGATCGTCGGGTCGATCGGCGTGATCTCTGCTGGGTTTGGTTTGCCGGTGTTTCTGGCGCGTCAGGGAATCGAGCGTCGAGTTTACACCTCGGGCAAGTCGAAATCCACGCTGGACCCGTTCAAGCCTGAAAACGAGGCCGATGTTGCCCGGCTGAAAACCATTCTTGAAGATATGCACAGCGGTTTCATCGCCTATGTCAAGGAACGCCGCGGTGCACGGCTCAAGGACGACCCCGACCTGTTTACCGGCGAATTCTGGCTGGGCCGACGCGCGATCAGTCTGGGCCTTGTCGACGGCGAGGCGCATGCCATTCCCAAGTTAAAACAGCTTTATGGGGACGATGTCCGACTGGTGCCTTATGGCCGCAAAAAGGGGCTGTTCCAACGGTTCGGCGTGACTCTGGCCGAGGATGCAATGACGGCCATTGACGAGCGTGCGCAATTTGCACGCTTCGGGTTGTAGCCCCGTGATTGTCAAAATCGTCACGCTTTTCCTGGTCGGCATGGGCGTGTTGGCCATGTTTGGCAAACTTCGCTTTCCGGGGCAGAAACGCTTGGCGGCTGCAAAATGCCCGTCCTGCGGCAAATTTAAAATCGGCAAAGGGCCCTGTGCCTGCCGCAAGAGGAATAGCTGAATGATGGTTTGGGGTCTGGCGACGCTGGGTCTGGTGATCTTGCTTTTGGCGGGGGATTCTCTGGTCAAAGGGGCGGTGAACCTTAGCCTGCGGATGGGAATTCCAGCATTGATCGTCAGCCTGACGATTGTGGCTTTCGGCACGTCGGCGCCTGAATTGCTGATCGGCATCAGCGCCGTGATGGAGGGCAAGCCGGGGCTGGCGCTGGGCAATGTGGTAGGGTCTAACACTGCCAACATTCTGTTGGTGCTGGGTATTCCGGCGATGATTTCGGTTTTGCACACATCGCAATGCGACACACGCAAAACCTATTTGTTCATGCTGGGCTCTACAGTTCTGTTTATTGCGCTGGCTCTTTTCGGCACGTTCAACCTAATCTCGGCTGCGGTTCTTTTGGCTGCGTTGGCCTTTGTTCTGGGGGATGCATTTCGTGACGTGCACCGTCATCGTAAGGCATGCAGTGTGGTCGTGGACGATGTCGATGGGTTGGAAGGGGCCGATCCGGACATGCCGTGGTGGCAGATCCTGTTGTTTCTGGCGCTGGGCCTGATCGGCCTGCCGCTTGGCGCTGACATATTGGTGGACAACGCGTCGATCATTGCGGCGCAATACGGTGTCAGTGACAGCGCGATCGGATTGACCTTGGTTGCGGTGGGCACGTCCCTACCGGAATTGGCGACCACCGTAATGGCCGCGCTGCGCAAACAGGCGGACGTCGCCTTGGGTAACGTGATCGGGTCGAATATGTTCAACCTGCTGGCCATTATCGGCGTGACGTCGATTGTTGCGCCGATCCCAGTAGACCCCGAGTTCTTGCAGTTCGATCTGTGGGTCATGTTGGCGGCGTCGCTGCTGTTGGTCCCTTTCGTGTTCTGGGGGCGCGACATCAGTCGGGGCTGGGGCGTCGGCCTGACTGTGACCTATCTGGCCTATGTCACAGCTATTTTGATCTAAGGAGCGGGCGATGAAGCGGGCCCTTGTGACTGGTGCAGGCAAACGGTTGGGCCGCGCGATTGCGATGGAATTGGGCGCGCAGGGGTATGACGTGGCAGTGCATTTCGCCACGTCTTCGGATGCTGCCGATAGTGTTGTTGCGGATCTGCGCAAAATGGGACGGCAGGCTGTTGCGCTTTGCGCCGACCTTTTGGATGAAACTCAGGTTGAGGGGCTGTTGCCTGCTGCCGCCGCTGCGCTGGGTGGTCCATTGAATGTGTTGGTCAATAATGCGTCGATCTATGAAAAGGACACGTTGCAGGACGCCACACGCCAAAGTTGGGACCGCCATTTTGATAGTAACCTGCGTGCGCCATTTGTTTTAATGCAAGCGTTGGCCGCCCAAATCCCTGCACCGGTTTGTGATACCCGCGGTGAGCCGGAGGCGCAGGGGCTGGTTGTCAACATGATCGACCAACGCGTGCGAAAACTGACCCCGGAATGTATGAGCTATACTTTGGCCAAGTCGGCGCTTTGGACCCTGACGCAGACGGGGGCGCAGGCACTGGCCCCGCAGATTCGTGTTAACGCCATTGGCCCCGGTCCTACGCTGCGTTCCGTTCATCAAAGCGAGGCTGATTTTGCCAATGAACGCGCCGCGACACTATTAGAGCGTGGCGCCAACGTCAGCGATATCACTGGGGCTTTGGCGTATCTGCTGACCGCGCAGGCGGTGACAGGACAGTTGATTTGCGTCGATGCTGGGCAGCATCTTGGCTGGCGTTCGGCGGCCTCCACGGCCCTTGATGAATGCTAAATGCGCGCTCCAGTTGTGGGTTTTTCGCATTTTCAGAAATCTGCAATTCAAAAGGCTGGTAAAAGGTTGCGAGCGACGGGAAGGTCAAAGCGCGCGAAAGTTATGTACCGGGCGCGTGAATATTACCAAAGGGTAAATATTTCTTGAATGTTATCAGTGGCCTGTCAGCGGTAAATATTAATATTCAACTATATCAATTAGTTATATTACCGCCTATTTTTTAAGCATATTAAGGAACCCGGCCAAATACAACGAGGATTCACGCATGACGGCAATTTATCCGCAAAGTTATCCACAGAAATAGTGGACATGAATCGACTTGAACACCGTGCCATAAGGTTGCAGCCGCCAGCCAGAATCATAGCTTGGACCATATGACTGACGAAACACCCTCAACACCCGTGCCGACCGGCCATAAGGTCATCCAATCTTACCTGCGCACCTTAGATGGCTCGCCGGGGGTGTATCGCATGTTGGATGCGCAGGCGCGGGTCTTGTATGTGGGCAAGGCCCGAAACCTGCGCGCACGTGTCAGCAGTTATGCGCGCCCGACGGGGCACACCGGGCGTATTGCGCGCATGATCGATGCGACCGCCTCGATGATGTTCCTGACGACAGTGACCGAAACCGAGGCGCTGTTGCTGGAGCAGAACCTGATCAAGCAGCTGAAGCCGAAGTACAACGTGCTGCTGCGTGACGACAAATCGTTCCCAAATATTCTGGTTACGAAAACGCATGATTTTCCGATGATCAAGAAACACCGCGGGGCAAAACGGGAAAAGGGCGCGTATTATGGCCCCTTTGCCAGCGCGGGGGCCGTCAACCGAACTTTGGCGCAGTTGCAGCGGGTGTTTCAGCTGCGCAACTGCACTGATGCGGTGTTTGAAAGCCGCACGCGCCCGTGCCTGCAGCATCAGATTAAACGTTGCACCGCGCCATGTGTCGGAAAAATATCGCGGGAAGAATACAACACGCAGGTCAGTGATGCCGAGAGATATCTAAGTGGCCGCTCGACCGAGATTCAGGAAAAACTGGCCGGGCAGATGGCCGAAGCCTCGGAAGCGCTGGAGTTCGAGCGCGCCGCCGCCCTGCGTGACCGGATCAAAGCGATGACGCAGGTGCAAACTGCGCAGGGCATCAACCCGCGCACAGTGGATGAGGCGGACGTGATCGCCCTGCATCTGGAAAACGGGCAGGCCTGTGTGCAGGTGTTCTTCATTCGCGCCGGTCAGAACTGGGGTAACCGTGATTTCTATCCGCGTGTCGGCGTGGATGTGGACGCGGCCGAAGCATTGGAGGCCTTTGTCGGCCAATTCTACGATACCAAAGAACCACCACGCCAGTTGATCCTGTCCAACGAGATCGACAACCCCGATCTGATGGCCGAAGCGCTAAGTGGTAAACTGGGCCGCAAGGTGGAAATATTGGTCCCCCAACGCGGCGAAAAGGCCGAGCTGGTTGAAGGGGCCATGCGCAATGCCCGCGAAAGTCTGGCGCGCAAGATGGCCGAAAGCGCGACACAGGCCCGCCTGTTGCGCGGCGTGGCCGAGGCGTTTGATCTACCCGGGCCACCGCAGCGCATCGAGGTCTATGACAACTCGCATATTCAAGGCAGTTTTGCCGTGGGCGCGATGATTGTTGCAGGCCCGGAAGGGATGATGAAGAACCAGTACCGCAAGTTCAATATCAAGGGCGATAACCTGACTCCGGGTGATGATTTCGGCATGATGAAAGAGGTGCTGATGCGTCGCTTTAAACGCTTGCTCAAGGAAGACCCCGATCGCGACAAAGGCCTGTGGCCGGGATTGCTGTTGATAGACGGCGGTGCCGGGCAAGTCAGCGCGGTGCGCCAGATCATGACCGAGATGGGCGTGGATGACATCCCCATGGTCGGAGTGGCCAAAGGCGTGGACCGCGATCACGGCAAAGAGGAATTTCACCGTACTGGCGCGCGCCCAATCGCGCTGCAACGCAATGATCCGGTGCTTTATTTTATCCAGCGCCTCAGGGATGAGGCACACCGCTTTGCCATCGGTACCCATCGCGCCAAACGCTCCAAGGCCATAAGCGCAACTCCGCTGGATGATGTGCCCGGTGTAGGGGCAGCGCGCAAACGCGCGCTGTTGGCGCATTTCGGCTCGGCCAAGGCGGTTAGCCGCGCAAACTTGGCCGATTTGGAGGCCGTCGAGGGTGTTTCCAAAGGCTTGGCGCAGAAGGTCTATGACTATTTCCACGAAAAGGGGTGAAGCATCGGCAAACACTTGTTTTTCGGATGCGCGAGGGGCTTTCGCCAATGGTGCAAGCAGGGTAAACAGATCGCATGAAATGGAACGTTCCGAATATCCTGACGCTTCTGCGTCTGCTCGCGGCACCCGGGGTGGCTGTGATGTTCTTGTATTTCACCCGCCCATGGGCGGATTGGTTTGCGTTGATCCTGTTCGTATCGGCGGCAATTACGGATTGGTTTGACGGATATCTGGCCCGGAGCTGGAAGCAGGAAACCCGATTGGGTGCGATGCTGGACCCGATAGCGGACAAGGCGATGGTCGTGATCGCGCTGATGGTGATCGTCGGATATTCATCGATGTCGGCGTGGCTGGTTTTGCCGGCAACAGTGATCCTGTTCCGCGAAGTGTTCGTTTCAGGTCTGCGTGAGTTTCTGGGCGATGTCGCGGGCACCCTAAAGGTCACAAAGCTGGCTAAATGGAAAACGACGGCGCAGATGGTGGCCATTGCAACCTTGTTTGCGCATGGCGTGTTTCAACATTATTTTGGCATGTCGATCTTTGGCATGGATCAGGCGATGGTCGAGGCCATTCTGTCCGGTCAGGAAGAAGACGTTCTGGGCCTGTGGTGGAAACAGGCCGGCATGTATTACACCTCGCACGCGGGGTTGTGGCTGTTGTGGATTGCAGCCGCGCTGACATTAATTACCGGCGTTGATTATTTGCGGAAATCCTTGCTGCACCTGAAAGGATGATCACCGATGGATGTGCTGTATTTTGCATGGGTTCGTGAACGGATCGGCGTGCCGCGCGAAACGGTTCAAACGGATGCCGAAACGGTGCTGGATCTGGTGGAAGAATTGCGCCGCCGCGAAGACCGCTATGAAGCGGCCTTTGCCGATATCACCGCGTTACGTGTGGCTGTGGATCAGGAACTGACCGAGTTTACCGCGCCTTTGAAAGATGCGCGAGAAGTGGCGTTTTTTCCGCCGATGACCGGGGGGTAGGTGATGGATGTTCGCGTGCAGGAGGCCCCGTTTGATTTCGGGGTTGAGGCGAACGCCTTTGCCGCTGCGCAATCCGGCATGGGCGCGGTTGTTACCTTTACCGGTATTGTGCGCGACCTGCCCGACGCGCCATTGTGTCATATGATGATCGAACACTATCCCGGTATGACGGAAAAGGCGTTGCACGGCATTGCTACCAAAGCACATGACCGATGGTCGCTGGGGGGGAGTCTGATCATTCATCGTTTTGGGCGTTTGGCCCCGGATGAGATGATCATGATGGTGGCCACCGCGTCGCGCCACCGCAAGGATGCATTCGAGGCGGCAATGTATCTGATGGACTATCTGAAATCCCGCGCGCCGTTTTGGAAGCGCGAAGAAACGGCGCAAGGTAGTGCTTGGGTCGCCGCGCGCGATGAAGACGAGGCGGCACTGATCGATTGGTCAGAACCGCATGCGTGACGCAAGGGCAGGGATTGCCCCATTTCCGATCCCGCGACAGGATGATCCGGCCCAGACCGGAGATTTTCATGAGCGCGATCATTGACGACTACATCACCGAACTGTCCCCCAAGGTCGCAGGCACCCTACGAGGCACGGCCAAGCTGGTCATCACGGATGTGGGCAGTGTGTTGCTGGACGACACTGGCGCGCGCGCCGTCGAGTCCGAGCACGAGCCCGCAGATGTAACGCTGATCGCGAGCGATGCGGTGTTTCGCGCCATTCTGTCGGGCGATCAGAACCCGGTGATGGCGTTTATGTCGGGCAAGTTGAAGGTAGATGGCGGCACACAGCGGGCGTTGAAGGTCAGCGCGATTTTGACGGGCGACGGGGCTGCGTAACGGGCGTTTTCAGGTCTTTGCTCCTTCTTGCATCGCATACAGCATCAACATCAAGGCATCCGATTGATTACGCCGCGTCGGCAGGGACAGTGCGTGATCGATCAGCCCAGAGGGGGCTTTGCGCATTTTCAGCACCTCATCCGGTGTCATCTCGCCAGACAGTTTACAACTCAGGTCGTCGTAAAACTTCTGGTTCAGATAGGTCGACCATTCGGCGATCATCGGGTCCTTGGCGGCCGTGAATACCTGACGCAGCGCATCTGTCAGGGCCGGGTCAGTGGCGTCACATGCCAAGGATGCAGTTGGAGCCGTCAGCAGGCAGAGCAGACCAATGGCCGGGAAAAGTTTGCTTGTCATAACGTCTCCTTCGGGGACAGCGGATTGGGCACTTCTGCGCGAATTTGGGCGAGGTATCGACCAAAGAAATCTTCGGCCTGCCCGCGCGATTGTACGATCTTGGATTGATAAGGGGTCATAACGCGGTCAATAAATCCGGCCGCCTCTAACGTTTCAATCACGCGCCGCCCTGTCTCCGGGGAAAACAGCATGATCGTCAGGCGCTGGACGTCTGCTTGATCCAACCCGGGGGTCGCGGATAAAAGATTGGCCTTGGCCTTTTGGATTTGGAGCGCGCTGAACACGCCCCGTTCCAGCCGGGGGACTTCCAAGCCCATCAGGCGGCGTTTTTCGGGCGTTTTGATCAGGTCGGACAATTGCGCATTATGGGCCAGAATATACGCTTCCAACCGATCAGGGTGGGTCGTCAGGTCAAAGGCACGTAGCAAAAAAAGAAACTCTGATAGAACAAAAACGTTCTCGCTGCGCAGCTTTTGCAGCATCATCGGATCGTCATCTTTGCAGGCTAAACACAGATTGTTGTGGAAATCTGTCTTGGCCCGGCGCAAACTCTCAACCGTGCGTATGTCTGTATCTTGTGTCATTGCAACCTATGAATAGGGCAGGGGATGGCCATTTGAAAATGCCAACTAATAATTAGTTGGGCAACTAAAAATCAGAGCCGGTCACCACAGTTGAGTGAAGCACAGTGCCGGGCTATCTTTGGGACTGCTGCAGGCCGTGATGTGAAGGATGGGATATGGATAAACTAAATCAACAGACCAAATGCCCGGGGTATGATGCCCGTCAACGTGGCGTTCTGTCCCCGCGCCCGGCACCTTATCATAATGGGCCTTGCTTGCCCGCCCTAAACAGCCCCGTTTCGCAGGAGCAGATCCGATGACCTTACCCAATTTTACCGTGCGCCGCAGCGCTATTGTCTTGTCGCTTTGTAGTGGGCTTGCCGTGTTGGGCTGCGCCGGTGAACTGACCCAGATGGGTCAGTCGAGGTCTGTCGCCTCGACGCCATCAACCGCAACAAAGCCTGCCCGGGTCGCGCCAAAGTCTAAGCCGGTCAAGGCCGTGGCAAGCTCAACCACAAAGGCCGCGCCGATGACCCGTTCTGCCGTTACCATGTCCAAACGCGAGGATATTGCGCTAAGCGTATTCTACCTGGAGCGTATTATGGTGCCTGCGGGGTCTGAACTGACCCTGCGCGCCAACGGCGATGGATCCGGCGCCCCGTCAGTCAAATCGACCAAGGTAAAGTCGGGGCCGCCTTATTCCGTATCCATGCCCGTCGATACCGGCGAAGGTGCATACCCGATGACGGTTCAGGCGACACTGACCTCGACCATCGGGCACGTTCTGAGCGGTAGCGTGACATTGACCGAAAAGCCGACAGGCCCGGTTGAAATCGTCATGCGCACGAAATCCGAATAAGGAGAGACTGAATTGAATTCCGCATTTTCCAAACCGTTTCTTTTCCTGTCGGCAGCCGTGTTGTCGCTGGCTCCGATGGTGGCCAAGGCCGAGTGTATCGATGCCTATATGACGGGCCTGACCGAGTATGAGCAGGGCATGACAACGTCCAAGCCGTCCTTTCGGGTGAATGAGCTGTTGGTGCTCTGTTTTACCCCGCAGCAGTCGGGCCATGTCGCGGTGTTTGATGCGCCCATAGAAGGCGATTTCCAGCAACTTTACCCGAATGCCCTGACCCATCCTGATGGTGAAATGTCCGCCCCGGTCGAAGCGGGCCAGCAATATTGTTTTGGCGGGCGCGATACTTTTCCGCTCTATCACCCGCCAGAAGAGGGTGTCGGGCTGGGAAAAATTTCAATCGCACTGACGTCGCAACCGGATTTCCAGCTGGGTGTGGATGATTATGCCATTCCGGGTCAAAAAGTTACGCGTTCGACGATGAACTTGCATCTGAGCAATTATCAAAGGTCTGCAGCGACATGCGACGCCCGCGACGTGACCTATCTTGATTACCGCATCACGAATTGATCGGAGATATAGACATGAAACAGTTTTTGACCAAGGCCCTGACGACGGCTGTCTTGTCGCTGGGCATGGCCAGCGCCGTGATCGCACAGGCGCAGATGGAATGCATTGACCCCAAGTCGGATCAACCGGTGTTGCGGATCGTTAACGGCGACCGCGCGAAACCCGGAGAGTGGCCGTTTATTGTGGGGCTGTATCACCAAGGTTACGGGATGCAGTTTTGCGGTGGATCGCTGATCAATCAACAATGGGTTCTGACCGCCGCGCATTGCTGGGGCGAAGAAATGGCCCCCAAGGATGTATCGTTGCACCGTTCTGCCCCGGATGGTCAGTTGAACCCAGATGGGCGAAGTGTCGCAAAGCTGATCGTGCATCCCGGCTATGATCCGAATGATGCGAACGTGCATGACATTGCACTGGTCAAGCTCAGTGCGCCGTTCGACATTCCAAACAGTCAGCTTGCCATCCTGCCCTCCAAAGAGGTCGAGGCCAAACTGGCCGCCGTGCGTACCTGTTCGGAAGTGGCCGGATGGGGGTCGCTGGAAATGGGCGCGGCGTCGGGATCGCGCTATTTAATGAGCGTGAACGTGCGCCAGTTGGCAACCGATGTCTGTCGCCAAAGCTATGGCGGAGGGGTGCGATCGGGCACCGGGCCGCATTTGTGCGCAGGTTATCAAGAGGGCGGCAAAGATAGCTGTCAGGGCGATAGCGGTGGGCCATTGATCGTGCGGGACGGGCCGACGGGCTATCTACAGGTCGGCGTTGTCAGCTTTGGCAAGGGGTGTGCGTTGCAAGGCTATCCCGGGGTTTACGCCCGCGTGTCCGATCACCGCGACTGGATATTTCAGCAGGTCGAGGCCAACTGATCGCGATGCGCCTGCGTGCCGCATATCTTGCCGCCGGGCTGGGGGCTGTCATGATGGCAGGCCCCGGTGCCGCGGTGGCAGGGTGTTCGGGCCCGTTTCAGTTTCCGGTCGAAGATCTGGATCAGTCGGTCTTTCGTCAGGTGCTCGAGGTGACGCGGGACGAAATCGAGCGCTTCTTTGATTTCACTTTTGATGCGTTTTGCATGGATGATGAAGAATATGGCGCGTACTATGATATCCGCGCGAACACTCTGGTCGTGGGAACGCAGTTCTTTCTGGATGTCGCGAACCCTCCGGGCAATATCAATCGCGCCATCGGTGTTATCGCGCATGAGGCGGCGCATGCCTTTCAGACCAAGCACGGCCTGCTGAATATGTTGATCGAAACCAACCCGCACCGTGTTAAGTGTATTGAACTGCATGCAGATTTTCTGGCAGGCGGGTACATGGGGTGGCGCGCGCGGCAGTATGATATCGATGTTAGCAAAATGACCGAGATGTTCTTTGATCTGGGCGACGACATGACCCAGAATGATGGGCATCACGGATTGGGGCCCGAGCGGTTCTTGTCATTTCGGCAGGGATTTAACACCGTGACGGATGACGAAATTACACTTTCAAGTATGGGGATAGCATATGTTTCTCAAGCAAAATGCGATTAAGGCGGGCGCATGTCTGGTGCTAATGACGCTGGCTGCACCTGTTGCGGCACAGCAACTGCGAATGAATGTCGGATGTCCGACGCTCGGCAGTGCAGATATTGGGAAATATACCATCGATCAGCTGAATAAACTTTGCCACAATAATACTGGCACCTCCGCGACGTCGATAAGCAGCTCGGGCAGTCAACCTACCGAGGCAGTGGTCTCGGCCGAAAACGGAGCTGCGCTAAGTTGCGGCCAGCACAAGGCGCTGGCGGCGTTTGCGCGCATGAACCCCGGTTTCGTCGAGGGCGAAACATCGGCGGCTGTGGTGGAAAAGTATTGTGCCGGCAAACCGGATGATGCCGCACCCGGCGGCAGTCAGGTGGGGGGCGATCTGTTGACCGGCGTCTTTGGGTTTGAACGCGGATATTACAACACCTACAGCGGGGCCAAGGGACGCATCTGCAAAACCTATTATTCTGGTAAGGCGTTTCTGGACAAAGGCACGATCGAGCTGAATTCGGGCGGGCACACGTGGCGCGGGACGATCAGCTCAAACTCCTATATTTCGATCACACGCGATGGGGTCACGCCCCGTCCGAAAAACCATACGGTGATTTCCGGCCCGATGTTGAGTGCCGAGTTGTATAATGGATATTGCGGCAGCGGCTTTTTCCGCCTTACGGCACAGTAGGTGAAGATGTTTGACCTTGTAAAACGGGCCGCTTTGGCGGCGATCCTAATCTGGACGAGCCACGGTGCCGCAATGGCGCAATCGGGCGAAGACTGCCTTTCGCCCGCCAGCCTGCGGGACGGAGATGTCCGGCGAAACGCGGCCTTGTTTGCTTCGGGCAGCGGCCTGTGTTTGTCCGAATTGCAGTTCGAGGAGAACGGTCTGACATGGACCTTGACGGTGATTGACAACACTCGCCATTCCAAAGGGCCAACGTTTTACCTGCTGCACGATAACGAGGATTCTGCGTTCGAGACCGCATTGTACGGTATCCGTAAATACGGTGGTAAACTGGTGGCGGTCGAGTCAGGCAACAATCGTGAATTCAACGGACAGGACCCCAACCGCAATTTCGGCGCAACGGCCAAGGCAACCGCGCCATGTCGCGACATGCGCCGCAAGCCCGCGCCGCTGTTTACGCAGTTTATGCTGGACCTGCGCGACGCCAGCCCGAATTTTGTTCTGACGTTGCATAATAATGCCAACGGCCATTCCGGTAATGGGGGCAGTGGGGGCATCAGTATCGAACGTTCCAGTTCGGTGATGAAAGGGTTGAAGGCGCCCAGTGGCGGGGACGAAGATGATGCGATCCTGCTGGCCGGAACACAGCCCTATGAGCAGGACAAGCAGGCACAAAAGGCCACGGCACAGTTCCACAAGGCCGGGGTAAACGTGATTTACGAACATGTTCTGCCCGAACGCAACGATTGTTCATTCTCGAACTATGTCGTGCTGAATCGCATCGCGCCCTATTACAATATCGAGGCGCAGCACGGCCACACGGCTCAGCAAAAGGCGATGCTGGACGTGCTTATGAAATTTCACCGGATGAAAGTGCGGGACCGGGCGGTGAAATAGAGCCGGTATGTTAGCGCATCAACGCGGGTAGGTCGCCGGTCAGGCCGGCGGCTTCGCGCATCAGGGTCCGACGCAGGCCAGGCAGTGCGCTAACTGCGCCCATGCCCAAATCCCGACCTAGCCGTAGCAGTGGGTTATCGTTTGAAAACAATCGGTTGCTGAGGTCTGTGGTGAGGGCCAGAGTCGACGTGTCGAAACGTCGCCAGACTTGATACCGCTTTAACACGTCAGGGGCAGCGATGTCCTCGCCGCGTTGGCGGGCCTCGCTTAGGACTTGCGCCAGCGCGGCGACATCGCGCAACCCGGCATTCAGGCCTTGCCCGGCAACAGGGTGCATGCCGTGGGCGGCATCCCCCACCAGCGCCAGACGCGGTGCGACGAACTGGTTCGCCACCGACAGGCTAAGCGGATAGGTGTAACGTTTGCCGCATATCGAGATTTGACCCAGAAAATCCCCGAAACGCGGGCGTAGAACGTGCAGGAAATCTTCGTCATTTAGCGCGGCGAACCGGGCAGCGGTTTGCGTGTCTTCGCTCCAGACAATCGAACTGACGTTGCCAGGTAGGGGCAGGATGGCCAGTGGGCCGTGAGGCATAAAGAATTGGTGCGCGATGCCGTTGTGGGGCAGCTCATGCGCGATGGCACAGACCAGCGCGGTTTGCCCATAATCCCATCCGCTGCGCCGTATGCCAGCTCGGGCCGCCGTGCCCGATGTACGCCCATCCGCGCCGACGATCATCCGCGCGCTCAGGGCTCGCCCCGAGCCAAGGGTCAGCGCCATAGCGCCGGACGCGTCGGTTTGAGCCGTTACTGCATCGCCTGCAATCACATTGATTCCCGATGCCTTGGTGCAAGCCTCATTGAGAGCGCAGCGCAAAAAGCGGTCTTCGCACATATGGCCCATCGGGCCTTCTTCTAACGCGCCGCGCTCAAAATGCAGGATGAAAGGTGTCAGAGGGCCTTCGCCCGCGCGCCCGTCGGTCACTTTGATTTCGTGCATTGGCTGCGCGTGTTGGGCCACGGCATCCCACACGCCGATATTGCGCAACAGCCGGGTAGAGGCCAGCGCCAGTGCATAAGCCCGCCCGTCAAAGGCGGGGTCCGCGCGTTCAGGTGCGGGCAAGGCGTCGATCAAGGTAACATGCAGCCCCGTCTGGGCCAGTGCCAAGGCCAAGGCCGGGCCGTTCAGCCCACCGCCGATGATTGCGATATCTGTATCGTATTCCATGCCCTTCAATATGGCGGGCGATGCGGGATTGTCCATGCGTCGCGCCATCGCTACCGTTGCGGCAAAATGTCGGACAGGAAAGAGCAGACTATGGATGCGTGGCTAACAACGAGCGCGGCTGAGCTGGGCGATGGAATCGAAGCGGGTCGGATTGATCCTCAGGCGCTGTGCGAGATGTATCTTGAGGCGATAGACACTCATCCGGACTCAGCGCGCATTTACAGTTCTGTCACCCATTCGCGTGCTCGTTTGGAGGCGCGAGGCGCGGCTGAACGCGCGCGCGCCGGCCTGCGCCGTGGGCCGTTGGACGGTGTGCCCGTGAGTTGGAAAGACTTGTTCGACAGCGCTGGAACCGCCACTGAGGCGGGCAGCGCCTTGTTGAAAGGACGTGTGCCTGAACGCGACGCCGACGTGTTGCGCAACGCCAGCTTGGCGGGTTTGGTGTGTCTGGGAAAGACCCATATGAGCGAACTGGCCTTTTCTGGGTTGGGATTGAATCCAGTTACCGCCACGCCCCCTTGTGTGAATGATCCCAAGGCCGCGCCGGGCGGATCGTCCAGCGGTGCGGCGGCCAGTGTGGCCTTTGGTCTGGCTGCAGGCGGCATTGGCAGCGATACGGGGGGGTCGGTACGTGTGCCAGCTGCGTGGAACGATCTGGTGGGGCTCAAAACAACTGCCGGGCGCGTGTCATTGACCGGAGTCGTACCGCTTGCCGCCCGGTTTGATACGGTGGGGCCGCTGTGCCGTTCGGTCCGTGATGCGGCGCTGTTTCTGGGCGCGCTGGAGGGCAGGCAAGGGCCCGATTTGCGCGGCGGTTCTATGGCAGGCATGCGTTTGGCCGAAGTCCAGACGGTGGTGATGGATGACCTGCGTGATGAACCGGCAAATGCCTATAGTGCGGCCGCTTGCCGTTTGGAGGCGGCAGGGGCCACGATAACGCGGCTTGATGCGCCGGAATTGAGCGAGGCAATGGGGCTGGCGGCGACGGTATTCTCGGCCGAGGCCTATGGCACGTGGCAAGAGGTGATCGAAGCTGCACCTGACAAGATGTATCCTCCTATTCTGGAACGGTTTCGCGGCGGACGATCTGTCAGTGCGCCAGATTTCGTTGCTGCATGGCAGCGTCTGGATATGTTGCGGGCGCAGTGGCATGCGCGGATGTCCGGGTATGATGCGGTGATCATGCCGACCGCTCCGAATCTACCGCCTGATGTCGCGCGGCTTCAAAGTGATGGCGACTACTATGTGAGCGAAAATCTTTTGACATTGCGCAACACCCGTGCAGGCAACCTCATGGGGTTGAGTGCCGTGACATTGCCGACGGGGGCCGCCAGCTGTGGAATTATGTTATGCGGCGCACCTTTTGGCGAGGAACGGCTGCTGCGTATCGCCCAAGCCGCAGAGGATGCGTTGTAATAAGCCGTTGGATTCGGGTATTTTTACCAAGAAAAAGCCGGGTTTGCCAAAAATGCCACAATCGACCGGGCTTGGGTTGGTTTTGCTGGACCTGAATGCCGGGTTTCGGTAGTTTTGACCCAAACGGGGCGTCTATGATCCCGTAGTCCGAGGCAGTTTCGATGTACCCCGAGCGGTTTTTTACCCAGCCGGTTGATGTGTATCCGCATTTGTGGATTCGCGCGCGCGTGTCTGGGTGTGGCCACTCACATCTCTCTCGGACCAGATCAATGCGGCGGGACCTTCCGTGGCGGGGCCAAAATGGCCTGGCCCGGACGACCAGCCGGTAAGCACGAGGGACGAGATGGCATATCAGACACGCGGGCGCGATCCACTGCTGGACAGTACCATGACCGAGGCGATCGAAAAGCGCGGCAAGGAATTGCTGGGTCTTGCCTTGGTGGTGGCTGCGGCCTTGGCGGCGGCGATTTTCGCATCGTATACGCCGGACGATCCCAGTTGGTTGTCGGCGGTAGAAACGCCTGCTCAGAACTGGCTTGGCCAGACCGGCGCGACAATTGCGGCAACGCTGTTCATGGTCGTTGGCCGTGGCGCGTGGGGGGTGGCGATTGTTCTGGTTGCTTGGGGAGTGCGATTCGTTTTGCACCGGGGACAGGACCGGGCGGTGTCGCGGCTGATTTTTGCCCCGATCTGGGTTGCGGTTCTGGCGCTGTATGCTGCGTCGCTGACGCCGGGTGCCGAATGGTACGCGACACATAGTTTTGGTCTGGGTGGGATTTTCGGTGACACGATTCTGGGGGCAGTGGTCGGTATTTTACCGATTGGTGCTACGGCGGGTCTGAAATTGCTGTCCTTGTGCCTTGGGGCCGGAATGCTGGTCATGGGTGCGTTTGTTCTGGGCTTTGAGCGGGCTGAAATCCGCGCGATTGTGCGATTCCTCGTGGTGGGAATGATTGTCAGTTATTCCATGCTGGTTCAGGTGCTGACACGGGGGGCGACGGGCGCGGCGGGTGCGGCCCGCAGGGTGCAGGAACGGCGTGCGACAAGTGCCGAGGCGCGTCGCAACGACAAGGTTGCCCAAGCCGATTATGCCGCGCAAGCGGATGATACCCCGACGCGGCGTCACGTTAAAATCGTTGCCCCAAGGATGAGCCGCAGCGCAGATGCGCATGTGATCGAAGAGGAGGCCGCACCCTACACGGCCCCGCAGGCGGCCAAGCCCGCAGGTGGTCTTTTGGCCCGTATGCCTGCCCTGATGCGCAAACCGGATCCACTGCCTGAACCCGAACTGGTTGAGCAACCCTTTGCAGAGGGTGACATGGACATGCCCGGTGAAGACCGGATCAAATCCAAGATTGCCGATGTTATCAAAAATCGCGTGCGTCAGAACCCTGCTGTTCAGGTCGAAAAAGTGGCGCCCCTGACCAAGGGACGCGGGCGCGGGCCCGCGCCGTTGCTTCTGAATACATCAGGTGCGGCAGCTTTGCCGCCCGAGCCGCCGCTGACGGCCTCTATGCAACCGGCCCAACCTGTTGAAGCTGCACCTGTGGTGCAACCGCGCGCGCCGCAGCTCGACGATCAGGCACCGACTTACGCTGATGAGGTTGTCGAAACCGCACCCCAAGCTGCGCCACAGCCTGCTGCAGCCCCCGTGCGCATGGCCACGCCGCGTATTCCCATTCCTGAGCCGCGTCAGGTCGTACAACATACGCCGCGCAAGGTGGCCGTGCCTTCCACACGCGCCAAGGCCGAGGCCCAGCCAGCCCTGCCGTTCGAAGATCAGGCTGCGCCTGTTTACGAACTGCCCCCGCTTAACCTGCTGTCCAGCCCGGATAACATTGTGCGCCACCATCTTAGCGACGATGCGTTGCAGGAAAACGCGCGGATGCTGGAATCGGTTCTGGATGACTATGGCGTCAAAGGCGACATCGTCAGCGTGCGTCCGGGCCCTGTTGTCACCATGTACGAACTGGAGCCAGCGCCGGGTCTGAAAGCGTCCCGCGTGATTGGCCTGTCGGACGATATTGCGCGTTCGATGTCGGCCTTGTCGGCGCGGGTCAGTACAGTACCGGGGCGCACCGTTATCGGGATCGAGCTGCCCAATGACAATCGCGAGATGGTCTCTTTGCGCGAAATCCTGTCGACGCGTGATTTCGGCGACGGGACGCAAAAATTGCCGCTGGCCTTGGGTAAGGATATCGGTGGAGATCCGATGGTTGCCAATCTGGCCAAGATGCCCCACCTGCTGATCGCGGGTACGACGGGGTCGGGTAAATCCGTAGCGATCAACACGATGATCCTGTCGCTGCTCTACAAGCTGACGCCGGATGACTGCCGGATGATCATGATCGACCCCAAGATGCTGGAACTGAGCGTTTATGACGGCATCCCCCATTTGCTGAGTCCGGTTGTCACCGACCCCAAAAAGGCGGTCGTGGCCCTGAAATGGACCGTGGCCGAGATGGAAGAGCGCTATCGCAAGATGTCCAAGATGGGCGTGCGCAACATCGACGGCTACAATGGTCGGGTCGCAGATGCATTGTCCAAGAACGAGATGTTCAGCCGGACGGTTCAGACCGGATTTGACGACAACACAGGCGAACCTGTGTTCGAGACCGAGGAATTCGCGCCCGAAAAGATGCCCTATATCGTCGTTATCGTCGATGAAATGGCGGACCTTATGATGGTCGCCGGCAAGGAAATCGAGGCCTGCATCCAACGATTGGCCCAGATGGCACGCGCCAGCGGCATTCACATCATTATGGCCACGCAACGCCCTTCGGTGGATGTGATTACCGGTACGATCAAGGCTAACTTCCCCACGCGGATCAGTTTCCAGGTAACGTCGAAAATCGACAGCCGGACGATCTTGGGTGAAATGGGTGCCGAGCAATTGCTGGGCATGGGGGACATGCTGTTCATGGCGGGGGGGGCGAAAATCACGCGCTGCCACGGCCCGTTCGTCAGCGATGAAGAGGTCGAAGAGATCGTGAACTTCCTTAAATCACAAGGCCCGCCCGTTTATGTCGGCAGCGTGTTGGAAGGTCCGGATGAGGATAAAGCCAGCAATATCGATGCGGTGCTGGGGCTGGGTGGTAACACCGATGGCGAGGATGCGCTGTATGATCAGGCCGTGCAGATTGCGATCACGGACCGCAAATGCAGCACCTCCTACATTCAGCGGAAGCTGGCCATTGGCTATAACAAGGCGGCACGTCTGGTTGAACAGATGGAGGACGAAGGCGTCGTCAGTGCGGCCAACCATGTAGGCAAACGTGAAATCTTGGTGCCCGAACCGTAACTCGGGCCCCTAACGCTTTATGCAACCAAAAGTGATCGGTGTGCGTTTCCTTTACTGAACAGGGTAGGGGCAATGTGTGCAGAGCGGCCATAAAGCAGAAGAAACGACCGACCAGATCGCCGATTTGGGGCAAGGCAACGACGAGGTCCGCGTTGGTGACATGATCGAGGCGTTGGGCCGTCGTGGGTTTGGCCCGCTGCTGTTCGTTCCGGCGATGATAGAATTGTCTCCGATCGGGGGCATTCCCGGCGTGCCGACAGTGCTGGCTCTGATCATTGCCCTGATCGCTGTGCAGATCATTTTGGGGCGCAGCCATTTCTGGTTGCCCGACATCTTGGAACGTCAAACGGTGTCGGGCAAGGCGCTCTCCAAGGCGGCGGGGGTTTTGAACCCCGTGGCTCAACGCATGGACAGCTGGTTTGGAGGGCGGTTGCCGGCGATGGTGGGCCCATGGGTGCAACGTTTGGCCGCCGCTGCGGTGATCGCACATTGCGCGACCGTCCCCCCCTTAGAGATTATCCCGTTTGCAAGTTCGGTTCCGATGCTGTCCATCGCGCTGATTGGTCTGGCGATGATGGCTGGTGACGGCGTTTTGATGCTGATGGCCTTGATATGGGCGGTCTGCGCCTTGATTCTCGCGCCCTACCTGCTGATATGAGGTATAGCGCGCCTGCTATCGTATAACAGGTGCTAAGCGTGCCAGACTGCGCATGACTTGAGGCAACAAAGGATGTCGACAGAATGAAATGGACAACACCTCTTATGGCGGCGGCGCTTGGCCTGTGTCTGGCTTTGCCTGCTGCAGCCGAGAAATTGTCGCTGAAAGAACTGTCGCGCTATCTCAATAGTTTTGAGACCGCATCAGGACAGTTCACGCAGATCAACGACGATGGCACGATCAGTCAGGGCACTATTTTGATAAAACGTCCCGGCAAGGTACGGTTTGAATATCAGCCGCCCGAAGATATTCTGGTGGTATCTAATGGCGATACAGTGGGCATCATTGATGGCAAATCCAGCGAGGGCACGCAGGCCTATCCGCTGAATAAAACGCCGCTGTCGATCATTCTGGCGCGCAATGTCGATTTCACTCGCGCCCGTATGGTGACAGGCCACGGCAGCGACGGAAAAAGCACGACAGTGCGCGCACAAGACCCCGACAATCCAGATTACGGCAGTATTGATCTGGTCTTTACTGGATCGCCGACCCAATTGCGTCAATGGGTGATCAATGACAGCGGTGGCAGTCGGACAACGGTGATTTTGGGCGCGCTGGATACTGGAGTTCGGTTGAAGAACGAAAGTTTTGTCATTCCGGGGCTGAAGCCCGGCATGGTGGATCGCTAAGCCCACACCCACAACAGCAAAGCCCCGGCGCATGTCCGGGGCTTTGTGGTTTTAAGTCATCGACGACATGTAATGACGTGCAGGTTCACCCGCGTCCGCATTGCTTTAACTGTGCTTGATATGTTGCGGCCCGCGCCTCGACAGAGCCCGCAACACGTACCAGCCATGCCTTGTTGTTGTACGACCCGCGTGAGTATCCGGTGCGCCCTTCGTGATAGGCCAGATACTGATTGCGCGCGTCATGCATAGGGATGCCCAATTGGTCGCGGCTTTTGGCCATATACCAGCCCATGAAATCGGTGGCGTCGTGAATGTTGTCGCGCCGGGCCCGGAACTTACCCTGCTCCTTAACGTATTCATCCCAAGTGCCATCCAGCGCCTGACTGTAGCCAAAGGCCGAGCTTTGCCGGCCCATCGGGATCACGCCCAATGTATAGCGAAACGGAGTACGCGCATCGCTTACAAATTTGCTTTCCTGATAGATGGTCGCCATCTGGACATGTGGAGGAACGCCCCACCGCCGTTCGGCTGCGCGGAAGGCGCGGCTGTAACTGGGACGCTCGCGCAAAATCGCGCAGGCGTCATTTAACGTATCGGGTGAGGATCCATAACCGCCGCCGCGCCCGCAGGCTGCGACCAACATGATTAGTAGAACCGCGCGAAGCTGTCTGCTCATCTGCCTCTGCTCTCATTTTTTTCTTTGAAGTCTAGCCGAATTCAGCCGATTGGGAAATCATGAATTTTTGAGGTGGCGGGTTATAGCAACACAGCCAACAATGCGGGCAAGTAGATGGCTGCCATAAGTGTCGAAATAACTACCATTCCGGCTACGGCATCCGAATCGGCCCCATATTTTTCGGCCAGCATGTATGAGGTTACGGCGACGGGCGTGGACACCTGTAAAACCAAAACAGCATGGGCCATGGGTTCCAAATTCAGCAGCAGTCCCGCCGTCCAGGCCAGTCCGACACAGATGAATATTTTGGCCCCAGCAAGGGCTGCCGCCAGTCCCAGCCGTCTGGGGTGTAGCCGCGCAATGGCAACGCCCAGCGTGATCAACATCAAAGGGATGGCCATCTGTCCGACTAGCTCCAGCGCGTTGGTCAAGAAAACCGGGGTCTCCCAACCGCGCCATTGAAACAGGCCACCCAGCAAGGTGGCTCCGACCACCGGTTCACGCAGCACACGCAAAGGCGATCCCCCCCCGGCCACCAGCCAAACCCCAAATGTAAACGACCAGATCGCCATGACTGCAAACACGATCACCGCTAGGCTCAGCCCTTCGGGACCGAAGGCGAACAAGGCGAGCGGCAGGCCAAGGTTGCCCGTGTTGCCAAAGATCATTGGGGCGGCATGCGTGCGCATCTGAAGGCCACAAATCCGCACCAGCACCAGCATGACCACAGTTACCGCGCCATATGCAGACAGAGCCGCCAGCGACAGGGCTGTCAGGGCCTCGGGTTCGATGCGGGCTTGCATGATCGCGGTAAAAATCAGGCATGGCACCGCAAGGGTCATGCATAGCCGGGTGACAAAGGCCAAACGGTATTCAAACCCCAGTTTGACCCAAGTGAAGCCGGTCATCGCAAGCAGGAATACCGGTGCGGTTATTTCAAGTACTGTCGTGGCAAGGTTCACAGACTGTTTCCTGCTATTGTGAGGATCAGGATTGGACAAACGCCCCTTGCAACCTTTATGGTCAGCAGTTAGGGGCTGCAAGAATATGCTGAAAACACGCGCAAAATATCATCTAGGACAAGTGGTCCGGCACAAAAAACACCCGTTTCGCGGTGTGGTTTTTGATGTCGATCCGGAATTTGCCAATACCGAGGAATGGTATGCGTCCATTCCCGAAGATAGCCGTCCGATAAAAGGGCAGCCATTTTACCACCTTTTGGCTGAGAATGATCAAAGCTATTACGTGGCTTATGTGTCGGAGCAGAATCTGGTGGCTGATTATTCGGGCGAACCGGTAGAGCATCCTGATATTCCGGACTTGTTTGGGCCGTTTGAGGATGGCTCGTACCCGTTGCATTTCCAGTTGAATTGAGCGGGCCGGTGCGCTGAAGCGCACCTTACGGCACGCCCTGTTAATATCCCAACGCGCATCCATCCTTGCGAGGATCCGAAGCACCTTCCAGAATGCCGTCTGTGTGGATTTGGATGGCTTGAGCGCCGCCCAATGGCTGGTCCGGGATCGTGACATTGTGCCCCAGATCACTGAGCGTGGCGCGGACATTGTCAGGATAGCCGCGCTCGACCTTCAGGATGTCGCCATCGGCAAATGCACGTGGGGCGTCGATCGCCGTTTGCGGATCCATCCCAGCGTCCAGCATGTTGGTGACGAACCGGACGTGGCCGCACGGTTGATACGCGCCGCCCATGACGCCAAATGGCATCGTTACCCGTCCGTTTTGACGCAACATTCCGGGGATGATCGTGTGCATCGGGCGTTTCCCCGGAGCCAGCGTGTTTGGGTGATCCGGTGTTAGGGTGAATCCTGCGCCTCTGTTTTGCATGAGAATGCCGAATTTTTCTGATGCGATGCCCGAACCAAAGCCATGGAAAATCGAATAGATCAGCGAGACGGCCATGCGATCGCTGTCGACGACCGTGATATAAACTGTGTCTCGGTGTATTGCTTCGGTCCCGGGAACAGATGCTGGCAATACGCGTTTGGGATCAATTAATGCGGCCAGCTGGCGTGCGGTTTCCATAGACAGCATAGAGTCGGTGACGGCGCTATGGTCGGGATCGGCAATAAAGCGATTGCGCGCATCATAGGCCAGTTTGGTGGCCTCGGCTTCTATGTGAATGCGTTCGGCACTCAACGGGTCCATCGCTGCGATATCGAACTGTGCCAGAATGTTAAGCAGCAAGATCGCCGTGGCACCCTGTCCGTTGGGCGGGTGCTCGACCAGGTCTGTGCCTTTGTAACTTCCTGAAATCGCGCCGGACAAATTGCCGCTGTGCGCTTCAAAATCGCTGGCGGCATGGGTGCCGCCGGCGGCATGCAACGCGGCCAGCATATCTTCGGCCACTTCGCCGCAATAGAATGCATCGCGGCCTTGTGCTGCGACCCGGCGCAAGACTTCGGCCTGACCCGGAGCGCGGAAAAGCTGACCTGTTTTGGGCGGAGAGCCGTTCAGCAGGAAATGGCGAGGGGCATGACCCTGCAAAATCTTTGCGTCGTTGCCCCAATCCCATGCGACGCGTGGGGCGACGGGGACGCCGGCGTCGGCATAGTGGATCGCAGGGGCCAGCAGGGCGTCCAGCCCTAAGCGACCTTGCGTATTGCTGAGGGTGCAAAATGCGTCCATCGCACCGGGGATCGTGACTGCTTCGGCGCTGTACAACGGCACTTTCTCCATGCCGCGGTCCCGCAGCGTATGGGCGTCGATACCTGCGGGGGCCCGACCTGATCCGTTGAAAGCATGTACGGTGTCACTGTCAGGTGTGCTCCATAGAACAAAGCAGTCCCCACCGATGCCTGTCATTTGAGGTTCGCATATGCCCAAAAGCACAGCCCCGGCGATGGCCGCATCCATAGCGTTACCGCCGCGCTTTAAGATATCCAAAGCTGCTTGCGCTGCCAGCGGGTGAGAAGTGGCGCACATGCCGTTGGTTGCCAGAACTGGCGAGCGGCCGGGCAAGTGAAAATCACGCATTTGGGGTCTCCTGTCCCTTTGGTCGGTGGACAGTAGGGCCGCCTGCGTGATTTGCCAATATTGTTGGAAAAATAGTCCTCGACGCCGCGCACTGGGTGGGGGCTGTTAAACGCGGCGCCGAGGGAAGCCATTGCAGCTACAAGCCCTGTTATGACGCTCTACCTTGGCAGCATTACGAACAGACTGGGGCAAGTTTGGGGCAATCACATTATTTTGGTTTAGGCTGGTGGAATCCAGTTCGCGGATTTGATGCCTGTATTATTGGGTCTGAGAGGCTGAATCGAAATTGCCTGGGCAATTGTGAGACGTGACCTATCCGGCGTTTATCATCCGCGCGGCGATATGGCCCGCACACAGGTGGCGTGGTGTTATGCAGGGCGATGCGGTAGATGCATGTGTAAATGGTTGCGACCTTTTGTGCGCCGGTACCACAGCGCATCTGTCTGACTGCGGATCAAAGCCCAGCCAAAGCCGCCTTCTGGAAGATTGTGGACCGCGCAATCCAGTGGCGGCAGACGCCCTTCGGGAAGAGTATTCCCTGCCATAGCCGCACCATTGTCAAGAATGTCGATGGATGTACCGCCGATCCTCAGCTGTAGCGCGACGGAAATTGCGCCGGTTTCGCACATGTCATAGGCATGCTCGACCACGTTGTTCAGGGCTTCGGCCAGAACGATTTCGAGAATGCCGCAAGCGTTCTGGTCCAGAAACGAGGCGTCCAGAAACCGCCGGATGCGCAGCAGGCCGTCCCGCACGCCTTCTTGGGATGCGATCAAAGAAAAAACCGAATCGTTTGCAGTTTCATGCATCGGCCTGCCCATTCACCTGGTGGCATTGCACGTTGGCGCAGATGTTGCCCAATTCATCCCGCCTGTCGAGGTTCAAGCGCGTGCAACGTATCGTGAATCTGGAAAATCGAATCCATTCGGGTCAGACGAAATACCTTTTCCACATCCGGGGACAGAACGGCGAGGTCCATACGCTTGCCCGGGCCCAGCATTTTCATGGCGGCGACGATGGCCCCCAACCCGCTGGAATCGATGAACATAACCTGCTCAAGGTTTAAAACGAAGTGGGTCGCGTCGTCATCGATTTGGGCGCGCATGGCATCCTTGAACTGGATAGCAACAGCGGCGTCTATACGGCCCGCGTTGACGGTGATGATCGCGTATTGACCAGTTTGAGTTTTGGTAAGGTTCATGTCGGCTCCGCTGAAAAAAACAATCCGGGAACAACGTTAGCCATGCAATCCTTACTAATCGGTGAGCATCCTTAAACATGCTGTAGGAAAGACATTCTGCAATTGCCCGCGCACTCTATGCCGCGCCCCCGCCCGACCACCAAAAAGCGCTGGTCAGCCTTTTGTTTTATTGGCAAGAACACCCAATTTCGAACGTGGCCACAGGGGCTGAGTTATAGGGGGCGTCATGCGCATTGATTATTCTGAAATATCTAAAACACTTGCGGCGCTCACCTTGGATGAGACCGATGTGATTGCCCTGATGGCGACGATGGTCTGTGAATTGCACCACGCGGATGACCGGTTTGATTGGACCGGGTTCTATCGTGTGACGGGCCCTGAAATGTTGCGTATTGGCCCTTATCAGGGCGGGCACGGATGCCTGACAATTGCGTTTTCACGCGGAGTGTGCGGGGCTGCGGCGCGCACCGGACAAGTGCAGGTGGTGGATGACGTGCACGCCTTTCCCGGACATATCGCCTGTGCCAGTTCGACCCGATCCGAAATAGTGCTGCCTGTGTGGGATGGCGCGGGGAAGTTGATTGGAGTGCTGGACATCGACAGTGATCAACCGGCGGCGTTTACCAAGGACGATGGAGAGGCCCTGACGCGCTTGTTAGAGCAAACGTTTGGACATCTTTCGGGGTAATTCTCAAGAATGCAGTGGGTGGCGTGAAAAAATGTTTGATAATTTCACGAGAATCGCGCAGCGTGAAATTCTGGTTCTGTTTTTCACGTTCATCACACTAAAGGCCGCCCGCCCTTGCACCCGTCCAGTCCGACCCACAGCAGCACCCTTGGCGCCGATCTTCGGGCGCTGCGCAAGGCGCGTAATGTGACACTGTCTGACTTGGCTACGCGTCTGGGACGTTCGGTGGGGTGGTTAAGTCAGGTCGAGCGGGACATTTCCGCCCCGTCAATCGACGACTTGCGCCATCTGGCGGCGGCGTTGGATGCCCCTATCTCTTTGTTGTTTTCTCATGATGCCGCCCCGGTGGAAGAGGCCGGACATATTGTGCGCAGCCAAACCCGCCGCCAGATCGGTTCGACCGAAGCGGGCCTGATAGAAGAGCTGTTGTCGCCTGATCTGACTGATGATTTCGAGGTGGTGCACTCGACCTTCAAGCCGCACAGTCGCATTGGCGAGGTGGTGACGCGTCCGACGCAGGAGGTGGGGTACATCCTGTCAGGTAAACTGGATCTGATGATCAGTGGCACCCGTTTTACCGTTCATCCGGGCGACAGCTTTCGCATTCGCAATGAGCCGTTTGAGTGGATCAACCCCTATGATAAACCCGCAGTGGCGATCTGGGTGATCGCCCCGCCGATCTATTAGCGTGGGGATGGCATGAGTTTTGATGCGTGGGTTGTTTTCGCGGCGTTTTGGGTGGTGTTTGTCACCACGCCGGGGCCGAATGCAGTGAACTGTATCACCAACGGGATGAACTTGGGCTTTGTGCGGGCCTTGTCGGGGGTGGCGGCGATCCTTACGCAGGCGACGCTGTTTTTGATCCTGTCCGCCACAGGGGTTACGGCCCTTCTGACGGCGTCCCCTGCGGCGTTTGAGGCTGCGCGGTTTCTGGCAGCCGGATTTCTGATTTATCTTGGCCTGCGGGGTTGGATCAACGCGGGCAAACCCGCAAAAGTCGCCGATAGGCCGGCGACACATATCTTTGCCCATGCTTTTGCTGTTGCCGTGATCAACCCCAAAAGCGTTGCAGGGTATCTGGCGGCGTTCAGCCTGTTCGTTCAACCCGACGTACCCATTGGCGCGCAGATGTGGGTGATCCTACCCACGGCCCTATCGCTGACGGCACTTAGTTACATGGGATATACGGCGCTTGGCGCGGGGGTGGGCCGGGCAGCGCTGGGCGCGGTGTTTAATGTTTGGCTGCGTCGGGGGTTGGCGGTGTGTTTCATAATCTACGGCGTGCTGTTGGGCAGCAGCACCGCGATGCCGGGGCGGGGTTAGACCAATGCCTGTGACACCACGAAAGGACAAGCTATGACAACCAAGGGCCACTGCCTGTGCGGCGGTGTTACGTTTCAGACCGATGCAATGCCACAAGGTGCCAGCGTCTGTCATTGTGGCCAGTGTCGCCGCCAAACGGGGCATTTGTGGGCTTCGGCCTACGTGGCCAAAGAAGCGCTGCACGTCACGGGAGACGTCACATGGTACGCTTCGAGTGACAACGCGAAACGCGGGTTTTGTGCCAAATGTGGAACGGTCCTGTTCTGGGCGGCCCATGACGAAGACACGATCAGTTTTTCGCTGGGCGGAATCGACAATCCCACAGGCCTTAGTCTGACCAAGCATATCTTTACCGCCGACAAGGGCGACTATTACGAGATCAATGATGGCCTGCCGCAAAAATGACTTGGCCCCCCTTCGGAATACTTCAGCATAAAGGATTGACCAGATGAGCGATTTCCCAACAACGGCCCGTGTGGTCATCATCGGTGGCGGTGTCGTAGGTACATCGACCCTGTATCATCTTGCCAAGGGCGGTTGGTCCGACGTTGTCTTGCTGGAAAAGAACGAGCTGACGGCGGGCTCGACATGGCACGCGGCGGGCAACTGCCCCAGTTTCTCGACGTCTTGGGCGGTGATGAACATGCAGCGCTATTCGTTGGATCTTTACTCCCGGCTGGAGGCCGAGGTGGATTATCCGATGAACTATCATGTGACGGGCTCGGTTCGACTGGGTCACAGTGCTGAACGGATGCAGGAATTCCAGCGCGCAGTTTCGATGGGCCGTCATCAGGGGCTGCAACTGGAGATGATGGATCTGAGCGATATCAAGGATCGGTATCCATTCATTGAAACCCACGATCTGGCTGGTGGTCTGTGGGATCCCGCTGACGGTGATATCGATCCCGCGCAACTGACACAGGCCTTGGCCAAGGGCGCGCGCCAGATGGGTGCGCGGATCGAGCGGTTCTGCCCCGCGACCGGAGTCAGCCGCGACGGCGACGAGTGGATCGTGCACACTGACAAGGGTGATATCCGTTGCGAAAAGGTGGTAAATGCCGCTGGATACTATGCGCAGCGCGTCGGAGAATGGTTCAGACCTTTCGGTGGGCGCACCGTGCCGATGGTTACAATGTCACATCAGTATTTCCTGACCGAAGAGATATCGGAACTGGCGGAATGGACCGCGGCGCAAGGGCACAAAGTCCCGCTGCTGCGCGACGTCGACAGCTCATATTACCTGCGGCAGGACAAGAACGGTCTGAACCTCGGCCCTTACGAGCGCAATTGCCGCGCACATTGGGTCACGCCCGATGATCCGATGCCCGAAGACTTCAGTTTCCAGCTGTATCCAGATGATCTGGAGCGGCTGGAATGGTACATAGAGGATGCCATGGCCCGCGTGCCGATACTTGGCACTGCCGGTGTCGGGCGCGTGATCAACGGCCCGATCCCCTATGCGCCCGACGGCCTGCCCTTGCTGGGGCCAATGCCCGGCGTGCCCAATGCCTATGAGGCCTGCGTGTTTACATTTGGCATCACCCAAGGCGGTGGCGCAGGCAAGGTGGCCGCCGAGTGGATCATGTACGGCGAGACCGAGCACGATATGTGGGCTGTCGATCCGCGCCGCTATACCGATTACACCGATCAGGATTATTGTCAGGCCAAGGCAATGGAAACCTATGGCCACGAATACGCCATGCATTTCCCCCATCACGAATGGCCCGCTGGCCGGGACAAAAAACTGGGCCCGAACCATGCCAAGGTTGTGGAACTCGGCGGTGTCATGGGCGCCTATAACGGATGGGAACGCGCCAATTGGTTCGCCAAGCCGGGCGATGACACATCCCAAGAGGCAACCCACACATGGAAACGGACCGGCCCGTGGGAGAAGCGCGTCCGCGAGGAATGTGAGGCTGTGCGCGACGGCTGTGGTGTGTTGAACCTTCCGGGGTTTTCCCGGTTCTGGATCACGGGGGAGGGCGCGGATGAATGGCTGCGCGGCTTTGTCACCGGTGGGTTGGCCAAAATTGGCCGGATGAACCTTGTCTATGTCGCCGACAGCCGGGGCCGCATCAAGACCGAGTTTTCCTGCATCCGTCTGGCCGAAGACAGTTTCGTTTTGATCACCGCCGCAACCGCGCAATGGCATGACGGCGACCTGATCCGTCAATCCGTTCCCGCGGGTCTGACCGTGACTGAAACCACGACCGAGCGTGACACGCTGATCGTAACCGGCCCCAAATCGCGCGACCTGTTGGCGCCGATGACCGATGCCGATCTCTCGCTGCCGTGGCTTAGCCATCAACATTGCACCGTGGCCGGACAAAAAGCCTTTGTCGCCCGCGTGTCTTTTGCCGGGGAACTGGGATGGGAGGTGCACGCGGCCAACGCGGATATGCCCGCAATCTATCAGGCGGTGCTGGATGCGGGGGCGACGCCGTTTGGGATGTATGCGTTAAACAGCCTGCGCATGGAAAAAGGGTATCGAACGTGGAAGGGTGATTTGTCCACGGATTACTCGATGCTGCAAGGTGGTCTGGAGCGGTTCGTCAAATTCGACAAGCCGCAGGATTTCACCGGCAAAGCCGCGCTTTTGGCGGAAAAACAACGAGGGAGCACCAAGCGGTTTGTTCAGTTGATCGTCGAGGCCGACGACACCGATGTGCCCTACATGTCCTCTTTGTTACAAGGCGACGACGTGGTCGGCGAGGTCACGTCCAGCGGGTATGGTTATCGCGTTAAGGCCACCATGGCGTTGGGCATGTTGCGCGCCGATTTGGCGGTGCCCGGCACGGAACTGATGGTCGACATCTATGGCACCCGTGTGCGCGCAACGGTGCAAGACGACGCGCCGCTGTGGGATCCGCAAAACGAACGACTGCGCGCGTGACGTATAAAATGCAGGTCGGGGAATGCCCCCGGCCTGAAATATGCGACACCGGGGCGTAAGCGTTAGAATTGTTGGAGGCTTTTCAAGGCGTGCGGAGGTGGGATGGATATCTCCCTGCGGCGGTTTTGAGCTTGGGCGCATGAAAGTTGTGCGCAGTACGAATGCCCGCGGCCCAGAGCAGGGTCGAAATTCTTTAACAGTCATTTAGGTTTTGAACCGGGATCGTGGCACTCCAACCGATCTATTGTGCGCCCGCTCCAAAAAAAACGAGGGTTTATCCGGGGTTATCTCTTAACCTGTTGTCGGCAAGGGCTTTTCAAAAGCTGTCTGTTGGACAGTACCTAACGCTTCGAAATACTGCTGCTGTCGCAACAGTGCTGTTTTTTTTCACTGATTGTCGACGTAATTTTCGCCGACGCCACAAAATGACCATTGTTATACTGAAAATTTGGTAAAAATTATTTATGGTTGAGTGACATCATGGCTTTTATATCAGAGGTCAAATTTAACGGCACTGGTGGCGCAGGTGTTGGCAGTGCAGGTGAATATGTTGAAATCACGCTTGGCCCGGGTGACGATCCCGCGGACTTTGTTGTAAGCGCGTACAGAAATAATGGGACGCTGCACCATAATGCTGGAATACCGGGCGGCGAAGTCAACTTGTCAACTTTGACCGGCGTCCCGGACTTAGACAACCCAGACTATACAATTTACATTATTCCCGTCGGTATAAGAACCAGTGTTTCCGATGCAAACGAAGCTAGTGGGATTGCCTTGACCGACACCTCTGCAGGTGGCGGCGTCCTTAGTTTTTACAGCGGTGTGGATATTGCGAAGATCACGGCAACGCAGGGCGCTGCCAGCGGCGCCACAAGTGATAAAATATTTAATTATCATACACATAGTGTTGGCGAAAGCTATCAATGGGACATCTATGGTAACCAGACCATTGACACTATAACCCCCGGTGATGCTGTTTTATGTATCACGGGCGAAACCCGCGTTAAAACGCGTGCCGGTGACGTTCAGGGACAGCACTTGAAAGTCGGTGATCTGGTTTGGACGCTGGATCACGGCTATCAACCTATTCGGTGGATCGGATTAACGCTGCGCAGCCCGACCGAGCTGATGAAAAATCCGAAAAACAACCCGGTTTGCATTGGGAAAAACGCGCTTGGCAACCAAACGCCGACCCGCGATCTTTTGGTGTCCCCACAGCACCGCATTTTCGCGCGCTCCAAGATTGCGGCCCGTATGTTCGGCTCTGCCGAGGTTCTGGCCCCGGCGATCAAACTGGTCGAAGTCGATGGCATTGATCAGGTCGAGGCCCGCAATGGGGTTCAGTATATTCACATCCTGTTTGATCGTCATGAAATCATCCAAGCAAACGGTGCACTGGTCGAGAGCCTGTTGATCGCAGAGCAGTCCGAGATGTTGCTGGAGGGCATGACTGAAATGGGCCCTGTTGCCACTACCCGCATGGCGCCTGCCCGCGCCTTGATAAAGAACAAAGCATGCAAGAACTTTGCCCAAAGGATTGCCAAGAATAGCAGAACATTGGTGGAAGAAGGCGCCGCTCAACATCATTCGGTGCATCTGAATATAGCGTAGGCAAGCGTCCATAAGGGCAAGGATAGAAAGGTTTACTTGAGGACAGGCGTGTATTCATCGCTTGAGACGCTCATAACCCACCGTTTATGAAGAATCCGGAGCGGTTGACCAATGTCTGCGCAGTCGTCTTGCGAGCGTTACTGTTTCGGGGGTCCGATGTTGCGCGCACCTTTGTCCCTTTTCTGAACATGGTGCTCTTGTCCCGTCCAAGGTGCCTGAAGGGTGCTGTAGATGAAAGTGGCGTAGCCTTCACTCCGCAGTAGTCAATCGCGCGCACTCTGCTACATCTGTTTAATCGCCGCTTGCATGGTTGCGGCTTGGATGTGCATCAGGAGGCCACGCGCATGACCGACATTACCCTTCTGGACGGCTCGATCGGGCAGGAAATCGTCAAACGCTCGGGGGTTGCAGCCACGCCTTTGTGGTCGACATCGGTCATGATGGAAATGCCGGGTATCGTGGGGGAGGTGCACAAGGATTACTTCAACGCGGGTGCGACCATTGCGACGACCAACACCTATGCGATCCATCGCGACCGGTTGGAGCCTGTTGGTATGGCCGACAAGCTGACGGGGTTGATTGACTGTGCTTTGCACGAGGCAACCGATGCGCGTGCGGCGCACGGATCGGGCCGGATAGCGGGGTCGTTGGGACCGTTAGGGGCTTCGTACCGTCCGGATATTGCTGTGCCGATGGAGCTTGCCGCCCCGGCTTTCGCCGATTTGGTGGCCCTGATGGCCCCGCGTGTTGATCTGTTCATCATCGAAACTGCCGCATCCGTGCATCAGGCCCATACGGCGTTGGAAGGCTGTCGCGATGCGGGCAAGCCTGTTTGGTTGGCGGTGACGGTGGATGACAGCGACGGGACCCGCCTGCGGTCCGGGGAGCCATTGAGCGATTTGACGCCTTTGGTGACAGGGTATGCCCCCGAAGCGGTGTTGATTAATTGTTCACGTCCCGAGGTTGTGGCCGCTGGACTGGACCAGTTAAAGCCATTGGGCATACCCTTTGGCGCCTATGCCAACGGGTTCACCAAAATCAGCGACGCATTTCTGCAAGACAGGCCGACGGCGGATTCCCTTGAGCAGCGCACCGATCTGGGCCCAAAGGCCTATGCGGATTTTGCCATGGGGTGGGTCGCGCAAGGGGCCACAATTGTCGGTGGATGTTGCGAGGTCGGCCCCGACCATATCACCGAGTTGGCCGCGCGTTTACATACTGCCGGACACCGGATCGTTTAGGGGCCGGAATGCACATACGCGCACCTATACGTTTTGATATCTGGCTGACGCCCGGTTTTGTGCTGACCGAATATGCGGCCATCACGGACGTGCTGCGCACCACCAACCGCTGCCTGCCCGAGCCTTTATTCGCATGGCGCAGCCTGTCGGTAGCGGGCGGGCCAATTCAATGTCTGTCGGACGCGTGGGTCGAAACCCTGCCGCCCGATCCATATCCCGAGGCTGAATATTTCATTGCCCCCGGCAACTCAGACCCGACGCATCCGGCGTTGAGCATCGAGCGCGTTATCGACACCTATCTATCGCGACAGTCCAAGGTGGTCCTTTTGGCAGAAGCCGCCGCGCGCCATATTCAAGCGCGCGGGCACCATGAGCTGGCAACTCATTGGGAGAATCGCGCGATTTTGCAGGAAGAAATAGGGCTGGACGACGGTCCACATGCCTTGGCAACCGAAGTGGGGCAGGTGATCACGAGCGCGGGCATGGGATCGACCGTGGATGTCATGCTGACCATTGTTGCGCGCCATGTTGATCCGGCGGCGGTGACCACGGTTGCCGATATCCTGTTGCATGACGTCATTCGCGATCTGGGCACATTGCAGCCCTATGGAGGCAAGCGGATTGCCGTCACCGGGGATTCAGTGCTGGACCGCTGTATCGAGTTGATGCAGGCCAATGTCGAAGAGCCTTTGCCGATTGCCGATCTGGTGCGGCTCGTCAACGTCTCCAGCCGCTCATTAGAGCGGCGGTTTCGGGATCGCTTGGGCACCCGGCCCGCGCAATATTATCGAGCCTTGCGATTGCACCGGGCCAATAACCTGCTGTTGAACACGTCTTTGCCAGTCAACCAGATTGCTTTGGCCTGCGGTTTTCAAAGCGGATTCACCTCGCACTATCACGCGCAGTTTGGGTTGAAACCCATGGATATGCGCAAACGCAAACGTGGCGGCACACCCGGCGCGGCTTGATCCGGGATGCTGTGTTGACCCTGCTTAAGGCCTGCCGTTTTGCGGGGGCGCCCCATGTGTTTGGTTGAGGTGGAGGTTTTTGCGTATTTCGTGACGAAAATCCGCACGCGTGGTTGGGGGCAATGCGCTAAGGTCTGGGACAGTTTGACATCAATTGGATCAACCGAACCCGACCCAAGGGCGCGGGGCATGGAGTAGCAAAATGGATCTTCCCACAAAGGCCCGCGTGGTCATCATCGGTGGTGGCGTTATCGGGTGTTCGGTGGCCTATCATCTGGCAAAAATGGGTTGGAGCGACATTGTCTTGCTGGAGCGCAAGGCATTGACGTCGGGCACAACGTGGCATGCGGCGGGGCTGATCGGTCAGCTGCGGGCCTCCAGCAGTATGACCAAACTGGCGCGCTATACAGCTGAGTTGTATTTGAAGCTGGAGGAAGAAACCGGTGTCGCCACAGGCTTGCGCCAAGGTGGGTCGGTGTCTGCAGCGTTGACATCCGAGCGGCTGGAGGAATTGCATCGTCAGGCCGCAATGGCCCGCGCCTTTGGCGTGCCGGTCGAGGAGCTTTCGCCCAGTGAGGTCAAAGACAAGTACCCCCATATCAATCTGGATGGTGTGACTGGCGGTGTCTGGTTGCCCACGGACGGGCAGGGTGATCCGGCCAACATCGCGCTGGCGCTGGCTAAGGGTGCGCGACAGAATGGCGCGCGAATTCAGGAGCGGGTCAAGGTCACAGGTGTGGCGCGCACGGGGCGTCGCGTGACGGGCGTGGACTGGGTGTCGGATGATGGCACGGCGCAGGGCCATATCGAGGCCGACATGATCGTCAACTGTGCCGGCATGTGGGGGCGTGAAGTGGGCAAGATGGCGGGCATAAATGTGCCGCTGCATGCTTGCGAACATTTCTACATTGTGACCGAGGCGATCAAGGATCTGCCTCGTCTGCCGGTGCTGCGTGTGCCGGATGAGTGCGCATATTATAAGGAAGACGCGGGCAAGATGCTTTTGGGGGCGTTTGAGCCGTTGTCAAAGCCGTGGGGTATGAATGGCATTCCCGACAGTTTCGAGTTTGACCAACTGCCCGAAGATTTTGACCATTTTGAGCCTATTCTGGAAGCGGCTTGTAACCGAATGCCGGTACTGGCCGACGCGGGGATTCACACGTTCTTTAACGGGCCTGAGTCTTTTACGCCGGATGATGCATATCACCTCGGCCTTGCCCCCGAGATGGACAACGTATGGGTTGCGGCCGGGTTCAACTCGATCGGAATTCAGTCTGCGGGTGGCGCGGGGCACGCGCTGAGCCAGTGGATGGACAGCGGCGAAAAACCGTTCGATCTGGGGTCGGTCGATATTTCCCGGATGCAGCCGTTTCAGGGCAACAAACATTACCTGTTCGAGCGCTCCAAGGAAACACTGGGCCTGCTGTATGCCGATCACTTCCCCTATCGCCAGATGGCCACCGCGCGCGGCATCCGACGCACACCGTTCCACCATCACCTGCTGGAACAGGGAGCGGTCATGGGCGAGGCTGGCGGATGGGAGCGCGCCAACTGGTTCGCAAATGAAGGCCAAGAACGCGAATATAAATATAGCTGGAAGCGCCAGAACTGGTTTGACAATGCCGCCGCCGAGCATCACGCGATCCGCCATGGCGTGGGCATGTATGATATGTCTTCCTTCGGCAAGCTGCGGGTCGAAGGGCCGGACGCCGAGGCGTTTTTGAACTATGTCGGGGATGGCGATTACTCGGTCCCAGTCGGCAAGATCGTTTATACGCAATTCTTGAACTCCCACGCTGGGATCGAGGCGGACGTGACCGTGACCCGCCTGTCGGAGACGGCTTATCTGGTTGTCACGCCCGGAGCGACCCGTCTGGCCGATCAGACATGGATGGAACGCCACAAGGGTGATTTCAACGTGGTGATCACCGACGTTACCGCAGGTGAAGGAGTGCTGGCCGTGATGGGCCCCAAGGCGCGCGAGGTGATGCAGGCCGTATCGACCGGCGATTTCTCCAACGCGGTCAACCCGTTTGGAACCGCACAAGAGGTCGAGCTGGGTATGGGACTGGCGCGGGTGCACCGTGTGACCTATGTGGGCGAATTAGGCTGGGAGATCTATGTCAGTGCCGATATGGCGGGCCATGCGTTTGAAACCATTTGGCAGGCAGGGCAGGATCATGGGTTGAAACTGTGTGGTATGCACATGATGGACAGTTGCCGGATCGAAAAGGGATTCCGTCATTTCGGTCATGACATCACATCGGAGGATCATGTTTTGGAAGCCGGGCTGGGATTCGCCGTGAAAACCGACAAGCCCGCATTCATGGGCCGTGATGCGGTTCTGCGCAAAAAGGACGAGGGGCTGGCCAACCGTATGGTGCAGTTCAAGCTGACCGATCCAGAGCCGTTGCTCTATCATAACGAACCACTTATTCGCGATGGCGAGATCGTGGGCTATGTCAGCTCGGGCAACTATGGCCACCATCTGGGCGGAGCGATTGGGATGGGCTATGTGCCCTGCAAAGGCGAAACAGCTGCCGAGGTTCTGGCGTCAAGCTATGAAATCGACGTGGCCGGGACGCGGGTGAAGGCCGAGGCCTCGCTGCGTCCGATGTATGATCCCAAGGGAGAACGCGCCAAGGCGTGAGCAAGCGGAGCGCGGCCCCAACGGGGCCGCGCGCTGTTTTCCGGGATATGCGGCGGGCGTGTCGTTTCACGTCGGGTGTGTCGCGCGTCTGGATGAGGCTTCATGAGGTATTTTCAGAAAGATGAAAGGGGCGGGGGTGCTGGCGCTTGGCGCGCGCGCGCGGTAAGTGGGCGCCATGAGTTCTGATTATAACCCGCCCGATGTCCCGCTTGATGTTATCCATGCCGATCATGAAATGGTCGTGCTGAGCAAACCTGATGGGTTGCTGTCTGTGCCCGGTAAGGGGGCGCATTTGGCCGATTGCCTGTACGAGAGGGTTCTGGGCGCGTTTCCGACGGCCTTGGTGGTGCACCGTTTGGACCGGGATACGTCCGGGGTGATGGTGTTTGGCCTAAGCCCTCATGCGCAGCGGTTTTTATCCAAGCAGTTTGAAGAGCGCCGCGCGCGAAAAACCTATGTAGCATTGGTTGAAGGGCATCTTAATCCGCAGGTTGGTGAGGTTGATTTACCTCTGATCGTCGACTGGCCCAACCGGCCTTTGCAGATGGTGTGTCATGAGACGGGCAAACCTGCGTTGACCGAGTATCGCGTGATGCGGGTGTCGGAAGGTGTGAGCCGCGTACGTTTGCGACCGCGAACCGGGCGCACGCATCAATTGCGGGTGCATATGCTGGCATTGGGGCATGTTATTCTGGGGGATCCGCTGTATGCGCAGGGGGCTACGGCGGATCATCCGCGGATGATGCTACATTCGGAGGAATTGCGCATCGCCCATCCCGAAAGCGGGAGAGGCATGGTGTTTCGCTCAAAGGTGCCATTCTGAGGCGTTTCGGCTTTGCCCTGACTAAAACAAATATGAAACGCTTTAAGGCGGGCTGTTTTAGCGGCGCAGCACGCGATCAGTCAGGTTGAGGCGGGTCTTGACGATTGGTGCGATGGTTTTGCCGAGCGTCGGGTCAGATTTTTGAAGCTCAGCCAGTTCATCCAGCCGGTTGGCCGCAATCAAGTGCAGCGCGTCTATACGCGGGTTGCCGTCCTGTGTGCGGGGCAAGGCGACGACAGGCTGAATCAGCTCGGGCTTGGGGTCTGGTGCGAGATCGCGCAGAGTGTCGGCGTCCAGCGTGGTTTCGACAAATGCGTAAAGGCCCACGCCCTTGGCCGGAAGGGCGTAGGTGCTGAGGGTGATGTCGGTCACTTGGGGATGTGCCATCAAGGCGCTGCGAAGGGCAGGGCCGTCGCGTTCGATCCGGTCTTCGGTGCCCTCACCATCAGACCAGTTCATCAGGCGGCGCGTGATGAAATTATATGCGCGTTTGCCCGTGGCCATCCAGATACGGGCGGGAATCGCCTTGTGTGCCAGCATTGCGTGTTCGGACGGGGTCAGCAAATGGGGGGCGTAGGCGCGTTTCTGTTTTAGCAGGTGGCGCAGGTCCTCGCGTGCCATGGTGCGGTATAACGGGCCGCGGCGGCGGTGGACGGTGGCCAATTGAAAATCGATCACGGCGGCGCGTCCATCGGGGGTCATCAACCAGTTTTGCGGTTTGGCGATGTCGTTATGGGTCACTCCTGCGCGGCGCATTTCACGCAAAAGGCGGCGGGCGTCACGATACCATGCCGGGTCGCTGGGTTTGGCCAGCTGCAAGGGCGTGCCGCGTGTCCAGCTGCGCAGCAGACCGGTTTTGTCGACCCGTAACAGCGTTGGGCAGCCTTGGATTCCGTCGACGGCACGCAGGCCGTTGATCTCTTTGCGCGCCAGTGCCCAAGCGATGGGGCGGGCATAGATCGGCAGCCTGTCCAGTTTGCGCAGCACGACGGGTGTGTCGGGCGCGCCGTCCAGCGTGCCCGAGATAGTTTCGGAAAAGATATCCCGCTTGTGGGTCGTTTCGGGCAGGAAACGCGCGGTGACGGGGGGGCTGGATTGGCTCATGACCCTGTCATAGAGGCTTTTGGCGAAGGCGGAAAGGAGCGATGCACGAGTCCGCCCTGAGCTATAGGCGTACCCAGTCAGTTGGGCAGAGGTCAGGATTGTACAGCTTGTCTTTGGCGAACCACTGGTTGGGGGCGATGACTGTTTTGTTCGGGTGCGGGTTTAGCCAAGCCCCCCACCATGAGAATGTGGAATTAGCGATGACATTGTGGGTGCAGGCGGCCATCAGGGCCATGTCGAAATGTCCCGTTGTTTCGTCGTTCAGATCGACGATGACCGTATCATGGCCCAGGGCCAGATTTTCCCGCGCCCATTCGGGATCGTTGGAAAAGACGAAACAGGTCAGGGGCTGGCCTGTTTTTTGTGCCAAAGTGTCGGCCGCGCGGCGATAGTAATCTGGCGGGCAGGCGGTATAGCTGTCACCAGCTGTATAATCGCCGCGCCGGACATGCAGCGCGATTGGCATCGCGGCTGAAGCGATTTGTGCGGCCATGTCGGCATTTGGCGCATCCAGCGGGGTTGTCATGATCAAGTCAGCCCGCAGCCGGGCCACATCGCCGAAGTACCGTTCAGATTGCCAATAGCCATGCAGGTACGTGCCAGCACGCAAACTGAAAAACTGCGGATCAAAGGCCAGGCTGGCCTCGCGGTGAAAGCGTGGGCTGCGCCCGAAAATGCGCCATAAGCCATAGCGCAAGGCACCATCGGATTTGGCAGGCGGAAGGGTAACATCGCGGGTAAACCGCGCATGCGCAAAATGCCCAAAACAGTCGCCGCGCGTGCGGCTGCCGGACACATATCGCGCATCCAAAGCCAAGGGGCAGCCCAGATGATCGGCCAAAGCGCGCCCGGCAGAATATTGAAACAGCTGATTGCCCGCGCCGCCGAACAGGCGCACGGTTATGGCGTGGGCAGGGTCAATGCGCTCACTCATCAAGCACGGGCCCACCGCTGGCCGGCGCATCGCTGCGATGTGATGCGCGGCGCATGGCCCGCCGATAGCGCCCCCGCGCGGCTTCGCGCCACAGCTTTTCAAGGAATGGTTTTCGCGCGGTTTGAATGGTCGAGCCATCCAGAGTATGCGCCACTTCGATTATGCCGGATCGCGTGATGGCTGCTGGCCGAATTCCGGTGTGCCAATGGCTTTGGATAAACGTATCGACGGGGCGATCAAACAAGGCGGAACGTTCGAGCAATTGTTCCGCGGCCCATTTGGAAATGACCTGCGCGGTGGTGCGCAATCCGGCCACTTGTGGCACGACCAGTTGGCAAGGCCCGCTTTGGTCTATTAGTTGTGATGGCCCGCTGGGCAACGGGCGTGTTTGCAATTGAATCACGCCCAAGGTTTGCACATGTTTTTCGGCCAGATGAAGTGCGTGTGACAGGATTCCTGCGTCCAGCCCTGCGTCATCTTCGATAATCAGGGCCGAATCCGGAGCACGCTGTAGCATGTCCGTCCAGATTTGGCGGTGACTGAGAAAACAGCCAATTTCGCCGGTGCGCAGGGTAAACGGATAGTAAGGCGTGAACAAGCGCTTGTCATAATGCGCGTGCAGCTCGTGCTCGGGGAGGGCTGCGCCATCGACTGCAGGCCAGATTTCTCCGTCTACGGTACAATGGCGCAGTAGATAGCGCGCGTTAAACCTGCGCGCCTCGGCGCGCAGGAGATGTAAAATATAGGCGCGCATCCGCATCTATCCCGTGTCTGGATCAGGCGGCGGGATCGTAACCCGAGACGGATTTCACCTCGATAAAGTCCTCGATTCCCCATGTGCCGCCTTCACGGCCATTGCCTGATTGCTTCATCCCGCCAAACGGTGCTGCTGCTCCGCGGCTTTGGCCGTTGACCTCGACCATGCCGGCGCGCAAGGCGCGGCTGATACGAGCGGCGCGGGCCGGATCCTGTGTCTGGACATAGTCTGTCAGCCCGTAGGGCGTGTCATTTGCTATCGCAATGCCTTCTTCTTCGGTGTCGAACGGCAGGATCGACAGGACGGGCCCAAAGATTTCTTCGCGCGCGACGATCATGTCATTGTTAACGTCGGCAAAGACCGTTGGCTTGACATAAAAGCCTCGGTTCAGGCCGTCTGGACGCCCTGTGCCACCGGCGACAAGCCGTGCGCCTTCGTCGATGCCTTTTTGGATCAAGTCCTGAATTTTGTTGAACTGAACTTCATTGACGACGGGGCCGATGTGGTTGCCATCCTCGCTGGCGGGGCCGACCTTGACTGACTGGGCTACAGCAGCGGCGGTTTCGACCGCTTTGTCATAAATTTCGCGTTGGACAAGCATGCGGGTCGGCGCGTTGCAGGACTGCCCCGAGTTGTTCATGCAATGCAGCACACCGCGCTTGACGGCGGCGTCATCAGCATCGGCAAAGATCAGGTTTGCGCCTTTGCCGCCCAATTCAAGGCTGACGCGTTTAAGTGAGTCGGCGGCGGATTTCGAGATCAGCTTGCCCGCACGGGACGAGCCGGTGAAGCTGACCATATCCACGTCGGGATGGCTGCTCAGTTGACTGCCGACACCTACACCGTCGCCGTTGACCAGATTGAACACACCGGCAGGGAAGCCAGCCTCGTCCATCATTTCGGCAAAAACGATCGAGGACAGTGGCGATTCTTCGGAGGGTTTCAACACCATGGTGCAGCCTGCGACAGCCGCAGCGATGACCTTGAGCGTGACCTGATTCATTGGCCAGTTCCACGGCGTGATCAGTGCGGCAACGCCGATAGGCTCGTGCAGAATGTAGCTGCCTGGTGTGTTGGGGTCATGCGGGTGGGCAAAGCTGAAATTCTTGGCCGTGGCCAGAAAGTTAGCGATATGTCCGGCACCGGATGCGGCCTGCTGAGAGCGAGACATCGCAATGGGCGCGCCCATTTCAAGGCTGATGGCCTGCGCCATGTCCTCAGAGCGGGATTCGTAAATATCCTTCAGCTTTTCAACCAGCGCGATTCGCTCTGCCGGAGGGGTAGCCATCCATGTTGGGAATGCGGCCTTGGCGGCAGCTACGGCTGCGTCTGTGTCGGCCTGACCGCCCAAGCTTATGATCGCACAGGGCTCTTCGTTTGAGGGGTTGATTACGTTGTGATCGTTCGGAGTGGCCGGGTCGGTCCAGGCCCCATTTATGTAAAATTGGCGTTTCTCGATCATGATTGACCTCCTGATGGTCGAATTAAATGTTGGCTTGGACGTCAGATAATCATCCATGTCGCCCGCCGCTTGCGGCACCTTGTCACCCCCGCGCGGGGGCTGCAAGAGATGGGGTGCAATTCGCCCAATGCGTCCCTATCTTGATGCTGAAACGCAGACCTGACCAAAGACAGAGGATTGACCAATGGCATTGCGCATTAACGACACCGTTCCTGACTTTAAGGCAGATACAGACAAAGGCCCGATTCAGTTCCACGACTGGATCGGCGATAGCTGGGCCATCCTGTTTTCACACCCCAAGGATTTCACACCAGTCTGCACAACCGAATTCGGTGCCGTGGCCCAATTGTCCGCCGAGTGGGACAAACGGGGCACCAAGGTGATTGGCGTTTCCATCGATGGGGTCGAAGACCACAAAAAATGGAAAGGCGATATTGAATCCGTCGCCGGTACGACGGCTGGGTTTCCAATCATCGCGGACGAGAAACTGGACGTCGCCAAGGCCTTCGATATGTTGCCCGCCGAGGCCTATATGCCCGACGGGCGCACGGCGGCAGACAGCGCCACGGTGCGCAGTGTGTTCATCATTGGCCCCGACAAAAAGCTGAAACTGTCGATGACCTATCCGATGAATGTGGGCCGGAACTTTTCCGAGGTTCTGCGGGCGCTGGATGGGTTGCAGGCCGCTGGCAAACACGGTGTTGCAACACCCGCTGACTGGCAGGTTGGTCAGGACGTGATCATCCCCCCCACGGTCAGCGATGCAGATGCCAAGGCCAAGTTCGGTGAATTCGACACTGTTTTGCCTTATCTGCGCAAGACCAAATTGCCCGGCTGAACGCCGAGGCCTCTTGGAAAAAACTAACGCGAGGCCCCGGATTATCTCTGGGGCACGCTACCCGCCCAAAGGCGGAAAGCTGCTGAGACACAAACGCTATACTTGAATTGATGAGCGAATCAGAGTGTGTCGCTGGGAGTGTGATCCAACTCAGAGCGCCCTTATGATGCTTCGCCTTCTCCTTGTTTGCAGTTTCTTCGCCCTGACGGCCTGTGGCGGCGGGGACCCTTCCAAAACCGCCCCAGAATCGCAGGCTTTGCCGCTTTATCCCAACGAGACACCGGCGCTGCGTCAATTGATCAACCAATATGCAGACGAATATCAGGTTCCGCGAAAACTGGTTCACAAGGTGATCCAACGCGAAAGCGATTACCGCCCGGCGGCGCGCAATGGCCCGTATTACGGCATGATGCAGATTTTGCCCGCCACGGCGCGTGGCATGGGGTTCAGCGGACCGCCCTCAGGCCTGTTGGATGCGGAGACGAACCTGAAATACGCCGTTAAATATCTGCGCGGAGCGTGGATGGTATCGGATGGTGACATGGATGCTGCGGTGATGTGGTATGCGCGCGGATACTATTATGAGGCGCGGGATCGCTGCCTTTTGGTGGAAACCGAACTGCGAGAGCGGGAAGTGGCCAAACACTGCAAGTGATGCCTGCGACGACAGGCATTGCATAGTATCTGGCGCCTTGGCCCCAAGTGACGTTGCGCGCGCGTTGCGAGCCCTGCAGATATCGCAGGGTTTCGCCGAAACGCTTTAAATTGGCGGTAGTTTGAATTTGAGAACATCCGGCATGTCCGCTATCACGGAACATGTTCCGGTCAGGATGGCCGGGGTTCTCATAGGATCGGCAGGCTTTGTGGTTCGGTTGTCCCGACCGATACAGGCTATGCGATCAACGCAGCAACAGAAGGCTGCGGGTGCTGTCCCATATTTTGACATTGTTTTGAGCGGGGCGGCACCACGGCCAGAAATACGTGTGGTGACTTGGGAGCACGTTGGGTGGCGGAGGGCTCGGGCGTGTGCGCCGGAGCCCTTTGTCGTTCGGGCTTAGACCTGTGATAATCCGGCCATATCGCAGATGATGCGCCATTCAACGTCGCTAACTGGCTGGACCGAAAGGCGGGGTTGACGCACCAGCGCCATGTCCGACAAGCGCGGATCGGCCTTGATCGCATCCAGTGAAACGGGCGTGTTTACGGGTGCGATGGCGCGAATATCCACGCATTCCCAGCGGGGATCGTCGGTGGTCGTGTCGGGGTGGGCTTCGGCGCAGATTTCAACGACGCCGACAACGGCCTTTTCGCCTTGGCTGTGGTAGAAAAAGCCGCGATCCCCCAAGGTCATCTCGCGCATAAAGTTGCGGGCTTGATAGTTGCGCACACCATCCCATTGTTCGCCCGCGTCGCCGCGTTTGACCTGATCATCCCATCCCCACGCGCTGGGTTCTGATTTGAACAGCCAATAACGCATCGGATTTAAATCACCTTCTTCCATTCGATCAGTTCGAATGATGAAAACAGGCCAGCCTTGGAATAGGGATCGTTGGCGACCCACGCCTGTGCCTCGGCCATGTCCGCCACATCCAGTATCACCAGCGAGCCGCACATTTGCGCCGCATCGTCCAACAGCGGTCCGGCCTGACTGACTTTGCCTGACTCCTTGAGATAGGCAAGATGTGCGTCGCGATTGTCCAGTCGGGTCTGCAATGCGCCGGGTTTGTCTCGGGCGATAAGGGCGATCAGCATGGTGGCTCCTGTCTGTTGTTGCGTCACCATATCGGCGCGCAGGGCAGGGCGCAATCCGGTGATGCAAACCGTTAAAACTGCCCGCGTTGAAAAGGTCGCTACGCCTTGGCACCTTTGCGTCCAGAGCCCAGCATCGCGGGGCTGGTCGAATCCAGCGGCCAGCGGGGCCGGGCGGTCAGGGTCAGGTCGTCGCGTTGGCCCAATTGGAATAATTCGGCCCCCGCATAGGCAATCATTGCCGCGTTGTCCGTGCATAGCGCCAATGGTGGTGCCAGAAACTGCGCGTCGGCGGCGGAGGCAACCTGCATCAAGGCATCCCGTATAGCGGTGTTTGCGGCAACGCCCCCGGCAACTGCAATCAGCTGCAGATCAGGATTGTCGGCCAAAGCGCGGCGTGTCTTTTCAGCCAAAACGTCGCGCACGGCGGCCTGAAATCCCGCGCATAGGTCGGCGCGGTCGGCGCGGGTCAATCCGCCCGCCTCGGCCATGACCGCGTCGCGGGTGCGCAAAAGGGCAGTTTTCAAACCGGAAAACGACATGTCGCATCCGGGCCGGTCCAAAAGAGGGCGCGGAAAGGCAAAGCGCGTGGGATCGCCTGCGCGGGCCTCGACCTCGACGGCGGGGCCGCCGGGCTGGGGGAGGCCCAGAAGGCGTGCGGTTTTATCAAAGGCTTCGCCGGGGGCATCGTCAATCGTGCCGCCCAGCCGGGTAAAGGACTGAGCGCTGTCGACGCGTAAAAACTGGCAATGCCCTCCCGATACGAGCAGCATCAGATAGGGGTATGCCGCCTGATCGGTCAGGCGTGGGGTCAGCGCATGACCGGCCAGATGATTGACACCGATCAAGGGCAGGCCGGCACCCGCCGACAGTCCCTTGGCGCACATGACGCCGGATATCACGCCACCAATCAGCCCGGGCCCGGCTGTAACGGCCACGGCATCCATATCCCCCAGGTTCAAGCCCGAACTGCGCAACACATCCGCCACGCAAATATCCAGCTTTTCAGCATGCGCACGGGCAGCAATCTCGGGGACGACCCCGCCAAAATCGGCATGCAGCTGCGTTTGGCCCCGCACCACCTGAGCCAGAATCTGCGGGGATTGATCCGGGGCCAGCCGCACGATGGCGGCCGCGGTATCGTCACAGCTGCTTTCCAATCCCAGAACTGTCAGCGTCTTGGCCATATTCCCGTCCGCGTATCCATTGCCGTTGCACGATGTTATCACGGCAGGTAACACCGGACGGACCACCTCACAACAGCGGAGCGTGCCATGGCCCCCACCCTTTTGATCACGCGCCCCCAACCTGGTAGTGCGGAATTCGCCAACGCTGCGCGTGCTGTATTGGGTAAGGGTGCCGTTATCGAACAATCTTCGGTGATGAAAATCGTGGCGCAGGGCGACATGCCGGACCTGCGGGATATACGCGCGTTGATCCTGACCTCGCGGCAAGGTGTCGCGCAATTCATCGCCCGCAGTAACCGGCGCGACCTTCCGGTTTATGCAGTGGGCGACGGGACGGCGCAGGCCGCGCGGGCGGCGGGGCTGAAGGCTGTATCGGCGCAGGGCGACGCGGCCGATCTGGTGGCCCGTGTGTTGGAGGACGGCACCTGGGGGCCAATGATACATCTGCGCGGGGCATATGCGGCAGGCGATGTGGCGGGCGCATTGCAAACGGCGGGAGTCGATGCGCGTGAGGCGGTAATATACGCGCAACAGTCCGTGCCACTAAGCAAAATGGCGATCAATCTGTTGAACGGGGAAAAACCTGTGGTGTTGCCCCTGTTTTCCCCGCGCAGTTCCAAGCTATTGTTTGAACAGGTTATGCCGCGCGCGCCGCTGGTGGTTTTGGCAATCAGCAAGGCGGTGGCGCAAACGGTGCCAACTGGGCTGTCAGCGCAGGTGAGGGTTGTGACGCGCCCCGATGCGGATGCGATGCTGGATGCGCTGCCAGACGTATGGGAGCAGGCCAATCGCCTTGAGGGTGATCGGGCGGCACAGTAAGGTTGCAAAGCTGGCGGTCTGCGTCAGATTCGTATGAGAGGTGAGGGAAATGGCGGGCACAAAGACATCTGCGGGCCGCCACGGTTTGGCGACCAAAGGCAGTGATGGCGCAAAGACGCAGTCCGAGGCCAAGGCAAAGGCCGTAAAAGACACCCCCCCCCCACCTATGATGGCCAAGAATGCTGATCGCCCCGTTCATGATGCGACTGCTGAGGCAACCCAACAAAAATCCGCGCCCCAGCCCAAGGAAGAGCCCAAGGACGTAGAGCAAGCGTCCAATACATCGACGAGTGAACCAACGCCGGCACCAAATTCATCACAGCCCGCGCCTAGTGAGGCTGAACCACAAGGTGGCGGAACGTTCCCCTTGGTGATTGGGGGCGTGGTTGCGGCGGCCATTGGCTTTGGTGCGGCCTATTGGATTTTACCGCAACTGGGGATCTTGATGCATCCACAGAATGTATCTGCGCTTGAGGCGCGGGTTACTGCGGGCGAAACCGATGTTAAGGCGCTGAGCGAACGTTTGGATGCCCTGCCCGTGACAGATACTGCCATGCTAGAGACCCGCATTGAGCAATTGGAATCCGATCTGGCAGGGCAGGCTTTGATATCTGAACAGATGTCTGCCGTTCTGGCCCGTTTGGACGAGGTGGAATCGCGCCCTGCAGGAAGCGGGGAATCCGTATCAGGCGGCGAAATTGCAGCCTTGCAAGATGCGCTAGCCACGCAGGCCGACCAGATCAAAGTGCTAAACTCCAAGTTGAATGCCGATGAAACGGCCCGTGCAGAAGCAGCGCAAGCCGCCGCGATGGCCACTTTGCGCCGCGCGGCTGTGACACGTATCCGCACTGCGCTGGATACGGGCGCGCCGTTTGGCCCCGCGTTGGTCGACCTTGAAAAAACCGGCCTTGTCGCCCCCGACGCGCTGATTGGTGCCACAGAAGGTGTGCCGACGCTGGCCGCATTGCAGGACACATTCGCACCTGCGGCGCGCGCCGCACTGGCCGCCGCCCGCGCCAGCGGCGAAAAAGACGACGAAGCTGGCAGCTCATTTTGGTCTTTTGTCGGCGATCAACTGGGCGCGCGATCGCTGGAACCGCGCGAAGGGCCGGGGACGGATGCCACGTTATCGCGGGCCGAAGCTGCCCTGCGCGATGCCCGTTTGGTTGATGCACTGACTGAGCTCGAAACACTGTCCGATCCTGCGCGCGCGCAGATGACTGACTGGGCCGATACCGCGCGCAGCCGTTTGGAGGCCACACAGGCTCTGGACGCGCTGAGTGCCGAACTGAATTGAAACCGAAAGGGCACGCGCAATGCTGTGGTCAATTGTAAAGATCGTCGTTTTTCTGGCCCTTGTGGTGGCAGTGACCTTCGCCGCGTCCTATCTGCTTGAACTGGAGGGTGGCGTCCGCATCGCGATGGCGGGTGTTGAACTGAACCTGACGCCGCTGAAGGCGGTGATATTGCTGGCGCTGCTGGTGCTGGGCATCTGGGTTCTGCTGAAACTGGCCTCGCTGTTGATTGCGGTTTTGAAGTTCATCAATGGCGATGAAACCGCTATTTCCCGCTATTTTGACCGCAATCGTCAGGAAAAAGGCTATCGCGCGTTGACCGAGGGGATGATGGCCCTGGCTTCAGGCGAAGGGAATGTGGCCATGGCCCGCGCTGCCCGCGCCGAGCGTTACTTGAAAAAGCCAGAGCTGACCAATCTGATCACCGCGCAGGCCGCAGAAATGTCGGGCAACCGCGTTAAGGCGGAAGAAGTTTATAAACGCCTGTTACAGGATGATCGAACGCGGTTTGTCGGGGTGCGCGGCATTCTGCGCCAGAAACTGGCGGACGGTGATACGGATACAGCCCTGAAACTGGCGGAAACTGCGTTCGGCTTGAAACCGGCTCATGCCGAAGTTCAGGATACCTTGCTGAAACTGCAAACCTCGAAAGAGGACTGGGCGGGTGCACGCGCCACGTTGAACGCCAAGCTAAAACATGGCACGGTCCCACGTGACCTTCATAAGCGCCGCGAGGCCGTTCTGGCCCTGTCCGAAGCGCGCGATATTGCCTCTGAAGGTCTGGACATCAAGGCGCGCGAAGCCGCGATTGAGGCCAACCGCCTGTCGCCCCATCTGATTCCTGCTGCCGTTATGGCCGCACGCAGCTACATAGAGCAAGACAAGCCGCGCTATGCGTCGCGCGTAATCCTCAAGGCTTGGGGTGCGCAACCTCACCCCGATCTGGCGGCGGCCTTTGCGGCTATTGCCCCGGATGAAACCCCCAAGGCCCGTCTGGCCCGCTTTGCCAAGCTTTTCAAAGCTCAACCAGATCACCGGGAATCCAAGCTGGTCGAGGCCGAATTGCACATCGCCGCCGAAGATTTTCCGGCCGCGCGCCGTGCAGTCGGTGAATTGGCGCAGAACGATCCGGATGCGCGCATCCTGACGATAATGGCTGCCGTCGAACGTGGCGAGGGGGCATCTGATGCCGTGGTGCGCGGTTGGTTGGCCCGTGCTCTGACATCACCGCGTGGTCCGCAGTGGATTTGCGAGAATTGTCAGCATATTCACGTTGATTGGGCACCTGCCTGCGAGAATTGTCAGGCCTTTGATACGCTTGAGTGGAAATCCCCGCCGATCAGCGAGATGGTTTCGCCCACTGGTGTGGAAATGTTGCCGCTGATTGTTGGTGCGCTGGAGGACCAAACCGCGCAACCGGTTGATAGCGATGATGCGGCTAAACAGGCCAGCGCGAAAGACGCCGATACCGTGGTTGACGCCGAAGTGATTGAAGATGCCTCCGCTTCGGATGAGGTTATAAACCCGGATGAAAAGGCCGCGCTCAAAACCGACAAGTAACGTCTGTCCGCCTGAAAACATGCGGCTTTAATGGCGCCCGTCAGCACCCGCTTTGTAGGGCCTGCCGGTGTTCAATCGACACTGCGTTTTTCGGTCACGGGCCCATCCGAGGTAATGGTCGTAAGGGACAGGTTTTGACCTGCTGCGCGCATCCGGTGGCGCAGCATGCGTCGGGTCATGTCGTATAGTGCTGACTGGTGATCGGGGTGGGAGGCGACATCCTGCGCCTCGCCCTTGCCGTGAAAGTCGAATAGCATTGGCGGCAGGTCGCAGGCAAACTCGACCAATGTGTAACGCGGGCCGCGCAAGATGCAGAGATTAGACTCAGATGCCGTGATGCCCAACGTTTTTTGATAGATCGTCTGACTGCCGGGCTGACCAAAGTCCAACTCGGAATAGGAATAATCGCGCCAATCCTTGGGCGGTGCGCCCTTAAGAAACCCCAACAGCGAACGGCCATCAACGGCGTTTGGCACGTCCCGCCCCAACCAGTTTAGTATCGTCGGGGTGATGTCTGTGGATTGTGTGGGGGCGTGGATCACTGCCGGCGCGCTGCCGGGTATGCGGATCATCAGTGGGATGTGATAGGCCGCATCAAAGACGCTGTGTTTACCCCATGCATGCCGGTCTCCTAACATCTCGCCGTGATCTGCCGTGATGATGATCATCGTGTCGTCATACTGGCCGCTGTCCTTAAGGTAATTTAGAATCCGGCCAACGTGTTTATCTAACTCGGCCGCAAGACCGAGATAGATCGCGCGCAATGTGCGATGCGTGTCGTCCGAACGCGGGACATTTTCGAATCCGTTGACCATTTTCTGCGGCGGCAGATGATCCTGCATCGGCGCAAAAAACGGATGCAGGGCGCGTTCTTGCTCCATCGTGCCTTGGGTAACAGGCAGGGGCATGTCCGCGGGGGTATACAGTGTGTTGTAAGGCGCAGGTGCGACCAGAGGCGGGTGGGGGCGGATATAGGTCAGATGCGCGAACCACGGCCCGCTTTCTTCGGATGTCATGTGCTTTAGAAAACGGTTCGTCAGATATGCAGTGTCGCTGTGTTTTGCGGCATAAAGTGCAGGGTCGTTCAGGCGGGGAACGTTCCCACCTTGGGCAACCGGAGTGTATAATTCGGTTGGTCCGTCAAAGCTATAGCCCTGTTTGTGCAAATGGGCGGTCCATGGCTTGGACTGGCCATACCGCATTTCAACGATCTCCTGAAACCCCAGCATATGGGTGTGATAGCTGGTCAGAGCCGGATCACCTTTGGGATAGATGCGCGGGTCTTGCGCCGTATCGGTATAACCAAACAACAAAGGCAGATACCCCGCTTTGCGCATTTCCATGGGCAGGCTGGGCGTGTCGTGGGCCAGGGGGGCGGTGTTGCGTACCGCGCGATGGTTCATGGCGAATTGCCCGGTCAACAGCGACGCGCGCGATGGCCCACAAGGGTTCGCCGCCGAATAGTGTTTTCGGAAATCAACGCTGTCTTTGGCAAAGCCGCGCAGATTAGGCAGATCAACATGTGCCGCCAGTGCGCCATGCAGGCAATCCGCCCGCATCTGATCAACGACCAGCAGCAGAACGTTTTGCGGATGGGTCATGGCAAATCCTTTTAAGTAGGTATTCAGAGGGAAATCGTATCGGGCGCCGGTGCCCAAGTCCACATGGCGTACCTGTCAGGAATGTGTGGAATCACTGCCCGGGTTGTGAATAATTCGCTGGAATGTGTTACAGTTTTGTGATCTTTTGTGGGTATTGAGGGAATAATGGCAAAAAATTCATCACATTCACGTCGGGAACTGCAATTGTTGGACGCGCTTCGGCGTGTTGGCGGCTCTGCGCGTAATGCAGAGTTGGCAGCGATGCTGGATGTCTCGGAAGAGACTGTGCGCCGCACGATAAAATCACTATCTAAACGTGGGGCGGTTGCGCGGGTCCATGGCGGTGCGCATTTGATCGGCACGCAAAACGATCTCAGCTTTCATCGGCGGATTGCACGTCATTCCAGTGAAAAACAGCTCATTGCCCTTACTGTTCTGGATCGTGTTGCTGACGGGATGTCCCTGTTTCTGGATGTTGGCAGCACCACGTCCTTTATCGCAGAAGAGTTGCGCGCGCGTCAGAATCTGATGGTGGCGACCAATTCGATTGGAGTCGCGCAAACATTGGTCGGGCACAATGGCAATCGCGTCTATCTTTTGGGCGGTGAGATGCATCGCGCCGAATTGGGCGCGTTTGGTCATGTGACGGAACGGCAGGCGCGGCGCTACGCTTATGATATGGCCATTCTCAGCGCGGATGCCCTGCATGCAAAGCGGGGGTTCTTGTACCTGTCCGAGGCCGAAGCGGCCCTCGCGTCAGTTGTCATAGATACGGCCGAGCAAACCCTGTTGGCCATGACGCATCACAAATGCACCGCGACGGCCCCGCATCGTGGCTTTGACGCTGATGACGTGACGCATTTGGTCACGGATCGCATGCCAGAGACCGAAATGGCCCGCGCGTTGTTCGGCTGGGGCATAGATATACATCTGGCAGCGCGTGTTGAGCCGTCGGGCGAACGCGCGGCCAATCACCCCGGAGGTCGGGCCTAGGCTATGGCGATACTAGATTTCTTGATGCACCTCGCGGGCGCGACCATGCTGTTGCTGTTTGCCGTACGCATGGTGCGAACCGGGATCGAGCGCAGTTTTGGCGCATCGTTTCAAAGGTGGTTAACGACGAGCAACAGCTTGATCAGTTCGGGCGCGACAGGGGTCTTGCTGGCGTTGATCCTGCAAAGCTCGGCGGCAGTGGCGCTGCTTGCGGCCGGGTTCACGGCCAGCGGGTACTTGCTGTTTCCTGCGGGGCTGGCGGTCGTCCTCGGGGGGGATCTGGGATCGGCACTGATCATTCAGGTGCTGACATTCAAGCTGGAATGGTTGGTGCCGTTGTTGTTGACTGTGGGTGGCTGGTTGTTCGTGAAATGCGAGGGCCGTCGGTGGCGTCAGGCCGGACGCATCCTTATGGGGGTCGCGCTGATCCTGATCTCGCTGCAATTCCTGCGTGCGGCCGTTGCGCCTATCCAAGACAGTACATTTCTACCTGCTATTGCCGGATATCTGGCCCGTGATTTCATCACGGCATTTTTGGTTGGGGCCGCGTTGGCCTTTGTTATGCACTCGTCGGTGGCGGCGATCCTGATGTGTGTCACATTGGTTCAAATCGGGGCCATTCCGTTTGGAGCAGGCCTGTCACTGGTGTTGGGTGCAAATCTGGGCAGCGCGTTCATTCCGATCTGGCTGACGCGGGGAATGTCGGTGCAGGCTCGGCGTATTCCGCTGGCGAATATGGGCCTTCGCGGCACATGGGCGCTGTTGATTCTGTTGGGGATTAACTGGACGATGGATCCTGAGACCCTTCTGATCGTGGGGCCGGGGCAATCGTTGGTCTATGCGCATATCGCATTCAATCTGTCATTGCTGATCTTGGCCTTGCCGTTGTGCCGGGTGCTGGAATCCCCCCTGCGTGCAATGCTGCCTGATCCACATGTCGAGACCCCAACGGGGGCGGATGTTCTTGAAGTCAGCGTGCTGGACATGGACGTGAAGGAATCACCAAAACTGGCGCTGGCCAGCCTTAGGCGAGAACTGCTGCGCATGATCGGATTGGTCGAACGGATGTATCTGCCCACGCAAGAAGCCTTGAATGCGGGGGATGTTGCCAAGATGCGTTTGATCAAATCTCAGGATCGGGCTGTGAATGCTGCTTTGTTAGGCATTCGCAGCTATCTTGCTGACCTTCCTCTCGAAAAATACTCAAAGAAAGAGGCCAAGGCCGCGCGCGGCCTGATGGAATATGCAATCCGGCTGGAGGCCGCAGGCGATGTCATGTCCGTTACCTTTTTGCGGCTGGTTGCGGACAAGCGGGAAAGTGGCGCGATTTTGTCCAAAGAAGGCTGGAGCGAACTGACAGCTATGTTTGAATCTGTTCGTGCAAACTTCAAGTTGGCATCCAACGTGCTGATTTCGGATGACCTTGAAAGCGCGCGGTTGCTGGTAACTGAAAAAACTGAACTAAAACAAGCGGAAAGGCGCAGCCGGAAACGCCATCTAGAGCGGCTGACGCATGGTCGAAAGGATAGTTTTGAATCTTCGGATATCCATCTGGAAGCGTTGCGCGCGCTGCGGGACTTGAACGGGCATATCTCGGCCGTAGCCTATCCGATTCTCTATCGCAACGGCCAGTTGTTAGAGACAAGATTGATCGAAGAAATGCCCAGTATCGATGTCGATTGATGCATGTGACGGGGATCTGCGAGCAGGTTCGGCGGCCCCTGTTCGGCATTTCATTGATGAAACAAGCCGTTTGAAGGGAGCGGCGCAGGTTGATCCAAGCCGAATGGCGCGTAACTATAGGCTTAGGTAATGAAACAGTAGGTTAAAACGATTTTCATTGCCGCTTGAACCTGTCACATTTACGATACCAAACAGTCTTAAGGCATAGTCCGTGAAGAGGCTTAAAGGGTCACAGACCCCAAACTGACAGAGGAGAACATAATGAATTTCAAGTTTACGTCGATCGCGTCCGCGATGACAGGCCTGCTGCTGGCGACAACAGCCTTGGCTCAAACTGAATTGACGGTCTACACAGCCGTTGAGGCCGAAGACCTGGAGCGTTACGCCGCCAAGTTTAACGAAGTTAACCCCGACATCACCATCAACTGGGTCCGCGATTCTACAGGTGTCGTCACAGCCAAGCTGCTGGCCGAACGTGACAACCCTCAGGCCGATGTTGTCTGGGGTCTGGCAGCCACGTCGCTGTTGCTGTTGAAGTCCGAAGGCATGCTTGAGCCATACGCCCCCGCAGGCGTTGATAAGCTGGATTCGAAATTCGTCGACAAAGACACGCCACCTGCATGGGTCGGCATGGACGCGTGGGTTGCTTCGGTGTGCTACAACACCATCGAAGGTGAAAAACTGGGCTTGAAGGCGCCGACATCGTGGAAGGATCTGACCGACCCGATGTATGAAGGCCACGTGATCATGCCAAACCCGAACTCGTCGGGCACAGGATTCCTTGACGTCAGCAGCTGGTTGCAGATGTTCGGCGAGGAAGACGGCTGGAACTACATGGATGCGTTGCACACAAACATCGCGCGCTACACCCACTCGGGTTCGGCCCCATGTAAACTGGCCGCGTCGGGCGAGATCCCAATCGGCATTTCCTTTGCATTCCGTGGTGCGAAATCCAAAGCCGAAGGTGCGCCTATCGACATCATCGTGCCAACTGAAGGTGTTGGTTGGGACATGGAGGCAACTGCGATTGTCGCCGGAACCGATTCACTGGAAGCAGCACAGAAACTGGTTGATTTCAGCGTGACCAAAGAAGCGATGGAAATGTACAACGTTGGCTATGCAGTTGTTGCTATGCCCGGTGTCGCTCAGCCTGTGGAATACTTCCCCGAAGGTCTGTTGGACGCTATGATCGACAACGACTTTGAATTCGCCGCAAACAACCGTGCGCGTATTCTGGAAGAATGGCAGAGCCGCTACGACGGCAAGTCCGACGCCAAGTGATCTGATTGATCCAAACACTCCGGGGGCGATATTCTTCGCCCCCGGTCTGCGTTATTGACGCCCGACATTATCCACACTGCTATAAGGACGAACCGCGTGAACGAGGTGACCGCCGCCAGCCCGGCCTATTTGAACATTGAAAACCTGTGGAAAGCCTTTGGTGATTTTCACGCGCTCAAGGACGTATCGCTGGATATTGGAGAAGGCGAATTTGTCTGTTTTCTAGGCCCCTCGGGCTGTGGAAAAACCACGCTGCTACGTGCCATTGCGGGGTTGGACCTGCAAACAAAAGGCCGGGTGATGCAAGCGGGCCGTGATGTGTCGAACCTGCCCCCGTCTGAACGGGATTTTGGTATCGTGTTCCAATCATACGCCCTGTTCCCGAACCTCACGATTGAGAAAAATATTGCTTTTGGTCTGGAGAACACCGGACGTAAAAAGCCCGAGATCGACGCCCGCGTTTCTGAACTGTTGGAGATGGTCGGTCTGGAAGAACAACGCAAGAAATACCCGGCCCAGCTGTCGGGTGGCCAACAGCAGCGTATCGCGTTGGCCCGCGCCATTGCGACCAATCCCGGCCTGTTGCTGTTGGATGAACCACTGTCGGCTCTGGATGCCAAGGTTCGCGTGTTTTTGCGGCATGAAATCAAAGAATTGCAGCGCAAGCTGGGCGTGACCACCATCATGGTGACGCACGATCAGGAGGAAGCGTTGTCGATGGCCGATCGGATCGTGGTTATCAATCACGGCCGCATTGATCAGGTCGGCACCCCGACCGAGATTTATCGTCATCCCGCGACCTTGTTTGTCGCCGGGTTTATTGGCGACATGAATCAGATCACTGCCAAGGTGACGGATTCGGATAATGTCTCGTTTGGGGGGGCCGAAACGCATTGTGCGACGCATGCCTTTGCGCCGGGTCATGATGTGATTGTTGCCATCCGCCCAGAAGACATCATTCCCTATGATGCAGCCGATGGTGTGCCCGACGCGGATCGAAACACGCTGGATGTGTTGGTCACCGAGATGGAATTCCTTGGATCGTTCTGGCGTTGCCGGCTAGAGCACGAACGTTTTGGCGATGCTGAGCTGATCGCGAACATGTCGATGAACGCCGTGCGGCGGCTGGACGTGACCGAGGGTAAGAGGATCGTCGTGGAATTGCCTAAGGATCGCGTAATGGTCTTTGATGCGGCCGAGGGTTGATTGATGACGGATACCAGCCCTACCCAAATGCCCGCCGGTCCGGTGATTAAAGGTAAGCTTAGCCGCGATGACGTGCTCATGCGCGGCGGCATGATTGTGATTGCGCTTTATCTGATCGTCACGCTGGTGATGCCACTGTATGTGATGTTCTCAAAATCGCTGTCCACGTATACGTTTCAACTGTCACAGTACGAGTTTCAAGTCTCGGACGAGGATGGCACGTTTGACGGTACCATTCTGAATGCTGCTGATCTGAATGCGCAGGTTCAGGCATATGAGCCAAGTGATCTCAATGCTGGCTCGGACGGTCGTTTGGCTGTCACGCCGCTTTTTCCCGAGTTCAGCTTTCGCAGCCCGGTGCGTTATCAGCTGCGTAATACTGTGGCCGATGGGCGTTTTCTGGTCGGATCGACCCTGACCGAGGGCACTGAATGGGTGGAATTGGATAGTAACACGTTTCGGCGGGTGCAGCTCAGGCCGGTTCAGGCGCGCGGAATAGACAATTTTGTCAACTATTTCTCGACGCCTGCCCTGTCCAATTCGATCAAGAATTCGTTGATGATTGCCGTGTTCAGCACGATTGTCACCGTGGCGCTGGCCTTTGGTTTTGCCTATGCGTTGAACCGGACCTGCATGCGTTTCAAGGGCGCATTCCGTCTGATCGCAATGATGCCGATTTTGGTGCCTTCCCTGCTGCCGGGGATCGCATTGGTCTATCTATTCGGCAATCAGGGAATGCTGAAGGAACTGTTGTTCGGGGCCAGTATCTATGGACCTATTGGCATCGTTGTCGGCTCGGTCTTTTTTACGTTTCCGCATGCGTTTCTGATTATATCGACCGCGCTGGCCATATCGGATGCACGCCTCTACGAGGCGGCGACAACCCTGAGGGCCTCGCCTTGGCGCACCTTCTGGACGGTTACGATCCCCGGCGCACGTTATGGCCTGATTTCCGCAGCCTTCGTGGTGTTCAATCTGGTAATCACCGATTTTGGCCTGCCTAAGGTCATCGGCGGGCAATTCAACGTACTGGCGGTGGATATCTACAAACAGGTGATCGGTCAGCAAAACTTTGAAATGGGCGCGGTGGTGTCTGTGGTTCTGGTTGTACCTGCAATTTTCGCTTTTGCCATTGACCGCTTGGTGCAATCCAAGCAGGTGGCGTCCCTGTCGGCGCGCTCTGTCCCCTATCAACCGTCCCCCAACAAGAACGTGGACCGGGCGTTTTTTGGGTATTGCACGCTGATCGCGGTCTTCATCGTCGGTATTCTGGCGGTCTGCCAATTCGCTGCCCTGATCAAATTCTGGCCCTATGACCTGAGCCTCAGCTTGAAGAACTATCAGTTCAACAAGATGGATGGCGGCGGTTGGACCGCTTATTACAATTCGATCAAGCTGGGTCTTCTGACGGCGGTTATCGGTACGGCGGTGGTGTTCTTTGGGGCCTATCTGGTCGAAAAATCCGGCGGCTTTAAAACGGGCCGTGCGATTTTCCAAATGTTCGCGATGTTGCCCATGGCGATTCCTGGGATGGTTCTGGGGCTTGCCTATATCTTTTTCTTTAACAATCCCGACAATCCGTTGAACGGGATCTACGGCACTATGGCCATTCTGGTGATTTGCACGGTGACGCACTTTTACACCGTGTCGCACCTGACGGCCGTGACCGCGTTGAAGCAAATGGATGGCGAGTTCGAGTCGGTTTCAGCCTCCTTGAAACAACCCACAATGAAGCTGTTTACCCGCGTGACGGTGCCTGTGTGTATGCCGTCAATTTTGGACATCTCGATTTATCTGTTCGTGAATGCGATGACGACGGTGTCGGCGGTTGTCTTCCTGTATTCGCCCACCACAGCGCTGGCGTCTATTGCGGTGCTGAACATGGACGATGCGGGCGATATTGCGCCAGCGGCGGCGATGGGAATGATGATCTTTTACACCAATGCAGGGGCACGGATCATTCATATGATCCTGTCGCGCGGCGTGTTGAAACGAACCCAAGCATGGCGCGCGCGCTAAGCCTTTGATAGTTAGCCCCCCGGATCATGTTCCGGGGGGCGACACCCGCCCCGGAGCATGGTCCGGGCTCTCCGGCTGATTGGAAATGTTCAGCCTTCTAGGCACGCTCTGTTGTTTCGGCTGCTTGGGCGCTGGCAAAATCCATGAAGGCGCGAATGACTTTGACCTCGCGGCGCTGTGTCAGGTGAACCAGCGATTCTGTCATTCGGATATCAACGCCGCGCAAGGGTATCTGAACCAGACGCGCATCATGGCCGAATTCTGCCTGCGACACGAAACCGATCCCGGCACCGGACGCGACGACTTCGCGCACGGCTTCGCGGCCCTCGGCGATGATGGCAGGGGGCAGGGCCACGCGCTGCGCCTTGGCCGCATTGTCCAGCTTGGATCGGGTTTTGGATCCGATTTCGCGCATGACAAGGGGCAGGGCGGCGCATTCGGCCAGTGTCAACCCACGAGTGGCATCAGCTAGAAAACCGCGCGCGGCAAAGGCGGTAATGGGCGATTCACCCAGATCCAGTATCTCCATATCCCCGCCCACAGCACGGCCGCCGATCACACCGACATCCGCATTATAGGCGCGCAGATCCTCGACGATGTCCTCGGTATTGCCGCCGCGCAACGAAACTGTCACTCCCGGATAACGTTGACGAAATCCGCTGAGGATGCCGGTGACGTGATGTGCCGAATCCGCGATGATGCGCAGCTCACCCTCTACTGCGGCGCGGGATTCCTGCATGTAATCTTCGATCTGTTGTTCGATCTCGAAATATTGCTGGGTGAGGCGGAACAAATGCATGCCCGCCTCGGTCATCCGAACGCGTTTGCGTTCGCGGTGAAACAGCAAAACATCATGAGCCTGTTCTAACTTGCGCACCTGTTCGGAAATCGCGGGCTGTGTCAGAAACATTGCTTCGGCAGCGCGGGAAAAACCGCCCAGCTTGGCGACAAAGTGAAAGGCTCGCAATTGGCTTTGGCGCATTTTGGCCCCTGGCTTTTATGATATAGGCAAGGCTTATGAAGTAATCGTTTAATGCAATTTCACATATGGGCGTTCTTACTGCAATGGTGTCCCCAAATCATTTTCAGGAGACCTGACATGGCTGCGCAAAACGCTCCTTTGAAAGCCCCGCATCTGGGCGAACCCTACCTGCTGACTCCGGGCCCGTTGACCACCTCTTATGAGGTTAAGCAGGCGATGTTGCGTGATTGGGGCAGCTGGGATGACGATTTTCGCGGTATGACACGCGACATGCGCGCCCGTTTGCTGGCGCTGCTGGGGGACGGAAAAGAGGATTTCGATTGCGTTCCGTTGCAAGGCTCGGGCAGCTATTGCGTCGAGGCGATGCTGGGCAGCTTCGTTCCTAAGGATGGTAAGGTTCTGGTGCTGGCAAACGGAGCATATGGTTTGCGCGCGGCCAAAACGATGGACTATCTGGGCCGTGCCTATCACCTGCTGGACAAGGGGGATTACCTGCCCCCGCGAGGCGATGAAGTGGCGCAGATCTTGGCTAATGATCCGGACATCACGCATGTGTTGGCGATTCATTGCGAAACATCATCGGGCATTCTGAATCCGGTGCAGGAAATATCCGAGGCGACCTATGCCGCTGGGCGCAAGTTGCTGATCGATTCCATGTCTGCCTTTGGCGCGGTCGAATTGAAAGTGGCCGAGATTCAGTATGAGGTGATGGTCAGTTCTGCCAATAAGTGCATCGAGGGTGTTCCCGGCTTCGGCTTTGTCATCGCGCGCAAGTCCGAGTTGGAGGCGGCCAAGGGCAATTGCCATTCGCTTAGTCTTGATGTGCACGCCCAATGGGCCAATATGGAAAAAACCGGGCAGTGGCGTTTTACCCCACCGACCCACGTTGTTGCTGCGTTCCTTGAAGCTCTGAAAGCTCACGAGGCCGAAGGCGGTGTGGCCGCGCGCGGTGCGCGCTACTATAATAACCGTGATGTTATGGTTACTGGCATGCGCGCGTTGGGCTTTGAGACGTTGTTGGCAGATCGTTGGTTAAGTCCGATTATTGTCACGTTCTTTTGTCCTGCGGATGAGAAGTTTGTTTTTGAACGCTTTTACGAGCTAATGAAGGACAAAGGGTTCATCATCTATCCCGGGAAATTGACCGTGGTCGATAGTTTCCGGGTTGGGTGCATCGGGCAGATGGACGAATCTGTGATGCGCCTTGTCGTACAGGCTGCTGCGGATACGCTGGCAGAAATGGGTGTGGTCAGCGCCGCACCACCCGCTCGCGCCTTGGAAGAGCGCGCTAAACTGGCTGCATAAGCCCCCAAAAGGACTTGGACTGTTGAATATGCACGCGCCGATCGTCGCCAATGACCGGGAGTATGCCCGCCCCAGTGTCCCCGCCATTGCCATTTGTCTGGACGGCTGCGAGCCTGCCTATCTGGACGCTGCTATCGAGGCCGGATTGATGCCCAATCTGGCCCGGATGCGGCGCGACGGCACGGATGCGCTGGCCCATTCCGTGATCCCGTCGTTTACCAACCCAAACAACATCAGTATCGCGACGGGCCGTCCACCCAGCGTACATGGCATCAGCGGCAACTTCTTTTACGACAAGAAGCGTGACGAAGAGGTTATGATGAACGACGTGCGCTTTTTACGCGCGCCGACCTTGTTCAAGCAATTCCACGATGGTGGATCGCGCGTGGCCATTGTTACGGCCAAGGATAAACTCCGCGCGCTTTTGGGGGCGGGGTTGAATATGGGCGACGGGCGTGCCCGCTGTTTTTCCGCCGAAAAATCGGCCAGTACGACGGTGGACGAGCATGGTGTTGACGATGCCGCTGCGTGGCTGGGTATGGGGCAGCCTGACGTTTACTCCGCAGAGCTGAGCGAGTTCGTCTTTGCGGCCGGTCTCAAGCTCTTGCGCGATTGGAAGCCGGATGTGATGTACCTTACCACCACCGATTTTATTCAGCACAAGCACGCGCCGGGCACGCCGGTTGCGAACGCGTTTTACGAAATGTTTGACGGCTATCTGGGTCAGATGGATGCTTTGGGCGCGGCGATTGTGGTGACGGCCGATCATGGAATGAAACCCAAGCACCACGCAGACGGAACGCCGAATGTCGTTTATGTTCAGGATCTTCTGGACGAGTGGCTGGGCGCGGGTGTGGCACGGGTGATCCTGCCCATTACTGACCCATATGTTGTGCATCACGGAGCTTTGGGATCGTTCGCAACTGTTTACGTTCCCAAAACGATGGACCGCCCAGCGATTGCCGAACGGCTGCGCAAGGTGCCGGGCCTGACCCATGTCATGCGCAAGAAAGAGGCGGTGGCCGCGTTCGATCTGCCATGGGATCGGGTTGGAAATATCATTGTAATTTCGGGGGAAAATGTCTGCATCGGTACATCCGAGGATCGGCATGATCTGGCCGCGCTGGAAGTGCCTTTGCGCAGCCATGGCGGCCTGACCGAGCAGGAGGTGCCGTTTATTTGCAATCGTGTGCTGAACCTGCCCGAGGATCGCCAATTGCGCAATTTTGATGCGTTCCACTATGCTACGATGGCTGCTGCGCAGTGATACCGCATGCGTACCCAACCGACGGCCCCACAGGTGAAAATGTAGGGTCCACTGATAGGACCGACACCGTGATGGCAAAGCAGATTGTTCATACCGAAGGTGAATCTAACCGCTCGGACGCGCGCCGTGAGTGGCTGAAAAAATCCATCGGCCCACAATCGGCGCCGCTGTTGAAACGGGACTCGGACGCGTTTTTACATCAAAGCCTGTCCAGTCCCTGTGTCAGCACAATTGCACGCGCTGATGGCATCTGGATCGAGGATCTGGACGGCCGTCGTTTCATGGATTTTCACGGCAATTCAGTACACCATATCGGTTATGGCCACCCGCGCCTGAAGGCCGCGATCAAGGATCAATTGGACGATCTGCCATTTGCGCCGCGTCGTTTTACGAACGAGCCTGCCGTCGCGCTGGCCGAAAAGCTGGCAGAAATTGCGCCGGGTGACTTGTCAAAAACACTGTTCACCACGGGCGGGTCTGACGCCAATGAGGTGGCTCTGAAAATCGCGCGTGCCGCAACAGGCCGTTTCAAGACCGTCAGTTTTTGGGACGCATTTCACGGTGCAGGTTTGGGCGCGGCCAGTGTCGGCGGCGAAGCAACCTTTCGCAGTCATATAGCCGGGCCGCTGATTCCGGGGGCAGAACACGTTGCGCCTTTTGCCTGCTATCGCTGTCCCTACAACCATGCAGGGCCGGATGTGTGCGGTTTGGCCTGCGCGAAAATGGTTGAATATGTGCTGGAACGCGAAGGCGACGTTGCTGCTGTGATAGCCGAGCCGATGCGCGCTGTGCCTTATGTGCCGCCCCCCGGTTTCTGGAAGGCTGTGCGCGAAGCATGCAATCGCCACGGTGCGTTGCTGATCTTTGACGAAATTCCCACTGGTCTGGGTAAAACGGGCCGGATGTTCGCGTTTGAACATGATGACGTGATCCCTGACATCGTCACAATGGGTAAGGCGCTGGGCGGGGGAATTCTGCCTATTGCGGCCTGTGTGGCGCGCAAGGATCTGGATGTCTGCGGCGACTTCGCCATCGGTCATTACACGCATGAGAAAAACCCGGTTACGGCCCGCGCGGCCCTGACCACGATCGAGATTATCGAAGATGAAAATCTGGTCGAACGCTCGGCGGAACTGGGCGACTATGCCATGACCATGCTTGGAGATCGATTGGATGGGTGTCCCATCGTGGGTGATATTCGCGGGCGCGGATTGATGTTTGGAGTCGAGATTGTTCAAAATCGGGCGGACAAAACACCGGGCAATGCGCTGGCCGAACAGATTTATTATGCCTGCCTTGACGCTGGCCTTAGTTTTAAGATCAGCCAAGGCTGCGTTCTGACCTTGTCACCGCCGCTGACGATACCGCGTGATGATCTGGACCGGGCGCTGAGCATCGTGACCCAAGCGATACTGGAGGCAGTTCCAAGTTGACCCTGACAGTCAGCCTTCTGGTGCTATGTGCTGCGTTTTTGCATGCGCTGTGGAATGCCGTCATGAAAGGTTCCGGGGATCGCGCGTTGGCGACCGGGTTGCTGGCAGTGGGGCAAACGGTGTTTGGTCTGTTTCTGGCGTCGTTTTCAGCCCGTATGTCATGGGAGGCTGTGCCGTGGTTGATTGCGTCGATCGTGATCCACTGGGGATATTTCTACCTGTTGAATGTGGCGTATCGGCTGGGCGATCTTAGCCTGATTTACCCGATTTCACGCGGGCTTGCGCCGCTTTTGGTGGCCTTGGGTGCGCAGTTCTGGGTGGGTGAGGTTCTGCCGCTTTATGCGTGGATCGGGATCCTTGCAATCAGCATCGGCATCTCCATCCTGTCCTACCCTGTGCTGCGCGGGGCGCTGCCCGTTGGCGGCGTGATCGCGGCTGTTGGTGTTGGATTGATCGTGGCCAGTTACACATTGGTGGACGGGATCGGTGTGCGGGTCTCTGGCGATGCTATTGCTTATATGTCGTGGGTGTTTATCGGCAATGTGACCGTGGCAATGTATGTTTTTCCGGGGCGTATGGAGCGGCTGCGTGCCCTACCGGTCAAGACAATCGCGATCGGGATTATCGGCGGCGTGATTTCGGGCGTGGCCTATGGTTTGGTGCTATATGCCAAAACGCTGGCCCCTCTGGGGCTTGTGTCGGCGTTGCGCGAAACGTCGGTGATCATTGCCGCAATGATTGGCATCCTGTGGTTCGGCGAGGGGCCACGCGCGCGGCGTCTGGTCGCGGCGGCGATTGTTGCAGTTGGAATCGTGCTGATCGCCGGGCATGGTTGAGCGGGGTCAGGGATAGGTGGCGCCCGGCTGGTTTTGCAGACGTGGATCGCCAGAAAGTATCGTGACGGGCCGATCCTCGATCATCTCAAAGCACCGTTCCAGCGTTTCGCGCTCTAAGCGTTCCATCGCTTCGGCTGTGTAAAACGTCAGGTGAGGCGTCAGGATCACATTAGGCAGTCCAAACAGAGGTGCCATCGGATGGTCCTCCCTGTTCAGGGGTTCGGCGCTGAACACGTCTAAACCCGCACCGGCGATCCAACCTTGTTGAATGGCGTCGACCAAGGCCGCCTCGTCCACGATTGCGCCGCGTGATACGTTGATCAAAATGGCCGAGGGTTTCATCGCGCGCAACTCTTCTGCGCCGATCAGGTGGCGGGTTTCATCGTTTAGCACACAGTGGATCGTGACGATATCGGACTGGGCCAACATGTCGTGCAACGTGTCGATCCGTTCTACGCCGGCGTCGGCAAAGGCCGCATCGTCAGTATGGGGGCTGTAGGCGATCACGCGTGCGCGGAATCCGGCACCGGCCATTCGCGCCATTGAGCGCCCGATCTTGCCCAAACCGACCATGCCTACGGTTTTGCCTGCGATGTCATTGCCCAGCCATGTCGGCTCGGGCCATGCCCAACCTGTATCACGCATCTGGTCATTCAACGGTATCAACCGTTTGGACAGTGCGATCATCAGGGCAAACGCGCCTTCGGCCACGGTTTCCTCGGCATATTCTGGAATGTTGACCACGGTGATGCCGCGCGCACGGGCAGTTGGCAGATCAATCGCGTCGATCCCAACGCCATATTTCACGATCCCGCGCAGCCGTGGCGCGGCCTCTATGACGGCCTTTGGGATCGGTGTGTAACACATCAACAACAGGTCCGCGTCGGCCAATTCCGATATCAACGTTGCCTGATCCACACCGTCGGGCAGCAGAACAAGATCATGCCCGGCCTGACGCAAGGTCGCATCCACCATAGGGGTCTGCAATTCGCTGTCTGTTCTGACGATTTTCATGGGACGGCCCTTTATGTGCATTGTTTGTCAGACTGTTGCCAAGCAGGACTGGAAAGGCAAGCCACCGGCCGGACCTTGCATAAAAAACACCCTGCATGGGATCTAAGGATGGAGGAAATCGGAGAAATTTAATCCTGAGTGAAAAACTCGGATTGACATACCTCATCAAATCACTCAGCTTTAGGGAAAATCTAGCCACCCCATGGAATCGAATGGGCAAGCCCGATGGTCGCCAGACAACAGGACCTTCTTGATGCAGTTCAAGGCAGTTGAACCCACCCAAACCAATTCACCGTCCGCATTCTGTGCAGACGTGGATACGGTCGCGATGGCGCAAGCCATGCAGCAGACGGATGGTGCAGATTGCTCGCTGATAGATTGGGTTCTGGATGCACTGGCTCAGGATCAGGAGGATCACCCATGACCATGCAGCCCCCACAAAAACTACAGCCCGCAATGATCGAAGATTTGCCGACCTACGACGCGCGTCAACTGACCGAGGGCGGCGATCAGGCGCGTATCGTGTTTGATAACAAAATTTACAATCTGCGCATTACCCGCGCTGGCAAATTGATCCTGACAAAATGAGCGGATCGGACACGATCTCGGCTCAGGCGCGGCGTGGCAGTGCAGCTGTGGGCTATCTCAGTGATCTGGCCGAGGTCGAGGCGGCTTCGGTCATGGCGCTTCGGTTGTGGTGCGATGGCGCGCATAACCGCGCAGCATTGCAAGATGAATTCACCGCCCATCTGGGCGAAGGGCGCGCACGCGCCGCATTGGATGCGTGGCAAACCCTGCTGGACATGTGCCACGAATTTGGCCGTCGTCCTTTGATGCGCCATGGTGTCAGTTGCAAATGTCTGGGCGCGGACGAAGCTTGTTTCGCCCATTTCATGGCCGCCGCAACCCTTGGCGAGCGTGAAGATGCAATGATGATTGCTACCCTTCTGGTGCGCCCTGATTGTGCGCCGATGGTCACGGCACTGGCGGCAGAATGCGGGATGGCCTTGCAGGGGATGCACCCTCGGCCTTCGGCGTCGCTTTCGTCTAACCACACTGTTCAAACACCTACATTGCATTAAGGAAAGACCCGACATGAAACGTCTCAGCATTGCCTCGACCGCCCTGGCGCTTACCTTGGCCAGCCCGGCCTTCGCGGTAGAAAAGGGCGATGTCGTCCAAACCTATGCAAATATCGCAGCAGCCGGGTATGGCGATAGCGTGACGACCGCGCAGCGCCTGCTGCAGGCCGTGAACACCTTGATCGACACCCCAAGTGCCGGGGCATTGGCAAATGCACGCGCCGCATGGTTGGCCGCCCGCGTGCCCTACCAACAGACCGAGGTGTTCCGCTTTGGCAACGCTATCGTGGATGATTGGGAAGGCAAGGTTAACGCATGGCCACTGGATGAAGGCCTGATCGATTATGTCGATGCGACCTATGGTGGCCCGTCGGATGAAAACGAACTGGCGGCTTTGAATGTCATCGCCAACCCGACCTTTACCTTGTCGGGCACAGAGGTGAACGCCGCCGAGATCACTCCCCAGTTCCTGAGCGAAACTCTGCACGAGGCTGACGGCGTCGAGGCAAACGTTGCCACCGGGTATCACGCGATCGAATTTCTGCTGTGGGGGCAGGATTTGAACGGGCACAATGCAGGCGCGGGCAATCGCAGCTGGACCGATTACGCCGCTGGTGACGCATGCACTGGTGGCAATTGTGACCGTCGCGGTGACTATCTAAAGGCCGTAACAGAGCTATTGGTGTCTGATCTGGAATGGATGGCTGCACAGTGGGCCGAGGGGGGCGATGCGCGCGCCGCGGTGTCCAGCGATGCCGATGCGGGCCTGTCGGCCATGCTGACCGGTATGGGCAGCCTGAGTTACGGCGAGCAAGCGGGCGAACGCATGCGCCTTGGGTTGATGCTGAACGATCCCGAGGAAGAGCATGACTGCTTCTCGGACAATACACACAACAGCCACTACTACGATGGCTTGGGTGTCCAGAACGTCTATCTGGGTGAATATGTTCGCGTTGATGGCTCTATCGTCTCTGGCCCTTCGCTGTCTGATTTGGTCGCTGAAACCGACCCGGCATTGGATGGCGAAATGCACAGCAAACTCTCCAGCACCATGATGGCTCTGGGCCGTATCAAAACCGCCGCCGAAGCCGGTTTTGCCTATGACCAGATGCTGGAGCGCGGCAATGCGGCTGGCGAGGCCCTGATCATGGGCGGCGTCGACGGCCTGATCGACCAAACACGTTCAATTGAGCGGGTGGTCAGTGCGCTGGGCGTGTCGCAGATCGAATTCGAGGGTTCGGACAGCTTGGATAATCCGGACGCCGTGTTCCAATAACTACCAACTGGCCCGCGCATGTCGCGGGCCACTCGTTCAGCCACGCGGGTATCCGCCAGCCAGAATCACACAGCCCATAGAAAGACAATAAGAATGATAAGACTGGCAGGATTGACAGGATACGCGGCACTGCTTGCGTCCACCACGGCCATGGCTGCAGACTACGGGGCGTTCAGCGCGGACTTCACGTTCGAGCTGCAACATGACTCTCTTTACGATAGTTCCAATCCGGCCAATGAGATTGACGATACCTATGCGACAATCGAGGCGGCGCTGGCCTTTGCGCTCTCGGAAGACGCATCGCTGAATGCGGTATTGGTCTATGAGCCGGTCATTGACGCAACCAGCGACCGGACGTTCGAAGATCACGGCCTGTATGTACAAGAACTGTACTATGCCCATGATTTCGGCCCCGCCCAGATGATGTTGGGTAAATTCAACCCGGCGTTCGGAATGGCGTGGGACGAGGCGCCGGGCCTTTACGGCACAGATTTCGCTGGCGATTACGAGATCACCGAGCAGTTGGGGGCCTCGATCACCGTGCCTTTCGCCATTGGCGCGTCCGAAAACGAGCTGACCTTTGCTGTTTTCAATGCCGATCGCAGTATCCTGAGCGATTCTCTGGGCAAGGAACGCGGCCAGACTAGCCTGCCCGCCGGTGGCGTGACAAATACCACTGGCCCCGAAAGCTTTGTCTTGTCCGTTGGCGGCTCGTGGGGCGAAATGGGGTATAACGTCAGCTTGCAAAATCTGGCGAAAGGTGTCGGCGATGTCGCGGATCAGACCGGCGTTTCGCTGGGTGTGACACACACTTACGATCTGGGGCTTCCGGTCAGCATGTTGGCGGAAGTGGCCTATTTTGACGACTTTGGCGGCACGTTCAATTCGGCCCGCTACAGCACGATTGGCCTGTCGGCGCCTGTTGGCCCTGTCACCTTGTCGGGTGTCTATTCCGTGCGCCAGATGCAGGGGGCGTCATCTGATGAGTTGGCCACGGTTAGCGCTGAGATGGAGCTGATGCCGGGTCTGACTGGTGCGTTGGGCTATCGGTATGGCGATGAAGGCGGCGACAAAAACCGGACCGTCGGCATGCTTCTGGCCTACGAATTCTAAAGTATTTGGAGGGGTGTCATGATCGTTTGTCACTGTCAGAATATATCAAATAAAGACATTGATGCCGCGATTAACTGGATGAGGGCCGCTGACAGCGCGGCCCTCATTACCCCGGGGAAAATTTATCGAGCTTTGGGGAAGTCTGCCGATTGTGGCGGATGCATGCCGCTTTTTCTGGCCACTATGCGTCAGAATGATAACATGGAAGTTCCAATGAACCTCCGCACCTTGCGTGCTGGACCGACACAGGACTTCCGAGATGAACGGCGACAAGAAAGTAATTGAATACCTTAACGCGGCCCTGCGCAGCGAATTGACGGCAGTTAGCCAGTACTGGCTGCACTATCGTATGCAGGACGATTGGGGGCTGGGCCACATGGCCAAGAAATCCCGCGAGGAAAGCATCGAAGAGATGAACCACGCGGACAAGTTGATCACACGAATCCTGTTTCTGGGCGGCCATCCGAACCTACAAAAGTTGGACCCCTTGCGTATTGGGCAAACGCCAAAGGAAACGCTGGAATGCGATCTGGCTGCGGAACACGAGGCGCGCGCGCTATATGCCGAAGCGCGTCAACACTGTGAGTCGGTTGGCGATTTCGTCACCAAAAATATCTTTGAAGAGTTGATGACCGATGAAGAAGGGCATATCGACTTTCTCGAAACACAGCTCGATCTGGTCGAGAAGCTGGGCGAAGAAAAATATGCACTGCTTAATGCCTCGAAAATGGACGAAGCTGAGTAAGCTGACAGGACTGTTATTCGTTCTTGGCAGTCCGCTTGTCGCTGGCCCGTTTGACGAGCCGCATCTAACGATCGTTCCCCGTACCTCCGCCGAAGCAGCGCGGGTCGAGGCCGTAACCACCCCTACAACCGACTTTGCCAGCGCCGCATCTTTCGAGGAACGCGGCGCTGGTGCTGCGACCGTGCGGGCGCGCCGTAACGCGGATGCGTTTTCGCAGCCTTCGGGAAACATCTCCTTTGAAGATGAGTTGACGTTCAAGGTCGGCAATGGCCTGTTCCGCAAGATTTGGGTGTCATCGCCGTCGTCGACTTTGGCATCGGATGGGCTGGGCCCGTTGTTTAATGCGCGCTCGTGTCAGCGATGCCACATCAAGGACGGGCGTGGCCATCCTCCCGAAGGGCCGGATGACACAGCCATTTCGATGTTCCTGCGGATTTCAATCCCGGATGACAAAGCCGCCCGTCAGGATATTCAGGATTATCTGGGCACCGCGCCGGACCCTACCTATGGCACCCAGCTTCAGGATTTTGCCTTGCCGGGTAACGCTGCCGAGTATCGCCTGAAGATAGATTACACCGAGGAACCCGTCACCCTGTCTGGCGGTGAGGTTGTTAACCTGCGCCACCCCACCTACACGGCCGCCGATCTGGGCTATGGCCCGCTACACGAGAAGGCCATGTTAAGCCCCCGTGTCGCACCGCAGATGATTGGATTGGGCCTGCTTGAGGCGATACCGGCGGCGGATATTCTTGCCGGGGCGGACCCAGACGATGCGGATGGCGACGGCATTTCTGGTCGGGCTAACATCGTTTGGTCCACCGAGTTTCAAACCACCATGCTGGGGCGGTTCGGCCTGAAAGCCGGGATGCCCACGATACGTGAACAAAGCGCCGGGGCCTTTGCCGGGGATATCGGTATTTCCAATCCGATCTTTGGCGACCCATTTGGGGATTGCACCACTATTCAGGACGCTTGCGTCTCGGCCCCGCATGGTGATGGCGACGACCGCGCATTTGAAATCGACGCCGAAGGGCTGGATCTGGTGACTTTTTACAGCCGCAATCTTGCCGTGCCTGCGCGTCGCAAAGTGTCTGATCCGCAAGTGTTGCGCGGTAAGCAGCTGTTTTATGAAACCGGATGCATTGCCTGCCACACGCCCAGTTTTGTGACCCACAGGCTTAAAGACCAACCCGAGCAGAGTTTCCAACTGATCTGGCCCTACAGCGACCTTTTGCTGCATGATATGGGCGAAGGTCTGGCCGACCACCGCCCTGAGGCCCGCGCAACTGGGTATGAATGGCGCACGCCACCCTTGTGGGGCATTGGCATGACAAAGGCGGTCAGCGGCCATACCTATTTCTTGCATGACGGGCGCGCCCGGTCCCTGTTAGAGGCCATCTTGTGGCACGGTGGCGAGGCACAGGCCACACGCGACGCCGTTGTTGAAATGCCGCCTGAAAACCGTGCGGCCCTAATTGCCTTTTTAGAAAGTCTGTAGCTTATGCGCCTTCTTGCCTGCCTTTTGATGATACTGCCCGGCCTGTCGATGGCCCAAAGCTCGGCTGAATTGATCGCGCGGACGGTCGATCAACATGTCATGCCGCGCTATCTGGTGCTGGCCGATAGAACGGCGGATTTGCGTGATGTTGCGCAGGGCGATTGTCAGGCTGACTCGCCCGATTTAAGACAGGCTTATGGGGCTGCATTTGACGCGTGGGTCGGTGTCAGCCACCTGCGGTTCGGCCCGTCAGAGGTGGACAACCGCGCCTTTGCGCTGGCGTTTTGGCCGGACACGCGAGGCGCGACGCCCAAGGCGCTGGGCGCGTTGGTTGCGGCCTCGGATCCGGTTGCTGAAACAGGCGCAGCCTATGCAGAAGTGTCGATTGCCGCGCGCGGATTTTACGCCTTGGAATTCTTGCTCTACGATCCGGCTTTGCAGGGGGCGGGCACCGCTGAGTATCGCTGTCAGTTGATCCGGACAGTGACCGAGGATATCGCCGCGCAGGCTGCGGGCATTCTCACGGATTGGCAGAATGGTTACGCCGATCAGATGAAGACCCAGGGCCCTGACAGCCCGTACCGGGATCAGACCGAGGCTATGCGGCAATTGTTCAGTGCGCTGACAACAGGGCTGGAATTTACGGCCAATGTGCGTTTGGGTCGTCCCTTGGGCACGTATGATCGTCCGCGCGCCACCCGCGCCGAGGCACGCCGCTCAAACCGGTCACAGCGTCATGTTGCCCTGTCGCTGGAAGCGTTGCGTGATCTTGCCCTGCATCTGGCGGAAGGGCAGCCTGAGGCAACCGGCGCATTGGTGGTTGAATTTGACCGCACGCAGGCTTTCGTCGTGGCGCTGGATGATCCGGTGTTTGCCGGGGTGGACGATCCGCAAAAGCGCCTGAAGGTCGAAATGATCCAGCAGGCGGTCCAGTCCATAGATGCTGTTGCCAAGCAGACGCTGGGCCCTGCGCTGGGGGTTGCAGCGGGGTTTAACGCGCTGGACGGAGACTGACATGGCCAATCGCAGGCAGGTTCTGGCGGGGTTGTTGGCTACGGGGCTGGCACCCACTGCGGGATGGAGTGATGCAGGCGGGCCCGCATGGCTGTCTGCGGCGCGAGGCCCCAGTGGTGACGACATGTTGTGTGGCATCCGGGCGGACCTGTCGCTGGCGTTCCAGATTGCACTGCCAACACGCGGTCATGCCGCCGCCGCCCATCCGAGCCGGGCCGAGGCCGTTGCCTTTGCCCGCCGTCCGGGCACCTTTGCTGTGGTGCTGAATTGCGTAAACGGACAGGTCCTCAGCCGTCTGGACGCACCGGAGGGCCGGCATTTCTACGGGCATGGTGTGTTTTCGCGCGATGGCAGATGGCTGTTCACTACAGAAAACGATTATGAGGCAGCGGCGGGGCGCATCGGCGTCTGGGACGCGGCAAATGATTATGCCCGCGTTGATGAATGGGCCAGCGGCGGTGTCGGCCCGCATGACATTCGCCGCTTGCCGGGCACCGATGTTCTGGTTGTCGCCAATGGCGGGATCGAAACGCATCCGGCGGCAGGCCGGGCCAAGCTCAATCTGCCAATGATGCGCCCCAACCTAAGCTATATTGATCAAGGCTCTGTGATTGATAGTGCAGAGTTGCCACGCAGGATGCATTTGGCCTCGATCCGGCATCTGGCCTTGTCGGGGGATACTGTGGCCTTCGGGCTGCAATGGCAGGGCTCGGACGCGGCCCCGGCATTGGCCGGAATGCATAAGATGGGCTCCCCTATGCGCTTGTTCAGCGCGCCTGCAGCAGAGCAGCGCCAGATGCAGGGCTATGTCGGTAGTATCGCGTTCGACAAGGGCGGTGCACGTGTGGGCATTACATCGCCGCGCGGTGCAGCCTTGCAGGTCTATGATGTGGCAAGCGGTGCGCTTTCTCAAACGTTTGAGGCGGCTGATATCTGCGGGCTTGGCGCAACGTCTGAGGGGTTTGTGGCCTCGACCGGAACCGGAATAATGGGGCATATGTCCGGGCAGGGGATGCGGGCCCCTGTCCAAAGCAACCTCCAGTGGGACAATCATTTGGTCGCGCTGACCTGAAACGATTAAAATCCAAGGTCGGATCATGCTCTGCGCCTTCCCCTTGCAGGGAGGGCGCAGAGACGGCTTTGTTACTTTGCTTTATTGACGGTTGCTCTGAGCCATCCTGAGATGAGTTCGGCGACGAGGACCATTGCGATGATGGAG
>JAPWHL010000040.1 GCA_027214255.1 Roseovarius aestuarii
TGCTGTCACCGGTTGACTATGAAATGAAACAGCAGAAAATGAACGAGGCAGGCGTCTAGGAAGTTAGGGGCACCTCAGGCGAAACTGTTGAAGATGCGTCTGAAGGGGCGTTGTCGGAAAAATCTGTAGCCCGCGAGATTGTAGATCGCTTTGACAAGGGGCAAAGTTTTACTCGCAGCCAGATGCTGGATATCAAAAGCTCCGAAGGTATGGGAACCCGTGCTTTTGGGAGGGCATGGGACATGGCACGCGCGCAAAGGGAAGACCTTGGCAAACCTGGTCGAAGACCAAGAAATTAAGACGCCGTATTGAAACGAAAAATCAATCGCGACGCCTATTAAGCGTTGTAATTGTTGGCAAATATCTAGTCATCCGATAGCAAACGAGAAGGTTTCGAGATGATTGGTTCAATTAAACGCCGCCCTGATGTGGAACGCATCATCGGGCTTTCCCGCTCTACCCTATATGCCATGATGGCCGAGGGCGCTTTTCCAAAGCCGATCAAGTTGGGCAAGCGCGCGGTCGGCTGGCGCGAGGCTGACATTGCCGCGTGGCTAGATAGCCGCGCGCAGGACGCAGCTTGAAACGTGGCGGGCAAAAAGAAAGCGCCGTGCAGCGGGCAAGCTGACACGGCGCGGGATGTATCGTCAGCACGAGCGACGAACACCCGAAATATAACATCCAAGCGCAGCACGCGCTATAGCGGCAGCTTGCCTTATCATGGCTTTACGCTTTCCATTTTGCAGTTTCCTTTTGCTGGAAAGGGGGGCTTTGCATGATGTCAGTCTCCCCAAAAGGCACCCGGCAAGCGCGCCGTGCATGGGTTGCAGCGTGCCGCAAGCACATCAAGCGCGGCAAGCTATATCACGTCGAATTTCAGCACGACCCAGACTGCATGATCTATTCCCATGAGCAGGTTTGCACCTGCAATTCTGTGCGTGTCCTGAAAGATGCACAGGGCCGACCATTAGCCTGCATTGAAGGCGCTGGTGAATATGATCCACTGGAAATGGTGGAGGGCGTGCAATGAACCGGCTGCAAATCGCCTTTCTGACGCGCGCACATGGTTTGACCGAAGTGCAAGCGCATGCCTTGGCTGTGTTGATCTGGGCGGCGTGCTGATGAACGCGAAACAGATCACGCAAGACCTGCGGGGCAAGTGGTATGGCCGTTACGGCAGCGCGGCTTGCCCGGTTTGCCAACCCGACCGGCAAAAGGGGCAGAATGCCCTGACGCTGGCCGATGGGGATGGCGGGCGGCTTTTGCTAAATTGCAAAAAAACCGGCTGCACCTTTGGCGACATCCGCGCGGCAGCGGGCATCGCGCCCGGTAACTATGCCGCGCCGGATCCGTCCGAAGTGGCGGCACGGCAGGCGCAGGACCGCGCGGACGCGGCAAAGCGCGCCGCGCAGGCGTTCAGGCTCTGGCAAGAGGCGCAGCCGATCAGTGGCACCTTGGCCGAAACCTATTTGAGGGGGCGGGGCATATCCTGCCCCCTTCCTGAAACCCTGCGCTTTCTGCCTGCCTGCTGGCATCCGACCGCTAAACGCTTTCCGGCAATGCTGGCGCTGGTGGATGGGACAATGGGCTGTGCCGTGCATCGCACCTATCTGGCATCGGGGGGCGGCAAAGCCGAGGTTAAGCCTAACAAGCTGATGCTGGGCCGTGTCTCTGGTGGGGCTGTCAGGCTAGCCCTTGCTCAGGGGCCGCTGGTGGTGGCCGAGGGCATCGAAACCGCCCTAAGCCTTTCCTGCGGCCTGCTATGCAAGCCTGCGACTATCTGGGCGGCGCTGTCCACGTCCGGCATGCGGGGGCTACATCTGCCCGCCGATCCGCACCGCCTGACCATTGCGCCGGACGGCGATTCACCGGGCCGCGAGGCAGCGCACGCGCTGGCCGAACGCGCAAGCGCGCTGGGCTGGGACGTGTCGCTTTTGCCCGCACCGGATGGGCGAGACTGGAACGACATTTTGACCATGAAAGGGGAAAGCGCATGACCGCACCCAACCCTATCCCGTTCAAGGCCGAGGGGCCGCAACCCCTGTTGCGCCCAATACCGGCAGGCGCGCCCTATCCGGTGGTCGCGCTTGGGCCGTTGCAAGGGGCTGTGCAGGCGGTGCAGGGCATGGCCCTCGCACCTGTCGCCATACCTGCACAATCGGCGCTGGCGGTGGCATCGCTAGCCGTGCAGGGCTTTGCCAATGTTGAAACGCTAGGCGGGCCACGCGCGCTGTCTCTTTACTGTCTGACCATCGCGGCAAGTGGCGAGCGCAAGTCAGCCTGTTTCGGGCCGCTGCTGGATGCGGTGCGGGACCATGAACGCGAGGCGGCGAGTGCCCAGCGCGCGGATATGCAAAGTTGGCAAAATGCTCATGCGCTCTGGAAGGGTGATTATGACCGCATCCTGACCGAGGCTAAGAAAGGCAAAGGCGAAAAGCGCACCACAGCCGAGGTGGATCTGGCGGCGCTAGGCAGCGAACCGGCGGCACCGCCCAGCATTGACCGCATTGTGACTGAACCGACATTCGAGGGGCTGACACGGCTTTACGCAACCGGGCAACCGTCGCTTGGCATTTTCTCGGATGAAGGCGGGCAATTCCTTGGCGGGCACGCCATGAACAGCGACAACCGGCAAAAGACGCTGACCGCGCTTAATGACTTGTGGCAGGGAAACCCGATCAGGCGCACCCGCGCAGGCGATGGGGCCTATACACTCTATGGGCGGCGACTGGCGGTGCATCTGATGGCGCAACCGGGCGTGGCCCATGCGTTTCTGTCCGACCCTCTGGCGGCGGATAGCGGCTTTCTGGCGCGCTTTTTGATATGTGAACCGCCCAGCGCAATCGGCACGCGCCTGCACCGGCATATGACGCCGGACAACGGCGCGCTGGGTGGGTTTTCCAACCGCCTGCGCGAGATACTAGATACCCCCATGCCGATGGATGCTGATACGCGCGAATTGCAACCGCGCATCCTGCCGTTGGGCGGTGCAGCGCGCAGCCTGTTGATTGAGTTTCACGACACAATCGAAACCTTGCAGGCACCGGGGGGCGACTTGGCTCATATCACCGGCACGGCATCCAAGGCGGCGGAACAGGCAGCGCGCATCGCGGGCGTGCTGACGCTCTGGCAAGACCTGCACGCGGGCGAGGTATCGTTGCAGGATATGGCGCACGCAATCACGCTGGCGCAATTCTATCTGGCCGAGGCTGCGCGTTTGGCCGAGGCTGCAACGGTTTCGGTGGAAATCGAGCGGGCGGACAAGCTGCGCAAGTGGCTGCAAGAAAGCTGGGCCGAGGCGGATATTGCACAAGCCGAGGTGGTGCAATCTGGCCCTTATGCGCTGCGCAATACCAAAACGGCGCGGGCAGCTTTGACTATCCTTGAAAGTCACGGCTGGATTGTTCGGCTTGATCCGGGCGCGGTGGTGCGCGGCACGGCGCGCAAGGACGCGTGGCGCATAGTGCGGGGGGCATGCCATGTGGTTTGACGCACAAGCCGCGCTTGCACGGATAGGCGGGGGCGATGTGCCCCTGCCTGCATCGACACGTCCGGCGCAGCGCGCGCCCAGAATAGCAGGAATAGCGGAAATAGCAGGCGACACCCCCGCCAATTCAGAACAACCGCACAAGGCCGCACCGCAACAGACAGAAACACCTTACGGCACATCACCCGGCGGCAGGCCGCTGACCTACACCGGGCGCGTTGTGTCTCTGGACGCATGGCGCGCCCTGTCCGAATGGGAAAGACACGGGCCGCGCGGGCGGATCTGGGATGGCTACGCGAACCAATGGAAACAGATTGAGGGGCAGGAAAAATGAGCAAACAAACCAATCCCCAAAAGGCCGATGCTATAGCCAAGCGACCTGCGCCCGACCCGCTGTCGCTTTCGCTTTCATGGGGCGATGACAACATTCTGAGAATCGAGGCGCTGGGCGATTACGACGGTATTTTTGACAATGCTGCGAGTCAGGCGCTGATTACTGGATTGATTAGTCAAATTGCATCGCTGGGCGCGCAAGGCAAACGCGCGGATGAAAGCGCATCGAATTTTGTTCTGGGATTTGCCGAGACCATGAAGCCACGGGACGCCGCCGAAACCCTGCTGTTGACGCAGATGGGTGCGACACATCAAGCAATGATGATGATGGCGAGACGGCTCAATCACGTCGAAAACATCCCACAACAGGACTCGGCAGAACGCGCGTTGAACAAGCTGGGCCGAACATTTGCGGCGCAGATGGATACTTTGAAGCGGTATCGCTCAAAGGGGCAACAGACTGTGCGTGTGGAGCGCGTGACCATCGAACCGGGCGCGCAGGCTGTGGTGGGTAACGTGCATCATGGGGGGAGGGGCTATGATGAAATCTGACGCTTACCCCATGTACTGTGCGCCGCGCTGCACCGCGAAATCAAAACGTACCGGCCAACCGTGCCGAAATCCAGCGGTGCGCGGCTGGAAAGTATGCCGAATGCATGGCGCTGGCGGCGGGGCGAAACCCGGCAAGGCGCATCCAAACTATCGCCACGGCGCACGCAGTCAGGGGGCCGACATGCTGCGCCAACTGATCAATGCCCTAGGCGCTGATAGTCGCCGCACCATTCAAGATCTGACGGCATCGAAAAGGACGGACTTAACAAGGTTTGAGGTGTCGTCAAAAAATGAAGCTGTCACCCACCAAAAAGATGATTTGGACTAGCGCGCCAGCTTCACGAGGTAAGTGCGTACATAATGAAGCTTACGCGCGGTGATATAGATCGCTGTTTTCGGCCCAAAGCCGACCTTGGCCACACACTTTGATACTGCATTGCGGCGACACCAAACCAGCCATTCGTTAACTATACGGCAACATTTAATGCGGCCTTTGGAACGCGTGGGACAAGTCGGTCACAAGCCGGTAGGATGCCGAGCAAATTGACCAGCCTGAGGACATCCTATGGCGATCACCCACGAAGATGAGCTTAACGGCCTGAAAGAAATCGGCCGGATCGTCGCGAACACGATGCACAGGATGGCCAGAGCAACGGAACCGGGCATGACGACGCGGGAGCTTGACGCCATCGGCCGCGCGCTCTTGGAGATTGAGGGGGCAGTGTCTGCGCCTGAAGCGGTTTATGACTTCCCGGGTGCGACCTGCATCAGTGTGAATGAGGAGATCGCACACGGCATTCCCGGCGAGCGCGTCATCCAGGCCGGAGACTTGGTAAACATCGACGTGTCGGCGTCAAAGAATGGCTTCTTTGCCGACACCGGCGCGACCTTCCGTGTCGGAGCGGTCAAACCCTCGCTGGATCGCCTCTGCAAGGATGGGAAACGCGCGATGGAGGTCGGAATCAGGCAAGTTGGCAGCGACAGGCCGCTTGCAGACATTGGTAAAGCAGTAGGCCGATTTGCGTCGAACCGCGGCTATACACTTATCCAGAATCTGGCCAGTCATGGTGTCGGGCGATCGCTCCATGAATACCCCTCTGAAATCGCGACCTGGCCCACGCGGGGCGACAAACGGCGCATGAACAAGGGACTGGTGCTGACAATCGAACCGTTCTTGTCCTCAGGCGGCCTCTGGGCAACAGAGCGAGAAGACGGGTGGACACTCTACAGCGAACCTGCCGCGCCTGTCGTCCAGTATGAGCACACGGTCGTTGCGACAGATCGTGGAGCAATTGTCGTGACACTCCCCGGATGAGGTAACGGCACATTGGACAGAGCAACAAATCGGCCCGTTGCGGACCTTTCGAAGGCCCGTTGATGCTGCACCGCCGCGTCACCGCAGCAGCCATTCATCGAGGCCGCAGCATTTTAAGCGATCCAAGGTCTCCCATGCGGACTTTCCTGCCTTTCACGAGGGCGGTCAAATTGACATTTTTCGCGTCGCGGACGATACTGCCCGCATGGTTGAGAAGGACATCCACATAGTCGCCCGGTCGGCCGGTATCCCCTTGGCGGGATGCCGGGATGACAATCACGCGACCTGATCACGCCGATTGACAGCCTCGGCCTCGCCCTTTTGGACGAGGTGCTTTGGCGTGGAAAACGTGCCTCGTCCTCCCCTTTCTCTGGAGACACACATGGCACAGAATATCTACGACGATCCCGATTTCTTCGCTGGCTACAGCCAGCTTCCCCGGCAGGTGCAAGGGCTGGATGGCGCACCGGAATGGCCCGCCATCCGCGCCTTGCTGCCGGACGTCACAGGCAAGAGCGTGGCCGATCTGGGCTGCGGCTTCGGTTGGACATCCCGCTGGTTCCGCGAGAACGGTGCGGCCTCGGTTCTGGGGCTTGATCTGTCACAGAACATGATTGACCGAGCCCGCGCCGACACTGACGATGCCGCCATCGACTATCGCATTGTCGATCTCGACACATTGGATCTTCCGGAAGCCGCGTTCGATCTGGTTTATAGTGCGCTGACCTTCCACTACGTGCAGAATTTTGGGCGGTTGATGCGGGCGATCCACAGCGCGCTGACGCCCTGCGGCGATCTGGTCTTCATCATAGAACACCCGATCTTCATGGCCGCGACCCATCCGCATTGGATCAAGGACGAGGACGGTCACAAGACCTGGCCGGTCAATAGTTATTCGATAGAGGGCGAACGCCGCACCGACTGGTTCGCGGAGGATGTGCTGAAGCATCACCGGACGCTGGCGACCACGATCAACACCCTGCTCGACGCGGGCTTTGCGCTGCGCCGGATCGAGGAATTTGCACCCACGCCGGATCAGATCGCGGCGATGCCGGAGCTGGCCGAAGAGAAGGAACGGCCAATGTTGCTGATGGTTTCGGCATACAAGAGCTGATCTGGTGGCCGCCTGGTCCTGCTGGCCGGGCGGCATACTAACGAATGTCGTGAAGGGCTCCCAGCCGCCCTCGGATACGGTGCGGCATCGGGTCAATTTGCAGTAATTTTCCAGACAAGATCGGCCCTTACCGGCCATCCACCCGCTGCTAGAATGCCGCGATGCAGCTTCACCAGACCGGCCATTGGTGCATAGCGCAGCATTCTCAGATGGTGAATGACCGCACTGCGGACAAAGTGAGCTTTCGCTGCGCTTGCGCCAACGACGGCTTTTGGTCAAGTCTACATGTTATTTGCGTCCGATAGAAATTTTACCAGTTCACCCACGCCCTTCTGGCCAGTTCGGTTTGTGCTCTGCACCAAGAAGTATCCCTTGCCTGTTTTGTGCCGCTCCTCACCAAGTGGAAGGAGCGCGCTTGACGCGAGTTCTTCGCGCAGCAAGGTGCAGCTGGCCAAAGCAATGCCTTCGCCCGCAATCGCCCGCCCGATGGACTGACCGTAAGTTTGGCAAACAACCCGTGGCAGCTGCATGAGCGGGGATGACGAATGACGCTTCGCCCATACATCCCAGTTGATCCAGTCGGGTGCATGCCGTTCATACTCAAGCAACGGCATGATTTGGGGGTCGTTGCGGTATCGCTGAACGCCACTGGGCGACGAAACAGGAGCCAATTCCTCATCCATCAGCTTATGCCCCGTCCAACCCTCAGGCGGCCCATTGGCGTAGATGATCGCAAGATTATTGTCGGCGGCCAACAGCTTTGAAGGATCGTCTGTGACCACGGTTTCAACCGGACAAGAGGCCTGACTGAAGGTAAACGCCCTAAGCCGCGGGAAAAGCCAGAACATCGAGATCGCATTATTAGCCGCGATCCGAACGGAGGGGTGCGCGGGGGATCTAAACCCGTCAAGGGACGTCCGCAAATAGTCGAGGGCCATGGTCACGGGTTCGGCGAGCGCTTCACCAGCCAAAGTGGGTTTCAGGCTGCGCGTGCTGCGCTCAAACAGCGGCGTGCCCAACCAGTCTTCGAGTTGACGGATACGTTTACTGACAGCGGCTTGCGAGACATAGAGCTCGGACGAGGCTGACGTGAAGCTGCCCTTGCGCATCACGGCTTCAAAAAAGATGAGCGTATCAAGAGGCGGTAGTTGTTTTCTGAGCTTTTGCATAACTATTGGTTATGCAAAAGCCTGAATTTTTCAAGTATATATTACGCGCGTTCTCTGCATTAGTTATTTATCAGGCTGAATAGCACCCACAGGAGAGCACCCAATGGCAAATTTCGATTGGCACGCAGAACGCAGTGATTTGGCAGGCATCGCCCTTCTTGATCGCGCACCTGAAAGTGAAGGCATCGATTTGAAAGCCGTCCGCCTCTACCGCCTTGGGCGCGTGCGCCAAGAAATGAAACGTTACGGCGTCGATGCCGTGATCTTATCCGATCCGATCAACATTCGATACGCGACAGGTGCGCGCAACATGCAGGTGTTTTGCCAACGCAATGCCCCTTCACGCTATCTGCTTCTGACGGCTGATAAATCCATCCTATTTGAGTTTACGGGCTGCCTACACCTTGGCGAAGGCTACGAGACTATCGATGAAGTCCGCCCCTCATCAACCGCCAGCTTCGTCGCCGCAGGACCTGACATTGCTGTTCGGGAAAAAGCATGGGCCAAAGAGATGAATGACCTCATCACCGAGCTGGTCGGGGCCGGTGCGACCGTGGGACTTGAACGCTTGAATGCAGGGACCGCCATCGCGTTAAAGGAATGCGGCCTCAACATCGTTGACGCCCAGCAACCTGTCGAGATGGCGCGCTGTGTCAAATCAAGCGAAGAGATGAAATGCATCAACGCGTCATTGCGGGCCACGGAAAACGGCGTCGCCAAATTGCGCGAAGCAATCCGCCCAGGCATGACCGAAAATGAACTCTGGTCGGTGCTACACCAGTCCGTAATTGCGCAGAACGCCGACTACTGCGAGACACGCCTGTTGAACGCGGGCGAGCGATCCAACCCATGGTTTCAGGAGACATCAAGCAACGTGATCGGCGAGAATGAACTCATCGCGCTAGACACTGATGTTGTCGGCTGCCACGGCTACTACTCCGATTTTTCACGCACGTTCCATTCCGGGCCGGGCAAGCCAACGGATACCCAACGTGAGCTTTACAAAGTGGCGCACGAGCAGGTGCATAGTAACATGGGCATCATTCATGCGGGCATGAGTTTTCGCGACTATGCCGAGCGTGCGTGGGACATTCCGCAGAAGTTCTATCAAAACCGTTACTACCTCTCTGCGCACGGCTGCGGCATGACGGGTGAGTATCCGTATCTTTACCACAAAGGTGATTTTCCTGATGCGGGCTATGATGGCGAAATCGTCGCTGGCATGACGCTTTGTGTGGAAAGCTACATTGGTGAGGCTGGCGGCAAGGAAGGCGTGAAGCTGGAGCAGCAAGTTCTGGTGACGGACACTGGCATTGAGCTGTTGTCGCGCTTCCCGTTTGAGGACGACCTGCTAAAGTGACACGCGCGTTCGTCGACTTGAAATAGCAGACATTTGTTGCAATTCAGAAAATCGGCAAAGAGGGCTCAGAGCCGACCTCGGATGCAACGCAGCACCATGTGATATGATGTCTTGTCAACGTCGGGTTGTCGATTTGGGAGGGCATGGTGGATCGGAGTATCAGTCATGCAAACACCAAACTTACCCGCCATCCGCGCGCTCCGCCCGGCCTGGAACAAGGGCCGGATCGTCGGTCAGAAACGACCACTCAAGCCCAAACATGTCTGGGCGATCCGCGTTCGGCTTGAACTGGCCGAGAACCACCGCGATCTGGCACTCTTCAATCTGGCCATCGACAGCAAGCTGCGCGGTTGTGATCTTGTTAAGATGAAAGTCGTCGATGTGATGGCGTCCAGTCAGATCAAGGAACGCGCGTCCGTTCTGCAAAGCAAGACGCAGAAACCTGTACGCTTCGAAATCTCTGAAGGCACACGGGCATCGCTCGATAGATGGATGCAAGACCCGCTGATGGTCGGATCCGAGTACCTTTGGCCCGGCCGTTTCCACGAACGGCTTCACATATCAACCCGCCAATATGCGCGGATAGTTCGTGACTGGGTGACGTCCATTGGATTGGAGGTGAGCGCATACGGCACGCATTCGATGCGGCGGACGAAGGTGACCCAGATCTATAAGAAGACCGGCAACCTGCGTGCCGTCCAACTGCTGTTGGGACATACCAAGATGGATAGCACTGTCAGATACCTTGGCGTTGAGCTTGAAGATGCGTTGGCTATTGCCGAAGCTATCGAAATCTAAACGACTGGGCCGTCTTCACGGACGGCCCTGACCTGCCGTTCGCTTCGTCGCCGAGCGCTGCGGTGCAGCTTCACCAGACCGGCCATTCGTCCATCGTGTAGCATTTTCGTAAGATGAAGGTCGGCACAGCAGACGGAGCGGACCTTCATCGCAATATCACACAAAAGGCGGGGCGAACTGTCCACGGCAATTTGCCTCATCATTCTTGACGCACCCAGACGTCACTTGGGCCTGTGCTACGCATGTTCCTGGATTTTTGGATGCATTCTACGCTGCATAATGGTTACAACGATTTGTCCAAATACGGATAATAAGAGAAACCAGCCGGCGGCCAAAGGTACCAAAACTTCCCAAGAGGCTGATCTTAGGACGACGCTCGACCCCAACAGCAAGCCTGAAGTCCAGCAAAACATGGACGTGATGGCGATCTGCGAAACAATCATCAGATTGGTGGGCGAAAGCTCCGCTAAGGAGCGCCCGCTATTGGCATCCAGAATTGGCAAGACCACACGACTAATGAGAATGGAGTTAGCCAGCAAAATCGACATGATACCAAGTTTCAGCCAAAGCTTTGGTGAAAAGGTCGAAAGGTCGAAATCTGTGCGCACATAGATCAGGGTGACTCCGGTCGCCCAAAGACCGCAGAACGCTAAACTCACCCACGAGTGAACGTTCGATAGACTGCTGATCTCGCTGGAGCCAATCGGGTCACGAAACATCCTGAGCATTCGAAAATCGCAATACAGGCCAGTTCCCATACCCGCGGCAAACAGAACAAGATGAGTCGCCCGCAACGCGTCGACAAGAACTTCAAGAATTTGCATCGACCACTCGTAAACTGTTAAATTTTAAGACATATCCTTGTGGCCGTCACTAATTTGCGGTTTTTGGAAAGGCAATGCGAGTTAAGGAAATCTTTGCATTTTGATCCGTTAGCGTCACTCAAGCACCGCGTAGCAAGATGCATTTTGGGCTCAAAGCCGTCATCGGATGCAGCGCGGCATCGTCTCTATCGAGCCCCGGGCCAGACGGCGCTCACGGCCCAAAGCCGACCTTGGCCACACACTTTGATACTGCATTGCGGCGACACCAAACCAGCCATTCGTTAACTATACGGCAACATTTAATGCGGCCTTTGGAACGCGTGGGACAAGTCGGTCACAAGCCGGTAGGATGCCGAGCAAATTGACCAGCCTGAGGACATCCTATGGCGATCACCCACGAAGATGAGCTTAACGGCCTGAAAGAAATCGGCCGGATCGTCGCGAACACGATGCACAGGATGGCCAGAGCAACGGAACCGGGCATGACGACGCGGGAGCTTGACGCCATCGGCCGCGCGCTCTTGGAGATTGAGGGGGCAGTGTCTGCGCCTGAAGCGGTTTATGACTTCCCGGGTGCGACCTGCATCAGTGTGAATGAGGAGATCGCACACGGCATTCCCGGCGAGCGCGTCATCCAGGCCGGAGACTTGGTAAACATCGACGTGTCGGCGTCAAAGAATGGCTTCTTTGCCGACACCGGCGCGACCTTCCGTGTCGGAGCGGTCAAACCCTCGCTGGATCGCCTCTGCAAGGATGGGAAACGCGCGATGGAGGTCGGAATCAGGCAAGTTGGCAGCGACAGGCCGCTTGCAGACATTGGTAAAGCAGTAGGCCGATTTGCGTCGAACCGCGGCTATACACTTATCCAGAATCTGGCCAGTCATGGTGTCGGGCGATCGCTCCATGAATACCCCTCTGAAATCGCGACCTGGCCCACGCGGGGCGACAAACGGCGCATGAACAAGGGACTGGTGCTGACAATCGAACCGTTCTTGTCCTCAGGCGGCCTCTGGGCAACAGAGCGAGAAGACGGGTGGACACTCTACAGCGAACCTGCCGCGCCTGTCGTCCAGTATGAGCACACGGTCGTTGCGACAGATCGTGGAGCAATTGTCGTGACACTCCCCGGATGAGGTAACGGCACATTGGACAGAGCAACAAATTCGGCCCTTTCCGGACTTTGACCGGCCATCGCATGCCGTGCCGCAGCTTCCCGGAAGCAGACATTAACTGGTCTTCTAATTTTCCATCCACAATCGGCTCTCTATGCGCGGTTGCACGATCCGCACACTGCATGTTAGCCGGGCCATAGCCATTCCTGAGTATGCTGCTCAGGTGTCGGTTAGGGCTGGCTCGGTGATTGCACACCTTGCCAGCCTGAACACGGACGGCCCGAAGCTGCCTTTCACGCACTCAACTCAATGCTGCAGCGCGGCCAGTCAAACCAGACTTTCGCCGCACTCGCATTATCAGAAGGCAGTTGGAGGTCCGCAGTGCGGGACAATTTGGACTTTCGCTGCGCATGCGCCAAGGTCTGCTTATGCCGCTTCAACTGTTGGCAGCGTTACATCGGCTTCCTTGAGCAGTTGAGCGACAATCTCATTGAAAGTCATGCTTGGGTTTGTTTCGGCAAGCATACCTACCTTTATCCAGAACTCCGCC
>JAPWHL010000041.1 GCA_027214255.1 Roseovarius aestuarii
CACGCTCAACAACCTGCGCCACAGCGTCCTGTTTGAACTCGTCTGTAAACCGTATTCCTTTGGTCATATCCGTCTCTACTTGGTTCCAAAATTACCAAGCAAACCGTCTACAAATCTAGGGGCACCTCATCATCGTAAATCTCCTCAGATACCTTGCCGAGAAAATTCTATTTTTGAACACCTCTAATTTTAGGGGGGATTACCGAGGCAGCTTCGTTCAGGCGCTCATCGGCAATTGAATGTTACGACCCTCCGTAAGACTGTGATGAACCTTCTGCGCGATGGAATTAGCGCGTAACCCATAGTGGGGTGCTGTCTGACAAATGCGTAGCATTCTCTGCTAGCATACCTACCGATCCCGGGTTGCGGGAATTTCCATGTGAATACATATTGACAAAATGTATCTAATTGTAAATTAGGTGCGGAGCATGGCGTAAGGTCGAATCCGATGAGCAACCTCGAGACAGAGATACTGGACGCCGCGCTGCGCGTCTTTTCCCGCTACGGGGTGAAACGGACCACCATGGTCGACCTGTGCCAGGAGGTCGACGTCTCGCGGCAGACGCTCTACAACCGTTTTTGCAACAAGGACGAGATCTTGCGCGGTCTCATCGGGCGCTATACCGACACAGCAATCGCAGAGATTGACCGGGGTCTACAAGACGCGCCCGGACTTGGAAACAAGCTCGACCTCGTCTTTGACCGGATGGTCGTCGATGGATATGACCTTGTGCAAACCATGCCCAATGCTCAAGACTTTGTTGACGGTGTCAACGCGGTCAGCAAGGAAGCGCTAGAAGTATCGGCCGCAAGGTTTCGGACCGTCATCGCAGTAATCCTTGCGCCTCATAACACCGCGCTCGAGCGCGCCGGGCTTGACGTGGCCGACCTGTCGGATTTCGTCCAGCGCGCGGCCAAGGCTGCTGCGGACCAGGCTCGCGACAGAGCGCACCTCAGACAGCAACTCCGAATTCTCCGGCAACTTTGCCTGAGAGCCGCATCGGGAGATGCGACGGACCACGCACATTCGAAGGAGAACGAAGATGTCCACGGCTCTTAGGACTGTTTTGGGAACGTGGGGGTCTGTGCCAATCATGGCAATTGCCATCGGTATGATCGGCCCCTCGGCTGCCGCGGAGGAAATTCCGATCGTCAAGCTGACTGAGGTCACGTCCGGAAACGCGGAAATCCGGCGCATTTTTTTCGGTAAGGCCGTGGCGCGCGAAACCGTTGACCTAGCGTTTCAGGTCGGCGGGCAGATCATCGAGTTTCCGGTGGAGGAAGGCGCGAGCGTCGGACAGGGTGCCCTCGTTGCGCGCATGGATCTCGAACCATTTGAACTGGCACTGGAGCAGGCGCAGGCCAATGACGATAAGGCGCGTCGCACCGTGGAACGCTACGAGCAGCTTGCCGGGTCTTCGGTCACCGAAACCAATCTTCAGGATGCAAGGACGACGCTCACCCTCAATAATATTGCGGTCCGGAACGCCGAGCGTGATCTGGAACATGCCACTCTGCACGCGCCTTTCGATGCCATCGTAGCGACGCGCCTAGTGCCGAATTTCTCGACCGTGAGTGCCGGCACGCCGGTGGTCAGGTTGCACGACATGTCCGAACTCCGGATCGAGATCGACGTGCCCGAAACCTTGTTCCAGCGCGCGGGGCGCGATAGCGAAATTTCTCTGCTGGCGAAGTTTCCGTCCAGCGACCAGACATACCCGCTGGAAATTCGCGAGTATAACGCCGAGACCTCGGATATCGGCCAGACCTACAGCATCACGCTGGGCATGCCGTTGCCCGAGGCCTTCGTCGTACTTCCGGGCTCCTCAGCGCAGGTCAGCGCGACGCTGCATACCGGCGACACGAGCATCGAGGTGCCCACGTCCGCGATCATCATAGGAAACGACAATCAAGCGTTGGCCATGGTGTTTGAACCGGCGGGGGCGGACGAAGGCACCGTCTCGCGCACACGGATCGAAATCGCCCCGACCGATCACGGCACAGTCGAAGTCGTCGCCGGCCTGAGCGACGGGCAAGAAATCGTCGCCAGCGGCGGCGGCCAGCTGGAAGACGGCGCGACCGTGCGCCGCTTCACCGGCTTTGGGGACTGACGGCATGAATATCGCGCGTTCTTCCATCGATCGGCCGATCTATACCTGGATCGTTATGCTGGTCTGCCTGCTTGGCGGTATCTGGGGTTTTGTCACGCTCGGCCGGTTGGAAGACCCTGCGTTCACCATCAAAACCGCCGTAGTGGTGACGCAATATCCGGGCGCCTCGGCCGAAGAGGTGGCGCTGGAGGTGACCGAGCCGCTGGAATCGCAGATCCAGAAAATGGGCGAGGTCAAGGACATCGAATCCATGAACCAGCCCGGCCTGTCGTGGATCACGGTGAACATGCAGGACACTCTTGACGGCAGCCAGTTGCCGCCGATCTGGACCAAGCTGCGCAACCGCGTGGCCGAAGCGGCGTTGCCCAGCGGCGCCACCGTGCCCTTCGTCAACGACAGTTTCGGCGATGTCTACGGGCTTTACTATGCAGTGACGGCGACAGGGTACTCGGATGCCGAAATCAATGACCTTTCCACCTATCTCCGTCGGGAACTTCTGCTTGTCGACGGGGTGTCGGATGTGGCGTTGTCCGGCGTTCCAAACGAGGTCATTTTCGTTGAGCCCAACCTGGCGCTGAGCGCGACGCTGGGCATTGCCCCCGCCGCGATCGTCGGGGCCGTCGCCAGTGCTAACGAGGTGGTGGACGGCGGCATGATACAGGGGGCCGATGGCCGCACGCTGTTGCAGCGACCAGAAGGGTCCGACAGCGTGTCCGAGATCGCGGCGCTCTCCGTCGGGGTCGGTGGGCAAGTCATCAACCTTGCGGATTTCACCGACATTCGTCGCGGGCGCGAGGCTGACCCGGAACTGATCGTCCGCCACAACGGTGTCGAGGCGTTCACCCTCGGTGTCGCCGGTATTGCGACGGAAAATATTGTCGAGGTAGGCAAGCGCGTGGACGCGCGGCTCGACCAACTGCGCACTACGCTACCGCTAGGCATCTCGGTTCAGTCGATCTATCGCCAGCATGCGGTTGTCGAGGAGGCGTCCAACGACTTTCTCGTCAACCTCGCAATGTCGGTCGCTATCGTTGTGTTGGTCCTTGCCATCTTCATGGGGTGGCGCGCGGCCATTGTTGTCGGCTCCACATTGCTGCTGACCGTGGTTGGCACGCTATTCTTCATGGCCCTCGGGGCCATCGAGATGGAGCGCATATCGCTTGGCGCATTGATCATCGCGATGGGCATGCTGGTCGACAATGCCATCGTGGTGGCTGAAGGCATGCAGATCCCAATGCGTCAGGGCAAGAGCTCGAGAGAGGCTGCGACCGAAGCGGCGAGCAAGACGCAGACCCCGCTTTTGGGCGCGACGGTGATCGGGATAATGGCCTTTGCCGGGATCGGCCTCAGCCCAGATGCGACGGGCGAGTTCCTGTTCTCGCTCTTCGCCGTCATCGCGATTTCACTCTTGCTGTCGTGGGGGTTGGCCATTACGGCGACGCCGCTCCTGGGGCACTATTTCTTCCGGCGCGGGGCCGAAGGTGCGACGGACGGCTACGACGGCGCCCTGTTCCGCGGCTACGCGACCGTGCTGCGCGCTTCGTTGAAGCTGCGGTGGCTGGTCGTCGTGGCACTCGTCGTAGGGACCGCAATCTGCTACACGCTGTTCGGTCAGATCAAGCAGCAGTTTTTCCCCGACAGCAACACGCCGCTTTATTTCGTGCACTATAAGCTGCCGCAGGGCGCGTCGATCCACCAGGTGTCCGATGATCTCGCGATGCTGGAACAATGGCTGGTCGAGCGCGACGATGTTGAGGCGGTCACGGCCTTTGCAGGGCAGGGCGCGGCGCGCTTCATGCTGACCTATCAGGCCGAGGATCCGAATCCCAGCTACGGCCACCTGATCGTGCGTGTCTCCGCGCTCGATGTGATTGAGCAGGAAATGGACCAACTGGAAGCTTTCGCCGCCTCTGTGGTGCCGCAGGGTGAATTCCGGGTCAAGCGGCTTGCATTCGGGCCCGGTGGCGGTGCGCCCATCGAAGTGAGGTTCACGGGGCGCGATCCGGATGTGCTGCGCGACCTGGCCGACGAGGCAATGGCGCGCATGCAGGCGGCCTCGGACAACATCATTGCCCCACGCCAGGACTGGCGCGAGCGTGAACTGGTGCTCAGACCGCTATACGCTGCGGAGCGGGCGCAGGACGCCGGCATTTCCCGCACGGATATCACCCAGACTCTGTTATTCGCCACGGAAGGCACCAGCGGGGGTACTTTCCGCGAACGTGATCGCCAGATCCCCATCCTAGTCCGCGCCCCGCGCGACAGCGACCTGACCCTGACGGACCACATGATCTATTCCGACAGCGGCAATACCCTGGTTCCATTGGCACAGGTAATCGACGGTTTCACGTTCGAACCCCAGGACACGCTGCTTCAACGACGGGACCGAGCCGAAGTGATCACCGTCGGCGCCGACATCCCGCGCGGCACGACCGCCGCCCAGGTCCAGGCTGAGGTTCAGGCGACGATCGAAGCGATGACCATCCCCGAAGGATACGCCATGGAATGGGGCGGCGAGTTGGAGAGTGCGTCCGAGGCGCAGGCCGCCCTGGGGGCGCAACTGCCGTTCAGCTTGATCATTATGGTGTTGATCTCGGTGCTGCTGTTCAACGCGCTGCGCCAGCCGATCATCATCTGGCTGCTGGTCCCCATGGCGGTCAACGGCGTCAGCCTCGCCCTGCTGGGCGCGGGACTGCCATTCACGTTTACCGCCCTGCTGGGGCTGCTGTCGCTGTCCGGCATGCTCATCAAGAACGGCATCGTGCTGGTGGAAGAGATTGACCTCACACGCGAAGCCGATCCGTCGCTGTCCCTGGAAACCGCTATCGTCACGGCGTCCACCTCGCGACTGCGCCCCGTGTTCCTGGCGGCGGCCACGACGATCCTGGGGATGCTGCCCTTGTTGACGGATGCGTTCTTCCAGTCGATGGCGGCCACGATCATGGGGGGGCTGGCGTTCGCGTCGGTGCTCACTCTGATCGCGGCGCCTGTGCTGTACTACATCTTTTTCAAGCGCAGTGCGGCAAGGGAGCACGCGGCGGAACCGGTTGCAGCCTGAACCATCGGGCAAGCGCTTTCAACGTCAGGTGTTGCCGAGTCGGCTGGTTCAGTCGAATTCTGTTGCGCTGAGGGCAGGAAACGGCCCTTTAGGGCCTCGGACACTCCATCGGGAATGGTAATGGACTTGTGCTCCAGAACCAACAACTCCGGTTCGCCTATTCGAACGCAATGGAAGAAACCTCACATCATCCGAGTTGCTTGCGATGCATGAAGCCTGACCGAGACCTCGATCCCGGCTTTTTGAAGCCGTTCGAATCCGCTGCCGTTTACACGCCGGCATGTTCATCCGGTCGGCCATCCACTTCCAGCCTCTGATACCACGCTGGTGTACGACCCGCTCAGCGTCATTGTACCCAATTGAGCGCGACATGGAATAATTGGAAAGTCGCGCTACGACGGCGGGCTTTTGGCGGTCAATTGCAGCAGCTACAGCTGCTGGCCTTTGGCGGCGCAGCAAAGTCGAATTCAGTGAGAGGTTGATCGCCAAGAAGGCTTTCAGGTTGTACTTGCAACGCGGCGGCAATGCGCAAAACCACATCGGTGGTCAGCTCACCCTTCCATGGCAAAGCACCTTCTAGGCGGACGATTTGCCGATCAGTTAATTTCGATAGTTTGGCCAATTTCGTCCGGCTCATTCCTCGGGCACGGCGGAGTTCCTGCACACGTTCGGGCGGTATCGTCAGCATGTAGTTTTCCTTCATTTCAACAAAATATTTGTGTTGTAAGGGAGACGCGTAGAAACCGTGTCGTTCTCGCACATGATTTACTGAACACCGCATATCATATCAATAGATATGCCGCACCAGTATCGTTCGCACGATTTCGCCGGGAGCATAAATTATACAAATGTTTGGTTAGAAAAACGTTCAAAGCCGCCGTCCGAGATGCTGAGTGCGAAAGCCGGCTCAGGTCCGTCCTTGCATCACATATCGACCGCGATCGGGCACTTGCCGCCCCCAATCGAGATCAGTTACGAGCCCTTCCACCATTTGGTTGACGAGCAATCTCACAAACGATAGCCAGTGATCTATGGAAAACACTACGATCATCGCAATGACTTGGTGGCTGGCCTCCTGACAGGGCGGCCGGATGACCAATTGTATTCCGAGGCCGCCGCATGGGCGGCCTTTTGTTTTCCGAGCTTCCCGATGCGCGGCCTCTCGTTTCAAGAGAAGACGCAAATGAACAAACCAACCATTTTGACGGGCGACCGCACCACGGGACCGCTTCACATTGGGCACTATGCGGGCTCGCTTGCCAATCGGCTACGCTATCAGGATTGCCATGAACAATTTCTTTTGCTGGCAGATACACAAGCATTAACCGACAACGCCCATGACCCGGAGAAGGTGCGGCGAAGCGTGATGGAGGTTGCGCTGGATTATCTTGCCGTGGGCATTGATCCATCGCGAACTACGATCTGTCTGCAATCGCATCTTCCGGCGTTGGCCGAGCTTTCGATGCTCTACCTGAACTTTGTCACGGTGGCGCGGCTTGAACGGAATCCGACGATCAAGGATGAAATCCGCGCACGCGGGTTCGGGCGCGATATTCCCGCCGGTTTTTTGTGTTATCCGGCGGCACAGGCGGCGGATATCACGGGTTTCAAGGCAACAGTCGTTCCGGTTGGCGAGGATCAGGCCCCGCTGATTGAGCAAACGAACGAGATCGTGCGGCGCATCAACGCAACCGCAGGCCGCCCCGTGTTGCCGGAAGCACGGGCGATCATCCCCAAGGCGGGCCGATTGCCTGGAGTCGACGGCAAGGCCAAGATGTCGAAATCTGCTGGCAACGCCATTCCGCTCTCCGCTTCGCCCGACGATATCCGAAATGCTGTCAGGGCGATGTTCACCGATCCAAACCACCTGCGTGTCGAAGACCCGGGCTGGACCTGTCGCGGTTTTGTGCCGCCCCGAGTGCTCGTTTAAGCCACTTTCCGTTCGAAAGCGACGGGACTTTTCCAGCCCAGTGCTGAGTGCCTTCGACGCGGATTGTAGAACCCATTGATGTGTTCGAAGATGGCCATCTCAGCCCGCCGCCGCGTTTCCCATGATCGCCGCCAGGTCAGCTCGGCCTTGATGGTCTTGTAGAACGTCTCGACCGCCGCATTGTCATAACAATTGCCTTTGCCACTCATAGACACCTTGAAGCCATTCTGGCGCAGGATTTTCTGGTAATCATGGGAACAATATTGCGACCCGCGATCCGTATGATGAATACAGCCTTTGGGCGGCTGCCGGAACGCGATGGCCATATTCAACGCTCGGATCGCCAAGTCGCTCTTCATGCGGTTGCTAACAGCCCAGCCGATGATACGGCGTGAGTGCAGGTCCAGGATCACAGCCAGATACAGCCAGCCCTCACGGGTCCAAACGTAGCTGATATCGCCTGCCCATTTTTGATTTGGCTTGTCTGCCGCAAAGTTGCGATCCAACAGGTTCGGCGCAATGTTGAACTTGTGATCGCTGTCCGTGGTCACCTTGTGTTTGCGGGTTCTCACGACTGATATGCCGTTCTGACGCATTAGCCTGCCTACGCGGCGGTGGCCAACATTCAGACCGATCTCCTTCAACTCTTCCGTCATCCGCGGCCTGCCATAGCTGCCCAGGCTGAGACGGGACTGTTCTTTGATATGTGCCAGCGTCACCAGATCAGACCGCTGCCTGCGGCTGGCTGGCCGACTGCGGAAAGCCCGCAACCCACGCGCACTCACGTCCATGACCTTGCAAAGACGCGCTGTTTCGAAAGCCCCTGCGTGTTCTTCCCCTCTCGTGCATGTAAACATGCACTGCCGGGCAGTGGATGAACCTGAACCTCATGGCTTTTGGCCCGCGAAGAACTGCGTTGCCTTTTTTAATATTTCCCTTTCCTCCTTGAGAATGCGGTTCTCCCGTCGGAGCCGGTCATTCTCTTGGGCAAGGCTCAAATCTTCCTTCGACACTACGTCCGTGTCTCGTTGCGCTGTGATCCACTTGTTCAGCGTCGACATCCCGACACCCAGATCGTCAGCCACCTGTTTGCGCGTCAGCCCACTGGTCAGCGCAATGCGCACCGCATCCTTGCGGAATTCCTCCGTCCGTTCCAGCCCCATAGTCAGTCTCCTTTGTTGCAGTAAATGCTATCAAAGGAGCGGCATCAAACCGCGACAGGTCCACCAGCTGGATTCGCAAGAAGAATCCCCTCGACCGATTTGCGCAACAAAGCCATCGATGAGCGAAAAGCCGACGACGGGCGCACGGGGCGCGCCCATACCTAACCTTTAGGATAAAGGTGAAATCTGTATATGCGTTATGCGTGCATCGTTCGCGGGAGTGATCGCATACTCGGTGATCGTATATACCCCTAACTTGGTTGTATTCATGAAAATTTATTGGAGGCAGAGCGCATGGCTTTTCGGTGCTGATAATCCCGCAGGGTAGTTGATATTAGTCAAACAATTTCAGTGAAATTTTCACCAAAAAACCGATTTGTTTCATTTAGTTAAAGATACTCCTTGGGTTGAGCTTCTGCGCCTCTTTTTGAACAAAATGTTTGACCATTAATGGTTGATGTTCGCGTGAAGGCGCAACCGTAAGTTTAGTTTTCAATAACCCGAGGAAGCAAGCATGCCTAATACAAACATCGACGTAACCATCTATGGCGGCCCGCTACAACCGACCGAACTTTTGCTGGGATCGCCCGTCATTCTACTGGGTCTATTGTCTGGCAGTACGTCGGGCACACTGGCCGATGACAACGGCACATTGGGAGCAAGTGACGATTCGATCAGCACATTCAAAAGCGAGGAAATTACCTACATCGGAAGTGGGACAGTTCAGCCCGGCGTTGATGTAGCAGGGGCTGTAATTCCTTTGGGGGCATCGGTGGACGTCGTCGCGTTTGAAGCAAACGGTCTGACCTATTTCCATTATCCGAACGGAGGCCCAGGGTTGGTTGGCGCGGTGGCACTTATTGTGACACTGACTTCGGCCCCGTATGAAATTTTCACCAATCCCTATATTGGCACAGATGCCAGCGATACCTTTGTCGGAGATGCATTCGGCAATACGATGACGGGTGGTCTGGAAGATGATTCGATTTCTGGGGGTGACGGTGCCGACACGATTGATGGCGGTGCAGGTAACGACACGCTTCTAGGTGGCACCGGCGCGGATTCGATCCTTGGCGGTGACGGTGACGACTATATCGACGGGAATTTCGGCACTGACACGCTGGATGGTGGCGCTGGCAACGACACTCTGGATTTCACTTATACCAGTTCACATGTCCGGCTGAACTTGGACGTGGGCACTGCATTGTTTACGAGTGCTGCGACCGAAACGATTTCGAGATTCGAAAACGTCATAGCGGGCAGTGGCGACAATTACATAACCGGCACGAGCGGCGCTAATCGGCTGGAGGGTGGTGAAGGTGATGACACCATTGATGCGGGCGACGGCGATGACGTCATCATCGGCGGAGCGGATGATGACCGGGTTTATGACCGCGACGGCGACGACGACGTCCAGTTGGGCGACGGTGATGACTATGTTCGCGCTGGCGGTGGCGCCGACACTTATGACGGTGGGGCAGGGACGGATTACATCAGCTATTACGATAGCACTGGTGGTGTGAATTTGGACTTTGCGGCGAACACCGCGTCGGGTTCTTGGGCTGATAACGATGTGGTGACGAACTTTGAGGGCGCGTCAGGGTCCAGGACGGGCGATGACACCATCAAAGGCACCGATGGCGAAAACCTGATCCGCTCGTACGGTGGTGATGACGTGATCGAAACACGCGGTGGCGACGACGATGTGTATGATGGCAGTGGCAATGATACTGTCGATTTGGGGGCGGGTGATGACTATGTCCGCGCCGGCGGCGGGGCCGATAGCTACATTGGTGGCGACGGGGTTGACTACATCAGCTATTACGACAGCACGGGTGGTGTCCGTCTGGACTTTGAGGCCAACACCG
>JAPWHL010000042.1 GCA_027214255.1 Roseovarius aestuarii
CAACCCAACCTGATCAGCAGGCGCAACGAGTAGCTTAATTTACGCCAGGTCTCGTCCAAACATTGGGGAGTAGCTCAGGTTGATGCGCGATAGACGACGGGCATATCCACCACCTGCACCGTCTTGTTGAAAACCCATCGCCTCCATGACGGCAGGACCAGAGAGCCAAAGATTGCCATTGGTCCTGATGACATCAACGGACGTTCCGTCAACATCATGAGTGGCGTGAGTGAAGTCATCGACGAACAAGGGTATGCCGTCGTGATCGACAATGTCGGTCATCGTATCTTCCTTATTTAACTTAAGGGCATTGCGGGGTATTTTTTGCGGGGTATCTCGCTGACCAATCCGATGATGGCTTCGCCCGCAGAAGGTATTCAGTGTGAGAGCGGCCTCGGTATGGCCGAAAGAAGAAGTGCTGGGTCAGACAGTAAGGTCAGATTTCTTAGATATTGATTCCACCCCTTCGCTCCCTCTCGTGAACACGAACTTGGTCTTGCCGTTGTGGTGGTGAGGCGTCTCGACACTTGGATTGCACCGTCAGCACCGCTGTCTGCTGCTAGGCGGTCGGTCAATCTTCGTTGCTGTTCCTTACGCCTTGTATGTGCGTAAATCGATGCAGCCATGCGTTCGATAACGCGGCACTCACGGTGATGCTGCGGGCGCACCAGCGGTCCATGGCGGCGCACCTTGTTCATTTACGCCTGCGGTATAGATCGAATGATTGCCGTTGGGTTGCTGAAGCTAGGCTGCTAGATGGTCATCCCAGTCCCCACGTCTACTGCCTCTTAGCCCAAGTATGTGGGTAGGGGTCACATCCCCCACTTCGCCAGTGCCGCCTCCGCCTTCGCCGGGTCGCGCGCAATCCTGATGACCGCGTTTCGGTTGACTCCTGTTGCTTTCGAGATTGCCGAATGACCCTGACCAGCGTCTAGCATCGCCTTCACCGCCCCCAAGTTGGCCCTGTCGAACGTTGGCTTGCGTCCCTTGAACTTCTCTGGGGAGGCCGCCTTGTGGTGCTCTATACCGGCCCTCTGGGCTTCCTTGGTGGCTTCCGCCTGTGCTTCTGCCATAGCAGCCATAAAGCCTATCAGCGCGTCCCTGATGGCCTTCTGAGTGGGGTCCGTGGTCGTGCCGTCGAACGCCATGCCGTTGATGACGGTTTTGATCGTCACGCCGCTGTTGATGAATTCGCGGATGGTGTCGGTGACGTCCTGATAGTTGCGACCCAGACGATCCACCCAGCGGACCACCAGCGTGTCACCTTCGCGCAGCATGTCGAAGAGGCGCTTGCCACCTTCCCGTTCTGCCAACTTGGTGGTCACACCTGAGGTGCCGTGATCGGTCACCACATGGTCAACCTGAAAGCCTGCCTTGCGGGCGTGTTCAAGCTGGTGGTCGCTGGTCTGTTCGGTGGTCGATACGCGAACGTAAAGTATGGTCTTGGACATGAGGTCACCTGTTCTCAGAGCTTCTGTTCACAGGCTTGATGTGTTCACAAGGCCATGTCAACCCCAGTGAACAGGCTTTCGATTACTTTCTGGAATGTTCTCTGAGGTATACCCTTGTGAACGACAGCGGCGTTCTGTGGGCTTGCTTGTTGTGAGGCTCAGAGTTACCACCCCACGAAAATAAACTGAGAGGCAGCAGTTATGAAAACGCATCCTATCTGGTATGGTATAGGCTTTAGTATCATCCCTTTAATCGTATTGGTGCTCGGATACATCAACGTTAACCCACAAATGTATCGCGGCATTCCTGCGAGTTTTGGAGTTGAAAACGATGCATCGTTCTCTAGCATCGCTTGGAAGGACGAAGACAGAGATGACCCGCCGCTGGAGTATATATCTGATGGCTTCAGGGGCGTTGGAATTTCGACGGCAATGTCCGAGGTGACTTCGTTTTGGAGCCTTTGGAACGCACCACGTTCTGAGGTGGGATACGAGTGGAGTTACAAAGTCAAGAACCTGACTGACACGGACCTAGAAATATCAGTGGCCTACAGACTCGAAGGTCGCAACGAAGAGGTGATCGACCAAGCACGCGCATCGATGATTGCGGAACCCGGTGAAACCGTTGAGTTCCAGGAAATGGGACGCCTTGACTACTACGATGCAAAGCGTGTGACAGGTTCGACATGGTCGATTGGTAACAGGAAGCGCCCGTAGGTCCAAAAAACCTGGATAAGAAGGCCTACCCAACGGGGGGATTGCGGAGGCGTCTCTATCTATCTTGGGGTGTCGGATTTCTGCGGTGAAAATAAACGCAGTATTCCGCTCGACCTCTGTCAGTGGCATGCGTCTGTACAATGAAAGACCGTCAATCTACGGTCACTTTCAATAACAATCAGATCAAACTCGGATAGCAAGCGTGTCTCAATCAACGAACAATCTGGCGTCATACATTTGGTCGCTTGCAGACCTTCTCCGCGGCGACTTCAGGCAAAGCCAGTATGGGCGCATCATTCTGCCATTTACGCTCCTCCGCCGCCTCGAATGCGTATTCACTGAGCGCAAAGCGGACGTTTTGGCCGAACTAAAGCGGATTGAGTCAATGGCGCTGCCCGAGGAAGCGAAGGAAAAGCTTCTTCTGCGGGCTTCTGGCCTTTCCTTCTACAACACATCCCAAATGGACCTGTCCACTTTGGGGGCGAGTGGTATCAAGGATAATCTAGAGAGCTACATTCAGTGCTTCTCAAAAGATGCGCGGGAAATATTTGAGCATTTCAAGTTCGCCGAATTCATCGCCCAACTTGCTGACGCCAATCTACTCTATAAAGCAGTGCAACAGGTCAAAGGCGCGGACCTCAGCCCGGACACCGTTTCAAATCACGACATGGGACTGGTATTCGAAGAACTCATTCGCCGATTTGCAGAAAGTTCAAACGATACAGCAGGTGAACACTTCACGCCCCGTGACATCGTTGATCTGACCACCTCTCTCGTCTTTATGGAGGATGACAACGCCCTCACGAGCGACGGCATCATTCGCACCATATACGACCCCACAGCGGGCACTGGTGGCTTTTTGTCGGCAGGTATGGAGTACGTCCTACAGCTCAACCCCAATGCTGTGATGCGGGCCTTTGGGCAGGAACTGAACCCAGAAAGCTATGCGATCTGCAAAGCGGATATGCTGATCAAGGGCCAAGACGTCACAAACATCAAACTTGGGAACACCCTATCCCAAGACCAACTGGCCAATGACACGTTCGATTACATGCTGTCCAACCCCCCGTTTGGTGTGGACTGGAAGAAGATCGAAAAGGACATCAAGGACGAAAACACCCTCAAGGGCTTTGATGGGCGCTTTGGCCCCGGCCTGCCCCGCGTGTCTGATGGGTCTCTTCTGTTCCTCATGCACCTGATATCCAAGCTGCGCGATACCGACAAAGGCGGCGGGCGCATTGGGATTATCCTCAACGGCTCCCCTCTGTTCACGGGTGGCGCTGGCTCGGGCGAAAGCGAAATCAGGCGACATATTCTGGAATCTGATCTGCTAGAGGCCATCGTCGCCCTGCCTACGGATATGTTTTATAACACGGGCATCGCGACCTATGTTTGGGTGCTGACCAACAAGAAAGCGACCGAGCGTAAGGGCAAGGTACAGTTGATCAACGGCACTGACCTCTATTCCAAGATGCGCAAATCTCTGGGGTCTAAACGTAAATGGATGGATGAGGGCGACATCGCCACGATCACCCGCTGCTTTGGCGCGTTTGAACCAGTGCAGGCCAAAACGTTGGACAAACCCGCCGATACCAAGAGTAACCGTGGCAGGCAGGCGGACACACCCAAGGCCGAGACGCCCAAAACCTTTGCCGCGAAAATCTTTGACACGTATGAATTTGGCTATCGCCGCCTGACGATTGAACGCCCCCTGCGCGAAAGCTATCAGTTTAGCGATGATCGCATCGCCCCCCTGCGCTTTGCGCCCAAGCCGCTGAATGCCATCACAGAATGGATTTACCAAACCTTCGGGACAGAGTGGACCGAGGACAGCTACGGCGTGTTGAGCGATCATGAAATCGACATCCGCACCCATATCAAGGCCGAATTCCCCGAGTTGAAAGAGAAACAGATCAAGGGTGCGCTGGACCCTACGACATGGCGCGACCAATTAGCCATTTTGCAAAAGGCGCAGGCGTTGCAGGCCGCGATTGGGACGGACCAACACGACGATATGAACGGTTTTGACAAGGCGCTGAAGGCCACGGGTGTTGCGCTGGATGCCATAGCCAAGAAACAGATCACGGCGGCTGTTAGCTGGAAAAACCCCAAGGCTGCGAAGGTCATCAAGAAGGTGCATAAAAACGCCGCTGCCAATCCGCTGTATGGGTTGTTTGCGGTGGGCAGGCAGGTGGTTGAATATAAACCGGATGGCGATCTGCGGGATAATGAAAATGTGCCGCTGGACCCAAGCCAACCTGTGAACACGGTGAACGAAGCGTATTTTCTGGCCGAGGTCGCGTCGCATGTCCCGGATGCGTGGATTGATGCGGGCAAGGTCGATGCGATTGACGGCGGCATTGGCATTGTCGGCTATGAAATTCCGTTCAACCGGCACTTCTATACCTACACCCCGCCCCGCGATCTGGCCGAGATTGACGCCGAGCTGGACGCAGTCAGTGCCGAGATCATGGCCCTACTGCAAGAGGTGCATGTGTGATGGCCGGGGCGGCGAAGTGTCAGCCCTATCCTGCGTATAAGCCGTCAGGGGTGGAGTGGTTGGGGGATATCCCTGCGGGATGGGAGGCAAAAAAGCTCAAATATCTGGGACACGCCATAATTGGGCTCACCTATTCACCTGAAAATGTAGTGGACGAAAACGAAGGCACGTTGGTCTTACGCTCATCAAACATTCAATCTGGTAAACTCGATTTTTCCGACAATGTTTTTGTCAATAAGGATATCCCCGAAAAGCTGCGTGTCGTGAAGGGTGATATACTAATTTGCGCCAGAAACGGCAGCCGAGCCTTGATCGGTAAGAACGCCCAGATTACGCAAGAGAACGCTGGCTCTTCATTCGGCGCATTTATGTCAATTTTTCGAAGTCCTATAAATGATTATTTGTCAAAAGTATTCAACTCATCTCTGTTCGAGCATCAAGCGGGCACATTTTTGACCGCAACGATCAACCAACTTACGACAGGCAACCTTAACAACTTTGAAATACCACTGCCCCCCCTCCCCGAACAAACCAAAATCGCGGCGTTTTTGGATTATGAGACGGCCAAGATTGATGCGTTGATTGCCAAGCAGCAGCGGTTGATTGCGCTGCTTGAGGAAAAGCGCCAAGCGGTGATCAGCCATGCGGTGACCAAAGGCCTTGACCCCACCGCCCCCCTCCGCCCCTCCGGCATAGACTGGCTCGGCGATGTGCCTGCGCATTGGGAGCTACTTTCTCTCAACCGAATAATTAATCAATTCGTAGACTACCGGGGAAAGACACCTACCAAAACGGAAGAAGGAGTGCCTTTGATTACGGCTACACAGATCAAACGAGGTGTGATCGACCACACGCTGGACCCCGTCTACATTAGCCATCAAGAATACCGAGAGCGAATGACCCGAGGATTTCCCTCCAAGGGAGACCTCCTGTTAACGACTGAGGCCCCTCTTGGAGAGGCCGCCCTGATTGAGGATGAACTTGTCGCGACAGGTCAAAGAATAATCCTGATGAAATGCAATTCAGAATATATTCAAAGCGAATTTCTGCTGCGGCACTTTCAATCTGATTTTGGCAAAGCCGAGCTACATGTAAGGTCCAGCGGTTCAACCGCTAGCGGTATCCGCGCTGACAGGCTAAGGGCAAGCAAAGTCGCAATCCCTCCGGTGGAGGAACAGAGGAGGATTGTGGCTCACATCAACAAAACACTATCTAAGTTTAGAACTCTTGAAGGGGATGCTTTCACAGTCATCACCCTCCTCAAAGAACGCCGAACCGCCCTGATCTCTGCCGCCGTCACGGGCAAGATTGATCTGCGCGGGTGGCAGGCCCCGACAGAGGCACCAGACAGCATTCAAGACGAAAGGGCTTTGGCATGATCAAGGAAGTCACGGTCGAACAGATCTTCCAGAACGAGATGATTGCCCAGATGCTTGCCTCTGGTTGGCAGCTTGGCACCCCTGCGGGCTATGACCGTGACTTGGCGATTTATACCGAAGACCTGATCGGCTTTGTCAAAGAGACCCAAGATGACGCATGGCAAAAGCACTGCAAGAATTACCCCAGCGACCCAGAGGCCAAGCTGCTGGCCCGTGTCGCAAGCCAGCTCGACAAAGCCGACCCAAACGCCACCAGCAAGGACTTGCGCACCTTTGGCACGCTTGGTGTGCTGCGCCACGGTATCAAAGACCGCAACGCCAAGTTCAAGCTGTGCCAGTTCAAGCCCGAACATGATCTGAACCCAGACACCCTGACCCGCTACAAACAAAACCGCCTGCGCCTTGTGCCCGAACTGGTCTACAGCCCCTACGCCACCGACGCCCATCTGGCCGAAACGGGCACGCAGGCCAAGAAGTGGCGCATTGATCTGGTGCTGTTCGTGAACGGGTTGCCGGTGGCGACGCTGGAACTGAAGTCAGAGTTCAAGCAATCGGTGCAGAACGCGATCATCCAATACAAGAAAACCCGCCTGCCCGTTGACCCTGCCACCAAGAAACCAGAGCCGCTGTTGACGTTCAAACGCGGTGCCTTGGTGCATTTCGCGGTCAGTCAGTATGAGGTCCATATGACCACCCGGCTGGACGGTGCAGACACCTATTTCCTACCCTTCAACAAAGGCACCAAAGACGGCGGCGCAGGCAATGACGTGCCCGAAGATGAGAACCAGTATGCCACGGCCTATCTGTGGCAAGAGGTTTTGCAGCCCGATGCCCTACTGAACATCCTCGCCCGTTTCATGCATTTGCAGGTTGAGGACCGCGAGGACTTTGAAGGGCGCAAGTACAAGAAAGAAACGATGATCTTTCCCCGCTATCATCAGTGGGATGTGGTCGAGAAACTGGTTGCGGCTGGCAAGGCCGAAGGACCTGGCAACAAGTATTTGATCCAGCACAGCGCAGGGTCCGGTAAATCAAACTCTATCGCATGGACCGCGCATCAGCTTTCCTCGCTCTATGACGGCCCCAAGAAGGTGTTCGATAGCGTGATCATCGTCACAGACCGCACGGTTCTGGATGATCAGTTGCAGGAAACCATCTATCAGTTCGAGCATGTGGACGGCGTTGTTGGCCGCATCAACCGCGACGAAGGCGATGGGTCAAAGTCGGAAAAGCTGGCAACGGCGTTGGAAGATGCACAGCCCATTATCATCGTCACCATCCAGACCTTCCCGCATGTCCTGAAAGCGATTGAGAACAGCACCAACCTGAAAGAACGCAACTATGCCATCATCGCAGATGAGGCGCATTCCTCCCAGACGGGCAGCACGGCACGCAAGCTGAAAGAAGTGTTGATGCTGGAAGAACGGGACGGCAACGAAGAGCTGAGTTCGGAAGACATTCTGGATGCCGCTGTCGCCGCACGTCGCGTGGCCCCGAACCTTAGCTACTTTGCATTCACCGCAACCCCCAAGACCAAGACGCTGGAACTGTTCGGGCGCGTTCCGAACCCTGAAGAAGCGCCGTCAAAGACGAACAAGCCTGAAGCCTATCACGTCTATTCGATGCGTCAGGCGATTGAGGAAGGTTTCATCCTTGATGTGCTGCGCAACTACACCAGCTACAAGGTGGCCTACAATCTGGCCCTGAAGGCGAAGGAAGCGGATAGCGAGGTTGATAGCAAAAAGGCCAAGGTGAAGCTGAACCAATGGGTCCGCTTGCATGACTACAACATCTCTCAAAAGGTGCGTGTGATCGTCGAACACTTTAGGGAAAACATCAGTGGCCTTTTAGGGGGACAAGCCAAGGCGATGGTAGTCACCAGTTCCCGTAAGGAAGCTGTTCGGTACAAACTGGGGTTTGATAAATACGTCACCGAAATGGGCTATGATAAGGTTCATGCGATGGTGGCCTTTTCGGGGGAAGTTGAGTTTGCAGCCAGTGACCCAAATGTTGAGGGACTGCTTGGAGAGAAATTCACTGAAACCAACATGAACCCCCGCCTTAAGGGCCGCGATATGCGCAAGGCATTTGATAGCGACGACTATCAGGTCATGATTGTCGCCAACAAATTTCAAACGGGCTTTGATCAGCCCAAGCTGTGCGCGATGTATGTCGATAAGAAGCTTGCTGGCGTGGAGTGCGTCCAGACGCTTTCCCGATTGAACCGGACCTACCCCGGCAAGGAGATCAGCGGAACATATGTTTTGGACTTCTTCAACGAGCCTGAAGATGTGCTTGCGGCATTCCAAGAGTATTATCAGACCGCCGAATTGGTTGACGTGTCAAACCCAAACCTGATTTTCGATCTGTCTGAAAAGCTGCGTGCATTTGGCATTTTTACTTGGGCGGAAGTGGAAAGGTTCTGCGAAGCCTTCTTGAAGAAGACCTTGAGCAATGCAGCTGTCGCAAACATCTGCAAACCAGCCGTTGAGCGTTGGACCCTGCGTTACAAATCAACCACCGACGCATATAAGACTGCACTGGAAATGCTTAACCGGGCCAAGAAGAGTGGTGATGCCGTTCTGATTGCAAACACGGACCAGACCTTCAAAGACTGTAAGAAAGAAAAGGACGCATTAGAGCTTTTCAAAAAAGACCTTGGGACGTTTGTTCGTTTTTACGAGTTCATCTCCCAGATCGTGGATTACGACGACAAGGACTTGGAGAAACTCAGTATTTACGCCCGCCAACTCGGCCCCCTTCTACGCGAAGCGAACATTGATGAGGATGAGCTAGATTTGGGTGACGTCGCGCTGAGCCATTACCGCCTTTCGAAAATAAAGGAACAAAACCTTCGACTTGCAACCGACAGTGCCGAAGGGCTTGAGCCGGGCAGCGGCCTTGGCAGCGGTAAAGCAAAGGACAAACATGAAGAATTCCTATCGCAGATCATCGAAAGACTGAACGAGATATTCGCGGGCGACGGCCTGACAGAAGACGACATGCTCAACTACGCAAGGACCATTAGAGACAAAGTTCGAGAGAACCCCAACGTGGTTATGCAAATTGCGAAAAATACGCGCGAACAAGCCCTGTTGGGTGACTTTCCGGGGGCGATTGAGGATGCCATCCTTAACAGCAGCGAAGCTCAGCAGAAACAGATGATGAAACTGCTCTCTATGACCGATAAATTTAGTCAGTTCATGAATACCATCTACGATATGATGCAGAACGACACAGGGAAATAATGGAATAAGCTCGATTTAGCGGCTGCAGGCGATGAGAAAATTCTGCTTTCTTACTTTCGGTCGCGGAGGAGTTATCACGCAATGCCTGTAGCTCTTCCACTTTTCAGAGACCATTGAGGGTACTTACATCAAATCAGTATATTTCGCTCTATTCAGCCTTGAAGTTGGGGCGTCAGGGACCGCGTCAAAGACCAGCCTTCTCAGACCACTTCGCGAACTCGATCAGTCGCGCTCTGGGAGACCCGTAGGTGCTCTCCGCGATAGCCGTTGACGAATGTCCAAGGAAGCCGTGACGCACCTCTACAGGTGCCCCAGCATCTCTCAGTTTGTCCGAAACTCGGTGTCTTAGCCCATGCACAGTAAACCGCTTGTCTTTGGTCTCCGCACGCACCGTCTTCATCAAAGCAGCAGAGGCCGCATCAGCGCCCCTATCACGAGCATATCGGGTGAAGACGGGCTCCCCAGACCCAACACCCTCAAGGGCCTCCTCAGCGGCTGTCAGGGCGTCGCCCGAAAGGGGCACCGAACGGTTGCTTGACGCTGTCTTAAGGTCACGGTGAGGTGCCCCTAGATTTGTAGACGGTTTGCTTGGTAATTTTGGAACCAAGTAGAGACGGATATGACCAAAGGAATACGGTTTACAGACGAGTTCAAACAGGACGCTGTGGCGCAGGTTGTTGAGCGTG
>JAPWHL010000043.1 GCA_027214255.1 Roseovarius aestuarii
CACGCTCAACAACCTGCGCCACAGCGTCCTGTTTGAACTCGTCTGTAAACCGTATTCCTTTGGTCATATCCGTCTCTACTTGGTTCCAAAATTACCAAGCAAACCGTCTACAAATCTAGGGGCACCTCAGAGGCGCAGCATTTTTGGCGGTCCAAGGTCGGCAGTGTAGGTCGACGTGAGAGTTCGCCGCGTTTGCACAGATGTCCGCTTTATTGGTGCGCAGGACTTGGATCGAGGAATACCGCGTCGATTACGGCCTTCGGGAAGTCCGTGATTAATTTCGGGTTTCTAGAATTCGTCAGATTCCGGAAAATTGCCTAGCCTGACAAGGAAGCTTGGGTTGCTGACTTCTCCGCTCGCTGGATCTTCAGTAACCATGTAGGCGTCAGCACCCGCGCAGTCTTCGGATAGCGCCTCTCGTTCGGCTCTGCTTGTCGCTTCTGACGCTGTGGAGTATTCAAATTGCTTGGCAATCTTCAAGCCTGCCTGCCCATTGCGCCCAGCCTTGGTTACAACATAAGTCTGGCAGATATAGTGGATTTTTTCTGGGGAACGGTCTGAGTCTGTCATGGATGGATCCTTTTGATCGGCTGGGATACTTGGAAGTTCCGGGAACAGCCCTGGCCGATTTCAGCCGGATTGAAGCGCCTGTTTCCCAGCTGAGCACTTTACGCACACAAAATCACCGAGGTTCAACTACCGCGTTGAAGCGGTTTTCGAGCCACGCGATTTAGACGCTGCTGACTCTTTGGATAGAGGTGGCGTGTTCGCTTCTCTTTCAAGCCGGGCGTTGCGCAGTCGGGAATTCTTGGCCCGTCGTTGTTCCGTTTCTTCATCGACCATTTGTCTGACAACACGCGTCGTCTTATCCATCGCAGTTTCGGGTTTGGAGCCACGCACTTTGAGCAGAGTGTTTTTTGTGAGCTTCGTCATTTTTCAGTTTCCATTGTTGTTTCGGGCCGGCTGAACCAAGCGAGGTCTTTCAAACCAGCGCTAAGTGGTCGACCTTGTCTTGGGTGTGCCGTGTTGGTCGTGTCGGTGGATTGCCCATAAGTTCCACTTTGATGTCCGGCGCGGCCATGGCATGCATCAACGCTTTGTAATTTATCTGGAATCTCACCTCGGAACCGACCTTTGGCAGGGTTCGGGGCGTTCCAATGACAAGATGATCGCTGGTTGCACCGATCAATGTGCTTCCAGAAGGCATTGAAAGCCCCGGGATGTCGGTGTCCTGTTGTCCCATCGCGAGGATCATGCGCGCAGAGGCAGCATTGGTTGATACAATGCGAAGTCGTGCTGTCGTTGGGTCGATCAGGGCGATAGGGGAAGGCGGAGGTTTTGCATCCGTTTCGATAACTTCGGCAACAAGAGTGAAGGCGTCCGTGTGCATCCCGCAGATCTGCTCCCCTGACACTGGCTCAACACCCAGAAGGATCGCCTCCCCCAGACGGAGGTCGTTGACACGACCCGTCGCGCGTTCACCAAGCGCCCAGGGCAAATTGGCTGAGTTGCCACCGGATACGACCTTGAGGATTGGGCCGCATACCCCCTCGATCTCATTCGCGAGGTCGCAAAAAGTGGACATTTGCGACCTAGTCGGGGCAAGCCCGCTCAGACAGGCAAAGTTCGCGCCTATCCCTTTCAACGTAACCCCTGACATTTGCATGACCTGCTGTGCAATACCTTTCAGGTTCTCGGGTAGTATCCCGTCGCGCAGATCACCCATTTCGACCATGAGGACGATACCGTGGACAGAACGATTTCGGATCGCGGCAGCTGCCAAAGCCGAAATGACCAAAACCTCGGTGTTATAGCTCTCTTCGCAGGACTGAATAACCTGATCGGCCTGGCTTAACATCGGCGAACGGATCAGTGTGATTGGGCCTGTCATGCCTGCCGCACGTAACCTTTGCACATTGCTGATCCGCGCATCGGCAAGCCCCACAGCTCCGCCATCGAGCATGGCTTGAGCGATCGCAGGATGCCCACAGACAGCCTTGGTCACGCCTGTGACGCCGATCCCACGCGGGCCTAGGCGCTTGACAAGTGTCTGCGTGTTGCGACGTATCTTACTGAGATCCACCTCGATCCGCGGGCAGCTCATATCGCGGCCATAGAAGGCCTTTGTGTCAAGCCGGGGTATGCGGCGACCACCATCGCTAACAAATGTGAAGCCGGTCGGGCCAACGCATCGGTGACCGGCAGCCCAAGTTTGAGTGATTGGGCCGCAATGGTGGCGGTGATTTCCGCCTCAGACATCCCTTCGTGGTTAAGCGTGACACCGATGACCTTTGTGTCGGCAAAGGCTTCGATCAAGGCGATCTCACTTGACGATGTGGGCATCGGCATATCGGGAAAGTCACAGCGATGGGCACGTTTCGGCGCGTGCTGAAGGATGACGGCATCTGGCTGGCTCCCCCGCAGGATAAAGGCGGATGTACAAAACGCCGGATGGCTCAATGCCCCTTGGCCTTCGATCAAAATAACATCGGGTTGTTCCGCTTTGGACGCCTCAACAATCGCTCCTTCAAGTTCACCGCAGCAGAATTGAGGCGGTACGGCATCCATCGCGATACCGTATTTTGCGCCCTGCATCAGGCCGGTCTGGCCTGTGCCGACAAGCACTGTCTTGATGCCCTGCGCATTCAGAGCCCGGGCCAAAACGGTCGCCGTTGTCCGCTTGCCGATCGCGCAATCAGTACCAAGAACGGCAATCCGCAGCGCTTTTACACCAGCAACACTGCCGTCAAACAGACGCATGTCTTTGCTGGGTTTCGGCTTGCGGATGTCACGGATCGAGACATTTCGCTCCGATGCTGCGCTAGCTATCTCATTGTCATCGCCCAGATATTCATGAAGCCCGCTCACGATGTTCATGCCAAGCTCAATCGCTTTCAGAACAACGCCCCGGTCCGTAGTCGAGAGGCGCCCTGTCGAGGGGGCCATCCCATAGATCAGCGTATCGTGAGTGACGGCTTCATGGGCAACTGCGGCGTCCAGATCTCTAAAGATTGGTATGTGGTTGATGGCACCGTCAAGAACGGATCCGCTATCTTGGCCGCTATACGTAGTGTCGATAACAGAAAGGATGCGATACGCTTGAGAATGGCGCACAAGGCCGTTCGCAGTCTTGCCATCGATTTTCGCGAAGTTTCCCTCACAGTAAACGACTGCCGTCGGTGAGCCTGAGACCTGCCCGCCTGACGTCAGGCTTGCAGGGTTGATCTGTGTTTTTCGTGGCGCTTGCGCCTCCCTGGTCGGGCGGCGGATGGTATCCACGGTGTCAGATTTGGTTTCCATTTTGATTTCCCTTGATACGTTTGCGCGGAGGACAGTACCGTCCTCACCTGCGCATTTTGGAGTGGGTAGGATCGACGTGCTCGCGCCTAGTTTTTCAGCACGCACTGCCCCTTGGATTTTTGAAAATTCCTGTCGCATTCCCAGCGGTTGCCCGATCTGTCCAGATGCGCGTTTTTAGGAACAACAGTTAGCTCACATGTCTCGCCAGAGGCGGCATATCCACGATCACACTTCCACCCAGAGCCATAGGTGGCGTCATCAAAATATGCGTTTTCGGGGATCACGACGGCTTCGCACAGGCCGTCCTGTTCAAAGAAGCCGCGCTCACATGTCCAGGGCTGACCGTATCCTAATCCGTTCAGAAAGGCGTTGGCCGGAACCGCAATGGCAGTACACTGGTCGCCATCTGGTTCAAACCCGCGTTCGCACGTCCAGCTAGAGCCACCTGACGTATCTGCCAAATACGCATTCGCTGGCAGAACAATCTGCTTACATGCATCCTCGACCTTTATGTGGCCTCGTAAACAACGCCAACGTTCGCCCGACGGGTCCAAAAATCCACCCTCGGGCACGTCCACTGCAATACATTCAACATCATCGGTTTTGCGAAACCCATGAAGACATTCCCATCCGGGACCATAGGTCCGGTTCGTGGCAAATGCGTTTTGCGGCACGATCACAGCGACGCAGGCATTTTCGTTCAGCCGGTAGCCAACGTTGCATTCCCATCCTTCACCGTAATTCTTGGCACTGGCGTTCTCAGGCATTGAATGTGTGTCGGTTTGGGCAAAGGCAGGTAGTACAGAAAATATGACCGCGAAAATTGAAACGACAAAATGGACCATGATTGATGGTGTTTGCGTAGGGGGCAAGGCAGCGATTGGGTATGGACCGCGAGGCTCTGTCAGTTGTGATTTACGATCCATCTAAGGCAAGCTTCGCAAGACATGCGTCGGCCAGATCCCGGCTCGGGGCTTTAGTGCCCGGCAACGTGGCCCAGCCGGTTTCCATCATCGCATTGCGCTGCTGAAAGCCGGAAGTTTCTCGAAGCGTTGCCAGTATTTCAACGCGTTCCGCATCCGCTTCTGAAAGGCCTAGACAAACCGGCACCATAGCCAAGGTGACTTGCTCTGCGGCAAAGCTATCAGCCATTTCCTCCGCACTACCTGCAGTCGTCCAGCCGCCCCATGTAAAGCCAAGAATAGAGACTGCAACTGCGCCAACCAAGGCGCCGTAAACACCGGGTTTCGTCCATTCGGGAAATGTCATTTTTAATCCTCTGACGGAGAAAGCGCCGCCGCACTATTTTTGACTACGTTTGTAATTGCCTTGGCCCGATATGCGCCAATGCCAACTCTAGGTCTCGGTGGAGCACTGCGCGCAGCCCTGACTTCCAGCGGGTCAATTCATCAATAGAAACGTCGCTGTCCGTCGATCTGGCGCAAAGCTGTGGCTGAGCATGACATCATCATCTGCCAACACTCAGCAGTCGCCCGCGGGCAGTTCGCCGGTGTATCCTGCGACCACAAACGGATGGTGAAATGTCAAAACTGACGTGGTCGTGCGCGATGACATCGGCAACCTTCCCAAACATCAGAGCCCTGCTACAGGCCGTGACAGCTGAATTTTCATGATGGAGGGTTGTGGTCCGCTCTGGCAGGCTGAAGCACCTATACCGTAGAGAGCCGCAACTTTCGTATCTTCCATATAGTCTCTTAACGTCGAAAATACAACGTTGATGACTCTGGCTTCATTTCTGAGACCATCGATGCCCTTAAGGTGATTAAGGTTTGCAAACCCTCAAAATGCGGACCGCCAGACCTTTGACGATCTATGTCATTTGCTGGTCCGCTCACCCAAAAGCCGATTTTCGCTGCGTCACAGTAGTTTGGAAATTCGGGTTCAGCGTCCGAGTTCGCCGCGCATCGCGCGAAGGTTCGCGATCAGGAAGTCATCACCACTTTGCAAAATTCACTAACTGCGTATAGCTGATCTTGGTGCATCGCGCTGCAAGAGTTACCCCGCAGGCACGGGTGTGAATGTCTGCTTTGCACAAGCGCAAACAAGAACTACGCACTGGCAGCGAAAATCCGCTTTCGCCCTTTTACCATTTCTTTCGGCGCGGCTCGATCCATCGACAGCATGCAACCATCAAAACCTCACTAAAAACCCCGAGTCGTTTCTGCGACTTAGCGTGCGTGGCACGATTTTCTCGGCCTTTGACTCTTGGAAGCCAAAATCTCAGCCATAAATTCTTAATGGGAGCGCTGAACACAGCGTTCTTTAAGTCGGGCGAAGCGGGAGTTTGCGGCTCCCACAACGCCCTCACCACGCCAATCTGTCGAGGAGATCAACATGGCTGAGTCAATCCCTAACACGCCCGATGGCGTGCATGAAGTCCCACATTCACACACCCCTGTGAGCCACGCGTTTCGCGGGTTGCTGCGCGCGGCACATCACGCGGTGACGTCAGAGAACGACCTGGAGTTCGCTGGCGGTGCCCGTTTCGATCCGTCGCTGACGCTGTTCCAGAGCGAGGCCGATGAGGCTTGGTCTGCGCTCGATGCGGCATTGGAGACGGTGCTCACCACCCCTAATCGCCGCGCCGCCGATCGCGCTCTCAAACAGATCGCGCAGGTCTATCAGCTGTGCCTGTCCTTGACCGATTATGGCGACATGTTTGAGCTTTATGAGCGTTACATCCGCCACAGTGGCTTGTTTCGTGTGCGCGGCGCGACCGCCTCTGATCGTGCTGTAAATGCGCTGATCGCCGAGGCTGACGCGTCCCTGAACGCGCTCTTCGCGTTGGAGCGGTTTGGTGCTGTGGCCTACCACCGCGACGACGATCCTGATCCCACTCCGAGCGAGGCCCTTACAGCGCTCGCAGCATAACCCGCCGCGCCTGTCAGTCGCGCGCCGAACCTCCGCGCCAGTCTTGGCGTGACGTTTGGCTCGCCCCTGCCCTTCACTCGAAAGGATCAGATCATGATCACTCAACCCTATTTGCGTGGGCTGGATTTGCCGCGCCACCCCGCGCCGTGCGCAGACGCGCTTGTTCCGCTCACCGAGCTGCACGCGTTTCCCGATATCTCGACGGCGGCCAAGACCCACCACGCCAAACGCTTTGGCAGCGCCGCTGAGCTGCTCTGTGATAGCCTCTTGATGCGCCTTGGCATCGATAGTCATCCGTCGCCGGAGTTTCAAGCTTTCGACCGCCTGATCTATCTGAACGACCGACCTCTGCGGTTGCAGATCAAGGTCCGTTTGAGCGCCGAGAACAACGC
>JAPWHL010000044.1:0-3173 GCA_027214255.1 Roseovarius aestuarii
TTTAGGGGTTGAAGAGGCGGGTTGCGCTTGATAGTTAAGCGCTTCCGGTTGATTTTGTCTCGGGTCTACGGATCCAACGCTCTTTGAAATTGATAGAAAACTGAAGAGATATGTGGGCGGTTTGGTTCATTCGATGAACAAACAACTGCACATATATCGCGCTACTAGGGGCAACCCGATGATGTAGTGTCAGCTTCACTGTTTGGACGGCTTTCGGTTTCTGATGAAACCAGAAGCACAACAAACAGTTCGTTTCAACCTAGCCGGTTGGAACGAAAATATGTGCAGAGGTTCGAACGTCAAGGTTAAGCTGGTAACAGCTTTTCAACTTGAGAGTTTGATCCTGGCTCAGAACGAACGCTGGCGGCAGGCCTAACACATGCAAGTCGAGCGCACCTTCGGGTGAGCGGCGGACGGGTTAGTAACGCGTGGGAATGTACCCTTTACTAAGGAATAGCCACTGGAAACGGTGAGTAATACCTTATACGCCCTTCGGGGGAAAGATTTATCGGTAAAGGATCAGCCCGCGTTAGATTAGATAGTTGGTGGGGTAATGGCCTACCAAGTCTACGATCTATAGCTGGTTTTAGAGGATGATCAGCAACACTGGGACTGAGACACGGCCCAGACTCCTACGGGAGGCAGCAGTGGGGAATCTTAGACAATGGGCGCAAGCCTGATCTAGCCATGCCGCGTGAGTGATGAAGGTCTTAGGATCGTAAAGCTCTTTCGCCAGGGATGATAATGACAGTACCTGGTAAAGAAACCCCGGCTAACTCCGTGCCAGCAGCCGCGGTAATACGGAGGGGGTTAGCGTTGTTCGGAATTACTGGGCGTAAAGCGTGCGTAGGCGGATTAGAAAGTATGGGGTGAAATCCCAGGGCTCAACCCTGGAACTGCCTCATAAACTACTAGTCTAGAGTTCGAGAGAGGTGAGTGGAACTCCGAGTGTAGAGGTGAAATTCGTAGATATTCGGAAGAACACCAGTGGCGAAGGCGGCTCACTGGCTCGATACTGACGCTGAGGTACGAAAGTGTGGGGAGCAAACAGGATTAGATACCCTGGTAGTCCACACCGTAAACGATGAATGCCAGTCGTCGGGCAGTATACTGTTCGGTGACACACCTAACGGATTAAGCATTCCGCCTGGGGAGTACGGTCGCAAGATTAAAACTCAAAGGAATTGACGGGGGCCCGCACAAGCGGTGGAGCATGTGGTTTAATTCGAAGCAACGCGCAGAACCTTACCAACCCTTGACATAGATATCGTAGTTACCAGAGATGGTTTCGTCAGTTCGGCTGGATATCATACAGGTGCTGCATGGCTGTCGTCAGCTCGTGTCGTGAGATGTTCGGTTAAGTCCGGCAACGAGCGCAACCCACATCCCTAGTTGCCAGCAGGTTAAGCTGGGCACTCTATGGAAACTGCCCGTGATAAGCGGGAGGAAGGTGTGGATGACGTCAAGTCCTCATGGCCCTTACGGGTTGGGCTACACACGTGCTACAATGGCAGTGACAATGAGTTAATCTCAAAAAACTGTCTCAGTTCGGATTGGGGTCTGCAACTCGACCCCATGAAGTCGGAATCGCTAGTAATCGCGTAACAGCATGACGCGGTGAATACGTTCCCGGGCCTTGTACACACCGCCCGTCACACCATGGGAGTTGGGTCCACCCGAAGGCCGTGCGCCAACCTTTCGAGGAGGCAGCGGACCACGGTGAGCTCAGCGACTGGGGTGAAGTCGTAACAAGGTAGCCGTAGGGGAACCTGCGGCTGGATCACCTCCTTTCTAAGGATGTTCCTAGCAGATTGAGTTCGCTCAAGATCGTGGAACACTTAGCAGATCAGTAAACAAAACTGATCACATCAATCAGATCGCTTGCGATACTGATTTGGGCCGAGCCGTCCTCATATCTCTTCAGTCAATTTCAGGCCTACCGGCCTGTCTGGGTCGGTAGCTCAGGTGGTTAGAGCGCACGCCTGATAAGCGTGAGGTCGGAGGTTCAAGTCCTCCTCGACCCACCAACATCACTTTTGAATCATGAAAGTGACGAGGCGGCAATTGTTTTCCTCTGAAAACAACATGGCCATTCCTTTGGGGCCTTAGCTCAGCTGGGAGAGCGCCTGATTTGCATTCAGGAGGTCAGCGGTTCGATCCCGCTAGGCTCCACCATTACCAACACCCGATTAGATCGTTAAGCACTGGATACAGTTCTTAACCGTCCAATCGGACAGGACGAAAGTCGCAAGGCTTTCATCCAATTTAACATCGTAAAGAGAGATACAATAACGACACTGTTGGTGTTCGCGCGTTAGCGAATTACCTCGGTTTAGTGCCGGAGGATTTCGATCCAAAGGCAAGCGTATGATGCGGCTGCTTCCTCAACCGTCCATGCGTATGCTGACCGAAACGATAGTGTTGTCCAAGTCAAGTAACACTAACCCGGACCTAATTCTGCACGGTTTTAGGTCCTGATCTGTAGTAATACAGATCATTGTCTGGACGTATGTCCAGGCGGGAAAAGTATGACTTTTGGTCCGGAACCAAGACACCTTTAGTTACCAGCTGGGTGTCGTGTCAGACGCAAGTCTGTCTTTTTCTGGATCAAATCAAGCGCGAAAAGGGCGTTTGGTGAATGCCTTGGCAGTAAGAGGCGATGAAGGACGTGATACTCTGCGATAAGCCATGGGGAGCTGAGAATAAGCTTTGATCCATGGATTTCCGAATGGGGCAACCCACCTGACAGTTTGTTATAATTGCCCTCGGGCAATTTATAGCGGGCTGAAACAGGTACTTATAGACTGAATACATAGGTTTATAAGAGCAAACCCGGAGAACTGAAACATCTAAGTACCCGGAGGAAAGGAAATCAATTGATACTCCCCTAGTAGCGGCGAGCGAACGGGGACCAGCCGAGCCTTGAGTGTGAATAGAACGTGTTGGGAAGCACGGCCATAGTGGGTGATAGCCCCGTATATGAAGCACAATAGGACGTATTAAGTAGGGCGGAACACGTGAAATTCTGTCTGAAGATCGGAGGACCACCTTCGAAGGCTAAGTACTCCTTACTGACCGATAGTGAACCAGTACCGTGAGGGAAAGGTGAAAAGCACCCCGACGAGGGGAGTGAAACAGTACCTGAAACCGAACGCCTACAATCAGTCGGAGCT
>JAPWHL010000044.1:3796-6410 GCA_027214255.1 Roseovarius aestuarii
GTGACGGCGTACCTTTTGTATAATGGGTCATCGACTTGGTCTATCTAGCAAGCTTAAGCCGTTAGGTGTAGGCGCAGCGAAAGCGAGTCTTAATAGGGCGCATGAGTTAGATGGATCAGACCCGAAACCGAGTGATCTAGGCATGACCAGGTTGAAGGTTAGGTAACACTAACTGGAGGACCGAACCCACACCTGTTGAAAAAGGTCGGGATGAGTTGTGCCTAGGGGTGAAAGGCCAATCAAACTCGGAGATAGCTGGTTCTCTGCGAAATCTATTTAGGTAGAGCGTCATCCGAATACCCTCGGGGGTAGAGCACTGGATGGGTAATGGGGCCTTACCGGCTTACTGATCCTAACCAAACTCCGAATACCGAGGAGTACTAGATGGCAGACAGACTGCGGATGCTAACGTCCGTAGTCGAGAGGGAAACAACCCTGACCTACAGCTAAGGCCCCTAATTCATGGCTAAGTGGGAAAGCAGGTGGGACGACCAAAACAACCAGGAGGTTGGCTTAGAAGCAGCCATCCTTTAAAGATAGCGTAACAGCTCACTGGTCTAAATAAGTTGTCCTGCGGCGAAGATGTAACGGGGCTCAAGCCATGAGCCGAAGCTTAGGATGCCGTAAGGCATGGTAGCAGAGCGTAGTGTGACATAGTTCCATGTCTCTTTAGTGACTTCGGTCATTACGGAGACGCGGAGCTTTCGATGAAGCGGGCGCGTGAGCGATCCTGTGGAGAGATCACTAGTGAGAATGATGACATGAGTAGCGACAAACAGTGTGAGAGACACTGTCGCCGAAAGTCCAAGGGTTCCTGCTTAAAGCTAATCTGAGCAGGGTAAGCCGACCCCTAAGGCGAGGCCGAAAGGCGTAGTCGATGGGAACCAGGTTAATATTCCTGGGCCAGATGGAAGTGACGGATTGTGAAGGTTGTTCACCCTTATCGGATTGGGTGGGCCGCTAATCAGTCCCTGGAAATAGCTCCATCGCTAGATCGTACCCTAAACCAACACAGGTGGACTGGTAGAGAATACCAAGGCGCTTGAGAGAACCACATTTAAGGAACTCGGCAAAATACCTCCGTAAGTTCGCGAGAAGGAGGCCCGGTTTTTACGCAAGTAGAGGCCGGGGGCACAAACCAGGGGGTGGCGACTGTTTACTAAAAACACAGGGCTCTGCGAAGTCGCAAGACGACGTATAGGGTCTGACGCCTGCCCGGTGCCTGAAGGTTAAAAGGAGGGGTGAGAGCTCTGAATTGAAGCCCAGGTAAACGGCGGCCGTAACTATAACGGTCCTAAGGTAGCGAAATTCCTTGTCGGGTAAGTTCCGACCTGCACGAATGGCGTAACGACTTCCCCGCTGTCTCAAATGTGGACTCAGCGAAATTGAATTACCTGTCAAGATGCAGGTTTCCCGCGGTTAGACGGAAAGACCCCGTGCACCTTTACTACAGCTTCGCACTGGCATCAGGATTGTGATGTGCAGGATAGGTGGTAGACTTTGAAGCCGGAACGCCAGTTTCGGTGGAGTCATCCTTGAGATACCACTCCTCACACTCTTGATGTCTAACCGCGGTCCGTTATCCGGATCCGGGACCCTGCGTGGCGGGTAGTTTGACTGGGGCGGTCGCCTCCTAAAGCGTAACGGAGGCGCGCGAAGGTTGGCTCAGACCGGTCGGAAATCGGTCGTTGAGTGCAATGGCAGAAGCCAGCCTGACTGCGAGACTGACAAGTCGAGCAGAGACGAAAGTCGGTCATAGTGATCCGGTGGTCCCAAGTGGGAGGGCCATCGCTCAACGGATAAAAGGTACGCCGGGGATAACAGGCTGATACTGCCCAAGAGTCCATATCGACGGCAGTGTTTGGCACCTCGATGTCGGCTCATCTCATCCTGGGGCTGGAGCAGGTCCCAAGGGTACGGCTGTTCGCCGTTTAAAGAGGTACGTGAGCTGGGTTTAGAACGTCGTGAGACAGTTCGGTCCCTATCTGCCGTGGGTGTAGGATACTTGAGAGGAGTTGCCCCTAGTACGAGAGGACCGGGGTGAACGTTCCACTGGTGGACCAGTTGTCGTGCCAACGGCAGTGCTGGGTAGCTATGAACGGACAGGATAACCGCTGAAGGCATCTAAGCGGGAAGCCCCCCTCAAAACAAGGTATCCCTGAGAGCCGTGGTAGACCACCACGTCGATAGGCCAGAGATGTAAGCGCTGTAAGGCGTTCAGTTGACTGGTACTAATTGCTCGATAGGCTTGATTTGATCCAGTAAAAGCCAGATTTGGCATTACTGATCCAATCGTCATACACCAAAGACGATCTTGACTTGGACATACAGGAACTTTTCTCGGTTTGGTGGTCATAGCACAAGCGAAACACCCGGTCCCATCCCGAACCCGGCCGTTAAGCGCTGTCGCGCCCATGGTACTGCGTCTTAAGGCGTGGGAGAGTAGGTCGCCGCCAAACCTAGTAAAGTTCCCGTATAATGTATCTCTCTTCGATGACGTCTCAGCTCGATAATAACTCTGAGACAATCTTTGGCGCGGGATGGAGCAGCCCGGTAGCTCGTCAGGCTCATAACCTGAAGGTCGTAGGTTCAAATCCTACTCCCGCAACCAGAT
>JAPWHL010000045.1 GCA_027214255.1 Roseovarius aestuarii
CCCTCGATCCCCAGGCGAACGGGACAAACGGACAGGGCGGCGTTCGGCTTGCCCGAACCCCCCTGTCCGTCAAAGGCAAAGCGGCGTTCGGCTTGCCCGAACCCCGGAGCCGCCCGCCCCAGCGATCGTCACCCGAATGGGCCGCTCACAAGGTCCAGGGCGACCATGATCCAAGGTGCGCGCGGCGGCTCGGCACGAGACGGCGCGCGCGCCATTGGATCAGGAAGGCCAGGATCGCAGGGTGCGGGGCGCAGGCCGCCCGCCGGCCGGAGCCTAGAGCGCGGTGACACGACGCCCGGTCAGGGCGGCGGGGCAGGGGCCATAACGTCGAGGGGGCTACCGCCCCCGGCGCGTTCCGCGCCTCCCCCGTGGATATTTAGAGAAAGATGAATGGTTGAAGAAACCGGCAACCAATGTTACAGCGTGATGAACAACAAGGGCTAATTGGAAACACGATGATTTTATCGGGTCTCGCGGTCATTCTGGGAGTTATCATGGTGGGCTTTGGTAGATTGCGCGCAGATGCACTTTCCGCGCAATATGCCGATGCCAGCGACAAAGATGATATTCCGGGTTTCCAGATCAAACAGGCAGTTTATGCGTTTATGTCCTGTCTGGGATTGGTAGTTATCGCTGCCGCTGTGGTTCGCATTGGATAGGTCTATGAAATCGCAGGATACCGGATCGGCGGAAGACAAGATCGAGACGCGCGGGCGCAAGGTCGAGGTCGTCGAGCTGGGCAAGACGCACGACAGGGTGGCGCGGCTCAAGCACTTGCGGACATGCGCCAACATGAGCCAACCGCAGATGGCGGAAAAGATCGGCGCGACGTTCCGCACCTACTGCAAGATCGAGGCGGGCGAGCGCGACCTGAAAGCGGATGAACTCGCGATCCTGCTGGAGCATTGCGGTGCCGATGCGAACTGGTTCCTGTTCGGAACCGGATCGAAGGAAGCCAAGCGGAAATGAGACGGGCGGGGCGTAAGCCCCGCCAGGATCAACCGGGCTTTCGCCAGATGCAGAACCCGGTCGGAATGTTCGTGCCGCTCTCGGCGAAGCTGCCTACCGGCAAGTCGTGCCAATCGCCGATGGTGTTGGCGTGGTCGTAGTAGGCACTGGCGGGCAGGATGCAGGCCAGACGCCCGCCGGGGCGCAGGAACTTCGCCGCGTGGTCGAGATGCTTCTTGTAGTGCTGCCCGTAGAAGGGCGGGTTCATCACGATCACGTCGAAGCGCGGATCGGGCGCGACCTGTAGGAAATTGGCGGTCATAACGTGATGGCCCTTGGCGCGGGCCTGCCCCGCGCGGCCCGCGTCATACTCGATGCCGGTCACGGTCAGCGGATCGCGGGGCCGGTAGCTATCCGGCTGGTCGTGCCAGTCGGCCAGAAGGTCCATGATCCGCCCGTCGCCACATGAAGGCTCTAGGATCGTCTCGCCGCCCGACAGGTGCAGCGCGTCAATCACGGTCTGCGCGGCGGTGCGCGGTGTCGGGTAGAATTGCAGATCGCGCGAAACCTCCGTGCTTGGCCGCTTGGCCTCCGCCTCGGACGGGGCGTCGGGCAGAACCTCACCGTAGAACTCGGCCAAGGCGCGGTTTATTTCGAGCAAGCCCTGCGCGTCGAAGATCAGGTGCGCGTTGCCGTTCTTGAACACGCGGATGATGCCGCCGCAGAAGTCGGATTCGCCGTGCCGTTCCGCCTCGTCCATCATGTTCGCGAACTCGGCATATTCGTAGCGCGGCTGGCCGCGATAGACACGCAAGGCGTTCAACGTGTCTTTCACGCGCTCCTTGCCCCATCCACTCCATCCGGTGACGGAAGAAACGATGATCCGCTTGGGCAGGCCGGAAACCCCGATCCTGACGCGGCTGTGGCTCTTGTAGGCCGGGTCGAGGTCACAGAAACATTCCGCCAGTCCCTTTAGGACGTGAAAGCGCGGGTCGAGAAGATACGGCCCGAATATCTCTCGGATGTTCTCGATGGTGAAGGGCAGGGGGGTGGTCAGTTTCAGGTCGAGCTGCTGGCGGTCCTTGGCGCTGGCGACGGCCTCGATGTTCAATCCCTCGTAAACATGCCGCCATGCCGACCGCAGAAGGGCCAGGCGCACGTCGCGCTCATATAGGCGCGGCTCGTTGGCGAAGGGGTTGGCACCATAGGCACCGCCTATGGTGCTGGCGAGTTTGAGGGCGTCCGTGGCGCGCTCGAACTCGCCGATCCGCTCGGGGATGCTCTCGGCCTTGTCGTCGTATTCGGCGACGATTTCGGCCAAGCTGCGCCGAAGGGCAGGGGCGCTGTGCGCCTCCTGCTCCGGGGTTTCTCCGATACGCGAAAACCCGTAGTGCTTGGTCATGCCCGGCCCTCCGGCGCGGCGGGCGGGGCGATGAAGGCAAAGCCTCCGCCGTTGCCCTCGGGGTCGCGCGACAGGCTGACTTCCAGCGTTTCCCCGTCCGGGGCTTTCACGGTGAAGGTGGGGAACGGCTCGTCGCCGAACTCGCCGGCGTCCATCCGAAAGCCGGTAACGGTGAAGCCGACAAGCTGACGGTAGTAGGCGATCATGTCCATCAGCCGACCTCCCCGCCATTGAGACGGTCGCAAAGGGCGTCGATCTGGTCTTCGGTGATCGGGTCGAACTCTCCGCAATCGGTCAGGATGTGGTGCAGAAGCGTCGGAACTTCCAATTCCGACTGCAACATGCGAAGGCCGGTCAGAACCGCCGCCAACTCGACGCGATCCAGCGATACGCCGGTCATGTTGAAAAGCGCGCTCATGCCACGTCCTCCTGCTTGATGATTTTCCCGGCGGGGCCGATGAAGCGGCCACCCGACGAACTGGTCTGGCCGGTCGCCAGAATGTCGCTCGGCGTCATGCGGGGCGGAAAGATCGTGCCGCTGTTCTTGTCGGCACATGCGAAGATCCAGCCTCCCGTTCCGTTTTCGGCGCGGTAGGCAATCGCTTCCTCGGCGGTGTCGAAGAAATGGATGCTCTCGCGGCTGCTGGCCGGGGCGCTTGCCGCGTCCGTCCAGTCGTCGGCCCATTCGTCCATCGTGGCGATGGTGATGCCGTCCGGGTTCTTGAGGGTCAGGACCGGCTTGATGGTCGCGGCGCGGTGGTGGTCGCGCCCGATCATGCGAAGGGTGATTTCGCTCGTGCCGTAGATGGCCTGCGGGTAGGGCTGGCCTTCATAGTCGGCCTGCATGGTGAAAAGACGTGCCGACATGCTCATGCCTCCACTTCAAAGGTGACGGTCTCGCCGTCCACGGTGTAGGGAACTTCCTTTGACAGAAGCCGCTCGATGGCGTCGGTCGGGACGCCTGCGAAAGTCTCGCCGATCACTTTGAGCATCTGCGGGCGGTCAGCCTCGAACGCATAGCCGTTGATGGCCCATGCGATCAGGCCGGGGGTGTGAACCATCGGGGATGATTGCAAACGGTAGGTGGTCATAAACTCGGTCCTTTGTGGTGGTGGCGCGGGGTGCTTTGGTGCGCCCCTTTCGCCCCTCCTTTTTACCTTGTTTATATGGCCCGGCCCAGCTTTTTATTGCCGTT
>JAPWHL010000046.1 GCA_027214255.1 Roseovarius aestuarii
ACGATCCATGGGAGGACATTAGATGACGATATTAACGAAGGCGAAGTTGGTTTTGGGTGGCGCTTTGGCGCTTACGGTTGCGACGGTTGGGCTGGGGCAGGCTGAGGAGTGCAAGAACCCCGAGGCGCTGCGGTTTTCGATGATTCCGACGGAAGAGACCACGCAGGAGCTGTCGCTTTATGAGCCTATGGTGAACCAGCTGAAGACCGTGACGGGCAAGAACGTAGAGTTTTATCTGCCCACGTCCTATGCGTCGGTGGTCGAGGCGATGCTGGGTGGTTTTGTCGATCTGGGCATGCACGGCCCGTATTCCTACGTGATTGCGCAGGAGAAGGATCCGGATCTGCGGGTGATTGCGACCTATGCCAAGCACAAGGGTCACTTTCAGGAGGAAGGCCCCGGTTACAAGGCCGTTCTGGTGGCACGCAAGGACAGCGGATATAGTTCGGTGGAGGACCTGAAGGGCACGGTCATCGGGCTGACCGACCCGGCTAGTACCTCGGGCAACCTGTTGCCACGGGTGTCGTTTACCAAGGTGATCGGCAGCGATCTGGAGGATTACTTTAGCCGCGTTGTCTATACTGGCGGCCATGATCTGAGCGCGATTGCGGTGATCGAGGGTCAGGTGGATGCGGCCTTTGTGGCGACGCACCGTCTGGACAATGTGATCGACCGCGATCTGGCCACGATGGACGATTATGTCGTGCTGTGGTCCTCGCCCGTGATCCCGCAGGATCCGTTTGTCGTGAACGGCAATCTCTGCCCCGAGCTGATCGACAACATCCAAAAAGCGTTCCTGACGCTGGGGGATAGCGAAGAAGGCCGCCAGTATCTGGAGAATGTGAACGCCTCCAAATTCGTGGCGATGGAAGACAGCGACTATGACATCATTCGCGATCTCAAAGCCGCGAAAGACGCCAAGTAAGGCGCGCGTCCATGCCCCCGTCGCAAGGCCGGCGGGGGCGTTTTTCCCCCAATGATTTCTGCGCTCGCCGCCCCGCGCCGGACCTCCGGCCATGGCAGGCGCTTTCAAAGGAGCATGCTTCATATGTCCGTCCTGTCCGTCAAGAACCTGCGCGTGCGCTATTCCGGCAAAGGCCCCGAGATCCTGAAGGGGATCGATTTTGAGGTCGCCGCCGATGATTTTCTGGCGATTATCGGGCCGTCAGGTGCGGGCAAATCCACGCTGATCCGCAGCGTCAATCGTCTGGTCGAGCCGACCGAGGGGCAGATCACCCTGCTGGGGCAGGATGTGCGTGCCTTACGCCCGCGCGAGCTGCGTGGATTGCGGCGCAATGTCGGTATGATCTTTCAGGAATTCAATCTGATCAACCGCATGTCGGTGATGGATAACGTGCTGTCCGGGCGGCTGGGATACACCGGCAACATGCGCAGCCTGTTCCGTCATTTCCCCAAGAAAGACATCGCCATGGCGCTGGATTTTCTGGACCGGGTGGGCCTGTCGGATCATATCAACAAACGGGCCGACGAACTGTCGGGCGGTCAGCGTCAGCGTGTCGGCATCGCCCGCGCCCTGATGCAACAGCCCAAGCTGCTGTTGCTGGACGAGCCCACCTCGGCGCTGGATCCCAAGATCTCGCGCGAGGTGATGGGCCTGATCATGGGCATCGCCAAAGAGCTGGGCGTCCCGGCGCTGTGCAACATCCACGATGTGCAGCTGGCCAAGGAATTCTGCAACCGTATCATTGGCTTGCAAGACGGCATCAAGAAGTTCGACGGCGAGACGTCGACCCTGCGCGACGCCGATCTGGAAGACATCTATGCCATGGAGGTTCTGTAACCCATGGCCTTAAGTGACACACATGCCACCGGGCTGGCCTTGCAGAGCGAATTGCGCCGCAAGAAGCAGCTGAAAATGGGCCTGATCTGGGGCGCGGTCCTGCTGTTTGCGGCCTGGTGCTTTCACGGGACAATCGTTCAGGACACCGATTGGCACCGGGTGGGCGGGCGCAGCGGCGTCTGGGCCTCGTTCGGGCGCTATCTGCAACTGGATCTGGGCCTGTGGCGCGAATTGATCGTGCCCACGATCGAGACGTTCATGATGGCCTGCGTCGGCACGGTTCTGGGCTGTTTCTTTTCGCTGCCTGTCGCCTGGCTGGGCGCGGCCAACGTGACCCCGTCCAAGAAAATCCTCTATCCGCTGGGCCGGTTCCTGATGGTTCTCAGCCGCTCGGTGCATGAGATCGTCTGGGCGCTGATCTTCGTCAGCGCGGTCGGCCTGGGCGCCTTGCCCGGTGTGCTGGCCATCGCCATGCGCTCGGTCGGGTTCATCTCAAAGATCACCGCCGAGGCGATTGAGAACATCGACGCCAAACCGGTCGAGGCGATCCGCGCCACCGGCGGCAACGAGTTTCAGGTGATGTATTACGGCATCCTGCCACAGATCTACCCGGTGGTTCTGGCCACGGTCATCTTCGAGTGGGACATCAACATCCGCCGTTCTGCGGTGATGGGGCTGGTCGGTGCGGGGGGGCTTGGCCTGTTGTTCTTCCGGCAGATGAACAGCTTTAACTATGGCGGCGTGTCGATGGTGATCCTTGCGATCCTCATGCTGATCGTGCTGGGCGAGGTGATCTCGCATTACCTGCGCAAAGCCGTGATTTGAGGGGGATGCGCAATGGTTGAACAGATGATCCGCACCGATAAACCCATCACAAAACCCAAACCCACATGGTCGCGCTACACGTTTCCCGGATCGCTCTGGGGGTTTGGCACGGTTTTGCTGATCCTTGTCTTTCTGGGCTATTCGATGGTCTTTTTGAACATCGACATCCCGCTGCTTCTGGGGGCTTTGGGCGGCTTGATCGGCGTCGTGTCCGACCGCTTTTACCCCCCCGATCTGGAATATGTTCTGGACCGAGGCTATCTGGCGGCCATTCTGGACACGCTGCAAATGTCATTCCTTGGCGGGATGCTGGGCGTGGTTTTCGCGATCCCGCTGGCGTGGTTCTCGGCGTGGAACGTATCGCCCAGCCGACGCTTTTTATTCCCGCTCGGGCGGCTTGGCGTCATCTCGGCGCGCGCCATTCACGAAACGATCTGGACGATCCTGTTCGTGTCGGTGCTGGGCTTTGGCATGCTGGCAGGCGTCAGCGCGTTGACCATGTTCTGCATCGGCTTTGCGGGCAAACTCTTTTCGGATGAAATCGAGGCCGTCGACATGGGCCCGGTCGAGGCCATGCGCAGCGCAGGCGCCAACCCGTTCCAGATCTTCATCTTTGCCATCGTCCCCCAAGTGCGCGTCGCCTTCACCGGCATCGCAATCTACACATGGGACGTGGCATTCCGCGCCGCAACAGTCGTCGGTTTCTTCGGCGGCGGCGGAATGGGCTGGTACCTCAAACGAAACGTCCAACAGCTCGAAAACCTCCGCGTCGGCGCCATCATACTCTCCATCATCGCAATGGTCCTCGTCGCCGAACTCATCTCAGGATGGCTCAGAGCAACCGTCAATAAAGCAAAGTAAC
>JAPWHL010000047.1 GCA_027214255.1 Roseovarius aestuarii
TGCTGTCACCGGTTGACTATGAAATGAAACAGCAGAAAATGAACGAGGCAGGCGTCTAGGAAGTTAGGGGCACCTCAAAGGAAGCGACTTTGAGCGCCGCCTAGAAGCCCTTGAAGCGGGGGAACGGTGATGGCCCGCCCCGCAATCGCTGCACGCTTGAAACGGCTGGAAACCCGCAACCGACCACCCGTCCGAGTTCACGGTGCCGTCGCGCGGTTCACGCCCCAAGGCCAGCTTATCGGTCCGATGCCAAAGGGACCGTGCATGATTGTCATCGACCACGGGGATGATGGCGAGTGGGAAACAGAACTAATGAAGCAACAGAGAGACTTGATTGCCAGATAAGGCGGCAAGCATCTCGGGCACGCCGCCATTGTACTTTTCATGCGAAAAGTCGATGGAGAACTAAATGCATTCTGCGGCTGCCAATTTATGCCCATGAGCGCGGTGATTGTTGAGCCTTGCCTTTTCAACATGTCCGAGCGCAATCATGAGTTGCAGGCCTGCAGCGAAAATCCGATAGTAGACTGACGTAGAGCACTTAGGAGCGCTTATGGGTAAAGTTCCGTTCCATTTTCCAGAAGTAGAAACAGAATTCATGAAAGGTTTCGCCGAAGCCATCGGTGAAAACGCTCGTATCTTGCGCGAACGATACATGGCACCTGACAACGTCTTGAAATTCAGTCATGGCCGCACTTGGGAAGCCCCAGCGAATGCCCTTGGGGACACGACCGGGGAGATAAAACAGCACGGCACAGAGACGGAATTAAACCTGAAAGACATTGCGGCGGGCAAGGTGGAAACAGTTTTTCTAGCAGTCTCACAGGTCACAGATGATATGAATTCTCAAATGGAACGGTTACTTTTCGAAACAATGAGTAACTCTACGAAGAAAAGCGGCCAAGTAGTTGATGGTTCCCAAAAAACTTTTCCTGAGTCAATGTATGAGATGTTGGAAATGATGGAGCTGCCTTTGGATGACGACGGAGAACTGTCGATGCCGACAATGTTCATCCACCCTTCCCAAAGCGCGAAGCTGGAAGCACAGGTTAAATCTGCTGGCATAGAATTTGATGAGAAATTCTCGGCACTCAAAGAGAGAAAAAAATTCGAAGCTCAAGAGCGAGAAAGGCAACGCCTTGCCCGCTTTGAAAGGCCCGAGACGTGAGCTTGTCGGTTTGTATAGCTATTGGAGCTGCAAAGTATGATGATAATTCGATTGGAGACCTTCCCGGTGCGACTGTGGATGCGAAAGCTTTCTACGACGCGGCGACGCATATAGATTTTGGTACTTGTGATGTGTCTCTTTCAACACTCTTGTCTAACCCGACGAAAGAAGACGTTAGAGTAGTAGTGGCGGATGCCGTTTTGAACCCAACTGTAAAGAGTTTGACAATATTCTTCGCCGGGCATGGTGCCGAAACAAATTCAGGATATTTCTTGACATGTTGTGACGCCATTGCCAGCCGATTGGCACTAACGGCTCTTTCTTTGACTGATCTTTTCCAGCTTCTGAATGAACGCGCTGGTTTACACACTAACATCGTATTGGATGCCTGTCAGGCTGGCGGAGTCGCAATTGATTTGTCTGCTGTTACCAAAAGCTTTGAGGTCGGAGTCGCAGGTGGGTCCAGCGTATCAATACTTGCTATGAGTTCTAGGGGCGAGGCGGCGGAGGAAGCATTGGATGGCTCTGGAGGTTTTGGAACGAAAGCGCTGCTAAGCGTGATGAAAGGTGAGGTAGATACGGGCAAAAACGTTGCAGAACTCACCTTGGCGGACATAGCACAAGCCATAAATGTTAGTGAAAGTACCCAAACTCCGTCATTCTGGTCTTTTAATCTCCAAGGTACATCTGCTTTTTGCAAAAATGCATTTGCGCTGAAATTTCGGGATTCCGAGGTCTACGAGACGCCAGACATTTTCAGCGAGGTTCAAGTTGAACTAACGCAAACGCATCGGGAGCGACTTTGGCAGTGCTATTTAGAGTTCCAAGAATCTTTAAATTTTCGAAAAGTTTATGAAGTCATCTCAGAGACTTTATCCGATGAGAGATATGATGAGACCGCACCTGCAATACTTTCTGGTCTTTTTGTAAGTTTTCTTTACCGGTCTCGCACTTCAAATGATGCCTTTGCGCCTATTATACTAGCATCTGTATTTTCGATGTTAGCATCTGAAAAGCTAAAAAATTTGCAGTTATCTACGTATTTCGTCAAAGTACTTTCCGAGGAGCTAGAGCGCACTTTGACTGAACTTGCCGATGATCTAGAATCGGATAACTTGTTTTTGGTGCGAGGAGGTGGCGGCTATAGTGAGTTTATTACCTTGCCGCAACGTATCTCTAGCTTAGCCGCATGGTCGCTTGTGGCTGCTAGAGTTCCCCTCCTTACCGGAGTTGACTCCACCAGTTCTTCGATGACTTCACGCCGAATACTTGCAGCGCTATCGAAGGACTATATCGGATCGTTCAATTTGGTAACTGAAAGACAAGCCTCTGCAATCTCTGTAGTAACAGCACTTGGGAAAGGTCTTGATGAGAGTTGGGCCGAGCAATTCATAGGATGCCTCTACAATTCATACTTTGAGAACAATGCAAAAATCGCACGGGTCGATTTGCCTGCCGATAAAGCGTTTTCCTTCTTGAAGCACCGCACCTCATCTGAAAAGGCAGATTTTCAAGAGTTTTGCGAAAGGCCATCCGAAGCACTGTTTGCATTGTTTGCGATGTTTTGGCACTTGGGGCTTCTCGACATTGTCCGATATGATCTTGCCGATTTGGACGGGACGGTACTGGGTACTTTTGTTCCTAAATCATATTCAGCGTTCTCGGAAAAAGTTGTACGCGACGGAACCAACATTCATTTCAAGATTGGCTTTGAAGTCTTTACGGTATCGGATTTGTCTGGATTCTTTGAAAACGAACTGATGTCGCGCACGGCGGCGGCTAGCGAAGGCCTAAGCGACATTGAAAAAGCGGTCGCAACTTGCGCTGCACTTGTATTTCCAGACCGGGTCCCTTGGCATTTGTTTGGTGGGGCGTCCGAACCCGGCGCTTAGTATAGAAACAGGAAATACGATGGTTCCAAACGGCTTGGTAAAAGTACTTCCATCGCGCTGATAACTCTTTGCGCTCCAAATACGGCAAGAGCGCTTGGGGGTAGACCTGCCGAACGTGCTGGCTGTGGCCCTGTCGTCGCCTGCGCAAAGCGTCATGGAAGTTCTGACAGGGAAAGGGCTAGGCGACCTTGACCTTGAGCTACTCCCCAATGTTTGGACGAGACCTGGCGTAAATTAAGCTACTCGTTGCGCCTGCTGATCAGGTTGGGTTG
>JAPWHL010000048.1 GCA_027214255.1 Roseovarius aestuarii
GGTGCGCGCGGCGGCTCGGCACGAGACGGCGCGCGCGCCATTGGATCAGGAAGGCCAGGATCGCAGGGTGCGGGGCGTAGGCCGCCCGCCGGCCGGAGCCTAGAGCGCGGTGACACGCCGACCGATCAGGGCGGCGGGGCAGGGGCCATGCCGTCAAGGGGGCTACCGCCCCCGGCGCGTTCCGCGCCTCCCCCGTGGATATTTAGAGAAAGATGAAGATGAGACGGCGCGCGCGGCGCAACGCAATTCACATTGACGGAAAGGGGGAAAATGCTAACCTGAACGGGCGGAACAGGCAGGGATGCCGATGGCCGTGAAAGGTGAAGTTTTCTTCCCGCGACCGGACCTGCAAGGGTCCGGTCGTTTTCATAGGAAGGGGATGTAGGACAGCACCGTCTCGAAGAACGCCGCGATGTGGAACATCGCGAAGCTGTAAAGACGGATCGCGGCGACCACGACAGCGACCAGGGCGACGTAGAAAAAGAATACCGCGATACTTCCGAAGTCGAGGCCGCGACCAAGCGCACCGTTAGCACGGGCGGCACGGCGGGCGGCGTCAGCCTTCACCCGGCGTTGATGATCGGCGTAGTAGAAAAGCCCTTCGATTTGCGAATAACCCATGATCCACCTCCTTTGCGGCCATTGCTTTCACCCGCAAAAGCAAATGGCGCAACAGGAGAGGTGGGCTAGCACAAATCAGGGCATTTGTCACTCACGCGGTTACTTCTTGCGCGAGACGAATCCGTCCTCGGTGAAGGCGTCGATCTGGGCTTCGGTGCGGCGGCTCATGCGCCTGCCGTCACCTGACACCATGATTTCGGCCTCGGGATTGATCCTGATGATGGACCCGTCGCCTTCAAGGTAGGTGGTATCGGCGTCCCGCTCGACCTTGACGCTGCCGCCCGGATCGACGTGAACCCAGACGTTATCGACCTTCACCCGGACCATGTGTTCGTCAATGATGATGCCCGACCAGCCCAAAGGCTGGTCGCGGCGGATCACCATCTTGTCGGGATGGAGCTTGATCTGAACGTCCTCAACATCGTCCGCGCCGCGCAGGACGATGAACGCCTCTTGGTCCTCGGGCTTCGACAGAAGCCGCGCGAAGGCGTCCTTGGGGCGCCAAAGAAACGGCTCGTCACGTTTCTCGCGCTTCTTGTTCTTGTGGAACGCGATCAGCAGTTCGGCCGATTTCCAGACTGCGCGGACGGGGGAGGGGAGTGTCATGCCAGATCCGTTTCGGCAAAGTCGTTGCCCTTGTAGAGAACGCCCACGCGATAGGCTTTGGCGCAGGCGTAGGCGAAGCAGTCGCCGAAATTGAGCTGGGCCGGATGGCCCACGGTCTTGCCGTAGGTGCGCGCGGCCTCTTGGGCCAAGCGCCCGATACTGCCCGATATGTGAATGTCGCGGGCCTTCACCACGTCGAGAAAATCCGCAACGGCCCGTTCGGCTTCCTCGTGCGTTGCCGTGTCCCGGCGTTTGTCCCCCGCGATGCGGCGGGCCAAGGCGACGGACGCCTCGAACCGGGCCAGCGGCGAGCAATAGAGCTGTTGCTGCAAACCCTCGATGTGCTTGAGATGCGCCTTCGCGTCAGGCTCGTTCCCAAGGATAGCGACGATCACGGATGCGTCCAGAAACATCAGTCGCCCTCCCACATTTCATCGGTGAAGGATTTCATGTCGAAGTCGGGATCGACCGGGCCGAGCGCGGCGACACGCGCTTGAATCGGTGCGATGCGGTCGGCTAAGGGTGTCTTGTCCAGCTTGGCCGCGAGTGCGGCTTGAAGCGCCTGCCGCACCGCGTCGGTCTTCGTCTTGGCCCCGGTCGCCTGCATGACCTGTTCGGCCAGTTCGTCCACCTTGTCGTCTCGGATGTAGAGGGGCATGGAATATCCTTCCGTGTATATCCTGCATATTACCAAACGAATATCCCGCCGTCTATCCAGAATATCCGATCTGTCCTGCGTCCGCGCGGCCCTGGGCCGCGCTGCGGCGCGCAAGCGCCGGGCCGGGGCGGCGGGGTTCCCGAACCCTGCCGCCCCGGTTAATAAAGAGGGGTCAAACCATCGCGGAAAGCCCGACCTCGAAGGGCCGGGCCTACCTGTCAGGCGAACAGGTCAGGCGTTGCGGCGGGGCTGCGGGCGGCGGGGTTCTTTACGTCCACCACGACACGGGCGATCCGCTCGCGGCGCTCTCCGAAGTCTGTCCGGTAAGCCTCCCGCATCCTGACCGTGTAGCGTCCAGCTTGGCGCGGGTCCGCCTCCACGGCGTAGCGTTTCGGGGACTTGCCCCGCCCCAGCCATAGCGGTTCGTCACTTGGCGGCTGGTCCGCAAGATAGTCGATGCAATCGAGAATGTTGCGCTTGTCCTGGGCCGTGATGTGCAGCCCCTCGATCAGTTTTACGCTGCGCGTCATCGGGCGATTTCCTTCTCGACGGTGGAACACTCGCCGCCGCAATCCTCGCAATCCCGGCTGTCGAAGATCGCGACCAGTTCCCACGTTTGCAGTTCGGGGTTCCACGCGGCATAGGCGTCCGCGCGCACGTCCTGACTGCCGCATGTGCTACAATGGACGGTGATGGGGTTATCATAGGGCATTGGCTGCACTCCTGCTCACGATACCGGGGCAACCGCACAGGCCCCACGGGGCCGCTTCGTAGGCGGCCGTTTCGGTCTGGGCGGCATAGCGGTCGGCAATGTCGTCCAGCTTCTTGAACAGGGACATTTCCGGCACGCTGCCCTCGTGGCATTGGTAGAGAAGGCAGTTCGCGGCCTTGAGGATCGCGACGAAGCTCGCGCCTTCGACGTGTTCAAAGCGATAGCGACAGATCGTGTTCAGATAATCGCTGGCATCGGCGTTCGCGTAGCGCGCTTCGATAGCCATCGCGTTCATCAGCCAGAGCGACTGGCCCAGCTTGTCCATTTCATCGGTGCTGCGCGGCCCTTCGGCCATCAGGATCAGGGTCGCCGCCGCGTTGATCGTCTGCGGTCCTACGAAAAATGCTGACATGATTTCGGTCCTTTGTGGTGGTGGCGCGGGGTGCTTTGCTGCGCCCCTTTCGCCCCTCCTTTTTACCTTGTTTATATGGCCCGGCCCAGCTTTTTATTGCCGTTTTCTGCAATTAA
>JAPWHL010000049.1 GCA_027214255.1 Roseovarius aestuarii
ATCAAGAGGCTATCACAGAGCAGCTCAGCGGCGCTGCCAAAGCGTTTGGCGTGGTGGGTCTTGGCCGCCGTCGAGATGTTGGGAAACGCGTGCAGCTCGGTGAGGGGGACAAGCGCGTCTGCGCGCGGCGCGGGATGGCGCGGCAGATCCAGCCCCCGCAAATAGGGTTGAATGATCATGATCTGATCCTTTCGAAAGAGGGAGGGCGTGCCAAACGTCACGCCAAGACTGGCGCGAAGGTTCGGCACGCGACTGACAGGCGCGGCGGGTTATGCCGCCAGCGCTGTAAGGGCCTCGTTCGGAGTGGGATCAGGATCATCATCGCGGTGATAGGCCACAGCACCAAACCGCTCCAAAGCAAAGAGCGCGTTCAAGGATGCGTCGGCCTCGGCGATCATCGCATTTACAGCACGATCAGACGCGGTCGCGCCGCGCACACGGAACAACCCACTGTGACGGATGTAGCGCTCATAAAGCTCAAGCATATCGCCATAATCGGTCAAGGACAGGCACAGCTGATAGACCTGCGCGATCTGTTTGAGTGCGCGATCGGCGGCGCGGCGATCAGGGGTGCTGAGCACTGTCTCCAGCGCCGCATCGAGCGCAGACCAAGCCTCATCGGCCTCGCTCTGGAACAGCGCCAGGGACGGGTCAAAACGGGCGCCGCCAGCGAACTCCAGGTCGTTCTCTGACGTCACCGCGTGATGCGCCGCGCGCAGCAACCCGCGAAACGCGTGGCTCACAGGGGTGTGTGAATGTGGGACTTCATGCACGCCATCGGGCGTGTTAGGGATTGAAACAGCCATCTGGGTCTCCTTTGCAGACTCGTTGGTTAGGGCGTTGTGGGAGGGTCCAACTCCCGCTTCGCCCGACTTAAATACCCGTGTGTTTAACGGGTATAAAAGAATCTATAGCTGAGATTTTAGCTTCCAAGAGTCAAAGGCCAAGAAAATCGTGCGGCCCGCGCTAAGCCGCAGAAACGACTCGGGATTTTTAGTGAAGTTTTTGATGGTTGAATACTGGCGATGAATCGATCAGCGCCGAAAGAAATGGTAAAAGGGGCGGAAAGTGTGAATTCGCTGCACTTGCGAAAGCAAGGCTTCGAGTTGGTGAAAGCGGCCATTCAACTTAAAGCCTTCAAGTTTTCCATGCTGCGCTAGCCATCGAAGTCAGGAATGCGCGGAAGCGGGCTTTGCAAATTTTACGTCGTTTCCCGTCAGCGGACCTTCCGTCAAAGCGTGGCGAACAGCAGGTCAGAACCCACATTAACCGATGCTGCGCGGTGTGCGAATGTCGGCTTTCGTTCGTCCAACGAGGTTCCTTAGCATGCTCACGCAGGTCAGATGCGTTAGAATATGAGACGGCACCCGAACTCTCTTAGTAACGTGACTTCACATGTCATAATTGTGACAATATTATTCCATAAAATATTAGATTAATCCGCAGTCACCAAGAGACAAAAATGCCTAGCTACACGATCGATATCATCGGGGTTACCGGAACGGCTTGGGGCACCTTTACATCGCAGGGTGTTGTTGGGACGATCACTTTTTTTGATGAAGACGCACTTGGTGTCGGCGACAACAACCCAGATACAGAAACAGGGGCGCTCCCCACGATAACAGCAGTCACAGGCAGTCTACCAGATGAATGGGTTGGCCAGACGTTAGCTTTTGGGTGGCAACAGCAAATCGATGGGTCTGGCGGCGTCGATGCACTTGGAATGGTAATCGGTGGTGACTCGAATTTCGTCTCGACTCATTTGGTACAATACCCTGGCGGAACTCCAATCATTACCGGACAAACCTATACCGCAAGCGGCATTGATAACGTTCCAAACGAAATCGTTGTCTGTTTTGTTCATGGAACTTTGATTGAAACACGCGATGGGCATGTACCTGTTGAGCATCTAAAAACTGGAGATATGGTTTTAACGCAAGATCGCGGGTATCAGAAAATTCGTTGGGCCGGATCGTTCAAAGTTGGCCCCATCAAACTACTGCAAAACCCTAAACTGCGACCCGTTCGGATCATGGCCGGGGCTCTTGGAAATGGCCTGCCCAAACGAGACCTCCTTGTATCGCGTCAACACAGAGTTTTTGTTACATCAAAAATTGCCCAACGCATTTTTGGGTCGATGGAAATCCTGATTCCAGCAATCAAGTTGACCATGTTGCCCGGCATTCATGTTGATGAGAGCGTGACCGACGTACAATATTTCCATTTTCTCCTTGATCAACACGAAGTGGTCTTTTCGGAGGGCGCACCAACAGAAAGCCTTTACACGGGACCGGAAGCTTTGAAATCCGTTCCCCCCGCCGCACGGCAGGAAATTCTGTTGCTGTTTCCGGAATTGAAAAACATGTCATATAGGACGAAGCCTGCCCGACATATCCCCGAAAAAGGAAAGCAAATGGAGCAGTTCGTCCGCCGTCATATTGCAAATGAGAGACCTTTATTAAGTGGCCAAGTGCAGCGGTGATCGCTCGTAATTTCTCTTATGTTGCAAACATTAAAAACCAGCCATAGACGCAACTGCAAGGAAAGAGCGCTTAGTCCCGCACAGCCGACCTTCATCCTCCGAAAATGCTGCGCCATCGACGAATGGCCGGTCTGGTGAAGCTGCGGCGCGGCATCGGCGTGGTGGGTGGAAGGCGGCTCTGGGCCGTTCGTTGCGCCCGACACCAAGGGGCGGAAACCAGACTTTCGCTGCATGCGCGACACAAACAGTGGGCCTCGCCAGAAGCGGACATATCACGGATATCCAGCAATAGTGCGAGACAAAATTCCTTAGGCGCGGGCCTATAGCGCTCGACCATTGCCCCTTATCTTTTCCGCTTGCCGCAACATTTCCGTAAAGACAGATACTTTGGCGGCGCGGAATTTTGACGCCGGAAGTACCACGAAGATACCCCCTTCGGGGAGTTGCCACGCGGGCAATACCTGCGTCAGCGCGCCCGAGGTCAGACGATCATGGACCAGATAGTCAGGCAGGATCGCCAAACCTGCTCCTTCCTCCACGGCGGCCATGATCGCGGGCGCGCTATCAATTGA